>NZ_JBIWLQ010000012.1:0-314237 GCF_044766265.1 Streptomyces sp. NPDC102283
CTTCGCGAAGTGTTCAGCGCTTGCAGCGGTTGCTGCGGGTACGGTCCTCACCCTGTATCTGACATGCTCAAGCTGAGGTTGGAAACAGCTCAGTGGCTACGGGACCGCTCTCAGGACACCGAGAGGGCTTTGCGGGCGTTTCGAAGCTGGGATTCCTGAAAAGCTTTCAGCTGCATCAGCTTTTCAGGATCCCGGCTCATCGCCTCTTTCTGCATCCTGGCCTCCACGCGGCCCCATTTCCCGATGAGACCGACCCGGTTCTTGCACTCCAGGTCAGTCAGAGCCACCTGCTTCTCTTCGGCGCTGGGCTTCTCGGAATCATGGAACTTTTGATCTCCCACGGATTCCAAAGGGGAGGCATAGGAGTATCCGGATACGGCCATGCATTTCGACCACGCTTTCACGACCGCATCGACCTGCGCATCGCCGATGGAACGCTCAAAGCTTTCTCTGTTGACCTGGGAAGCGAACAAAATGGCAGCCTCCGGCACACCGGCCTCATTTATCTTCGCTTCTGCCTCACCGTAGCAACCTCCATCGGGGACAGCTTCACCCTTCGCGCTTCCTCCGTCCCCCTGCTCTCCGAAGGCGAGTCGCTTGTCCTCGTCCGAGAGAGGTTTCAGCTTCCCCTCCGCGCCAGGCGCTGCAAGCGGCATGTGGTATCCGTACCTCGCCGCCGTCCCTCGATCCGATATTCCGTACCGTCTGCTGATTTCTGCTTCTTCAGTAGGATCCTCGGCCGGGGGCAGCGAATAGGAAGAGCCAAGCCGCTTCAAACAAGCATTCGTCAGATGAATTTTTGCCTTCTGGACAACCGCATGATCCTCAGGAGGCACACCGTACTCATCGATGGGGAGCCGGAGTGCCTTGTCAGGGTCAGTACGACCTACCGAGCTCTCCGGCTGAGGAGCTGACCGAACAGGCTCCGACGGAGCCGCGCAGCCGCCCAGAACAATGACCGACCCGATCAGCAGCACTTTCGTACAACGGAGCTGCGAAATATTCACTTTCCCACGCCTCACATAAAACGCTTGGCAGGCGTTCGAAAAGAACGCCTGCCAAGCGACGAGAATATTCCGGATCAGGTCAGCTCGACCAGATCGTGCAGTTCCCACTCGGCGAACCGCTGACCCGGAAGTAAACCGAAGCGTTGTTGTTGTAGGTAGCCTTCAATTGGGGAAGATATCCAAATTCACTGTTCTTTGCCCGCATCGCGTCGCAGGCGCCCGCATATCCACTGTTGTAATAGACCGCCACATTCACCCCGACACCGGGAAGCCTGGTCTGAATCGATGCGGCGTTGTTCTTCAGCGAAACTCCCTGACCACTCCCCGAGGTGAGGAAGGTGTACGGGGCCAGGTTGGAGATGCCTCCAGCGCCGCCGGTCGAGTTGATCGTCGTCCGCGAACCACCGTAGTTCGAGTTGTAGAAGAAAGTGATACAGCTGTCGTCGCAGTTGCCTATCTTGTTGGTGTCGACCGATATCGACGCGTTCGCGGCGGAGGCGGATCCAAGCACTCCCACCACTGCAGAACAGGCAACGGCAAGAGCGGCTGAAGCGGTACGGAATCTCTTGTACATAGATATCCCTTAAGTGCAGAATTTTATATTTTGCTTTAGCTGGGCAGAATATTTCATCATTTTCCGCCCGGACCTTGAAGAGGTTATCAACTGTCTGAGATAGTGTCGATCAGAATCCAAGGCACTTTCACCCTTAAAGTGGCCTTCTGTGCAGCTTGGGGAGACAGAATGGGCGCCGGTTCCGCAGGCACTGGCCCGAGCGACTCGGACCTGCTCGCCCAGCACGTGGCGGGCGATCCCGACGCCTTCGGTGAACTCGTACGCCGCCATCGCGATCGGCTCTGGGCCGTGGCGCTGCGCACCCTGGGGGACAGGGAGGAAGCGGCCGACGCGGTCCAGGACGCCCTCGTCAACGCCTTCCGCGCAGCCCACACCTTCCGCGGCCAGTCCGCGGTCACCACCTGGCTGCACCGGATCACCGTCAACGCCTGTCTCGACCGGGTCCGCAAGGCCGCCTCCCGCAAGACGTCCCCCGTGGACGACGCCGAACGACTCGATCAGCTCCTGGAACCCCACGAATCGGCCGAAGCCCCTGCCGTGCGGCAGGACCTCCACCGTCAGCTCCAGGAAGCCCTGGCCACGCTGCCTGCCGAGCAGCGGGCGGCGCTCGTCCTCGTCGACATGCAGGGCTACCCCGTCGCGGAGGCGGCCAGCATCCTCGAGGTGCCGACCGGCACCGTTAAAAGCCGATGTGCACGGGGCCGGTCGAGACTGGCTCCCCTGGTCCGGCACCTGCGCGCGGAAGCCGGGGGACAGGCCCCCGAAGGGGAGAACCAAGCGGACGGAAGGAACCGGACGCCCGGAGCATCCGTCCCATCTGCGTCAGGCCCCAGAGACGCAGGAGCAAGCGACCCTACCGCTACGAAGGGAGGAGGTGGGCGCCCGTGACATCCACGGCCGACACGGCTCAGCACCCGGAGGTCACCGAGATCTCCGATCTCACCGAGGGGCTGCTCTCCCCTTCCCGCACTGAGGAAGTCCGGCAGCACGTAACCGGGTGCGCCCTCTGCACGGAGGTCCGGGACTCCCTGGAAGAGATTCGAGAGCTGCTCGGAACGATGCCGGCACCCGAGCCGATGCCCGAGGACATCGCCGCCCGCATCGACGCGGCACTCGCGGCGGAGGCCCGCCCCGCCGCTCCCGCCGTGGACGAACCGGTCGTTGTTTCACGTGAAACAACGACCGCCGAAGACACGACCGACCGAGAGACGAGCAAGCCCGCTCCCAGGAGCATCGGCGCCTCCGCCCAGGACCGTCCTACGGGCCGTTCCTCTGCCGCTACCGGACCGGGTCGCCGTCCCACCCGTCGGCGGCGACGCGCGGTGGTCCTCGGCACCGCGTTCGGCGCCGCGGTCATCGGGATGGGTGTCTTCTTCCTCCAGTCCATCGCCCCGTCCGGTGACTCCTCCAAGACCGCGGCCGACAGCGGAGTCAGCGCCGCGGACAGCGGCGCGCACGCCTACGCCGACGGCACGCTGGAATCCCAGGTGCAGGACCTCCTGGGCAGTGGAGCCGGCCGGGAGAGCCCCGGTGCCAAGAAGGTGCCGCCGGGCGCGGACACCAAGTCGACGAGCGAGGCCATCACCCCCGACACCGAGACGTCCAGGAGCCCTTTGAAGGCCCCTGCCGTGGCCGTTCCCCCGTGTGTCCAGCAGGCCACCGGCCGCACCACGCCGGCCCTCGCCCTCGACGAGGGGACGTACCAGGGAACGGACACCTATCTCGTCGTCCTGCCGCACCCGAGCGACCCTTCACGCGTACAGGCCTATCTCGTGGCCGCCTCCTGCGTGGACACCGCTCCGGAGTCCACCGGGCAACTGCTGCTGACCCGCGTCTACGACCGCCCCTGAAACGGTCCGCGACCGCTGCGGCACGTTCGGGAATGCATCAGCCGTAGGATCCGTTGGGTGGGGTGTGAGTCGTAGAACCGACCCCGTAGGCAGTTAGGCAGTCTGCAGAAACGAGGAAGAGACCCGTGAGCGACGTCCGTAATGTGATCATCATCGGCTCCGGACCGGCTGGGTACACCGCCGCGCTGTACACCGCCCGCGCCTCGCTGAATCCGTTGGTCTTCGAGGGCGCCGTCACGGCCGGTGGTGCGTTGATGAACACCACCGACGTGGAGAACTTCCCCGGCTTCCAGGACGGCATCATGGGCCCCGAGCTCATGGACAACATGCGGGCCCAGGCCGAGCGCTTCGGTGCCGAGCTGATCCCCGACGACGTGGTCTCGGTCGACCTCACGGGTGACGTCAAGACCGTCACCGACACCGCGGGCACCGTCCACCGCGCCAAGGCCGTCATCGTCACGACCGGCTCCCAGCACCGCAAGCTCGGACTGCCCAACGAGGACGCCCTCTCCGGACGCGGCGTCTCCTGGTGCGCCACCTGCGACGGCTTCTTCTTCAAGGACCACGACATCGCCGTGATCGGCGGCGGCGACACCGCGATGGAGGAGGCGACCTTCCTCTCCCGCTTCGCCAAGTCCGTCACCATCGTCCACCGCCGTGACACCCTGCGTGCCTCCAAGGCCATGCAGGACCGGGCCTTCGCCGACCCGAAGATCAAGTTCGCCTGGGACAGCGAGGTCGCCGAGGTCAAGGGCGACCAGAAGCTCTCCGGTCTGACCCTGCGCAACACCAAGACCGGTGAGACCTCCGAGCTCCCCGTGACCGGACTGTTCATCGCCGTCGGCCACGACCCGCGCACCGAGCTCTTCAAGGGCCAGCTGGAGCTCGACGACGAGGGCTATCTGAAGGTCGAGGCGCCCTCCACTCGCACCAACCTCACCGGCGTCTTCGGCGCCGGAGACGTGGTCGACCACACCTACCGTCAGGCCATCACGGCAGCGGGCACCGGCTGCTCCGCCGCACTGGACGCCGAGCGCTTCCTCGCGGCCCTGGCCGACGCGGAGCCCGCCGAGCCGGAGAAGACCCCGGCCGTCTGAACGTCCGCACCGCACCCCACCACCCCGAGAGACTAAGGAGGCCGCCGTGGCCGGCGACCTGAAGCACGTTACGGATGACACCTTCGACGAGGTCGTCCTCAAGAGCGGCAAGCCCGTTCTGGTGGACTTCTGGGCTGCCTGGTGCGGCCCGTGCCGCCAGATCGCCCCGTCGCTGGAGGCGATCGCAGCAGAGCACGGGGACCAGATCGAGATCGTCAAGCTCAACATCGACGAGAACCCGGCCACCGCTGCCAAGTACGGCGTGATGTCCATCCCGACCCTGAACGTGTACCAGGGCGGCGAGGTCGCCAAGACCATCGTCGGCGCCAAGCCGAAGGCCGCGATCCTCCGCGACCTCGAAGGCTTCATCAGCACCTGATCGCGCAGCAGCGCTCCAGCGCGATGTTTCACGTGAAACGGGTCCACCCCCCTGAAGGGGTGGGCCCGTTCCGTATGGCGCTGCAGCAACGACCCGGCATCACAACGGCCGCAACACCGGTTCCTTCTGGACCGCCCCCAGAAACCGGTCGAGCGCCATCTCCACGTCTTCCTTCCAGGAGAGCGTCGTCCGCAGCTCCAGCCTCAACCGTGGATAAACGGGATGCGGCCGCACGGTCTTGAAGCCCACGGCCAGCAGATGTTCCGCGGGGAGTACACAGGTGGCTTGCTCGGACCGCGCGTCTCCGAAGGCCTCGATCGCCTTGAAACCACGGCGCAGAACATCCTTCGCCACTGTCTGCACCATGACGCGGCCCAGCCCTTGGCCCTGATACTCCGGAATGATCAGTCCGGTGATGAGCTGGACGGCGTCGGGGGAGACGGGGCTGGTCGGGAAAGCCGTCGAGCGGGGGACGTACGCGGGCGGGGCGTAGAGCACGAAGCCCGCCGGCACATCGTCCACATAGACCACCCGGCCGCAGGACCCCCACTCCAGGAGGACGGCGGAGATCCAGGCTTCCTTCTCCAGCTCCGACTTGCCCGCCTTTACCGCGGCTTCCCCACTGACCGGGTCGAGCTCCCAGAAGACGCACGAGCGGCAACGCTCGGGGAGATCCGGAAGGTTGTCCAGGGTGAGTGGTGCGAGTCGACGCCCCATGACGGCGATCCCTCACTTCCTTCGCCCACCGCACCACGTGCGGCTGCCAGGGTGCTCCGTTCATGGAACAGACTGCCGACGAATCCCCCGACGGCGCCCAGGCCCAGTCCGACCGTGACGAGCCGACTGCGGCTCACTCTTCGCAAGGCCTCCGCCCTCCTCTGAGGTCGATCACCGTGGATGCGCCGTCCCAGATCGCATCGTATCCACCCAGAGGTGGTGCGGATACCGAGAGAGGGCAAAGGGCGGGCCGTGTTCCGGTATCCACCCGGCGCACGGCCCGCCCTTCCTCAGGTCCCGCTGCTCAGCCCTCGTCGTCCTTCTCGGACGTCTCGCCGAGACGGCTCTCCAGCACACGGCCCTCGCCCGGGGCGAGACTGCCGAGGATCCGGTCCAGGTCCTCCATCGAGGCGAACTCGACGACGATCTTGCCCTTCTTCTGCCCCAGGTCGACCTTCACCCGGGTCTCGAAGCGGTCGGACAGACGCGTCGCCAGGTCGGTCAGAGCAGGGGACAGACGGCCACCGGCCCTCGGCCCCTTCGGCTTCGCAGAGCTCGTGGGTCGCGAGCCCATGAGCGTCACGATCTCCTCGACCGCACGCACCGAGAGCCCTTCGGCGACGATGCGGTGAGCCAGCCGGTCCTGCTCCTCGGAATCGTCCACGGACAGCAGCGCACGAGCGTGGCCGGCCGAAAGAACGCCTGCGGCGACGCGGCGCTGCACCGGCGGCGAGAGCCGCAGGAGCCTCAGCGTGTTCGTCACCTGCGGACGCGAACGGCCGATCCGGTCGGCCAGCTGGTCGTGGGTGCACTTGAAGTCCTTGAGCAGCTGGTCGTAGGCGGCGGCCTCTTCCAGCGGGTTCAGCTGAGCCCGGTGGAGGTTCTCCAGCAGCGCGTCCAAGAGCAGCTTCTCGTCGTCCGTGGCGCGGACGATGGTCGGAATCCGCTCCAGGCCCGCTTCACGGCAGGCCCTCCACCGACGCTCACCCATGATGAGCTCGTAGCTGTCCGGGCCCACCTTCCGGACGACGACCGGCTGGAGCAGACCGACTTCCTTGATGGAGACGACCAGCTCGGCCAGCGCGTCCTCGTCGAAGACCTCACGGGGCTGGCGAGGGTTCGGGGTGATCGTCCCGATCGGCAGCTCGGCGAAGTACGCGCCGGACGTCCCGGCATCCTGCTCGGACCGGCCCTCCGGGGTGGACGCCGGCTCCGGCACCACCGGGGCCGAAGGCAGCCCGGTCACCTTCGCAGCGGCCACCCCGCGCGCCGTCAGAACCGGACCCACGCCGGACGACGCCGCACCGCCTCCGGGCGCCGACACCTGCTTCTCCTGGGGAGCGGCGGGGATCAGCGCACCGAGCCCACGCCCCAGTCCTCTACGACGCTCACTCACTGAATGCCCTCCGAAACGTTCTGCTGGCTGTTCTGACTGCTCGTGTGGGCGTGCTGAGCCTCGTAGTGCATCCCGACGCCCCGCAGGGCGATCTCCCGGGCCGCCTCGAGATACGAGAGCGAACCGCTGGACCCCGGGTCGTAGGTCAGCACGGTCTGCCCGTAGCTCGGCGCCTCCGAGATGCGCACCGACCGCGGGATGCTCGTCCGCAGCACTTCCTTGCCGAAGTGGGTACGGACCTCCTCGGCGACCTGCGAGGCGAGCCTCGTCCGGCCGTCGTACATCGTCAACAGGATCGTCGAGACGTGCAGGTCCGGATTCAGATGCCCCCGCACCAGGTCGACGTTCCTCAGAAGCTGACCCAGGCCTTCCAGCGCGTAGTACTCGCACTGGATGGGAATCAACACTTCGGCTCCGGCCACCATCGCGTTCACCGTCAACAGACCCAGCGAGGGCGGGCAGTCGATGAGGATGTAGTCCAGCGGCTGCTCGTACGCCTGGATGGCTCGCTGGAGCCGGCTCTCCCGTGCCACCAGCGAGACCAGCTCGATCTCCGCACCGGCGAGATCGATGGTGGCGGGGGCACAGAAGAGGCCTTCGACGTCCGGTACGGGCTGGACCACCTCGGAGAGCGGGCGGCTCTCCACCAGGACGTCGTAGATCGAGGGAACTTCGGCGTGGTGATCGATGCCCAGAGCCGTGGAGGCGTTGCCCTGCGGGTCGAGGTCGACCACCAGAACGCGGGCACCGTGCAGGGCGAGGGAAGCGGCAAGGTTGACCGTCGTGGTCGTCTTCCCGACTCCGCCCTTCTGGTTGGCCACCACCATGACGCGGGTGCGGTCAGGGCGGGGCAGCCCTTCGCCGGCGCGGCCGAGGGCCTCGACCGCCAGCTGAGCGGCTCGGCCGATGGGTGTGTCGTCCATCGGCGGCGGTGTTTCACGTGAAACACCCTCACCCACGGACTCGGTTCGGGGACCGGGGACCGGGTCGGTCATCGGTCCCGCGAGGTTGGCGTCGGACCGCAAGGATTCACTCTCCTCGACTTCAGGCTCGCAATGAACAGAGCCTGCCATGCTTTCGGGGTCGTGAACCAGCGAGGCCCGCTGTTCTGTGGATGAATCCGTGCGTGTGGACAACTCGGCAACCCGTCCGGGCTTGCGGTCGCGAGGCGTGGCAGCCGCACGACCGCGGCCGATGATTCCCTGCAGCAGAGAGCGACGTTTCACGTGAAACACGATGCCTCTGCGAAGCAACTACCAGGCCACGACACTCCGCACGGGGTACGTATCGCTACTTTCCGGAAGAACCACTGCTAAGCGACTCAAGAGCCGTCAGAATCCGCATACCGTACTGCCGAACAGTGCTCCCGTCCGGACGGCGGCGCCGCCCCGCAGTGCCTCCTCAGCGGCGCCTGCGCGTCCGCTCCGTCCGAGCGGCCTTGGCCCTCTTTGCGGCGAACCTCACACCGCCCGGGCTCTCTCCCACCACGACACGGACCACGGTGGAGAGCGGGTCGACCAGGCCTTCACCGACGTGGAGCACCTCGGTCTCCAGGACACCGAGCTTGCTGAGCGCCGCCCTGGCGCCGTTGAGCTCCTCCTCGGCAGTGTCGCCCTTGAGCGCGAGCATCTCTCCGTAGGGCTTCAGCAGGGGCACGCCCCAGCCCGCCAGTCGGTCCAGCGGCGCCACCGCACGGGCGGTCACCACATGAACGGGCTGAAGCGTCCCGAGGACCTCCTCGGCCCGGCCGCGCACGACCGTCACATGGTCCAGGCCGAGCAGCTCGACGACTTCCTGGAGGAAGTTCGTCCGCCGCAGCAACGGCTCCAGCAGGGTGATCTTGAGATCGGGACGCACCAGAGCCAGCGGGATGCCGGGCAGGCCGGCGCCGGAGCCCACATCGCAGACGGTGACGCCTTTGGGCACGACCTCGGAGAGCACCGCGCAGTTCAGCAGGTGCCGCTCCCACAGCCGGGGGACCTCACGCGGCCCGATCAGGCCTCGTTTGACCCCCGCATCCGCGAGAAGCTCCGCGTACCGAACAGCCTCCGGGAAGAGCTCTCCGAACACCGCCTGCGCCTCCGCAGGTGCCTGGGGGAGCTCTGCTGCCTCCGTCACGGGGACCGTCCTTCCATACCGCACTAGCGCACTGTGGGTGGCTGACTTTCAGGCTGACAAAGATCGGCCCCGCCTGCGAACAGACGGGGCCGACAGTACAAGGATCCGGTCAGGCCGGGAGAACGACGACGAAGCGCTGCGGCTCCTCGCCCTCCGACTCGCTCCGGAGACCGGCCGCGGCGATCGCGTCGTGCACGACCTTGCGCTCGAACGGCGTCATCGGGTCCAGCTTCACCGGCTCGCCCGAGCTCTTGACCTCGTCCGCGGCCTTGGCACCCAGCGCCGCGAGGATCTCGCGCTTCTTGGCCCGGAAGCCACCAATGTCCAGCATCAGCCGGCTGCGGTCGCCCGTCTCCCGGTGGACGGCCAGTCGCGTCAGCTCCTGGAGCGCCTCCAGGACCTCACCGTCACGGCCCACGAGCTTCTCGAGGTCACGCGCCGATTCGCTGATGATCGACACCGCGGCCCGGTCCGCCTCGACGTCCATATCGATGTCGCCGTCGAGGTCGGCGATGTCGAGCAGCCCCTCGAGATAGTCGGCCGCGATCTCGCCCTCCTGCTCCAGGCGGGTCAGGGTGTCGCTACCGGCCTCAGCGGCGGCCGTGGAGGTGGTGCCTTCCGTCACGGATGGACTCCTTCTACTTCTTGGACGGGTGCTTGGGCCGCTGCGGACCCTTGCGCTGCCCGGACTTGGCTTGGCGTGAGGAGCCGGAGGCGGGCTTGCCCGCCGACTTCGGCTTGTCGTCCTGCGGTGCGTCCTGCTTCTCGAGCGAGGTCGTGGAACCGGCTTCCGAGGACTCCGTGTCCTTGGCTCCACCGGCCGTGGCACCGGCCGTCTGGCGCTTCGCCTTGGTCTGGCGCTTGGGCTGCTGGCGCTTGTGCGCCTGACTGCCCTCGGCGTCGGCCGCGGCGGTCTCGCTCTTCTGCACCGTGCCGTCCTCCTGGGCCGCGAGACCCAGCTTGCCGAGGCCGGTGATGAACTTGCGCTCGATGTCGTTACGGTCGGGGCCCTTGGCGACGATGGCCTTGACGGTGTTGCGACGGGTGCGGCCGCGCACCTGCTCATGGGCGGACACGCTCTTGAGGACCCGCTGGAGGTAAGCGTCCTGCGCCTTGCTGCCCGGCGTCGGGTTCTGGTTGATCACGTACATCTGCTGACCCATGGTCCAGACGTTCGTGGTCAGCCAGTAGACGAGGACACCGACGGGGAAGTTGATGCCCATCACGGCGAAGATGACCGGGAAGATGTACATCAGCATCTTCTGCTGCTGCATGTACGGGGTCTTGACCGTCAGGTCGACGTTCTTCGTCATCAGCTGGCGCTGCGTGAAGAACTGCGACGCCGACATCAGCACGATCATGATCGCGGTGACGATCCGGACGTCCATCAGGGAAGCGTCGAGCGAGGTGACCTTCTCGACGCTGTCAGTGAACTTCGCGGCCAGCGGGGCGCCGAAGATGTGCGCCTGACGCGCGCTGTCCAGCAGGTCCTGGTTGATCGCCCCGATCTTCTTGCCCGAGGCGATGGACGACAGCACGTGGTAGAGGGCGAAGAAGAACGGGGACTGCGCCAGGATGGGAAGGCACGAGGAGAGCGGGTTGGTGCCCGTCTCCTTGTACAGCTTCATCATCTCTTCGGACTGACGCTGCTTGTCGTTCTTGTAGCGCTCCTGGATCGCCTTCATCTTCGGCTGGAGCACCTGCATGTTGCGGGTCGACTTGATCTGCTTCACGAAGAGCGGGATCAGGCAGATCCGGATCAGCACCACCAGGGACACGATCGACAGGCCCCAGGCCCAGCCGGAGTCGTCGCCGAAGAGCGCCCCGTAGACCTTGTGGAACTGAACGATGACCCATGAGACGGGTGTGGTGATAAAGCTGAACAGACTGGCAATCGTGTCCACTAATCAGGCTCCTTGAGCATTGGGCGAGGTCTCTGCGGCCGGGCTCGGAGGTTCGGAGACCGACCCCCCGGGCGGCACATCAGCGGCGGTCTCCCCGCCCTTTTCGCCGCGCAGGGCATTGCGCAGCAGCTCGTGCCACCGCGGACGCTTGCGTGGCGGAACATGATCCACACCGCCGGGTGACCACGGATTGCACCGCAGGATGCGCCAGGCCGTCAGCGCTGTTCCCTTGATGGCACCGTGCCTGTCGATCGACGTATATCCATAGTGGGAACACGACGGGTAGTAACGGCAGACAGGCCCGAGGAGTGGACTGATCGTCCACTGGTACAGCTTGATGAGAGCAAGCAGCGGGTACTTCATCGCGCGCCCCCTCCCAGCAGCCGCTGAAGGGCGGCGTCCAGGTCTCGGGCCAGCTGTGCATGGTCGGCGTCGCCCGCACCGGGCAGCGCCCGTACGACAACAAGGCTACCGGGGGGCAGCTGAGCCAGCCGGTCGCGGACCAGGTGGCGAAGCTTCCGCTTCACCGCGGTACGGACGACTGCGCCCCCCACGGCCTTGCTGACAACGAAACCCGCACGTGACGGGGGAACAGTCTCCCCCGTCACGTGCGGGTCCGTGTCACCGCTGCGTAGATGGACGACGAGCAGTGGACGTCCGGCTCGACGTCCTCGTCGTACCGCGGTCGCGAAGTCCTCGCGCCGCCTCAGCCGATTCTCGGTAGGCAGCACGTCATGGACCTGTTGGCGATCAGGCGGACAGGCTGCTGCGGCCCTTGCCACGGCGGTTCGCGAGAATCGCACGGCCGGCACGGGTACGCATGCGCAGCCGGAAGCCATGGGTCTTGGCGCGACGACGGTTGTTCGGCTGGAAGGTGCGCTTGCTCACTCGGGGGCTCCAGAAATGATTCGTGTGTTGGCGGGACATCGCCTGGCTGTCACCGTGCGCCCACGAGGAACTCGCGTAAACGCCTTAGTGCACCGCTTCACAATCACAGATCGTGATCTTTGCCCATCGGAGGCAGGCGGCAGCAGCCATCGACAACTCGACCTGGTCACGGTACGCGCGGCTACGCCATCCGGTCAAACCGGCTTCGCGTGGCCCCTCATTGTGCACAGCCTGTGGACAACAACTTGAACCACGCGGCTCCGCCTGACTACCGTGGCTGAACTCCGGTTCTTTCCTTCCCGACTGCCGGGCCTCACCCGACCCGACCCATCCCGTCCCGAGAACCACACATTCGTGGGACATGCGAGAGAGCGTGCCTTGTGGCTGACGTACCTGCCGATCTTGCCGCAGTGTGGCCGCGAGTGCTGGAACAACTCCTCGGGGAGGGTCAGCAGGGCATCGAGCCGAAGGACAAGCAGTGGATCGAGCGCTGCCAGCCCCTGGCACTCGTCGCCGACACCGCGCTGCTGGCCGTCCCCAACGAATGGGGCAAGCGCGTCCTGGAGGGCCGGCTCGCGCCGCTCATCAGCGAGACGCTGACCCGCGAGTGCGGCCGCCCCATCCGGATCGCCATCACCGTCGACGACTCCGCGGGCGAACCGCCCTCCCCGCCGGCGCCCCCGATGCACCAGTCGCACCAGAGCCAGCAGGGCCACCGCTACCCGGCGCAGCCGCGCGACGACGCGTACGACGGATACGGCCACCGGCCCTCCGACGACGGGATGCCGACGGCCCGGCCGGCCTACCCCGACTACCAGCAGCAGCGCCCGGAGCCCGGCGCCTGGCCGCGCACCCAGGAGGACCTCTCCTGGCAGCAGCCGCGGCACGGCGGATACCAGGACCGCGAGCAGCCCTCCGGCGAGCCGTACCGCGAGAGCGAGTCGTACCGGGAGCGTGAGAACGAGCAGTACCGGGAGCAGCACCCGGAGCAGTGGCGCGAGCCGTACGGCACCGGGCGCCCCCAGCAGCCGCAGCACGACTACCGGTCACCGCCGCCCGAGCACCAGGGGTACGAGCAGCGCCCCGACCGGCAGGACCAGCAGCAGCCCGGGCCCCGCCAGAGCAGCCACGGCCCCCATCGGACCGGCGGCTCGGTCCCCGGCCCGATGGGCGCCCAGCCGGCCCCCGCGCCGGGCCCCGGCGAACCGCACGCCCGGCTGAACCCGAAGTACCTCTTCGACACCTTCGTCATCGGGGCGTCCAACCGGTTCGCGCACGCCGCGGCCGTCGCCGTCGCCGAGGCGCCCGCGAAGGCGTACAACCCCCTCTTCATCTACGGGGAGTCGGGGCTCGGCAAGACCCACCTGCTGCACGCCATCGGGCACTACGCGCGGAGCCTCTACCCGGGGACCCGGGTGCGGTACGTGAGCTCGGAGGAGTTCACCAACGAGTTCATCAACTCGATCCGCGACGGCAAGGGCGACACCTTCCGCAAGCGCTACCGCGACGTGGACATCCTGCTGGTCGACGACATCCAGTTCCTGGCGAGCAAGGAGTCGACGCAGGAGGAGTTCTTCCACACCTTCAATACGCTGCACAACGCGAACAAGCAGATCGTGCTCTCCTCGGACCGGCCGCCCAAGCAGCTGGTGACGCTGGAGGACCGGCTGCGCAACCGCTTCGAGTGGGGTCTGACGACGGACGTCCAGCCGCCCGAGCTGGAGACCCGGATCGCGATCCTCCGCAAGAAGGCGGTGCAGGAGCAGCTCAACGCCCCGCCGGAGGTCCTGGAGTTCATCGCCTCGCGGATCTCGCGCAACATCCGTGAGCTGGAGGGCGCCCTGATCCGGGTGACCGCCTTCGCCTCGCTCAACCGGCAGCCGGTGGACCTCGGACTGACCGAGATCGTCCTGAAGGACCTGATCCCGGGCGGTGAGGAATCGGCGCCGGAGATCACCGCGCCGGCCATCATGGCGGCGACCGCGGACTACTTCGGCCTCACCGTGGACGACCTCTGCGGATCCTCGCGCAGCCGGGTCCTGGTGACGGCGCGCCAGATCGCCATGTATCTGTGCCGCGAGCTGACCGACCTCTCGCTGCCGAAGATCGGTGCGCAGTTCGGCGGCCGCGACCATACGACGGTGATGCACGCGGACCGGAAGATCCGCGCGCTGATGGCGGAGCGCCGCTCCATCTACAACCAGGTCACCGAGCTGACCAACCGCATCAAGAACGGCTGACGCCGGCTTCCGGGACTTCTCCCGAAGCGTTTCTCAGGGCGCTTGGCACGGACCTCCACGGTCCGCGCCAGGCGCTTTTCGCGTTCCCGGGGCCCCGCAGCGGGCTGTCCGGAGCCACCATCGGGCTGTTCGAGGCCCGCGTCGAGCGTTCCGTCGAGCCCGCGCTGTTCGAATACGGGCTGCTCAGAGGCTCTTCTCCACAGATGTGGGAGAAATCTTCCGTCCACAGCCTGGGGACTGGGAAGTTGTCCATATTGCGTCCACAGGGCTCGCTGCCGATACTCCATCAGGCCAGGTCACCTGGCTGGGGATTTGTGGTCAACCGTCATCCACAGCCTGTGGACAGAGTTTTCGTCCACAGGAGGTCATCGCGGTTGTCCACCGGCGACCCACAGGCTGAGCCTCGTTGTCCCCAGCTTCTTGCCGCTTCTCCACACCTCTGTCCACTGTTCGGCAACGCAACACACGCTCTCACCGCCCGGAGTGAAAGGCGTCACACCAAGGTGGTCGGTTGGGCTGTGGGGAACGTGGGTAAAGCTGGGGACAGGCCTGGGGAGAAGTGGCCCCCTCCTGTGCATCGGGTGTGCAGAACTTCCGCCCGTCCACAGAAAGCCCTGGTTTTCCACGGGCGCCACCCACAGGGGCGGTGGACAAAAAACAGTCGCTGACCTGCGCAAACGACGTTATCCACGGTATCCACAAGGCCTACTACTACTACCACCCAGAGTTAGCAAGGAATCAGCTTCGAAGTGGGTGCTGTGGACAACTCGGCCGTCGACCGCCGCGAAGCTCTCGGCCCGACTTGACCCCGAGCAGCAACGACTGTCGGTGCCGTACGTCAGACTGGACCCCGGAGCCTCCCCAGCCCTCGGCAGGGAGCTCCGGTCCAGACGACGAAGGCCAGCAGGGCGAGCGAGCAACAGCAGGAGGCGGTTCCGGTGAAGATCCGGGTGGAGCGCGATGTACTCGCGGAGGCGGTGGCCTGGGTGGCCCGCAGCCTCCCGGCCCGTCCGCCGGCGCCCGTTCTCGCGGGTCTTCTGCTGAAGGCCGAGGACGGAGCTCTCAGCTTCTCCAGCTTCGACTACGAGGTCTCCGCCAGGGTCTCCGTGGACGCGGAGATCGACGAGGACGGCACGGTGCTCGTCTCCGGCCGGCTGCTCGCCGACATCTGCCGCGCCCTGCCCAACCGCCCGGTGGAGATCTCCACCGACGGTGTGCGGGCCACGGTCGTCTGCGGCTCCTCCCGCTTCACCCTCCACACACTGCCTGTGGAGGAGTACCCCGCGCTGCCGCAGATGCCGACCGCCACGGGCACCGTCCCCGGTGAGGTCTTCGCCTCGGCCGCCGCCCAGGTCGCCATCGCCGCCGGCCGCGACGACACCCTGCCGGTGCTCACCGGCGTACGGATCGAGATCGAGGGCGACACGGTCACCCTCGCCTCCACCGACCGCTACCGCTTCGCGGTCCGTGAGTTCCTGTGGAAGCCGGAGAACGCCGACGCGTCCGCGGTCGCCCTGGTGCCCGCCAAGACGCTCCTGGACACCGCCAAGGCGCTCACGAGCGGCGACACGGTCACCCTGGCGCTCTCCGGTTCCGGCGCGGGCGAGGGCCTGATCGGCTTCGAGGGCGCCGGCCGCCGGACGACGACGCGGCTGCTCGAAGGCGATCTGCCGAAGTACCGCACGCTCTTCCCGACCGAGTTCAACTCCGTCGCGGTGATCGAGACGGCCCCCTTCGTCGAGGCCGTCAAGCGCGTGGCCCTGGTCGCCGAGCGCAACACCCCCGTACGGCTCAGCTTCGAGCAGGGCGTCCTCATCCTGGAAGCCGGTTCCAGTGACGACGCACAGGCTGTGGAGCGCGTCGACGCGGTGCTGGAGGGCGACGACATCTCGATCGCCTTCAACCCGACGTTCCTGCTGGACGGTCTGAGCGCGATCGACTCCCCGGTCGCCCAGCTCTCGTTCACCACGTCGACCAAGCCCGCCCTGCTCAGTGGGCGCCCGGCCCTCGACGCCGAGGCGGACGACGCGTACAAGTACCTGATCATGCCGGTCCGCCTCTCCGGCTGATCCCGGCCGATCCCGGCCACCCCCGGCCGACCGGGGGACGTATCCGCGGCAGTTTCCGGCGGGCCCGCTCGGCGCGGAGCGGGCCCGCCGCGCTGTCCCCCGCCGGGCGTAGGCTCGGTCCTGGGCGCACACGCCCCGACGCTTATCGCCACGACGCTTAAGGAATCTCTGATGGAGCTCGGTCTCGTCGGCCTCGGCAAGATGGGCGGCAACATGCGCGAGCGCATCCGCCGCGCAGGCCACACCGTCATCGGTTACGACCGCAACCCGGATGTCGCCGATGTCCACAGTCTCGAAGAGCTTGTGGGCAAGCTGAAGGGCCCGCGGGTCGTCTGGGTCATGGTCCCGGCCGGTGCCGCGACCCAGTCCACGATCGACGAGCTCGCCGATCTGCTCTCGCCCGGCGACGTCGTCGTCGACGGTGGGAACTCGCGGTGGACCGACGACGAGAAGCACGGCGTCGAGCTGGGCATCAAGGACATCGGCTTCGTCGACTGCGGAGTCTCCGGCGGTGTCTGGGGCCTGGAGAACGGCTACGCCCTGATGTACGGCGGCACCGAGGAGAACGTGGCGAAGGTCCAGCCGATCTTCGACGCGCTGAAGCCCGAGGGCGACTTCGGCTCCGTGCACGCGGGCAAGGTCGGCGCCGGCCACTTCGCGAAGATGGTCCACAACGGCATCGAGTACGCCATGATGCAGGCCTACGCCGAGGGCTGGGAGCTGCTGGAGAAGGTCGACTCCGTCACCGACGTGCGCGAGGTCTTCCGCTCCTGGCAGGAGGGCACGGTCATCCGTTCCTGGCTGCTCGACCTCGCGGTCAACGCGCTCGACGACGACGAGCACCTGGACAAGCTCCGGGGCTTCGCCGCCGACTCGGGCGAGGGCCGCTGGACGGTGGAGGCCGCGATCGACAACGCGGTGCCGCTGCCCGCGATCACGGCGTCGCTGTTCGCGCGGTTCGCCTCGCGCCAGGACGACTCGCCGCAGATGAAGATGATCGCCGCGCTGCGCAACCAGTTCGGCGGGCACGCGGTCGAGTCCAAGTCCGAGAACTGATCGGAACGCCGGCGACGCGTCGGCAGCGCAACAACCTGCGAAGCACCATCGGGAGAGGTCGGCCACCATGCACGTCACCCACCTCTCGCTGGCCGACTTCCGCTCGTACGCCCGGGTCGAGGTCCCTCTCGACCCGGGCGTCACCGCGTTCGTGGGGCCCAACGGGCAGGGCAAGACCAACCTCGTCGAGGCCGTCGGCTATCTCGCCACCCTAGGCAGCCACCGGGTCTCCTCGGACGCCCCACTGGTGCGGATGGGCGCCGAGCGGGCGGTGATCCGTGCGGCGGTCACCCAGGGCGAGCGATCCCAGCTGATCGAGCTGGAGCTGAACCCCGGCCGCGCCAACCGGGCCCGTATCAACCGGTCCTCGCAGGTCAGACCGCGTGACGTGCTCGGGATCGTCCGGACCGTGCTGTTCGCGCCGGAGGATCTGGCCCTGGTCAAGGGCGACCCCGGGGAGCGGCGCCGGTTCCTGGACGAGCTGATCACGGCGCGGTCGCCCCGGATGGCCGGGGTCCGCTCCGACTACGAGCGGGTGCTCAAGCAGCGCAACACCCTGCTGAAGTCCGCGGCGATGGCCCGACGGCACGGCGGCCGCTCGATGGACCTGTCGACGCTCGACGTCTGGGACCAGCACCTGGGCAGGGTGGGCGCGGAGCTGCTCGCGCAGCGCCTCGATCTGATCGCCACGCTCCAGCCGCTGGCCGACAAGGCGTACGGCGACGTCGCGCCGGGCGGCGGTCCGGTGGCGCTGGAGTACCGCAGCTCGGTCGGCGAGGACGTGGGTCCCGCACGCACCCGCGACGAGCTGTACGAACAGCTGATCGCGGCGCTCGAAGGGGTCCGCAAACAGGAGATCGAGCGGGGCGTGACCCTCGTCGGCCCGCACCGCGACGACCTGCTGCTCGGCCTGCGGTCCATGCCGGCGAAGGGGTACGCGAGTCACGGCGAGTCCTGGAGTTACGCGCTGGCCCTGCGGCTGGCCAGTTACGAGCTGCTGCGCTCCGAGGGCAACGAGCCGGTGCTGGTGCTGGACGACGTCTTCGCCGAGCTGGACGCCCGTCGCCGGGAGCGGCTGGCGGAGCTGGTGGCTCCCGGCGAGCAGGTGCTCGTGACGGCCGCGGTGGCCCAGGACGTTCCGGGCGTGCTGGCGGGGGCGCGGTACGCGGTGACCGCGGGCGAGGTGGAGCGCGTATGACCGGCCGGGGCGAGAGCGGTGCGGGCGCACGGGGATCGGCCTCCCGCGCGGGCGGTACGGGAGCGGTTCGCGCGAAGGGCACGGCCGCGGGCCGGGGCGGTGGGCCGGGAGACGCGTTGCCGGATCCGGCCGCTTCCGGGGCTTCGCCCAGGGCCTCTGCCGGGGCGTCTCCAGGGGCGCCCGGAGGAGTGCCGAAGCCGCCCGAGGTGACCGGCGTCGATCTCGCCCGGGTCGCGTTGCGGGCGGCGAAGGAGCAGGCCAGGGCGCGGGGCGCGGCGGCGCAGCAGAAGAAGCAGGCCAGGCGGGGTGGCGGGCTGCGCTCGGGGGCGCGGTCGGACGGCCGGGATCCCCAGCCGCTGGGCTCCGCGATCAACCGGCTCATCACCGAGCGGGGCTGGGAGACGCCCGCGGCGGTCGGCGGGGTGATGGGGCGGTGGCCGCAGATCGTCGGCGACGATCTGGCGAACCACTGCGTGCCCCTGCGGTACGACGACGATCCGGACGCCCGGGTGCTGACCGTGAGCTGCGACTCGACGGCGTGGGCGACGCAGCTGCGGCTGCTGGCTCCGCAGCTGGTGGCCCGGCTGAACGCGGATCTGGGGCAGGGCACCGTACGGATGATCAAGGTGGTCGGGCCGGGGGGCCCGGAGCGCCGGTTCGGTCGGTTGCGGGCACCCGGCAGCAAGGGTCCGGGCGACACCTACGGGTGAGGGCGGGCCGCCGGGCGGAGGAGGGCGGGCCGCGGTGGGCCCGCGGTCGGGTTGCCCGCTCCTGCCGCCGCTTCCGGAAGGACGACCGTTGACCGCGCTGATCTGCACTTTTGGCGTAAACTTGTCGTGTACCGGGCGGGAGTATGGGCGGGTTCGTCAGGGTTCGCTCGAGAGGAAACCGGCCGGTACGGCCGGGGCGTCCCTCACCGTAGCGAGAGGTTGACAGGCCGAAGCGCTCAAAGCCCTTCAGGGCCTCTTGGAGCCCCTTCCCGAATATGGGGAGTCGTCAGCCGCTCATTCAGGGCGGCACATGCGTACTCAGGTACCGGCAAACCCCCATTCATGTCAGTGCTACCGGTAGACTGGTGAGTAATCCCGCCGCTGAGGCGGGAGTCGTCGATACAAGCCGAACGACGCAGCCGCTCCCGCCTGTCCGGAGAACGGCCTGTGCTGTGCCAGAAAGGGCGCTTCGTGGCCGATTCCGGCAACCCCAACGAGAACATTCCGTCCACAGCGGGCGAGCACGGCGAGGTCGCCGCCTCGTACGACGCCAGCGCGATCACTGTGCTGGAAGGGCTGGACGCGGTCCGCAAGCGGCCTGGCATGTACATCGGCTCGACCGGTGAGCGCGGCCTGCACCACCTGGTGCAGGAAGTCGTCGACAACTCGGTCGACGAGGCGATGGCGGGCCACGCGGACACCATCGACGTCACGATCCTCCCCGACGGCGGGGTGCGCGTGATCGACAACGGCCGGGGCATCCCGGTCGGCATCGTGCCGTCCGAAGGAAAGCCGGCCGTCGAGGTCGTGCTGACCGTGCTGCACGCGGGCGGCAAGTTCGGCGGCGGCGGCTACGCCGTCTCCGGCGGTCTGCACGGCGTCGGCGTCTCCGTCGTCAACGCCCTGTCCACCCGGGTCGCCGTCGAGGTCAAGACCGACGGCCACCGCTGGACCCAGGACTACAAGCTCGGTGTCCCGACCGCCCCGCTGGCCCAGCACGAGGCCACCGAGGAGACCGGTACGACGGTCACCTTCTGGGCCGACGGGGACATCTTCGAGACCACCGAGTACAGCTTCGAGACCCTCTCCCGCCGCTTCCAGGAGATGGCGTTCCTCAACAAGGGCCTCACTCTCAAGCTCACCGACGAGCGGGAGTCGGCGAAGGCGACGGCGGGCGCGGACAGCGCGGACGCGGTCGAGCCCGCCGAGGAGGAGACCGCCCGCACGGTCACGTACCACTACGAAAACGGCATCGTCGATTTCGTGAAGTACCTCAACTCCCGCAAGGGCGACGTCATTCACCAGTCGGTGATCGACATCGAGGCCGAGGACAAGGACCGTCTCCTCTCGGCCGAGATCGCCATGCAGTGGAACACGCAGTACACCGAGGGTGTCTACTCCTTCGCCAACGCGATCCACACGCACGAGGGCGGTACGCACGAGGAGGGCTTCCGTGCGGCGCTGACCTCGCTGGTCAACCGGTACGCGCGCGACAAGAAGCTGCTCCGCGAGAAGGACGACAACCTCACCGGCGAGGATGTCCGCGAGGGCCTCACCGCGATCATCTCGGTGAAGCTGGGCGAGCCGCAGTTCGAGGGCCAGACGAAGACCAAGCTGGGCAACACGGAGGCCAAGACCTTCGTGCAGAAGGTCGTGCACGAGCAGCTGACGGACTGGTTCGACCGGAATCCCAACGAGGCCGCCGACATCATCCGCAAGGGCATCGCCGCCTCGACCGCCCGGGTGGCGGCCCGCAAGGCGCGTGACCTGACGCGGCGCAAGGGGCTGCTGGAGAGCGCCTCGCTGCCGGGCAAGCTCAGCGACTGCCAGTCGAACGACCCCACCAAGTGCGAGATCTTCATCGTCGAGGGTGACTCCGCCGGTGGTTCGGCGAAGTCCGGCCGCAACCCGATGTACCAGGCGATCCTGCCCATCCGCGGCAAGATCCTGAACGTCGAGAAGGCCCGGATCGACAAGATCCTCCAGAACACCGAGGTCCAGGCGCTGATCTCGGCGTTCGGCACCGGGGTCCACGAGGACTTCGATATCGAGAAGCTCCGCTATCACAAGATCATTCTTATGGCGGACGCCGACGTCGACGGTCAGCACATCAACACCCTGCTGCTGACCTTCCTCTTCCGCTTCATGCGGCCGCTGGTGGAGGCCGGGCACGTCTACCTCTCGCGCCCGCCGCTCTACAAGATCAAGTGGGGCCGGGACGACTTCGAGTACGCGTATTCGGACCGGGAGCGCGACGCCCTGGTGGCGCTCGGCAAGCAGAACGGCAAGCGGATCAAGGAAGACTCGATCCAGCGCTTCAAGGGCCTCGGCGAGATGAACGCCGAAGAGCTGCGCGTCACGACCATGGACGTCGACCACCGGGTCCTCGGCCAGGTCACGCTGGACGACGCGGCGCAGGCCGACGACCTGTTCTCGGTGCTCATGGGTGAGGACGTCGAGGCACGGCGCTCGTTCATCCAGCGCAATGCCAAGGACGTCCGCTTCCTCGACATCTGAGTCGGCCGTACCAGCGACGCCGCAGCTCGAAAGGACTTTGACCAGCAATGGCCGACGAGAACACCCCTGTGACACCTGAACCCGTGACGCCCGAGGAAGAGACCGTCCCCGGTGTGGGCATGCGTGTCGAGCCCGTCGGGCTCGAGACGGAGATGCAGCGCTCCTACCTCGACTACGCGATGTCCGTCATCGTCTCGCGTGCGCTGCCCGACGTACGGGACGGCCTCAAGCCCGTCCACCGCCGGGTGCTGTACGCGATGTACGACGGCGGGTACCGCCCCGAGAAGGGCTTCTACAAGTGCGCCCGCGTCGTCGGCGACGTCATGGGCACGTACCACCCGCACGGCGACTCCTCCATCTACGACGCCCTGGTGCGCCTCGCGCAGCACTGGTCGATGCGGATGCCGCTGGTGGACTCCAACGGCAACTTCGGTTCCCCGGGCAACGACCCGGCCGCCGCCATGCGGTACACCGAGTGCAAGATGATGCCGCTGTCCATGGAGATGGTCCGGGACATCGACGAGGAGACCGTCGACTTCCAGGACAACTACGACGGCCGCAACCAGGAGCCGACGGTCCTGCCGGCGCGCTTCCCGAACCTGCTGGTCAACGGCTCCGCGGGCATCGCGGTCGGCATGGCGACCAACATCCCGCCGCACAACCTCCGCGAGGTCGCCTCCGGCGCCCAGTGGTACCTGGAGCACCCCGAGGCCTCCCACGAGGAGCTGCTGGACGCGCTGATCGAGCGCATCAAGGGCCCCGACTTCCCCACGGGCGCGCTGGTCGTGGGCCGCAAGGGCATCGAGGAGGCGTACCGCACCGGCCGTGGTTCCATCACGATGCGCGCGGTCGTCGCGGTCGAGGAGATCCAGGGCCGCCAGTGCCTGGTCGTCACGGAGCTTCCGTACCAGACCAACCCCGACAACCTCGCGCAGAAGATCGCCGACCTGGTCAAGGACGGCAGGGTCGGCGGGATCGCGGACGTCCGCGACGAGACCTCCTCGCGTACGGGTCAGCGCCTGGTCGTCGTCCTCAAGCGGGACGCGGTCGCCAAGGTCGTCCTGAACAACCTGTACAAGCACACCGACCTCCAGACGAACTTCGGCGCGAACATGCTGGCGCTCGTCGACGGGGTGCCGCGCACGCTGTCGATCGACGCGTTCATCCGCCACTGGGTGACGCACCAGATCGAGGTCATCGTCCGGCGGACGAAGTTCCGGCTGCGCAAGGCGGAGGAGCGGGCGCACATCCTGCGCGGCCTCCTCAAGGCCCTGAACGCCATCGACGAGGTCATCGCCCTCATCCGGCGTTCCAACACGGTGGAGATCGCGCGCGAGGGCCTGATGGGCCTTCTGGAGATCGACGAGCTCCAGGCCAACGCGATCCTGGAGATGCAGCTGCGCCGACTGGCCGCGCTGGAGCACCAGAAGATCACCGCCGAGCACGACGAGCTCCAGGCGAAGATCAACGAGTACAACGAGATCCTGGCCTCGCCCGCCAAGCAGCGCACCATCGTCAGCGAGGAGCTGGCGGCGATCGTCGACAAGTTCGGCGACGAACGGCGCTCGGCGCTGGTGCCCTTCGACGGTGACATGTCCATCGAGGACCTGATCGCCGAGGAGGACATCGTCGTCACGATCTCCCGCAGCGGCTATGTGAAGCGCACGAAGACGGACGACTACCGCTCGCAGAAGCGCGGCGGCAAGGGCGTGCGCGGGACGAAGCTGCGGGAAGACGACATCGTCGACCACTTCTTCGTCTCGACGACCCACCACTGGCTGCTGTTCTTCACGAACAAGGGCCGGGTCTACCGGGCCAAGGCGTACGAGCTCCCGGACGCCGGCCGGGACGCGCGCGGCCAGCACGTCGCCAACCTGCTGGCCTTCCAGCCGGACGAGAAGATCGCCCAGATCCTCGCGATCCGCGACTACGAGGCCGTGCCGTACCTGATCCTGGCGACGAAGGGCGGTCTGGTGAAGAAGACCGCGCTCAAGGACTACGACTCGCCGCGCTCGGGCGGTGTCATCGCGATCAACCTGCGCGAGATGCCGGACGGCGGCGACGACGAGCTGATCGGCGCCGAGCTGGTGTCGGCCGAGGACGATCTGCTGCTCATCAGCAAGAAGGCCCAGTCGATCCGCTTCACCGCGACGGACGACGCGCTGCGCCCGATGGGCCGTGCCACCTCGGGGGTCAAGGGGATGAGTTTCCGCGAGGGCGACGAACTGCTCTCGATGAATGTCGTCCGGCCCGGTACGTTCGTCTTCACCGCTACCGACGGCGGGTACGCGAAGCGGACCCCCGTCGACGAGTACCGCGTCCAGGGCCGCGGCGGCCTCGGCATCAAGGCCGCCAAGATCGTGGAGGACCGCGGATCGCTCGTCGGTGCGCTGGTGGTCGAGGAGACCGACGAGATTCTCGCCATCACGCTCGGCGGTGGTGTGATTCGTACGCGAGTCAATGAAGTCAGGGAGACGGGCCGTGACACCATGGGCGTTCAACTGATCAATCTGGGCAAGCGCGACGCCGTCGTCGGCATCGCGCGCAACGCTGAGGCCGGCCGTGAGGCGGAAGAGGTCGATGGGACCGATGACGTCGAGGGCGAGGCGGCCGAGGTTCACGCCGAGGGCGTGATCGAGGGCACTGTCGAGGGCACGGAGCCTTCGACCGGGGAGCACGAGGAGTAGAGCGTGAGTGGAGCCACGGGCGCCGGTTCGGCCGCTTCCGGAGCTGGAGCGAACGGTGCCCGTGGCCCTGCCACGGACTCCCAAGGGGGCACTGTGACGGACACACGAGGGCCTCAGCCCCAGTACGAGGGTTACGCGACCGGGCCCCTGCCCGGTGAGCGTGAGCCCGCACCGGGGCCGTCGGGGCCGTACCACCCGCCCCAGGCGTACCAGGCGCCCGGCGGCGGCACCCAGGGCGGCCAGCGCCCCGGACAGCCGGGCGACGGCACGTTGGGCGGCGCGCAGGGCGTGGGCGGCGCCCAGGCGACGCGCAAGCCGCGCACGGGGGCGCGGACCACTCCGCGTACCCGCAAGGCCCGTCTGCGGGTGGCCAAGGCCGACCCGTGGTCGGTGATGAAGGTCAGCTTCCTGCTGTCGATCGCGCTGGGCATCTGCACGGTGGTGGCGTCGGCGGTGCTGTGGATGGTCATGGACGCGATGGGCGTCTTCGAGACCGTCGGCGGCACGATCAGCGAGGCCACCGGCTCGAACGAGAGCAACGGCTTCGATCTGCAGTCGTTCCTGTCGCTGCCGCGCGTGCTCATCTTCACGTCGGTCATCGCCGTGATCGACGTGGTGCTGGCCACCGCGCTGGCGACGCTGGGCGCCTTCATCTACAACCTGTCGGCGGGCTTCGTGGGCGGCGTCGAGCTCACGCTGGCCGAGGACGAGTAGCGCGCCGGGTATCGATTTTGGGACTGGCCCCGACGTGCGCTAATCTTCAGAAGTCAGCGCAGCAGCGCGGCGGGGCTATAGCTCAGTTGGTTAGAGCGCATCCCTGATAAGGATGAGGCCACAGGTTCAAATCCTGTTAGCCCCACCAGCCTGAAGGCCCCTCACCGGAGACGGTGGGGGGCCTTTCGCATGTCCGGCCCCCCGAGGGCACGGGAAGGCGCCTACAGCGTGGACGCGTACATCAGCACCGCTACCGGAGTCAGCCCGCAGACGAGGCCGACCGAGAGGCACACGTACGCCAGGACCTTGAAGGCCCTGTGCTGTTGGGCCCGGCAGGCGGCGAAGCTGGTGAAGCTCACGACGGCCAGGCACGGCAGGACGATGAAGAAGAAGCCCAACGCGGCCACGGCGTGCCCTTCTGCTGATCCCGTCGCGGCCCGGCCGCTGGTGCGGGCCATCCTCGCAGGCCGTGCCGTGGGCACACGGGGCC
This sequence comes from Streptomyces sp. NPDC102283, assembly GCF_044766265.1. NCBI lineage: Bacteria > Bacillati > Actinomycetota > Actinomycetes > Kitasatosporales > Streptomycetaceae > Streptomyces > Streptomyces sp. NPDC102283. Next base: position 25,612 of record NZ_JBIWLQ010000012.1, read on the forward strand.
GGGCACACGAAAAGGGCCCCCGGCCGGTGTGAACCGGACCAGGGGCCCCGGAGTGCGGTGGGCGCCGGGATCAGGGGGGTGGCGCCGGGGAGTCGCCTTCCGGGGCTGTGTGGTGGGAGCCGGCCGGGCCGGTCGTGGCGGTCTCCGCGGGGTCGAGCGACAGGTGACGCGTGGCCGGGGAGGAGCCGTGGGCCTCGGCGCGGATGCGCTGCTTCATCGTGGGCGGAAGCGCCCGGTCACGCGGAAGGGTCCATCGGACCGAGGGGGCGATCGGAGTTGCCGCGGTGGGGGCCGTGTGCTCCTGGGTCGTGGGGCTGGGCTGCGCCGCGGCGTTCGTGGCGTTCGCGGCGCTCGCCGTGGCGGTGGCGAGGCCCAGCGACGCCAGGAGGGCGAAGAAGGCGGTGATGAAGGCGGTCCAGAGGTTCTTGGGCTGGAAGGTGCTCATGGCCCCTCGCTTTCGGACGGTCCGGTTGCTGACTTCTCCGATCATGTGGATCCGGGCCGTGATTTCGAGGAGCGACGCCCGCTCTGCGCTGATCTTCGGATGAACACCACTCGTATGGTGCAACCGGTGTGGACAGGCCCTCCCGGGCGGCCGAAAGAGGGCGGCGGGAGGTCGTTCCGGACGCCGAAGAGGGGTCGCACCGAGGCCCCGGGCAGGTCACCGATCGGTATCGGCCGGTGTGTATAGTCGGCGACAGAAGGCCCTTACGCCAAGGAAAGACGAGGTCGCGCGGTGAAGAAGCTTCTCCTGGTCGCACTGGCCGCCATCGGCGGGCTCCTCGTGTACCGCCAGATCCAGGCGGATCGCGCCGAGCAGGATCTGTGGACGGAGGCGACCGACTCCGTGCCCGCAGGTTCGGGTGTGTGAGACGGCACAGTCTGTTACGGGCCCCGGTCGCTGAGCGGCCGGGGCTTCGTGCTGTTCGGGGCCCGTCTCTCGGCGTACGGGCCCTTTGTCGTGCCCGCGTGACGCCCGTACCTCTTGATGTCTCGCCCTCGCGAGTTCACTTGAGCACACGAATGAATTGCTCCAGTGAACTCCAGCGGACTCCGGTGAGGTGCCGGTGAGGCGCCGACAGGGGTCGCAACGCGGACAAGAAGGGGTAATGCGGCTGTGGCCGGAGACAGCGGCGGTGCGGGCGGGGCAGGATGGACCGGCATCGCGGCCGGACGGTCGACGGCACCGGCGCGTGGGGACGACGAGGGGAAGCGCGTGAAGAGGCAGCGCAACAGGGGCCGGGTGATGGCCGCGGTACTCGCGGCGATGTGCGCGGCGGCGGCCCTGCCGGGGCAGGCGCACGCGGCGGGCCCCGGGGTGTACGCGTTCGACCCCGACGCGAAGAACGTGCAGGGCGCGGCGACCAACGTCGAGGCGTCCACCCTGGACGAGGGCGTCCCGTACCGCAGCATGATCAAGCCGGGCGAGAAGCTCTACTACCGGGTCACGCTGGACGACGTCTCCGCCGCCTACGTGTCGGCGGTCGCGGTGCCCGGCGACAGCGGCGAGGTCGCCTACGGCGACGGCATCACCGTCAGCCTCCGGGAGACCGACGACACCCGGTGCGGCTCGGAGCGGGCGAACTTCGGCTCGGGTGAGTACGCGCGTCCCATCGCCGCGTACGCCTCCCGGACCATCGAGGAGGGCGGCGCCAGCTGCCAGGAGAGCGGCCAGTACGACGTACTCGTCGAGCGCGAGAGCAAGGAGACGTCCAACTCCGAAGCCTGGGGACTGGAGTTGCGCTTCCTTCAGGAGCCGCGGCTGAGGAGCGGGGTGTCCATGCCGACGGACGGGCCCGAGAGTTGGCCCTCGGCCTCGGCGAAGCCGCTGACCGGGAAGCAGGAGAAGCGGTCCGGCGGGGCCGGGTACTCCGAGGCCACCGGCCTGGAGGACGGCCGCTGGCAGGACACGGTCGCCCCGGGGCAGACCCGCTTCTACCGGGTGCCGGTGGACTGGGGCCAGCAGATCCATGCCACCGCCGGTCTCTCCAACAGCACGAGCACCGGCAAGGAGTTCGTGGGCAACGCGCTCACCCTGTCGCTGGACAACCCCGCCCAGGGGCATGTCTCCGAGGCCATGCTCTCGTACTCCGGAGGGCCCGCCTCCGCGTCCCTGCGTCCGCTGCCGCCGGTGGCCTACCGCAATCGGTTCGACCCGTCGGCCCAGGTCAGCGCCATGCGCTTCGCGGGCTGGTACTACCTGTCGGTGTCCCTCAGCCCGAAGCTCAAGGAGGCCTACGGCGAGGAGCCGATCCCGTTCGAGCTGGCGGTCCAGGTGAAGAACGACGCCGAGACGTCTCCGTACGAGGGTGACGCGGGGGTCTTCGGCGTCACCGACCAGGACCGGGAAGTGGCCCGGAAGGGGAAGAACGCCCGGGAGGCCGCGCAGAGCGGCCCGATGACGGTGGTCGCCGCGGCCGGCATCGGCACCGGGTCCGTGTTGGTGCTCGGGCTGGGCGTCTGGACGCTGCTGGCCCGCCGCCGCGCCGCCGGGGCCCCGGCCTCGGGTCAGCCGGCCGACGGGGGCCACCGGCCGCCGCAGGGCTGGTAGCCGGTCCGGCGGCGGGACCGTCAGATCTGGGTCAGGGCCCAGATGCCGACCGCGAAGCAGATCAGTGCCACCACCAGGACCGCGGCCGCCACCTTCGGGGGCGGTCCCGGACGCGTTCCCCGTGGGGGCACGTGGGGCGCGGCGTGCTGCACCGGCGGGGACGGCACCGGTGGTTGTTGACGCTGGGCGGTGTAGGTCCGGGTGGCGACGGGATCGTGCGGTACGCCGGAGGTCGGCGCCTGGGAGAGGTCCGGCGCGCCGACGGCGTACGGGGGCGGCGCGTCCGGCGCGAGCGGTGCGGCCGGCTGCTGGAACCCCGGCTGTGCGTAGGGCTGTTGCTGCGGGGGCGCGGCGCCGGGCGGGGGCGCGAGATGGAAGCTGCCCGTCTCGGACATCGACGCGAGAGGCGGTGTGTAGGCCTGTCGGCCGGGCCCCGGAACGGTCGGCTGCGCAGGGGTGGGCGCGGGCTTCTCGGGCTGCTGGGGGGCGGTGACGGGCCCGTCCGGGCCGAACCCGGCCGGCAGCGGCCCGATCTGGTCGAACACCTCCACCGGCTCGTCGTCCGGGCCGGGTTCGGGCAGCATCTCGACCGCCGCGGTCAGGGCCTTGCGCGCGCCCGTCGCGGTCCGGAACCGGGCGTGCGGGTCCGGCTGGAGCAGACCGGCGAGAACCTGCCACAGAGGCTCGGGAATGCCGCTCGGGGCACTCGGGGTGCCGTGCGCGGCGAAGTGCTCCACCAGGGCCCGGGCGTCGGGCTTCTGGCCCTGGATGAGGTAGAGCGCGACCAGGCCGACCGCGAAGAGGTCCGCGGGGAAGTCGGGCTCGGCGCCCATCATCTGCTCGGGCGCGAAGTAACCGGGGGTGCCGACCACGTAGTTGGTCTCGGTGAGCCGGGGCTCGCCCTTGCGCATCGAGATGCCGAAGTCGGAGAGACGCAGATGCGGGCGGCCCGTTCCGGTCGCCTCCATCAGGATGTTGGCGGGCTTGATGTCGCGGTGCACCACTCCTTCGGCGTGCACCGTGGAGAGGCCGGAGAGCAGCTGGTCCAGCAGCAGGCAGACGAAGCGCGGGGGCAACGGGCCGTAGTCGCCGATGACATGGGCGAGCGAGCCGCCGCTCACCAGATCCATGGTGAACAGGACCTTGTCGTCGTCGGCGGCCCAGCTGGCCGGGGCCAGCACGTGCGGGTGCTCGATGCGCAGGGCCTGTTCGCGGACGAAGCGCAGCAGCGTGTGCGCGTCGCTCTGCTGGAGCACCTTGGCGGCGACGTACCTGCGGCGGCGGTGGTCCCAGGCGCGCCAGACGGCGCCGACCCCGCCCCGTCCGATCGGATCGATCAGTTCGTACCGACCAGCGAAGACCTCACCCATTGTGCTGCGCCCGCTCCCCGTTCCTGTGGTGCCGCGGCGTCCGCCGCGGCCCGTGTCCGGCCCCCGTGCCCCTGACGGCACCAGGGCGTCGCACGGTGCGCGCGTGCCCTGGCTCCGTCGTCCGTCGTGGTCCGGAGTCGCTAGCTCTGGTGTCCCTCGTAGTGCGCGACCGCCTCCGCGGTGCGTCCCGCTCCGTACACCCTGAGGAACTCTGCCAGCTCCGGGTGGGTCGGGGCGAGGGCGTCCGCGGCTTCGATGATGTCGCCGGCCGCCGAGACCGACCGCAGCAGGGACTGGATCTCGCGCACCACACGGCGGACGGTGGGAGCGCCACCGGTGGAAGTGGTCTGGCCGGTGGCGGTCAGGACCGATCCGCCCTGCGACTTCTTGATCTCCTCCATGCGGTCGGTGGCCTCGCCCGCGCTGACGCTGCCGTCGGCGACCTGGCTCGCCAGCTCCTGGAGGGCCTGGACGCGCTGGACCACGGCGGGGTTCCCGATCTTGGCCCGCTGGCCGCTCATCAGCTGGGAGAGCATCGGGGCGGAGAGTCCGAGAACAGCGGCCAGCCGGGCCTGGTTCAGGCCGAGATCATCGATCAGTCGACGGAAGAGCGCCCCCAACGGCTCCCCGTACCAACTGCGTTGAAGCTCTCTGGCTCTTGCCGTCGCCTCTTGTTGCGCTGCGTCCATGGCGTCTCCCCATCGCTCCGGCTTCGCTGCTGCGAACCTGCGAGCATCTTACGGAGCGTGGTCGTCCACGGGGAGTCCCTATCCTTTTGCAGGATTGCGGGGGTCACCCGGTACTCTGGTCCACGACGGTAGCCCTGGCACGGACGTGCCGGGCGTTGCCCTCGTTCGTTGTGGCCCGGGGCCTTAGCTCAGTTGGTAGAGCGCTGCCTTTGCAAGGCAGATGTCAGGAGTTCGAATCTCCTAGGCTCCACTTAGTTAAACCCCTCTGACCTGCGGAAACGCGGTCAGAGGGGTTTTCTTTATGCCGGTTTTCCGTGCTGACGCAGCAGCAGCACGGCGCTGACACGGTGAAGGCGGAGGCGCGGGATTCCGGGGCCGGGCGGTGAGGCCGGGCGGTGGGCATCGCCGGAGGAGCCGGCCGTGCCCCCTCCACCTCCGTGCCCCTCACCCCGTGCCACCCATGCCCCCTGTGGCCGCCCTGGCCACCTGCGGCCGTCCTGGCGCCCCGCGGCACCGCTGAGCCTGCTGCCCGAACCCGCCCGTCGGGCGAGCGACCCACCCTCTGCCCGTACCTCGTCCTGGTGCCCGGGTCAACCTCCAAAGATGCAGGTCCACACAGATCGTGCGATCGCTAAATTGTTCGTCGTCGGCCGGTTCGAGTTCGCAATGCGGGCCCGAGCCGATTCGGCGAACAAGCACCGTGCGGCGGAAGCATGGTGAATTCAATGGAACCGAGAAGGGGGTGCAACCGAAATGAACGAGATTCAGGCTGCGGAGACCGAGGTCGCGACGATCGAGGTATCCGACGAGCAGATCGAAGCGCTGCTGTGGCCGCGCTGCCTCCAGGCCATCCCGGAGGATGTCCTGTCGCGCATCTAGTAGAGGACGTTTGACGCCTGAAGGCGTCCCGACTTGGAAGGAGAAGTGATCCCCTTGCGTGTCTCGTACCGTGATGACACCTGTTCGGTGATTGACGACTTTCTCGACCGGGACGCCTTCGGGCGTCTGAGCAACAGTATTCAGTACATTGACTACGGGCTCATCCACTCGACGAAATGGAACAAGCCCTACGGTCCGCCGGGGCTGCCCGTCATTCAGAGTGAGAGAGTCCTGCGGGGCCAGAAGGAGTCGACCCCGGAAGGCCTCGGTCTCATCGGCGACTTCGTGGACCGGCTGCAGAGCGGTGGCGAGGGGCTCTCGGACGGGCCGGGCGCCGGGGTGATCGGCAGCCGCATCCTGACCGGCAAGGTCGTGGCCATGGGCGCCGGGGCGGGCTTGTTCTGGCACGCCGATACCGACCAGGTGGACGGCGCGTACATCTTCTACGCGCATCCTCGCTGGGATTCCTCCTGGGGCGGTGAGCTCCTGGTTCTGGACGGCACGACGGAACTCGGCGTCGGGGAACGGGCCCGAGACGCCGCCGGCAGTACCGGACGGCCGGACTACGAGGCCGTGGGCGCGATTGTCGGACCTGATTTCCGTACCGATCCGGCAGAAGAGCGGCGGATGCGGATCGGCGCCGGCCGTTTCTACTCGGCACGCCCCAACCGGCTCGTGCTGATCAACGGCCGGGCCGAGCACCGCGTCAATCCCGTACTCCCCGCCGCCGGTGACCATTTCCGGTGCAGCATTGTGGGTTTCGCAATAAAATGACTTCTTACGCGGAACAGGCCGTCCTTTCTTCCTTCGAGATCGACAATGACCCGAGCGACGCTTTCGCCGACGATGCCTATCGGGCGTTGGAATCGGCGCCGCCGATCGCCAGGACCTCGCGCGGCGACTATCTCGTCACCGGCCATCCGGAGGCCGTGCATATTCTTCGCTCTCCCGATGCGGAGCCACGGTTCGATTACCCCACGGCGGGCAGTCGCTGGAACCAGCTTGCCGAGAAGTTCTTCGTCTTTCTTGACGGGACCGCGCACCGGCGCCTGCGCTCCGCGTTCGACACCGACTTCGCCCGGGGAGCTGTCAGCGCCGAAGGCCCCCGGCTGGAGGCGCTCAGCGCGTCCTGCGCGGAGGCCTTCCGGTCGCGGGCCGAGGCCACGGGCAGCGCCGACGTCATCATGGACTTCGCCGTTCCGTGCACCGTGAAGATCCTCGCGCACCTCCTCGGCCTGGACCCCGCGGCTGTACCCACGGTGGTGGAGCTCGCCGGTCGCATCCGTTCCACCGGCGACGAGGACCGCGACTTCCTCGACCGGGTGGCCGTGGAGCTGCGGTCGACCGCGGAACTCCTGATCGACACCGCACGGTTCGAGGGCGATCTGCCGGCCCGGCTGGCCGCCGCCTGTGAGGGCGATCGCGAACTCATGTGCGCGACCGTGGCGTTGCTGCTCCTGGCGGGCTTCGAGACCAGCGCGAACCTGTTCGGCAACCTCGTGCTCGCGCTGCTGTGGGAGCCACGCCGTCTCCAGGCCCTGCGCGCGGCAGGCCCGGGCCGGCTTCCCGCCGCGGTGGAGGAGATGCTCCGTCTTCACTCGCCCGCCCACGTGGTGGCACGGACGGCGCGCAAGGCCATCACGGTGGCAGGGCACACGCTGCCGGCGGGGGCCCGGATCGCGGTCTTCCTGCGGCTGTGCAACATGGACGCCCGGGTCTTCGACCGGCCCCGGGAGATGGACCTGGGCAGAAACCCCAATCCGCACCTGAGCTTCTCGCACGGGCGCCACTACTGCCTCGGCGCATCGCTCGCCCGGGTCGAGATCAGCGCCATGCTCGGTGCGCTGCTGCCGGTGCTCGCGGGCATGGAGGCCGACCGGTCCCAGGGGCACGCGTGGACGGAACAGGCGCTCGGCCGTTCACTCGTGGCGCTCCCCGTCCGGCCGCTCCCCGTCCGGCCGCGCTCCCTCACGACGCCGGGAGGCCGGTCGTGAGCGTATCGACGCATCTGACCATCGGCGGGCTGCCCCCGGTGCGGCGGATCGGCCTCGGCGGCAACAAGTTCTGCGGACCCGACGCCTGGGGGCCGCCACGTGATGTGGCGGAAGCCGTCACCGTGGTGCGGGTGGCCTGCGACAGCGGGATCGATCTCATCGACACGGCCGGCTCCTACGGCCCGGGCTGGTCCGAGGAGATCGTCGGACGCGCCCTGGCCGGCCGTTCGGACCGGCCGGTCGTCGCCACCAAGGTGGGCCAGCGGCACCCCGCGGCCCGCACCTGGACCGCCGACGGCCGGCCCGAACGGCTCGTCGAGGAGGCGCGCGACTCGATGCGCCGGCTGGGCCGCGGCCACCTCGACCTCGTACAACTGCACTGTGTCGATCCGGCCGTCCCCATCGAGGAGTCGCTCGGAGCGCTCTGGGACCTGCGGGACCGGGGCGAGGTACGCGAGGTCGGCGTCTGCAACGTATCGGCCGAGCAATTGGCCCGCGCCGTGCGGTCCGGCCGCATCGCCTCGGTCCAGAACCGGTTGTCGCTGCTGCGGCTGGACGAGGCGACGCTCGCCGTCGTGGATGCCTGCGCGGCGGCCGGTAGCGCCTTCCTGGCCCACCAGCCTTTCGATCACGGTCAGTTCTTCCTCTCCGGCGCTCTTGAGGACGCCCCTCGGAGGCTGGCGCGCAGCGCCGTCGGGCAGCTGGTGCTGAGGCTCCTCCTGGAGGTCGGCCGTCATGTGGCGCTCATCCCGGGATCGGCCGACGTCGGCCACATCCGGGCCAATCTCGGCGCACTGCACCTGGAGCTCGCGGGGGACGAGATGACCGGGGTGCTGCACGGGCTCCCGGACGCCGTCGCGGCGCGCCGGCGGATCCTCGGCGTGCCCGGCGGGGCCGATGAGCTGCCGCCGCGCCTGGGCGCGACACCGCACACGACCATCGAGGTGCCGCAGCAGCAGATCACGCAGAACGGTGTGCCCGGTGCGCGCGACGAGCTGATCCGGCGCACGAGCGAGCTGCCCGGAGTCCGGGTCCGGCGCACGCTCCTGGCGATCCCGGGCACCGTGGCCTTCCACGTGGCCGGCGAGGAGCCGCCGGGTGACGGCCTCATGGCAGGCACGGAGTTCCTGCACTTCCACCCGCCGCACGACGGGTCGCTCCACGCCGTCTTCAGCGCCGAGGACCATGCCGAGCTCCTGGCCAAGCGGTGGGCTCTGCCCCATCTGCTCACCGGATACGTCGTCCATGACCGGTCCCTGCTCGTCTGGGCGCCGCGCGACCGGTCCGAGCTGGAGATCTGTTGGCAGATCATTCGGCGGGCCCACCGGTACGCCATGTCCGCCGTCACGGCCGGGTCCACGGGGGCACACCGATGAGGGTGGGGATTCTGGGCGCCGGTCCCTTCGGGCTGGCCCTCGCCGCGCGCCTGGCACGCCACGAGGTCCCGGTACGCGTCACGACCCGCCATGTGGCCGAGGCGACGGAACGGGCCCACCGATACCCCGTCTTCGCCGGGCGTCCGGCCCTCCTCGCCGACATGGCGACCGTGCTGGCCGACGCCGACCTCCTGGTCCTCGCCCTGCCCTATCCCGTCGCGCTGCGCCTGAGCCGGCGCTTCCCGGCCTTCTCCGCCGGAAAGCTGCTCATCGACGTCACGAATCCGCTGTTCGCACGGGAACAGGGCGACCCGTTCGGGGCCGGGGAGGGGTGCCTCGGAATCGCCCGGGCCCTGCCCTACGTCCGGATCGCCAAGGCGTTCAACACCTTGACCGTCGCCGGGCTCGACTCCGACGCCCCCGACTACGCGCCGTACGCCACGGACGACGGGACGGCCGCGGACGCCACCGAGAGCATCGCGCGCGGGATCGGGCTGCGGCCGGTACGGATCGGGCCGCTGTCCTGCGCCGCGCACCTGGAAAGCGCTGCGCTCGTCGACCGACTCACCTCAGGAGCACGCCTTGACTGAAGTCCCTCAGCACTCCGAAGTCCCTCAGCACTACGGAGTCCCTCAGCACTACGGAGTCCCTCAGCACTACGGAGTCCCTCAGCACTACGGAGTCCCTCAGCACTACGGAGTCCCTCAGCATTCCGAAGTCCCTCGGCATTCCGAAGTCCCTCGGCATTCCGAAGTTCCTCAGCGCGGGGCAGTTCCTCAGCACCCCGCGGGCCACTCCGCGTCCAGTCGGATCGACCGGATCACGGTGGTGGGCACCGGGATGCTCCCGACCCGCGACATCACGGTGGGCGGGATGGCCGTCATCCGTACGGCCGATGTCGTCGTGTACTCGGCCACCTGGCCGGGGATCAGCCGCTGGCTCACCTCGATGGGCCCGCGCCGGATCGAGGACATCTCCGGACTCTACAGACTGAACGGCGTGGACTCGGACAACTACGACGCCATCCTGGAGGCGCTCCTCGGCCTCGCGAGGGAGGGCGGGCACGTCGCCTATCTGGTGCCCGGCAACCCTCACCTCGGCGTCTCCACCACCAGCGTGCTGACCAGGATGGCCAAGGAGCGGGACGACCTGCGGGTGGAGATCGTCCCCGGTGTCTCCAGCTTCGACACGATCGCGGCAGACCTCGATGTCGACTATCTTTCCCGTGGCACGACGGTCATCGACTCCAACCGGCTGCTGATGTACAAGGTCGGACTCGACAGCACGCTGGGGGTGTTGATCTATCATCCCGCCTCGGTGGGGAACGTGCGCGTCGACTTCGAAGCGCCCTGGAAGTCCAACAACCTGTCGTCGCTGCGGGACTACCTGCTCCGCACCTTCGCCGCGGACCATCCGTACTACGCCGTCATCTCGGCGTCGGCGCCCGGGCGGAGCCCCGAGGTCACCCGCGGGACCCTGGGGCAACTCGCCTCCGACGCCCAGGTGTTCCAGTACGGCTCCTCGCTGTACGTGCCGCCGGCAGCGGACTTCGACCTCGACGAGGACTTCGTCCGACGCCTCACCGCCGGGCTCGCACAGAACAGAAGTTGAGCGGCCGATCGGCGGACTCCGTCACCGCTGCCGCAGCTCACGTGGGGGGAGACACGATGACGGACCTGACGGACCTGGCATCCGACCGGGCCGCGTGGCGACGGTTCCGCAGGCTCTGGTCGGCGACCGCGACGTCGAATGTCGCCGACGGCGTCCTGATGGCAGCGACCCAGTTGGCCGCTCTCACCCTGACCCGGGACCCCGTCGCCATCGCCGTCATCACCGCGGTGCAGTACCTGCCCTGGCTGCTCCTCTCGATTCCGATGGGGACGCTGGCCGACCGTGTCGACCGGGTCCTGCTGCTGCGGACGGCCAGCGCCACCCGTGCCGTCGGCGCCGGCGTCCTCGCACTGGGCCTGGCGACCGGCCACGTCCACATCGTCATGCTCTACGGACTGGCCTTCGTCTTCGGAGTCGCCGAGACGCTGTACGACAACACGTCCTCGGCGCTCGTCCCCGGCATCGTCGCGGATCATCAACTGGAGCGGGCCAACGGACGGTTGCTGGCGACCTACACGCTCGCCAACAGCTTCGTCGGACCTCCGCTGGGCAGCGGTCTGTTCGCGCTGGCCGTGGCCGCACCGTTCGCCTTCGGCTCCGCGGGCTATGCGGTGGCGCTCGTGCTCATGTTCCTGCTTCCCGTCAGCCGGCGCGGACCGGCTGACGGGAGGAAGCCGAACACATTCCTCCAGGACCTGCGCGAAGGCATCCGCGGGTTCACCGGGTCCCGGATGCTCATCGCGCTGTGCGCCCTGTTCGGCGTCGGCAACCTGGTCAGCGCCGCCACCTACAGTCTCGTCTCCCTCACCGTCGTCGAGCGGCTCGGTGCCGCGCCCGCGATGTTCGGCCTCGTGCTAGCGGGCGGAGCGGTCGGGGCCTGCCTGGGCGGCTTCTACGGCGACCGCGTCGGCGCGTTCACCCGTCCGGGGACGACGCTGGTGTGGACGACCGTCGTGTCGGGCCTCGCGACCGCCGGGATCGGCCTGGTCGACAGCGCGGCGGCCATGAGCGCCCTGATGGCGCTCGACGGCTTCGTGGTCATGACCCAGTCCGTGATCGCCGCCAGCCTCCGGGCTCGCCTCATTCCTGATCGGATGCTGGGCCGCGTCACCGCCGTCTTCCGCACGCTCGCGACGGGCGCCTCCGCGTTGGGGGCGGTCCTGGGCGGCGTGCTGGCAAAGAACCTGGGCCTGTCCTGGCCCTTCTACATCGGAGGCGCGATCTTCGTCGTACTCGGGCCCGTCCTCTACCGATGGCTCAGCAACGCACACATCGCGGCGGCGACGCCGGGCAAGGAAACCGACCCCGTGGAGTTGACCTAGTGTTCGAGGTTCATCATCAGGCCCGCATGCTGGCCGACGCCGTGCGCGTCTCGGCCTTCCGGGACGCGCTGGCGGAGGTCGTCGCCCCGGACGACCGCGTCCTGGACGCCGGGACGGGCACGGGCATCCTCGCCGCCATCGCCGCCGAGTACACGACCGGGCCGGTCACCGGGGTCGAGTACCTGACGGACACCGCCGCCTTCGCCACCGCCGCGACGCGGACCTCCGGGCTCGAACGCGTGCGCATCGTCCAGGGCAACGTCACGCAGGCGGACGTGGGCGGCCCACCGGACGTCGTGGTCTCGGAGACCATCGGCGCGCTCGGGCCGGAGGAGAACATCGTCGGCCTGACGTACGCCCTTCGGCAGCGCTTCCCGGAGATCCGCGCCTTCGTCCCGGCGCGGCTCCGGGTGCTGGCCGAGCCGCTCGTCTCGGCCGAGGCCGACCGGATGAGCGAGCGCGTCGTCGGCGCCTTCACCCGGCCGCAGCCCGGCGGGCTGTCGTTCAAGGCTCTGCTGCCCGAGGTGGAGCGGGCGTTGGGCGGCCGGATCGTCACCGAGCGCCTCACCGACGCCGTGCCCGCCGGTGAGCCGTGCGACCTGGTGGCGTACGAGCTCGGGGTGACGCCGGACGCGGACTTCGGCCGCACGATGGACCTGGGCGGCTCCGACGCCAACGCGGTGCACCTGTACTTCGAGGCCGTCCTGGCGCCGGGCCTGCTGCTGAGCAGCCACCGTACCCAGCCCTTCACCCACTGGGGGCACTCGTACGTCACCCGACCCGGCGGCGCGCGCTGGGTGAGGTTCTCCTACGAGCACGCCTCGCGGCGCTTCACGTGCCGGTGGTCGTCCGAGGCCTGAGGCCCGCCTCGCGGGTCCTGCGGGGCGCTCGCGCGCGCGTCGTTTCCGGGCTTCGCAGCGGAGGGCGGTCCGAGTCCACGGCTCGTTGGGGCCCGGTGTCCCTGTCGGCTTCCGGACGCCGGTCTCGTACGATCCGGAACTGTCCCGCTGCCTCCGAGGACCGAGCGCCGGGGACACCAGGCACACTTCATACGTAAACAGTCGAGCCACAAAAGGACTCAGGCATGATCACGTTGACGAAGGAAGACGGCCCGGCCGACCTGGGCGGGGTGACCCATCTGTCCATCGGGGCGTCCTGGGACCCCACCGTCGGGAGCAGCGGCGGTCTGATGGGCAAGCTCCGGCAGAAGGCCGGAACGGACCTCGACCTGATCGCCATCGCGTTGCAGGGCGGGGACCCGGTGCGGCTGGCCGGACTGGACTCCCTGGACCCGCTGGGCAACGGATCGCTGGTGCACAGCGGGGACAACCAGACCGGGCACGGAGACGGTGACGACGAGACGGTGACCGTCGAGTTCGCCAAGATTCCTTCGAACATCACGTCGATCGTCTTCATCGCCGCCGCGTACAAGAAGCGCAGCGCGTTCAGCAACGCGCGCAACATCAGCTTCAAGGTGTACGACGCGACGGGCGGCAGCACGCAGCAGGTCGCCGACATCTGGCCGAGCATGCTCACCCAGGACAACGGCGTCGCGGTGGCCAAGGCGATCCGCGAGGGCGCCGGCTGGAAGCTCCAGGTGATCAACGAGACCGGGAAGATCAAGCAGGGCGACGAGCAGGCCCTGATGCGCTTCGCCGTGAGCCGGTAGTCGCCGGTGGGCGGGGCTCCGCGGCCGTCTTACGGCGGAGCGGGGCGATGAGAACGGGAGCGGGGCGCGAAGAACGGACGAGGCTGCGGTAACCGCCCGGGCGGTTACCGCAGCCTCGTCCGTTCTTCTCAGGGGCTGAGCACGGAGTGCCCCGCGCCGACCCGGGTCAAGGCCGGTCGTCGAGACCGGGGGCGTCCCCCTCGCCCGACTCGGCCTCGGCCTGCTTGGCCTTGACCTCCGGGTCGAGGTCGGCCCGGTCGCTGCCGTCGACCGAGCTGAGCGGCGACCGCTCGTCGCCCACCTCGGTGGCGACGGGCGGCTCGACCAGCCAGTCCGGGTTGGCCTGCTTGTCCCACCAGCGCCAGGCGGCGTAGGCGCCGCCGGCCAGTACGCCCAGCACCAGGAACCCCTTCGCGGCCCGGCCCGCCTTGGCCCGTCGCTGGTGCTTCCTGGCCAGCTTCTGGATCTCCTTGGCCGTCACCTGGGTGCGCAGCGCCGCCAGGGCGGCCGCGCTGCGGGCGGAAGCCTGCTCGGCGACGGGCAGGGCGACCGACCGGGCGTGCTCGATGCGGGGGGCGGTGTAGTCGGCGGCGCTCCGTGCCGCCTTGCGGGTGGAGACCGCGGCGCGGTGCGCGGCATCGTCGACCCTGGGCGGCACATGCGTACGGGCCTGTTCGAGGCGTGGTGCGAGATGGGACGCGTACTGGACACGGGCCTGCTTGGCGGCCTTCGTCACCTTCGGCGCGAGTTGCGTACGAGCCTCGTGCGCGTAGTGGGCGGCCTGCTTCTTGGCTGTGTCGGCGTAGGGCGCCACCACTTCCGCGGCGTGCTGCGCGCTGTCCTTCGCCGAGTCGGTTGCGGCGCGCACGCTGTCGATGCGGGTCACGAGATCCTCCTCCTTGGTGGCGGGTAGGTACTCCGCCTGTCCGCCCAGTTCGAAATCATGCCTGTTGCGTCCATGCCCGGCACGCGGGACGGGCATCCGGGTCATGATCGCCCTTCGCGGTCAAAACGGTTCATGGGTGAAGTGTGCCGACGACAATGCCATGGTTCGGTGGCGAACGCGCCGTTTCGTCCGGCATCCGGCCGCACGTTTCCCGGGCCGTGGGAGGATCGGCGGACGTCAGCGATGGATGTGGCGTCAGGTGAAGGACGAAGGAAGGCAGACCGTGGCCGAGCAGCTTTACGCCACCTTGAAGACCAATCGGGGCGACATCGAGATTCGGCTTCTGCCGAACCACGCACCCAGGACGGTCCGTAACTTCGTGGAGCTGGCCACCGGGCAGCGCGAGTGGGTCAACCCGGAGACCGGCGAGAAATCCACGGACCGGTTGTACGACGGCACCGTCTTCCACCGCGTCATCAGCGGTTTCATGATCCAGGGCGGCGATCCGCTGGGCAACGGCACCGGCGGTCCCGGCTACAAGTTCGCCGACGAGTTCCACCCGGAGCTGGGCTTCACCCAGCCCTATCTGCTGGCCATGGCGAACGCGGGCCCGGGGACGAACGGCTCGCAGTTCTTCCTGACCGTGTCCCCCACCGCCTGGCTGACCGGCAAGCACACCATCTTCGGCGAGGTGTCCGGCGACGCGGGCCGCAAGGTCGTCGACGCCATCGCGGCCACCCCGACCAACCCGCGTACCGACCGTCCGCTCCAGGACGTGGTGATCGAGTCCGTGGTGGTCGAGACCCGTTGAGTGGTCCAGACCCGTCGAGTGGCCGCGACACCCCCGGCGGACACCGCTCGCGGGAACCAACCGCCCTGCCCGTCCGTACTGATACATAGCGGACCGGCGGGGCGGCCTTGTTCGCGCCGCCGGGCGACGAGGACCGAGAGGCAGGCCAGGACCGATGGACCAGCAGCCGCCGGGGGACCGTGCCGCCGCGGGAAGCGGTGGGCCGACACCGACCTGCTACCGCCACCCCGACCGTGAGACCGGCATCAGCTGTACGCGCTGCGAGCGGCCCATCTGCCCCGAGTGCATGGTCAGCGCCTCGGTCGGCTTCCAGTGCCCCGACTGCGTGCGCCAGGGCTCGGGCACCGGGCACCACCCGTCCGCCGCCCGGCCGCGCACGCCGGCCGGCGGCGCGGTGGCCGCCGACCCGCGCCTGGTCACCAAGATCCTGCTCGGCATCAATCTCGCCGCCTTCCTCCTGGTCAGCATCCGTCCCGCGCTGGTGAGCGATCTGACGTTGCTCGGGCTGGCGTGGGACCCGAGCCCGCCGCCGGGATCCGTCGTCGGCGTCGCCGAGGGCCAGTGGTACCGCCTGGTGACCTCGATGTTCCTGCACCAGGAAGTGGTGCACATCGGGTTCAACATGCTGGGCCTGTGGTGGCTCGGCGGGCAGCTGGAGGCCGCGCTCGGCCGGAGCCGCTACCTCGCGCTCTATCTGCTGTCCGGTCTCGCGGGCAGCGCCCTGACCTATCTGCTCGCCGAGCCCGGCCAGCAGTCGCTCGGGGCGTCCGGCGCGGTCTACGGCCTGTTCGGTGCCATCGCCGTCCTGATGCGCCGGATGAACTACGACCTGCGTCCGGTGCTGGTGCTGCTGGCGTTGAACCTGGCCTTCACCTACTTCAACCGGGACGGCATCGCCTGGGAGGCGCACGTCGGCGGTCTGATCGCGGGCGTCGTCATCGCCGTCGGCATGGTCCACGCCCCGCGCGAGCGGCGTACGGCGGTGCAGGTCGGCGCCTGCGCGCTCGTCCTGCTGGCGAGCCTCGGGATCATCGTCGCCCGCACGATGTCCCTCATGTGAGCCGGATTCCGAGCGGAACGGGGCCCTCCACCCTCAGGACGACCGAAGTTGTCCACAGTGTGCGCAGAATCTTGTGCATGGCAAGAGGAACATGCGTTCCCCTCGTCGCTGAGCTGGGTTTTTCCGCCAGGACAACGGGATGCGGCCCCCCTCGGCGAGGGGGGCCGCAGTCACACCGGCGTCAACTTGAGTGGAGGTTATCCACAGATCGTCTGACCTTTTCCCCCAGCTGTGGATAACTCTGTGGGTAACTCAGGGCAAGGCTTGCGCGGAGGTGTGCCGAGCGGATACGGGACGAGCGGATACAGCCCGTGCGCGCACGGGACGAGAGCCGTTCGCCGCCTCGGCGTCAGCGGAGGAGGAGCGTCACTTCCACTGCGTCGACACGGCGAAACCGCCGGCGATGAAGCCGAAGCCGACCACGATGTTCCAGTTGCCCAGGGCGTCGACCGGCAGATCGCCTTCGGTCAGGTAGAACACCACGATCCAGGCCAGCCCGATGAGGAACAGGGCCAGCATCACCGGAGCGACCCAACTGCGGTTGGTCAGCTTGATGGTCGTTGCCTGCTTCGCCGGGGGCGGCGTGAAGTCGGCCTTCTTGCGGATACGTGACTTCGGCACGAGGGACTCTCCTGTCGATGCGCTGCGTGACCGCGCAGGGATCTGTGGCGGGCGCCGGGGGCGGGGTGCCAGGGGGAATGCTGCCTCCCCCGAGCGTCCGTTAGCGTAGTGCTTCTCTGGCGCCTGATGAGATAAGGGTACGTTGAGCAATTCTGCCGACTCCCCAGAAGGCCCGGCCCGGCGCACTTCCGTGTGGGCGGTCCGGGGGCTCACCGCTGCGGTCTTCGCCCTGGCCGGACTGATCTTCGTCACCAGTGCCAACACCGCCAAGGGCACCAATCTGCGCAGCGACTCCTCGCTGCTGAAGCTCTCCGACCTGATCAGGGAGCGCAGCGAGAACAACGGCGAGCTGAACGACGCGGTCGCCGGCGCCCGTGCGGACGTCGATGGACTCGCCCAGCGCGACGACGGCTCCACCAAGGCCGAGGACGCCCGGCTGAAAGCCCTGGAGAAGGCGGCCGGCACCACGAAGATCAGTGGCGACTCCGTCAGCGTGACGCTCGACGACGCGCCCCCCGACGCCACCGCCAACCCCGGCTACCCCGAGCCCCAGCCCAACGACCTGGTCATCCACCAGCAGGACCTGCAGGCCGTGGTGAACGCGCTGTGGCAGGGCGGGGCGCGCGGGATCCAGGTGATGGACCAGCGGCTGATCTCCACCAGCGCCGTCCGCTGCGTGGGCAACACGCTGATCCTCCAGGGCCGCGTCTACTCCCCGCCGTACAAGGTCACCGCGGTCGGCGACCCGGGCAAGCTCAAGCAGGCGCTCAACGACTCCACCGCGATCCAGAACTACCTGCTGTACGTGAAGGCGTACGGGCTGGGCTGGAAAGTCGACGAGAACGAGGCGGTGACTCTTCCCGGGTACTCGGGCACAGTGGATCTCCACTACGCACAGCCTGTGGAGTGAGCCCGAGCTGAGCCCCGGGGAGGCCGTCCGGTGTCGGTGCGAGTCGTCGTCAGAACCTTCAGCGAACTCTGCATCACCGTGGGCGCGCTGATCATCCTCTTCGTCGTCTACTTCCTGTTCTGGACAGGTGTGAAGGCGGCCGACGCGGCCGAGGGCGAGATCGACACCCTCCAGAGCCGGTGGGCCCGGGAGCCCGTGGCGCCGGCCCCGCCGCCCGCCTCCTCGGAGCCGTCCCCGGCAAAGGCGCCGGCCCCGGTCCCGTACCGCGCCGGAAAGCCCTTCGCGATGATGCACATCCCGCGCTTCGGCGCCGGCTGGGAGTGGCCCGTCCTGGAGAACACCGCGGTCACAACCCTGAAGAAGGGGCTCGGGCACTACAGCGGAACGGCCCGCCCCGGCGACACGGGCAACTTCGCGGTGGCCGGGCACCGGCGGACGTACGGCGACCCCTTCAAGGACTTCCCGGAGCTGCGGCCCGGGGACGCGGTCGTCGTGAACGACGGCACGACCTGGTTCACCTACCGCATCGCGAAGAAGCCGTACCGGACCGTGCCCACCGACACCGCCGTCGTCGACCCGGTGCCCCGCGGCTCCGGATTCGAGGGCGCCGGACGCTATCTGACGCTCACCACGTGCGAGCCGGAATGGGGCAGCAGCCACCGGCTGATCGCCTGGGCACATCTGGACGCGACGCGACCGGTGAGCGGGGGAAGGCCTCCGGAGCTTTCCGGCTGACCCGAGCTTTTCCCCAGCTGACCCCCTCCTCGGCCGCGGCCCTCTAGTCTGGTGCGGGTACCGAATGGAGGGGTCAGCATGTACGGCTGGATCTGGCGGCATCTGCCGGGCAACGCATGGGTGCGGGGCGTCATCTCGCTCGTGCTGGTTCTGGCGGTCGTCTACGCGCTGTTCCAGTACGTGTTCCCCTGGGCCGAGCCACTGCTTCCGTTCGGTGACGTGACCGTCGACGGCGAGAGCGCCGGTGGAGCAGGAGCCGACCAGTGAGCGCACGCGTCCTCGTCGTGGACAACTACGACAGCTTCGTCTTCAACCTCGTCCAGTACCTCTACCAGCTCGGCGCCGAGTGCGAGGTGCTGCGCAACGACGAGGTGACCCCCGCCCACGCGCAGGACGGCTTCGACGGCGTCCTGCTCTCGCCGGGTCCCGGCACGCCCGAGCAGGCCGGCGTCTGCGTCGAGATGGTGCGCCACTGCGCGGACACCGGCGTCCCGGTCTTCGGCGTCTGCCTGGGGATGCAGTCGATGGCGGTCGCGTACGGCGGCGTCGTCGACCGGGCCCCCGAGCTGCTGCACGGCAAGACCTCGCCCGTGACCCACGAGGGCAAGGGCGTCTTCGCCGGACTGCCGTCCCCCTTCACCGCCACGCGCTACCACTCGCTCGCCGCCGAACCCGGCGCGCTGCCCCCGGAGCTGGAGGTCACCGCCCGCACGGCGGACGGCATCATCATGGGGCTGCGCCACCGGGACCGGGCGGTGGAGGGCGTGCAGTTCCACCCCGAGTCGGTGCTCACCGAGCACGGCCACCTGATGCTCGCCAACTGGCTGGAGCAGTGCGGAGACCGGGGGGCCGTCGCGCGGTCGGCGGGGCTCGCGCCGGTGGTGGGCAAGGCCGCCGCGTGACCGCGGGCCGCCGCGGGCCCGACGCCGGACCGGAGGGCCCTGACGCGCGACGGGCGAACGGGGCCGACGGCGCGTTCGTGGCGGCGGTGGACGGCCTCGCGGATCCGCTCAACGATCCGCTGCCCGGCGGGCACGCCTCGCCGTGGTTCCGGGCGGACAACATCCCGGGCGGACCGGGAGCGGACGGACCGGGGGACGGACCGGGAGCGCTTCCCGGACCGGGGCCCGGAGCAGGCCCCGGGCCAGGCCACCGAGTGCGGGAATCCGTGCCGGAGCCCGTGCCGGGACACGTAACGACCGCGGCGCCGTCGCACGAGGCCGGTCACGCGCCCCACCAAGGGCCTCAGCAGCCCCAGGGAGCCCCGAACGAGTGGTACGACCCCGCCGGGTACCAACGCGACTGGTACGGGCCCCAGGAGCCGTCCGCGCGCACAGCTCCGGCCGAGGAGCGGGCCCCGGCCCCGGACCTCCTCGCCGAACCGCGCACCGAAGTCCTCGCCGCTGTCGTCACGGGGCCCGCCGAGCCCCGCACCGAAGTCCTCACCGCTGTCGTCGCGGCGCCCGCCGAACCGCGCACCGAGGTCATCGGCCGCGTTCCCGCCGATCCCGAGCCGGAGCCCGACCCCGCTTCCCGCCCCGGCCCGCCTCCCACCGGCGGGCGGGCCGAGCGCCGTCGGGCGGCCAAGGGGCGCGGCCGGCGGCGCCCGGAACCGGTCGTGGAGCGGGCCGCCCCGGCCGCCCCGATGTCCCGGATGGAGGCCCGGCGCGCGGCGAAGGCGGCGAAGGACAGCCCGGCGGTCGTCGCCAGCCGGGTGGTCGGCGAGGTGTTCATCTCGCTGGGCGTCCTGATGCTGCTGTTCGTCACCTACCAGCTCTGGTGGACCAACATCCGGGCCGAGCAGATCGCCGGCAAGGAGACGAACCGGATCCAGGACCAGTGGGCCAACGGCGACCGGAAGCCCGGGGTGTTCGCACCCGGCCAGGGCTTCGCCATCATGCACATCCCCAAGCTGGACGTCGTCGCCCCGATCGCCGAGGGCATCGACAAGGAGAAGGTCCTCGACCGGGGGATGATCGGCCACTACGGCGAGGGCAGGCTCAAGACGGCGATGCCCTCCGACAAGCAGGGCAACTTCTCGGTGGCCGGCCACCGCAACACCCACGGCGAGCCGTTCCGCTACATCAACAAGCTCAACCCGGGCGACCCGATCGTGGTCGAGACGCAGGACGCGTACTACACGTACGAGATGGCCAGCATCCTCCCGCAGACCTCGCCGTCCAACATCTCGGTGATCGAGCCCGTACCGGCGGGTTCGGGGTTCGAGGGCCCTGGCCGGTACCTCACGCTGACGACCTGCACCCCGGAATTCACGAGTACCTACCGGTTGATCGTCTGGGGCAAGATGGTCGACGAACGGCCGCGCAGCCAGGGAAAGCCCGACGCGCTCGTCGGCTGAACATCCTCACGACAGGGACGGTGCGGTGGCAGCGAGGACCGAGCACGACGAGCGGGCCGACACGTCCACCTCCCCGCCCCCGGTGAGCCGGGGAGGCCGCCACCCCGTCGCGACGGCCGTCAGCGTCTTCGGCGAACTGCTGATCACCGCAGGCCTGGTGCTCGCGCTGTTCGTCGCGTACTCCCTGTGGTGGACCAACGTGCTCGCCGACCGCGAGGCCGACAAGCAGGGCGACACGGTCCGCAGCAGGTGGGCGGACGGACCGGGCGCCCTGGACACCAAGGACGGCATCGGCTTCCTGCACGTGCCCGCCATGAAGAACGGCGAGGTGCTGGTCAAGAAGGGCACCGACCCCAAGACCCTGAACAACGGCATCGCGGGCTACTACACGGACCCGGTGGAGTCGGGCCTCCCCTGGGACGACGAGGGCAACTTCACGCTGGCCGCGCACCGCGACGGGCACGGCGCGAAGTTCCACAACATCCACAAGCTGAAGAGCGGCGATCCGGTCGTCTTCGAGACCAAGGACACCTGGTACGTCTACAAGGTCTACAAGACGCTCCCCGAGACGTCGAAGTTCAACGTCGACGTGATCCAGCCGGTGCCGGAGGAGTCGGGCGTCGAGGAGCCCGGTCGCTACATCACGTTGACGACCTGCACCCCGGTCTACACCTCGAAGTACCGGTACATCGTGTGGGGCGAGCTGGAGCGCACGGAGAAGGTCGACAAGGACCGCACGATCCCGGCCGAACTGCGCTGAGCCGGCCGAACTGCGCTGAGCCGGCCGAACTGCGCTGAGCCGCCGAGGAACAGCCGCTCGCGCTCGGGTATACGGGAAGGGCCCCGGTCACCATCGTGGTGACCGGGGCCCTTCCCGTGCCGTGCCGTGCCGGGTGCGCGGTGGGTCAGTCGTCGCCCAGGCCTCCGATGAAGCCTCCGCCGTTCCCGTTCCCGCCGTTCCCGCCGCCCTCGATGGTCACGAGGGTGACGGTGCTGCCCTTGTCCGCCGGGGTGGTCGGCGCCGGGCTGCTGGTGATCACCTTGGCGTTCGGCTTGTCGACCGAACCCTGGGAGAGCGCGACCACGAAGCCGAGCCCTTCGAGCTGGGCCTTCACGTCCTGGTACGGCCTGTTGCCGATGTCACCGGGGATCGCGACCTGCTCCGGCTGCGCCGGCCCCTTGGAGACCTTCAGGACGATCTGCGCGTCCTTGGCCTGCTTGCTCGGGCCGGCGGGAGTCTGCTCGATCACCTCTCCGGCCGGCTTTTCCGAGTCCACGTCGGTCCGTGAGACGTTGGTGAACCCGAGCTGGTTGAGCTGGGCCACGGCGGCGTCGTACTGACGGGTCCGCACGTCGGGCATCGGGTCGGTCGTCTGCACGGCCACGGTGAGGGTGATCTCGGCCCCGTCGTCGGCCTTCTCGCCGCCCTTGGGGCTCTGCTCGATCACGGTGCCCTCGGTCTTCTCGGACTCCTCCGTGGTGACGTTGACCGTGAAGCCCTTCTCCTCGAGGACCTCGCGGGCGCCGTCCTCGGACTTCTCCAGGACGTTGGGGACCTCGGTCTTCGGCGCTCCGGTGGAGACGACGACCGTGACGGTGCCGTCCTTGTCCATCAGCGTCTCGGCCGACGGATCCTGCGAGCAGATCTCGCCCTTCTCCTGGTCCTCGCACGGCTCCTCGGCGCCGACCTTCACGGTGACGTCGGTCCTGGCCGCGCGTTTCTCCGCTTCCTGCACCGTGGAGCCCACCAGGTTCGGGGCCTTGATCTGGCCGTCGTCGCTGGTCGGGGTGAAGATCACCCGGCCGATCAGGATCGCGCCGATCAGCACCAGGATGCCGGCGACGACCAGCAGGATCGTCGAGGTGTTGCTCTTCTTCGGCTGGCGCCGGCGGCCCGACCGGTCGTCGTAGCCGCCGTCGTCCGGGTGGACCGGCGGCAGCATCGAGGTCTGCGCGTTGTTCGGGTCGGCCGGGCGCAGGGCGGTGGTGGGCTGGTCGGGGTTGTAGCCGTCGTAGCCCCCGTACCCGGCCGCGCCCATCGCCGCCGTGGCCGCGACCGGCTGGCCGTCGAGGCAGGCCTCGATGTCGGCGCGCATCTCGTCGGCGGACTGGTAGCGGTAGTCCGGGTCCTTGGTGAGCGCCTTCAGCACGATCGCGTCCATCTCGGGCGTGATCTCGGGGTCGAAGTTGCTCGGCGGCTGCGGCTCCTCCCGGACGTGCTGGTAGGCCACCGCGACGGGCGAGTCCCCGACGAACGGTGGCCGGACCGCGAGCAGCTCGTACAGCAGACAGCCGGTGGAGTAGAGGTCGGAGCGCGCGTCGACCTGCTCGCCCTTGGCCTGCTCCGGGGAGAGGTACTGGGCGGTGCCGATGACCGCGGCGGTCTGTGTCATCGTCATCCCGGAGTCGCCCATGGCACGGGCGATGCCGAAGTCCATGACCTTGACCTGGCCGGTGCGCGTCAGCATGACGTTCGCCGGTTTGATGTCGCGGTGGACGATCTGGGCGCGGTGCGAGTACTCCAGGGCCTGGAGGATGCCGACCGTCATCTCCAGCGTGCGCTCGGGGAGCAGCCTGCGACCGGAGTGCAGGAGCTCCCTCAGCGTCGACCCGTCGACGTACTCCATCACGATGTACGGGATGGAGACCCCGTCGACGTAGTCCTCGCCGGTGTCGTACACGGCGACGATCGCGGGGTGGTTGAGCGAGGCGGCCGACTGGGCCTCACGGCGGAACCGGGCCTGGAACGACGGGTCACGGGCCAGATCGGCCCGGAGCGTCTTCACAGCTACGGTGCGGCCGAGCCGGGTGTCGTGCGCGAGGTAGACCTCGGCCATGCCACCACGGCCGAGCACCGAGCCCAGCTCGTACCGGCCGCCGAGGCGACGCGGCTCTTCCATAACTGTTCCAGCCCTCTCCGTCAGTCCCGACCGCACCCGTGTGTGGTCCGCGGCGGTGCGCTGTTCGCGCATACGCTACCGGGCACGGGTGACGTGATCAGCCCGCACCCGTCAGCCGATATCCGACCGGTATCCGATGTCCGGTATGACGGGCGACCGCCGTGACAGGTCTCACTTCTGCCTGTCGACGACCGCTTTCATCACGTCGCGCGCGATGGGGGCGGCCAGCCCGCCGCCGGAGATGTCGTCCCGGTTGGCGTTGCCGTCCTCGACCACGACGGCGACGGCGACCGGAGAGTCGCTGTCGGTCTTCGCGTACGAGATGAACCAGGCGTACGGTTTCTCGCTGTTGTTCAGACCGTGCTGTGCCGTACCGGTCTTGCCGCCCACTGTGACGCCGGGGATCCGCGCGTTGGTTCCCGTACCGTCCTTGACGACGGTCTCCATCATCTGCTGGACCTTCTGGGCGTTCTCACCGGAGAGCGCGCGGCTGAGCTCCTCGGGCTCGTGGGTGTAGACCGGGTCCAGGTTGGGCGCCTGCCGCTCGGCGACCATGTACGGCTGCATCAGCTTGCCGTCGTTGGCGATCGCGGAGGCCACCATGGCCATCTGGAGCGGGGTGGTCCGGTTGGACGCCTGGCCGATGCCGGCCATCGCGTTCTGCGGCCTGTTGTCCTCGGGGTAGATGCTCGCGTCGGCGCGGACGGGCGTGAAGACTTCCTTGTTGAAGCCGAACCGGTCCGTCTGCTCGATCATCTTCTTGTTGCCGAGGTCGTCGCTCATCTTCCCGAAGACGGTGTTGCACGACACCCGCAGGGCCTCGCGCAGCGTGGCGTTCTCGCAGGGGATGTCGCCCTCGTTCTGGAGCGGCGTGGTGGACTGCGGCAGCGTCCAGGGCAGCGGCGACTCCGTCTTGGCGTCGATGTCGTCGTAGAGCCCGTTCTCCAGGGCGGCGGCGGCGGTGACGACCTTGAAGGTGGAGCCCGGGGGGTAGGTCTCGCGCAGGGCCCGGTTGAGCATCGGCTTGTCCTTGTCCTTCAGGAGCTTCTGCCGGTTGTCCGAGTCCTTGAGGGAGTTGCCGGCGAAGACCGAGGGGTCGTAGGACGGGGTGCTGGCGAGGGCGAGGATGGCGCCGCTCTTCGGGTCGAGGGCGACCACCGCGCCCTTCTTCTCGCCGAGCCCCTTGAAGGCGGCCTTCTGGGCGTCGCCGTTCAGGGTGGTGACGATGTTGCCGCCGCGCTTCTTGTCGCCGGTGAACATCGACAGCGTCCGGTCGAAGAACAGCTGGTCGTCGTTGCCGGTGAGGATGCCGTCCTCCAGGTTCTCCAGCTGCGAGGAGTCGAAGGCCTGCGAGGAGTAGCCGGTCACGGGGGCCCACAGGGGACCGTTCTTCCAGACCCGCTTGTACGTGAAGTCGCTGTCCTCGGTCTCGGCTGAGCCCGTGACCGCCTTGCCGTCGACGATGATGTCGCCGCGCTCGTGGGCGTACCGCTCGATCTCGACGCGGCGGTTGTACTTGTGGCTGGTCAGCTCGTCGGCACGGACGTACTGGAGCCAGTTGTCGCGGATGAGGAGCGAGAGGACGAGGATGCCGCAGAAGATCGCGACGCGGCGCAGCGGCTTGTTCACGGTCGGACCACCTGCGTCATCTCGGCGTCGGTGGAGGGCGCGGGAGCCGGGGCGGGACGGCGGGCGGTGTCGCTGATGCGGATCAGGATGCCGATCAGGGCCCAGTTGGCGATGACCGACGATCCACCGGCCGCGAGGAACGGCATCGTCATACCGGTGAGCGGGATGAGGCCCATGACACCGCCGGCGACGACGAAGACCTGGATGGCGAAGGCGCCGGAGAGCCCGATGGCCAGCAGCTTGCCGAACGGGTCGCGGGCGGCCAGCGCGGTGCGCACACCGCGCTCGACGATCAGCCCGTACAGCAGGAGGAACGCCATCACACCGGCGAGCCCGAGCTCCTCGCCCACGGTGGCGAGGATGAAGTCGGTGTTGGCGGCGAAGAGGATGAGGTCGGAGTTGCCCTGACCGAGCCCGGTCCCGAGCGTGCCGCCGGAACCGAAGGCCATCAGCACCTGGGCCATCTGCTCACTGGCGGCATGCGTGCCCCAGCCGGCGAAGGGGTCGAGCCAGGCGGTGACCCGGTCCTGCACGTGCGGCTCGAAGGAGGCCACCCCGACCGCGCCCACGGCCGACATGGTCAGACCGAAGACGATCCAGCTGGTGCGCTCGGTCGCCACGTAGAGCATGACGACGAACATGCCGAAGAAGAGGAGCGAGGTGCCGAGGTCGGTCTCGAAGACGAGGATCAGGATCGACATCGCCCAGATGGCCAGGATCGGACCGAGGTCGCGCCCGCGGGGCAGGTACATGCCCATGAAGCGGCGGCTGGCCAGGGCCAGGGCGTCGCGCTTCACCATCAGATAGCCGGAGAAGAAGATCGCGATCACGATCTTCGCGAACTCGCCGGGCTGGATGGAGCCGAGACCGGGGATGGTGATCCAGATCTTCGCGCCGAACTGGGCCGGGAAGAACATCGGCAGGATCAGCAGGATGAGCGCCACCACCATGGAGATGTAGGTGTAGCGCTGGAGGATGCGGTGGTCCTTGAGCAGGAGCAGCACACCGATGAACAGCGCCACGCCCATCGCCGAGAAGAGCAGCTGCTTGGAGGCGGCGGGCGCGAAGCTGGGGAGCCGCGCCAGCCGCTCCGACTGGTCCAGGCGCCAGATCAGCGCCAGTCCCAGGCCGTTCAGCAGGGTGGCCAGGGGCAGCAGCAGCGGATCGGCGTACTTGGCGAATCTGCGCACCACGAGGTGGGCGACGCCGCCGAGCAGGGCGAGGCCCGCTCCGTAGCCGAGCATGCCCGCGGGCAGTTCGCCGTTGAGGGCGAGGCCCACGTTGGCGTAGGCGAACACGGAGATGGCGACGGCGAAGACGACGAGCGCCAGCTCGGTGTTACGGCGGCTCGGTGCGTCGATCGCGCCGATGGTGGTCGTGTTGGTGACAACGCTCATGGTGCTGAAGGCCCCCTACGGCTTACTGCTTACCGCACTGCGGGACCAGCTTCTTCTCTTCCTCCGAGAGGCTGGGGCCGGGAGTGGGAGCGGTGGTCGGCTTGGTCCCCTTGGCGGAGGACGTGGCGGAAGTCCTGGTGGCGGGGGCTCCGGCGGTGCCGCCGGCCTCGCCCTCGCCCGTACGGGCCCGGTTCTCGGCGTCGGCCGCGCGGCGTTGCGCGTCCTTCTTGCAGGCGGAGGCCTGGGCGGCGAGCTCGGCGACCTTCTCGCGGGCGTCGGTGACGTTGCCCTCGGCGATCGTCGCCTCGACCTGCTTGCGCTGGTACGGCGGCAGGTACTTGAGCTCGATCTCGGGGTGGTTCTTCTCGACCTTCGAGAGCGAGACCCAGGCGAGGTCCTGGCTGATGCCCTGGAACAGCGCGACGTGTCCCTCCTGCGCGCCGACGTAGTACTGCGTCTGCGTCCAGCGGTAGCCGCCGTACAGACCGCCGCCGATGACGGCCAGCGCGAGCACGACGAAGACGGAACGCTTCAGCCATTTACGGCCGCCGCCCGGTTTGGTGAAGTCCTCGTCCGTGTAGGCGTCGTAGGAGCCGTCCGGCATGCTCCCGTAGCCGACGTCGCCGCTGCCGGGCGGGCCGAAGCCGCCGGCGGGCGGGGGCACGGGGCGGCCGAGGCCGGCCGCGCGCCCGGCGGGCGTCTGCATGGCCCCGCCGTCACCCAGCTGGGCCTGGTTCTCCGCGACCGCGCCGACGACGACCGGGGTGTCGTTGAGCTGCGCGGCCAGGGTGTCGTTGTTGTCGACGTCCAGGACGTCGGCCACGATGCAGGTGATGTTGTCCGGGCCGCCGCCGCGCAGAGCGAGCTGGATCAACTCCTGGATGGTCTCCTGCGGGCCCTGGTAACTGGCGAGGGTCTCTTCCATCGTCTGGTGCGAGACAACGCCGGAGAGGCCGTCCGAGCAGATCAGATAGCGGTCGCCGGCGCGGACCTCGCGGATGGAGAGGTCCGGTTCGACATGGTCGCCGCTGCCCAGCGCCCGCATCAGCAGGGAGCGCTGCGGGTGGGTGGTGGCCTCTTCCTCGGTGATCCTGCCCTCGTCGACGAGGCGCTGCACCCAGGTGTGGTCCTGGGTGATCTGCGTCAGGACGCCGTCCCGCAGCAGGTACGCGCGGGAGTCGCCGACGTGCACCAGGCCGAGGCGCTGGCCGGTCCAGAGCAGGGCGGTGAGCGTGGTGCCCATGCCCTCCAGCTGGGGGTCCTCCTCGACCATGACGCGCAGTTGGTCGTTGGCCTGCTGAACGGCCGTGCCGAGCGAGGTCAGGAGATCGGATCCCGGTACGTCGTCGTCGAGCGGGACGAGTGTGGAGATCACCTCGGAGCTGGCGACCTCACCGGCCGCCTGACCGCCCATGCCGTCGGCGATGGCGAGAAGCCGGGGGCCGGCATAGCCGGAGTCCTCGTTGCCCTCCCGGATCATGCCCTTGTGCGACCCGGCGGCGAAGCGCAGCGACAGACTCATGCGCACCTCGCCCGTCGGCTCGGGGTACAGCCTGTCTCGAGCCACACTGCCCACCCTCCGGTCGGGAACCGGGCAGCGTCCGCCGTCGGGACCGCCGCGGCTCGCTCGCTCCGCTCGCTCATTGTCGTACTACTTCCGCAGCTCGATGACGGTCTTGCCGATACGGATCGGCGCGCCCAGCGGAACTGGTGTCGGGGTGGTGAGCCGGGTCCGTTCCAGATACGTGCCGTTGGTGGACCCGAGATCCTCGACGATCCACTGACCGTCACGGTCCGGGTAGATCCTGGCATGCCTGCTGGACGCGTAGTCGTCGTCCAGCACGATCGTTGAATCGTGGGCCCGGCCCAGGGTGATGGTCTGGCCCTGGAGCGCGACCGTCGTGCCCGTGAGCGTGCCTTCGGACACGACCAGCTTCGTGGGTGCCCCGCGGCGCTGCCGCCCGGGCTGCTGGCGCTGCTGGGGCGGCGCCGCTTGTTGTTGTTGGCGGCCCTGTTGGGGGCGCGCGTCGGCGGCAGTGCGGCGTGAGCCGCGCTGCGTGACGCGCGTTCCGAACAGGTCGCTGCGGATGACCTGAACGGCCACGATGACGAACAGCCACAGAACAGCCAGGAAACCTAGCCGCATGACCGTCAGGGTCAGCTCTGACATTGCCCCCGCTTCACCCTTCGGCTTGCCGGTAAACGATGGTGGTGCTGCCCACGACGATCCGCGAGCCGTCGCGGAGCGTAGCGCGGGTGGTGTGCTGCCCGTCTACCACGATGCCGTTGGTAGACCCGAGATCCTGGATCGTCGAGGGCGTTCCGGTCCGGATCTCACAGTGCCGGCGCGATACGCCGGGGTCGTCGATCCGCACGTCGGCGTCGGTGGATCGTCCCATCACCAACGTCGGGCGGGAGATCTGATGGCGGGTGCCGTTGATCTCGATCCAGCGCCGTGTCCGGGCGTCCGGCAGGGGGCCGGGCGCGGCCGGCGGGCGCCGGTCGTTCGTGGGGGCCGACGGCCTTCCGGTGCCGGGCGGCGGGGCCGCGGGCATCGGCGGAGCGGCGCTCGGGGGGTAGCCGTAGCCGCCGGGAGCCTGCGGGGCGGCGGGCCGCCCGGCCGCGGGCTGCTGGGGCTGGGCCGACGGGTCCTGCTGTGACGAACTCGATGCCAGCGTGCGGCTGCGGACCCGGTAGAGCCCGGTGTCGAGGTCGTCGGCCTTCTCCAGGTGGACCTTGATCGGCCCCATGAAGGTGTAGCGCTGCTGCTTGGCGTAGTCGCGCACCAGACCGGAGAGCTCGTCACCCAGTTGACCGGAGTACGGGCTGAGCCGCTCGAAGTCGGGTGTGCTGAGCTCGACGATGAAGTCGTTGGGGACGACGGTCCGCTCGCGGTTCCAGATCGTCGCGTTGTTGTCGCACTCCCGCTGGAGGGCGCCGGCGATCTCGACGGGCTGCACCTCGGACTTGAAGACCTTGGCGAAGGTGCCGTTGACCAGCCCCTCGAGGCGCTGCTCGAAACGCTTCATGACCCCCATGGGGCACCTCCTCCGTTGTCATCGTCCCTGTACTGCTTACTGATCGTATCCACGCGTCGGGAAATCGGCTGGTTCCCCTTGTCTGGCCTGTGGATGAGTGTCACCCCTCACACGGATCGTAGAGGTGGCCTCCTCACAGTGTCCCGCACCCGGGACGCACTCTGGAGGAGTGGGGGCGATGGTTCGGGGTTCCCGCTTCCCCTGCCGGAGCGGGCGAAACAACGGATGTGATTCCACCCTGTTCATCGTGCTAATCTTCGGGATGTCGCCAGGCGCTCGCACCACACGGTGAGAGAGTCTGGAAACACCACTCATGCGCGAGTGGCGGAACGGCAGACGCGCTGGCTTCAGGTGCCAGTGTCCTTAGGGACGTGGGGGTTCAAATCCCCCCTCGCGCACGACGGACATCGAAGTGGGTGTCCTGGTAGCACTGACGAAATGGTCGGCATCGTGATCACGATGCCGACCATTTCGCTTTGCACCGGTCGTCGGTGCCTATCTCCGCCGCCAGGCGCGGAGTCCGGAAGGACGTGTGTATGTACAACGCGGACGCCGCTGCAGGCTCTGTCTCCCCTTCCCGCTCCCTCCCCAGCATCGACGCGGGTCTCGCCGAGCGCCTGCTTGTCGAACAGTTCCCGCAGTGGGCGCATCTCCCCCTCGCTCTGCTCGATCCCGCCGGTTCCGATCACGTGATCTTCCGGCTCGGCGACGACATGGCGGTGAGGCTGCCCAGGGGTGACTGGGCGGGTGGGCAGGCGGTGAAGGAACATCGCTGGCTGCCCCGGTTGGCGCCAGGACTGCCGTTGTCCGTTCCCGTACCGCTGGGCTTGGGGGAACCGTCGCCGGAGCTGGGGTACCCGTGGCATTGGTCGGTGTCCCGGTGGCTGGACGGAGCGGTTCCCGAGGTGGACACCACCGGCGCGTCCGGAGGCGCCCAGCCCCTCTCCGTCGCGCGGCAGCTGGCGGACTTCCTCACCGCGCTCCACCGGCTCGCGCCGGCGGACACGCTCCTCCCCGGCCCTCACCTCGACCTCGTCGGCGCATCGTTGGCGTCACGGGACGACGACACCCGCGCCGCGATCGCCGCCACCGCGGACGTCTTCGACGCCGCCGCCATGACGTCCGCGTGGAACGCGGCCCTCGAAGCCCCGCCCTGGTCCGGGCGACCCCGATGGTTCCACGGCGACTTCCACACGGGCAACCTCCTCGCAGACCCCGACGGCCGCCTCTGTGCCGTCATCGACTTCGGCGGGCTCGGCATGGGCGACCCTGCCTGTGACCTCACGATCGCGTACACGTTCCTGGAAGCCTCCGGGCGGGCGGCCTTCCGCACGCTTTTGGCCACGGACGACGGGACATGGGCCCGCGGACTTGGCTGGGCGCTCTGCACAGGCCTCAACGCGTACACGACGTATGCGGCTGCGCACCCCCGCGTGGCCGCCCAGACCACCCGCCAGATTCGTCAGGCCCTGGCCGAGCACCACCGCTGAGTCAGGACGTTCGCTGAGCCCCCCTGAGTCAGGACGTTCGCCGAGCACCACGCTGAGTCAGGACGTTCGCTGAGCCCCCCTGAGTCAGGACGTTCGCCGAGCACCACGCTGAGTCAGGACGTTCGGGGGGCGGGGTTGCCCCCCTGTAGCCTGAGGAGACTCAGCCGTATGCGGACAGCTGATCTCCCTCGAAAATTCCCAGTCGCCGACGACTGTCGGGATTGGTTCGCCAGGACCCCCGCTTCGAAGAGATCCAGAGCGGGGGTTCCGCCGTTTTCCGTGTTCCGATGCCTGGTATCCGTGTGTTCCTCCCTCTCCGCGTTCCCGTCGGTCCGTGTTTTCGGCGGGCGGGCGGGGTACGGACAGGCGGGTGAGGAGGAGCGGCGGCAGCGGGTGTCCGCGGGCGGTGATCCACCGGGTGTGGGCATGGTTTCCGGACAGACCGATGGCCGGTGCAACGGCGCACTTGCATACGCTGGCCGCAGAGGTTGGATCGACGGCGACTCGGCGGTGAAGGGCTGAGCGCACAGAACGTCCCGGAGGCAGGAAATGGCGAAGCAGGCTCGCGCAGTCCAGACGTGGCGGTCGATCGTGGATGCCGCGGCGAGTGTCTTCGACGACTACGGCTACGAGCGTGCGGCCATCTCGGAGATTCTCCGCCGCGCCAAGGTCACCAAGGGGGCCTTGTACTTCCATTTCGCCTCCAAGGAGGCCATCGCGCAGGCGATCATGGACGAGCAGACCTCCACGGTCGAGTTCGAGCAGGACGGGTCGCCGCTTCAGTCCCTGGTGGACGGTGGCCAGCAGTTCGCCTTCGCCCTGCGCCACAACTCGATGGCCCGGGCCGGCACCAGGCTCTCCATCGAGGGCGTCTTCCTCGGCGGGCCGCATCCGTGGGGCGACTGGATCGACGCGACGGCCCGGATGCTGGAGCTGGGCCAGGAGCGCGGCGAGGTGTTCCCCCAGATCGACCCGATGGTGTCAGCCAAAATCATCGTCGCTTCGTTCACCGGTATTCAGCTGGTCTCGGAGGCCGACTCGGGCCGGGCCGACCTGCGCGAGCAGGTGGCGGAGATGTGGCGCCACATCCTGCCGTCGATCGCTCACCCCGGCGTCATCGCCCACATCAAGCCGGAGGGCCGGGTGGACCTGGCGGCCCAGGCGCGCGAGAAGGCGGAGCGTGAGGAGCAGGAGGCCAGGATCGCCGCGGAGGGCAAGGGCGCGGGCTCCGGTGCCGCGGCCGACGCGGGCTCCCGGTCGGGCGGTTCAGGTCTGCGGGGCGGTGGATCCGGCCGCGGTCCGCGGGCCGGGGGGGCCGGCGACGAGGGCGACGAGGAGCCCGCAGGTGCGGGAGTCGCGGCCGGAGGCGTCGTCGCCTGATCCGCTCGGGGCGTGCCGTGTCGCTCGGAGCGTGCTGTGTCTCTCGGTGCGTCCTGTGTCTTTCGGTGCGTGCTGTGTTTCACGTGAAACGTCCGATTGGTCATGATCATCATATGGCAGGGTCGCGGTGCTCCTGGAGCCTCCGCGGCCCTGTCGGCGTTCACCGCCTGGCTACTCACTCTTGGTGAGCAGCCAACAGTGGCCCAGTAGTCTGAGGAAATGGCGGATCACGGCGAGCAGCCCTGTCGGCGGGTCGATGGGGGGATCAGTCGCGTCTTCGCGTTGTTCGGCAAGCGCTGGACCGGTCAGATCGTCTCGGTGCTGCTCCAGCGGCCGGTGCACTTCGCCGAGCTGAGACGGGCGATTCCCGGAATCAGCGAGCGCATGCTCTCGGACCGGCTGACCGAACTCGGCGCCGCGGGCCTGGTGATCCGCGAGGTGGACGAGGGACCGCCGCTGCGCGTCGCGTACCGGCTCACCGAGGCGGGCGCCGCGATGGAGCCCGCGCTCAAGGAGCTGGGCCGGTGGGCGGACGTCCATCTGACGCGGGACGACGCGGCCGGCTCCGGGACGGGCTGCTGACCCTCGTCCGGTCGGCCCGGGGCGCACCACAGTGGCCCGCAGGGCCCGTTCCCGCGCCCGGCCACAGGGCCCGGCGGGTGCCGGACATCGGCGGTACCGTCGTGCTCGGTCGCTGGTGGACAGGGCCGCTGACCGGTTCGACGGCCGGGCAGCCGGAAGCGGTACGAGGGTGGGGGAGGCGACGCTCCATGAGCGGAACCGAGGCGGCGACGCCTGAGCGGCGGACTGCTGGAACGACGGAAACCGAGGCGACTGCGGGAGCTGCGGCGGCTGGGGGAGCTGCGGGAGCTGCGGCGGCCGGGGGCGAGGATCCGCGCATTCCGGTCGTGCCCGGGTTCGCCCGGCGAGGGGCCGCCAGTTCACCGAAGGCGGCGGGCAAGGCGCTCCGCGACCGGGTGCCGCGGTCCTCGCACGCCTCGCTGGTCCTGCCGCCGGGACGGCCCGACGCCGTGCGGGCGGTCGAGGAGTCGAACCGGGGCCGCGTGCCGGGCCTGACGCCGATACGGGTGGGCCGGATGGCGGCGACGCCGTTCGCCTTCCTGCGGGGTGCGGCCGGGCTGATGGCCCATGACCTCACCGGCAGCCCGGTCACCGGGGTGGGCGCCCAGCTCTGCGGTGACGCGCACGCGGCCAACTTCGGCCTCTACGGCGATGCCCGCGGCAGCCTGGTCATCGATCTGAACGACTTCGACGAGACCGTCTTCGGGCCGTGGGAGTGGGACCTCAAGCGGCTCGCCACCTCACTGGTGCTGGCTGGCCGGGCCGCCGGGGCCGACGAGGACACCTGCCGCCGGGGCGCGCACGACGCCGTCGGCGCCTACCGGCGCACGATGCGGCTGCTGGCCCGGCTGCCCGCCCTCGACGCCTGGAACGCGATCGCGGACGAGGAGCTCGTCTCGCACACGGACGCGCGTGACCTGGTCGGCACCCTGGAGCGGGTCTCGGAGAAGGCCCGTAACAACACCAGCGCCCGCTTCGCCGCCCGCTCCACCGAGGAGTGCCCCGACGGCGGCCGGCGCTTCGTCGACGCCCGGCCGGTACTGCGCCGGGTACCGGACGCCGAGGCGGCGGTCGTGGCCGCCGGGCTGGGCGGCTACCTCTCCACCGTCTCCGAGGACCGGGTGCCGCTGCTGGCCCGGTACACGATTCACGACGTGGCCTTCCGGGTGGTCGGCACCGGCAGTGTGGGGACCCGGTCGTACGTGGTGCTGCTGCTCGACCACCGCGGCGAGCCGCTGGTCCTCCAGGTGAAGGAGGCGCGCCCCTCGGTGCTCGCCCCCTATCTGCCCGCGGTCGGTTTCGACGTGCCGGAGGTCGCGCACGAGGGTCGCCGGGTGGTGCTCGGGCAGAAGCGGATGCAGGTCGTCAGCGACATCCTGCTCGGCTGGGCGGACGTCGACGGCAGGCAGTTCCAGGTCCGGCAGTTCCGGAACCGCAAGGGCAGCGTGGACCCCGCCGCGCTCGCAGCCGACCAGGTGGACGACTACGGGCGGATGACCGGCGCGCTGCTCGCGCGGGCGCACGCGCACAGCGCCGACCCCCGCCTGCTGGCGGGCTACTGCGGCAAGAACGACGAGCTCGACGAGGCGGTGGCAGCCTTCGCGGTGACGTACGCCGACCGTACGGAAGCGGATCATGCCGAGCTGGTGCGGGCGATCAAGGCGGGCAGGCTGGCCGCCGAGTTCGGCATATGACGGCTCCCTGAGGCGGTGGGGCGGGGTCCGCGAGGCGCCCGGGCCCTGTTCGTCGGGCGATGGCGCCCTGTTCGGGACGGGGTGGGCCCCGGGCCGGGGCCCACCGTGTGTGCCGTGCCGCCGGGCCGTGGCCATACGCTGGACGGGTGACCCACGAAGCCGCCGGGGTGCCGACCACCCGGAACGATGAAGACCGGCAGGACAACGACCGGCCGGACGCGCCCCGATCCGTCCCCGAAGCGGGGGACGCCCCGGGGGCGCAGGACGCTCCGGGGGCGCCGGATGCCTCCGGCCCCGCGGACTCCGCTGCCGGGGAGCCCACCGACCCCCAGGACGCCGCGCCGCGCCCCGAGGCACGGCTGGCCAGGGCGGTGCAGGTCGCCGAACAGGCGTTGATCGAGTTCGAGATCGCGGTGGAGACCTTCCGGGTGGAGGTCGAGAACTTCTCCCGGCTGCACCACCAGAGGCTCGGCCCGATGTACACCCGCCTCGACGAGCTGGACGCGCTGATCGCGGAGGCGCGGGCCGCCCGGACCGGGGATCCGGAGGACGAGCGCAAGGCGCGGGAGGCCCGGGCGGTCGTCATGCCGATGCCCGGGGTCGACGAGCTGTTCCACGACTGGATGGACACCGACGGGCTGTCCCCCGAGGCCGCGGCGATGCTCACCGAACAGCCGGTCCGGCCGCCGAAGCGGGTCAGGCCGAGCGAGGAGGCACGCAAGCTCTACCGGGAGCTGGCCCGCAAGGCGCACCCGGACCTCGCCCAGGACGAGTCGGAACGGCAGCGCCGGGACGAGTTCATCGCCCGGGTGAACGCCGCCTACGGGCGGGGCGACGTCGACCTCCTCAAGGAGCTCGTGGCGGAGTGGGCGGCCGGCCCGGCGCAGCCCCTGGCCCCGCTGAGCGAGAGCGAGGAGCTCTACGCCCGGCTGGAGTGGCTCAGCCGGCGCAAGGAGCTGCTGACGGTGCTTGCCAAGGAGCTGGAGGACGGTGCCATCGGCTCGATGCTCCGGATGGCCCCGGACGACCCGGACCAGCTGCTGGAGGACATCGCGGAGCAACTGCTGGGCGAGGTGTCCCGGCGCGAGGCCGAGCTCGCGCAGATGGTGCAGTAGCGTTCCTGGTGACTCTGCCGCGTAGGTGTGAGGCCTCTGTGCACGAGGCCCCATGTACGAGGCCCGCGACCGCACGAGAGAAGGCATGACCCATGAATTTCGCCCCGCTGCCCTCGGTGGACGCCGCGGCGGTGCCGTCGGACGGCTTCGTCCTGGACGTCCGTGAGAACGACGAGTGGGCGGCCGGTCATGTCGAGGGTGCGCTGCACATCCCGATGAGCGACTTCGTCGGTCGGTTCGGCGAGCTGACCGAGTCCGCCGAGGACGGTCGGCGCGTGCATGTGATGTGCCGGGTCGGCGGCCGGTCGGCCCAGGTCACCCAGTACCTGGTCCAGCAGGGCATCGACGCGGTGAACATCGACGGCGGCATGCAGGCCTGGGACGGCGCCGGGCGCCCGATGGTCACGGACAACGGGACACCCGCCTTCGTCCTCTGAGCCCTCGGCGCCACCGGGCGGGCCGGGTTCGGCGCCGCCGGCGCCGCGGTGTCGGCGGTCAGCCGAGCGGGTGGGCGGCCAGCAGGTCGCCCAGGGCCTCCTCATGGGCCGCTGCCGGGCCGAGGGAGAGCTCGATCTGCTTCGCCCAGGCGTGGAAGCGGTGCAGCGGGTAGTCGGTGTCCGCGCCGAAGCCGCCGTGCAGGTGCTGTGCTGTCTGCACGACGCGGCGGACGCCGTCGGAGGCCCAGATCTTCGCCACGGCGATATCGCCCGCCGTGGGCAGCGGTCCCCCGGCGTCGGACGAGATCCGCCAGGCGGCCTGCCAGAGCGTCGCCTCCATCGCCCGCAGATCGATGTACCGGTCGGCCGCCTGGACGGCCACCGCCTGGAACGTGGCGACCGGGAATCCGAACTGCTCACGCTTTCCGGTGTATTCGGCGGTCATCGCGAGCACCCGCTCGCCCAGCCCGAGCGCCAGCGCGCAGGTACCCGTGGTGAGCAGGGACCGCAGCCACTCCCAGCAGCCCGGCGCGTCGATCAGCTCGTGGGCCGTCACCCGCACGCCGTCGAGCCGGACCTCGGCCAGGCGTTCGCCACTGGTGGAGACCTGGTCCGCCAGGGTGACGCCGTCGCGGGTGCGGGGGACGAGGGCCAGGACCGGCCGGTCCTCGGCGGTGTGTGCGGGGACGGCGATCCAGTCGGCCGCCTGGGCCCAGGGAACCGCGGACTGCACCCCGTCGAGCACCCAGCCGGACCTCTCTGCCGACGCGCCGATCTCCCCGCTCTCCCCGTGCGGCCGTGCGGCGACGGCGAGTTCGGCGGGATCGTGACCGCTGCGCCCGTTGGCGCCGACGGTCAGGATCAGTTCGCCCCGGCCGGCCCGGGGAAGCAGCTCCGCGGCGAGGGCACTCCCGCCGTACCGCTGTACCGCCATCGCGACCGCACAGCTCTCCAGCAACGGGACCCTGGCCAGCACCTTCGCCGACTCCCGCAGGACCAGGCAGAGCGCGATCGGGTCGAGGCCCGCGCCTCCGTGGTCCGGCGACAGCGTGAGACCGAGCAGGTCCGTGCGCGCCAGCTCGTTCCACAGCTGTCGGTCGATGTCCTCCGCCACGGCGCCCGGGGTCAGGGCGGGGCTGGGCGCGCGGTCGGGTGCGACGTCCGAGAAGACCGCCCTGGCCGCCTCGACGGCTGCCCGCTGTTCCTCGCTGAAGGTGAAGTCCACTGTCCCGGCCTCCCGCTAACCGTTCACGCCCTGACGGGTCGTCAAGATAGAACAGGTTCTACAGGAAGGGAACAGCGCGGAGGCGCGGGCCTCTGCCGGTACCTCCGCGCTGTTCATGGCTGCGGCGGCCTCGGCGGCCTCTGCGGCGTCGGTGGCCGCGGCGGTCTCAGCGGTCTCAGCGGTCGAAGTCCAGCTCGACCTCCGGCGTGAGCGGATGCGACTGGCAGGCCAGCACGAAGCCCGCGCCGGTCTCCTCCGGTTCCAGCGCGAAGTTGCGGTCCATCCGGACCTCGCCCGAGACGAGGAACGCCCGGCAGGTCCCGCACACCCCTCCCTTGCAGGCGTACGGAGCGTCCGAGCGGCTTCGCAGCACCGTCTCCAGCAGGGATTCGGTGTCCTGCACGGGCCAGCTGCCCGAGCGGCCGTGGAGCGTGGCCGTCAGCACGGCGTCGGACGGGGCGGCGACCTTGACGACCGTTGCGTCGGTGGGGCCCTCGTCGACGTGGAAGATCTCCTGGTGGACCCGGGAGCGGTCGACGCCGAGCGCCTTCAAGGCCTCCTCCGTGCCCCGTACGAGGCCGAGCGGCCCGCACAGGAACCAGCCGTCCACCTCGGCCACCGGAAGCACGGCGGGCAGCAGCCCGGTGAGCCGTTCGGCGTCCAGCCGCCCGGAGGGGAGCCCGGCCGACTGCTCCTCCCGGGAGAGTGCGGTGACCAGGTGGAAGCGGTCCGGATACCGGTCCTTGAGGTCGGCCACCTCGTCGAGGAACATCGTCGAGGCCGCCGTGCGGTCACTGCGGATCAGGC
This sequence comes from Streptomyces sp. NPDC102283, assembly GCF_044766265.1. NCBI lineage: Bacteria > Bacillati > Actinomycetota > Actinomycetes > Kitasatosporales > Streptomycetaceae > Streptomyces > Streptomyces sp. NPDC102283. Next base: position 64,149 of record NZ_JBIWLQ010000012.1, read on the forward strand.
AGAACCGGGCCGTCGGCTCCCGGTCGAGCAGGGTGGCCGCCATGGACAGCACCGGGGTGATGCCGCTGCCGCCGACCACCGCCGCGAACAGACCGGGACGCGGCTTCAGGACGAAGCGGCCCATCGGAGGCATGGCCTCCACCAGGTCCCCGACGGCCAGCTCCTTCAGGGCGTACGTGGAGAACGCCCCGCCGTCGACCATGCGGATGCCCACCCGCAGGAGCGGTTCGCCGGGCTGTTCGGTGGCCGGTGCGCAGATCGAGTACGAACGGCGGATCTCCTGGCCGTCCACGGTGTAGCGCACGTTCAGATGCTGGCCGGGGGTGTGGCGGAAGGTCTCGCGCAGCTCGGTCGGCACGGCGAGCGTCACGGCCACCGCGTCGTCCGTGATCCGTTCGATCGCGCTGACCCGGAGCGGATGGAACATCTACAACTCCTTGAAGTGGTCGAACGGTTCGCGGCAGGCGACGCAGCGGCGCAGGGCCTTGCACGCCGTGGAGGAGAACCGGCTGAGCAGCTCCGTGTCCGTGGAGCCGCAGTGCGGGCAGCGCACCGAGAGCGTCAGCGGCACGGGGCCGCCTTCGGCGCTGTGGGCGCGCGGCGGGGCGATACCGAACTCGGCGAGCTTGCGGCGCCCTTCGGCGCTGATGTCGTCCGTCGACCAGGCCGGCGCCAGGACCGTGACCACGGAGACCTCCGGGATGCCGTGGTCGTGCAGCACCCGCTCGATGTCGGCGGACATCGCCTCGATCGCCGGGCAGCCGGTGTAGGTCGGAGTGAGCCGCACGGTCACCCGGCCCGGCCCGTCCACCCGCACGTCCCGCAGGACGCCGAGCTCCGCCAGGGACAGCACCGGCAGTTCGGGGTCGGGCACGGAGCCGGCGAGGTCGCGCAGCTCCGCCTCCAGCCGGGTGTCGGTCACCATGACGCCCCCGGGTGGCTGCGGTGCAGGTGCTGCATCTCGGCGATCATGCGGCCGAACGGCTCGGTGTGCAGGCCCTGCCGCCCCGCGCCGGCCGCCCAGCCCCCGGACCGCGGGCCCGCCGGAAGGGCCAGCCCGGCCCGCCCGACGACATCGGTGACGGCGGCGAGCCAACCGGCCTCCAGGGCCTGCCAGTCGACACCGGAGTCCGGGGAGTCGAGCCCTTCGACCGGCTGGAACATCTCCCCGGTGAACCGCCACAGCGCGTCCAGGCCGCTCCGCATCCGGTCGCGGCTCTCCTCGGTGCCGTCGCCGAGCCTCAGGACCCACTGCTCGGCGTGGTCGCGGTGGTAGGCCACTTCCTTGACGGCCTTGGCCGCGAGGCCCGTGAACTCGCTCTCCCCGGCCGCCAGTCGTTCGTACAGCAGGTGCTGGTAGACCGAGAAGTAGAGCTGCCGGGCGATGGTGTGCGCGAAGTCCCCGTTCGGCTGCTCGACCAGCTGGAGGTTGCGGAAGGCCCGCTCCTCGCGGAGGTAGGCGAGCTCGTCCTCGTCGCCGACGAGCGAGAGCAGCACCCGGGCCTGTCCCAGCAGGTCCAGGGCGATGTTGGCGAGGGCCACCTCCTCCTCCAGGACGGGGGCGTGGCCGGCCCACTCCCCCAGCCGGTGCGAGAGCACCAGCGCGTCGTCGCCGAGGGCGAGTGCGGCGCTCACAGGTGCTTCACCCCGTCCGGGATCTCGTAGAAGGTCGGGTGGCGGTAGGGCTTGTCGCCGGCCGGCTCGAAGAAGGAGTCCTTCTCGTCGGGGGAGGAGGCGGTGATCCCGGTGGACGGGACCACCCAGATCGAGACGCCTTCCGAGCGGCGGGTGTAGAGATCACGGGCGTTGCGCAGGGCCATCTCGGCGTCCGGCGCGTGCAGGCTGCCCGCATGGGTGTGGGACAGCCCGCGGCGCGAGCGCACGAACACCTCCCACAGGGGCCAGTCGGTCGAGCTGCTCATGCCGTCTCCTCCACGTGGTGCGCCGGCGCGCTGTGCTGTGCCGGAGCCGATGCCTGTGCCTGTGCCGATGTCCGGGGCGACGGCTGCGCCGGGGCGTGCTTGGCGGCGTACGCGGCCGCCGCGTCCCGGACCCAGGCGCCCTCCTCATGGGCCCTGCGCCGCTGGGTGATCCGCTGTTCGTTGCAGGGGCCGTTGCCCTTGAGGACCGCCTGGAACTCCGCCCAGTCGATCGCGCCGAAGTCGTGCCGACCGAGCTCCTCGTTCCACCGGATGCCGGGGTCGGGGAGTTCCAGGCCCAGCGCTTCGGCCTGGGGCACGCAGATGTCCACGAAGCGCCGCCGCAGCTCGTCGTTGGAGTGCCGCTTGATCTTCCAGGCCATCGACTGCTCGGAGTGCGACGAGGCGTCGTCGGGCGGGCCGAACATCATCAAGGAGGGCCACCACCAGCGATTCACCGCGTCCTGGGCCATGGCGTGCTGGGCCTCGGTGCCGCGGCTGAGGGCGAGCAGCAGCTCGTACCCCTGGCGCTGGTGGAAGGACTCCTCCTTGCAGATGCGGACCATCGCACGGGCGTAGGGGCCGTAGGAGCAACGACAGAGGGGCACCTGGTTGGTGATCGCCGCTCCGTCCACCAGCCAGCCGATCGCGCCGACGTCGGCCCAGGTCAGCGTGGGGTAGTTGAAGATCGACGAATAGCGCTGACGGCCCGCGTGGAGCTTGTCGAGCAGCTCCTCCCGGCTGGTGCCCAGGGTCTCGGCGGCGCTGTAGAGATACAGGCCGTGGCCCGCCTCGTCCTGCACCTTGGCCATGAGGATCGCCTTGCGGCGCAACGAGGGCGCCCGGGTGATCCAGTTGGCTTCGGGCTGCATGCCGATGATCTCCGAGTGGGCGTGCTGGGCCATCTGGCGGACCAGCGTCGCCCGGTAGGCGTCGGGCATCCAGTCGCGCGGCTCGATCCGCTCGTCCGCCGCCACGGCCGCGTCGAAGGCCGCGACGCGGTTCGCGTCCGCCTCGTCCGCCGCGTTCTCCGTGCCGAGCCTCTTCTGCGTCGTCTGGTCCGCAGTCACTGCCGCCATCCCGGGCTCCCTACCGACCGATCGTTCGGTTCCTTGACTTCAATGGTGAGTCGGAGGCCCGTAGGGTGTCAACCCTGTGGATAACTGAGTGGTGATCGACGGTGAGCGGGGCGGGATGGATTCGGACCACGACAGGAGCTCTGCGGGCGGGGGGAAGGATGCTTGGCCGCAGGCGTCGTACCGGCCGTCCGCAGCGCAGGACACCCCCGAAGCCATAGCGCCGACGCCCCCGCCCCCGACACCGGAACCCTCGGTCACCGGCCGGGGCATAGCCGGGCTCTCCTTTCCCTACCAGGTGGTCGCGGCTCTGGCGCTGTCCCTGATCGGGCTGCTCGCCTGCACACAGGTGGCCATGGTGTTCCTGCACGTCGCCCCGCCCAACACGCTGTCCAAACAGCACGACAAGACGATCGACAGCTGGATCTACCCGGAGTTCGAGCAGAACTGGAAGCTCTTCGCGCCCAACCCGCTCCAGCAGAACGTCGCCGTCCATGTGCGGGCCGAAGTGGTGGGGACCGAAGGCCGCCGCACGACCAGGTGGATGAACCTGACGTACGAGGACGGCAAAGGGATACGCGGCAGCCTTTTCCCCAGCCATGTCGACCAGAACGAGCTGCGCCGGGGCTGGGACTTCTACGTCAATTCCCACGACAGCGAGAACCGCCCCGTCGGTCTGCGCGGGGACCTCTCCGAGCGCTACGTTCGGCGCATCGCGATGCTGCGGCTGAGCGAGCGCGACTACGGCGGCACGATCGAACGCATCCAGCTCCGCTCCGCCACCAGCTCCATCGCCCCGCCCCCGTGGAGCAACGAGAAGATCAACACCCGGCCCGTCCACCGCGTGCTCCCCTGGTGGACGGTGACCCCGGACGATCTTCCCGAGCATGACGCGGACCAGGACCGGGACACGGCGCACGGCGTGGAGGAGAACCAGTGACCATCCCCTCGCCCACCGGCCCACAGAAAGCAGCCCCGCGGAACGCGGGTACGCAGCCCGCGGTCCTCCGCCCGGCCGCACCCGGTTCCGGCGGTCCCGGCGGCGGCCCGGCCCGTGCTCTCCAGCGCGTCACGGCCTATGCCCTCGGCCCGTACCAGAGCGCCGTCGTCCGCATCGGTTTCGCCGCCACCTACCTCTTCTTCCTGCTGCGCGAGCTGCCGAACCGCCATGAGCTGTACGGCCCGGACGGCCCGTGGCACTGGGACCTGGCCCGCCAGCTCACGAACGGCAACGAGGCCTTCTCCGTCCTGATGTGGACGGACAGCACGGTCTGGTTCGAGGCCGTGTACGCCCTCACGCTGCTCTCCGCCGCGGCCCTGCTGCTCGGGTGGCGGACCCGGACCATGTCCGTCCTCTTCATGGTCGGCGTGCTCTCGGTGCAGAACCGCAGCATCTTCATGGGCGACGGCGGCGACAACGTCGTCCACCTCATGGCGATCTACCTGGTGCTGACGCGCTGTGCCCAGGTCTGGTCGCTGGACGCCCGGCGTGCGGCGCGCGCCGCGCAGCGTGCCGCGGTCGGCCTGCCGCCCCCGCGGGACATCGTGGGCCCGGTGCTCTGGGTGCTCCTCGGCTGCGTCCTCGTGGCGGCCACGTCGATGGGCGGACTCGGCGGCACCTGGTGGCTCCCCGCTCTGCTGTGGACGATCTGGCTCTCCGCAGCCGCCTGGTGGGTCGTGAACCGCTATCTGCCGCACGGCGAGCCCCGCACCCTGCTCGATGTGCTGGCCAACCTCGCGCACAACGCCACGCTCGTCGTGATCATGGTCGAGGTCTGTCTGATCTACGCGACCGCCGGCTGGTACAAGATCCAGGGATCGCGCTGGCAGGACGGCACCGCGCTCTACTACCCCCTCAATCTCGACTACTTCACCCCGTGGCCCGCCCTGTCGGACATCCTGGGCGCCAGCGGGCTGATGGTGATGGTGCTGACGTACGGCACGGTCATCGTGCAGGTCGCCTTTCCGTTCACGCTGTTCAACCGGCGGGTCAAGAACGTCCTGCTGGTCGTGATGATCTGCGAGCACGCGGGGATCGCCCTGCTGCTGGGGCTGCCGTTCTTCTCCATGGCGATGATCGCGGCCGACGCGGTGTTCCTGCCGACGGCCTTCCTGATGTGGCTGGGAGCCCGCACCACGATCGGCGGGCGGCGGCTGCTCTCCGGGCTGCCCGGCCGGTCGCGTACGCCGGGGAAGCCCGGAACGCCCGACGTCGCGCACGAGGCCGCGGACCCGGCGGAGGCCGGGCCGGTGGAGGCCGGCCGGGGCGGTGCGGAGGAGCCCCGGCTCCAGGGCGGCGGCGGGGGCCATACGCTCGTCGGGTGAGCAGTGAGACCGGCAGAACCCAGCAGACCCCGGCGGCGGACCGCCCCTCGGACCCCGCCCGGCCGACCGCCGCCCCGGAGGGGCCCGTCCCCACGGAGCCCCACCCGGCGGAACCCCTCCAGTACGACGACGGCTACGGCCAGCCGATCGGTGTCGGGCCGCACCCGCTGCCCTGGCCCCAGGGCGAGCGCTACGACCCCGAGCTGCTGGCCCAGGGCGACCGGCGCAACGTCGGTGACGCGTACCGCTACTGGACGCGGGAGGCGATCGTCGCCGATCTCGACCTGCGGCGGCACGACTTCCACGTGGCCGTGGAGAACTGGGGCCACGACTTCAACATCGGCTCGGTGGTGCGGACCGCCAACGCCTTCCTGGCCAAGGAGATCCACATCGTGGGCCGGCGGCGCTGGAACCGGCGCGGGGCCATGGTCACCGACCGCTACCAGCATGTGCGCCACCACCCCGACACGGCGGACCTGACCGCGTGGGCGGCGGCCGAGGGGCTGCCGATCATCGGGATCGACAACCTGCCCGGAGCCGTACCGCTGGAGCGCACCGAGCTGCCGCGCCGGTGCGTCCTGCTGTTCGGGCAGGAGGGGCCGGGCCTGACCGAGGAAGCGCGTGAGCACGCCACCATGGTGTGCTCGATCGCGCAGTTCGGTTCGACCCGGTCCATCAACGCCGGCGCCGCCGCCGCCATCGCGATGCACGCGTGGGTGCAGCGGCACGCCGATGTCCCGGACCCGCGGGAGACCCTCTAGTCACGCCTGGCGGCGCACCTCCACCACGCGGAAGCGGTTGGCGACGAAGGCTCCGTCGCAGAGCGCCGCGTTGGCGGCGGGGTTGCCTCCGGAACCGTGGAAGTCGGAGAAGGCCGCGGTCTGGTTGACGTAGACCCCACCGGTCAGATTCAGCGAGAGCTGGGCGGACTCGTCCAGGCAGACGTCCTCGATGGCGCGCTCCACCTCGGGGGACGTGGTGTAGGCGCCGACCGTCATCGCCCCCTTGTCGCGGATCGTCCGGCGGAGCAGGTCCAGGGCGGCGCTCGTCGACTCGACGGCGACGGCGAAGGACACCGGCCCGAAGCACTCCGAGAGGTAGGCCGCGCCGTCGTCGGTCTTGCTGCCGTCGAGCTTCACGACGACCGGCGTACGGACGACGGCGTCGGGGAATTCGGCGTTCGCGACCGTGCGCGAGGGAAGGGCGACCTCGCCGAGCTCCCCGGCCGCCTCCACCCGGGCCCTGACGTCCGGGTTGACCAGCGCGCCGAGCAGGGCGGACGCACGGGCGTCGTCGCCGAGCAGTCCGGTGACGGCGGCCGCGATGTCGGCGACCACGTCGTCGTAGGACTTGGCGCCGTCGTCGGTGGCGATGCCGTCCCGGGGAATCAGCAGGTTCTGCGGGGTGGTGCACATCTGGCCGCTGTACAGCGAGAGCGAGAACGCCAGGTTGGCGAGCATGCCACGGTAGTCGTCGGTGGAGTCGACGACGATCGTGTTGACGCCGGCCTTCTCCGTGTAGACCTGGGCCTGGCGGGCGTTCTCCTCCAGCCAGTCGCCGAAGGCGGTGGAGCCGGTGTAGTCGATGATCCGGATCTCGGGGCGGACCGCGAGGGTCTTGGCGATGCCCTCGCCGGGCCGCTCCGCGGCCAGCGCGACCAGATTCGGGTCGAAGCCCGCCTCGCCCAGCACCTCGCGGGCGACGGACACCGTGAGGGCCAGCGGAAGCACGGCGCGCGGGTGCGGCTTGACCAGCACCGGGTTGCCGGTGGCGAGGGAGGCGAAGAGGCCGGGATAGCTGTTCCACGTGGGGAACGTGTTGCAGCCGATGAGCAGGGCGATGCCGCGGCCGGACGTGATGAACGACTTGTGCAGCTTCAGCGGATCGCGCTTGCCCTGCGGCTTGGACCAGTCGGCGGTGTGCGGGGTGCGGACCTGCTCCCGGTAGGCGTACGCGACGGCCTCCAGGCCGCGGTCCTGGGCGTGCGGGCCGCCCGCCTGGAACGCCATCATGAAGGCCTGGCCGCTCGTGTGCATCACGGCGTGGGCCAGCTCGTGGGTGCGGGCGCCGATCCGCGACAGGATCTCGAGACAGACCAGGGCCCGGATCTCCGGTCCCGCCGCCCGCCACGCGCTCGTGCCGGCCTTCATCGCCGGCAGCAGGACGTCCAGGTCGGCGTGCGGATACTCGACGCCGAGCTCCGGGCCGTACGGCGAGACCTCGCCGCCGGTCCAGCCGTCGGTGCCGGGCTGCCCCAGGTCGAGACGGGTGTTCAGGACGGCGTCGAAAGCGGCCTTGCCCTCGGCCGCGCCGAGACTGCCCGGGGCGCCGCCCTCCCCGTACGCCTTCGGGTGCTCGGGGTGCGGCGACCAGTACGCGCGGGTACTGATCACGTCGAGGGCCTGGTCGAGCGTGGGCCGGTGGGTCTCGGACAGCTGCTGGGGGGTGAGCGCGGCGGCCATGGCGGACCAACTCCTCATCGAGCCGGGCGGGGACGTACGGACGGAGTTAGAGTAACCGAACGATCGGTCGGGACAAGGGGTCCCGGGGAACCTGTGGACGACTTCGACGGTCCCCGCCTGTGCGGGGCTGATCCCTCATGGGGGAGGATCGCGGACATGACCACGGCCAAGCGGGACACGTACACACCGGAGACCCTGCTCACCGTCGCCGTCCGTGTCTTCAACGAGCGCGGCTACGACGGCACCTCCATGGAGCACCTCTCCCGGGCGGCCGGCATCTCGAAATCCTCCATCTACCACCATGTGGCGGGCAAGGAGGAGCTGCTGCGCCGGGCCGTGAGCCGGGCGCTCGACGGGCTCTTCGCCATCCTCGACGAGCCGGGGGCGCTGCGCGGGCGCGCGGTCGAGCGGGTCGAGTACGTCACGCGCCGGACGGTCGACGTGCTGATGGCCGAGGTCCCCTACGTCACCCTGCTGCTGCGCGTGCGCGGCAACACGAAGACGGAGCGCTGGGCACTGGAGCGACGTCGCGAGTTCGACCAGCGGGTGTCGGAGCTGCTCCAGGCCGCGGTCGCCGAGGGCGACCTCCGGGCGGACGTGGACATACGTCTGGCGACCCGGCTGCTGTTCGGCATGGTGAACTCGCTGGTCGAGTGGTACCGCCCGCAGCCGGGCGGTTTTCCGGGGGAGGAGCAGCTCGCGGACACGATCGTCCGGCTGGCCTTCGAGGGCATGCGGGCGAACGGCCGCTGAGCCCGCCCGCCGCGGTCAGGCGAGCTCGGCCGGCCGGTCCGGGCGCGGGCCGAGGTCCGTCTCCTCGAACACCAGCAGGGTGCGCGTCGAGAGCACCTCGGGGATGGACTGGATCCGGGTGAGGACCAGCTCCCGCAGCGCCCGGTTGTCCGGTGTGTGCACGAGGAGCAGTACGTCGAAGTCACCGCTGACCAGGGCGATGTGTGTGGCCCCGGGCAGCGCTTGGAGCTGCTCGCGCACCGTGCGCCAGGAGTTCTGCACGATCTTGAGCGTGATGTACGCGGACGCCCCCTGGCCCGCCCGCTCGTGGTCGACCCGGGCGCCGAAGCCGCGGATCACGCCGTCCTCGACGAGCCGGTTGATCCGGGCGTAGGCGTTGGCGCGCGAGACGTGGACCCGTTCGGCCACGGACCGTATCGAGGCGCGCCCGTCCGTCTGGAGGATGCGGAGGATGTCGCGGTCGATGGCGTCCAGCGGCCGCGCGGGCGGAACCGGAGGCTCCGCCGCCGGGCCCGGGGATGCGGACGCGGGTGCGGTGGGCGACGTGACGGCGGGCGCGGTCGGTGGTGCGGCCGCGGGTGCGGCCTGGCGCGACTCCTCGCCCCTGTCGGCCATTTGTTCAGCTGCCATCTGCCCGCGCCTCCCTGTTGTGGACGACCTGTTCCTATCCCAGGCTGTGGAGAACCGTTTGTCCACAGGCTGGCGGCACCTGTAGCCAAAATGCCCCCGCGACCGAACAATCGGTAGGTGAGGCACACCACACCCGTGCCCCGCCCACCGCTCGACATCTCGCTCCCTATCGACACCCCCGATCGACCACCCCTCGATCCCCCTCGATGCCAGGAGGTGCTTCTCATGACGGTCCAAGAGCTGCCCGGCGCGGCCGCCTACCGGCCCACGCCGCCCCCGGCCTGGAAGCCGATCACCGACCCCGCCCCGCTGCTCCCGGACCCGGAGCCCTACCGGGTGCTCGGTACGGACGCGGTCGCCGACGTCGACCCGGAGCTGTTGCTCCGACTGCACGCCGAGCTGGTCCGCGGGCGCCGCTACAACGCCCAGGCGACCGCACTGACGAAGCAGGGTCGGCTGGCGGTCTACCCGTCGAGCACCGGCCAGGAGGCGTGCGAGATCGCCGCGGCCCTGGTCCTGGAGGAGCGCGACTGGCTGTTCCCCAGCTACCGCGACACGCTGGCCGCTGTCGCGCGCGGCCTGGACCCGGTGGAGGCCCTGACCCTGCTGCGCGGTGACCGGCACACCGGTTACGACCCGCGCGAGCACCGGATCGCCCCGCTGTGCACTCCCCTGGCCACTCAGCTCCCGCATGCCGTGGGGCTGGCGCACGCCGCCCGGCTCAAGGGCGACGACGTGGTGGCGCTCGCCATGGTCGGCGACGGCGGCACCAGCGAGGGCGACTTCCACGAGGCGCTGAACTTCGCGGCCGTCTGGAAGGCCCCGGTCGTCTTCTTCGTCCAGAACAACGGCTTCGCGATCTCCGTGCCGCTGGCCAAGCAGACCGCCGCCCCGTCCCTCGCCCACAAGGCCGTCGGATACGGGATGCCGGGCCGCCTCGTCGACGGCAACGACGCCGCCGCGGTGCACCAGGTGCTGAGCGAGGCCGTGGCCCGGGCCCGGCGCGGCGAGGGCCCGACCCTGGTCGAGGCGGTCACCTACCGCATGGAAGCCCACACGAACGCCGACGACGCCACCCGCTACCGGGTCGACGGCGAGGTCGAGGCGTGGAAGGCGCACGACCCGGTGCGGCTGCTGGAGCGTGAGCTGACGGGGCGCGGGCTGCTGGACGACGAGGGCATCGAGCAGGCGAAGGAGGCCGCGGAACGCATGGCCGCCGCCCTGCGCGACCGGATGAACGCCGATCCGGAGCTGGCCCCGATGGACCTGTTCACCCATGTCTACGCCGAGCAGACCAGCCAGCTCCGGGAGCAGGCGGCCGCCCTGCGGGCCGAGCTGGACGCCGAGTTGGACCACGACGAGGACAGCGCGGAGGCGGGACGATGACGACCGCGGCAGTGACGGCCGACGGACGTCGGACGAAGGCGAAACCGGCCACGATGGCGCAGGCCCTCGGGCGCGCGCTCCGCGACTCGATGGCCGAGGACCCCACCGTGCACGTGCTCGGTGAGGACGTGGGCACGCTCGGCGGGGTCTTCCGGATCACCGACGGGCTGGCGAAGGAGTTCGGCGACGACCGCTGCACCGACACCCCGCTGGCCGAGGCGGGCATCCTCGGCGCGGCCGTCGGCATGGCGATGTACGGGCTGCGGCCCGTGGTGGAGATGCAGTTCGACGCGTTCGCCTACCCGGCGTTCGAGCAGCTGATGAGCCATGTCGCCAAGATGCGCAACCGCACCGGCGGGGCCATGCCGCTGCCCATCACCGTGCGGGTGCCGTACGGCGGCGGTATCGGCGGGGTCGAGCACCACAGCGACTCCTCCGAGGCGTACTACATGGCCACCCCCGGTCTGCACGTCGTCACGCCGGCCACGGTCGACGACGCGTACGGGCTGCTGCGGGAGTCGATCGCCTCGGACGATCCGGTGATCTTCCTGGAGCCCAAGCGGCTGTACTGGTCCAAGGCCGACTGGTCGCCCGAGGCCCCCGCCCCGGTCGAGCCGATCGGCAGGGCCGTGGTGCGCCGCTCCGGACGCAGCGCCACGCTGATCACGTACGGGCCCTCCCTGCCGGTCTGCCTGGAGGCCGCCGAGGCGGCGGTCGCCGAGGGCTGGGACCTCGAAGTGGTGGACCTGCGCTCGCTGGTGCCGTTCGACGACGAGACGGTGGCCGCGTCGGTGCGGCGCACCGGGCGGGCGGTCGTCGTCCATGAGTCCCCCGGATTCGGCGGGCCCGGCGGTGAGATCGCGGCCCGGATCACCGAGCGGTGCTTCCACCACCTGGAGGCTCCGGTGCTGCGGGTGGCCGGGTTCGACATCCCCTATCCGCCGCCCATGCTGGAGCGGCACCATCTGCCGGGAGTGGACCGGGTGCTCGACGCGGTGGCCCGGTTGCAGTGGGAGGCGGACAGCTGATGCCCAGGGTGCTCGAATTCAAGCTGCCGGACCTCGGTGAGGGACTGACCGAGGCGGAGATCGTCCGCTGGCTGGTGGAGGTCGGCGAGGTCGTCGCCATCGACCAGCCCGTCGTCGAGGTCGAGACGGCCAAGGCCATGGTGGAGGTGCCCTGTCCCTACGGGGGCGTGGTGACCGCGCGGTTCGGCGAGGAGGGCACGGAACTTCCCGTCGGCGCACCGTTGCTGACGGTCGCCGTCGGGGCTCCGGAGGGGCTCGATCTCTCCGGGGCGTCCCCGTCGTCCGCCGAATCCTCCGCCTCCTCCTCCGCCTCCTCCTCCTCCTCCTCCGCCGCCTCCTCCACGGAGCCCTCGGGCGGCTCGGGGAACGTGCTCGTGGGGTACGGGACGGGCGCACCCGCCGCGAGGCGTCGGCGCATCCGGCCGGACCGGCTCGACCGGACGGTCGTCCAGGCCCCGGTGTCCGACGCCCCGGTGGCCGACGCGCTCGTGCTCGCCCCGGCGGCGTCCGTGACGGCTCCCGTGACCGCTGGCACCGCGACCGCTCCCGGCGCTCCCGCGACCGGTGCTGTGGGTGTGGTGAACGGGCAGGGGCCCGTGCCGGTGGTCTCTCCGCTGGTGCGCCGGCTGGCCCGGCAGCACGACATCGACCTGCGGCGGCTCGCGGGTTCGGGGCCGGACGGGCTGATCCTTCGCGCCGATGTCGATGGCGCGATCCGGCAGGCGGAGGAAGCCACGGCTGAGGAGACCGCGGCGGCGAGGACGCGTACGGTCCGGGCACCGGACCGGGCACCTGAGGCTCCCGACGCCTCGGCTGCCCCGGCCGCCGAGCGGATTCCGCTGCGCGGGGTGCGCGGAGCGGTCGCGGACAAGCTGTCGCGGAGCCGGACCGAGATCCCGGACGCCACTTGCTGGGTCGACGCCGACGCCACCGAGCTGATGGCGGTCAGGGCCGCGATGAACGCCGCCACGGGCCCGTCAGCCGGGCCGAAGGTGTCGGTCCTGGCCCTGCTGGCGAGGATCTGCACGGCGGCGCTGCGCCGGTTCCCCGAGCTCAACTCCACCGTGGACACGGGGGCCCGGGAGATCGTCCGGCTGCCCGGCGTGCACCTCGGGTTCGCGGCCCAGACCGAGCGGGGCCTCGTCGTTCCGGTCGTCCGGGACGCCCACACCCGTGACGTCGAGTCCATCGGGGCCGAGATCGCCCGGCTGACCGAGCTGGCGCGGACCGGGAAGCTGAGCCCGTCCCAGCTGACCGGGGGCACGTTCACGCTGAACAACTACGGGGTGTTCGGGGTCGACGGTTCGACGCCGATCATCAACCACCCGGAAGCGGCGATGCTCGGCGTCGGCCGGATCATGCCCAAGCCGTGGGTGCACCGGGGCGAACTGGCCGTACGTCAGGTCGTCCAGCTGTCCCTCACCTTCGACCACCGGGTGTGCGACGGCGGAACGGCGGGCGGCTTCCTCCGGTATGTGGCGGACTGCGTGGAGCAGCCGGCGGTGCTGCTGCGCACCCTGTAGCCGAGGAGCCGGTGTCCTGCCGGACGCGCCCCTCCGGGACCGGGTCTTCCGGCCACCCCGGCGGGGGCGTCGCTCCGGGCCGCCGCCCATACTCGACGTATGACCGCCTATGACGTGATCGTCCTTGCCGGCGGGGCCGCGAAGCGGCTCGGCGGCGCCGACAAGCCAGGGATCCGGGTGGGTGGCCGGGCGCTGCTCGACCGGGTGCTCGCGGCGTGCGACGGCGCGGCGCTCACCGTGGTGGTGGGCGGTCGTCGCGCCACCGCCAGGCCGGTGCTCTGGACCCGGGAAGTGCCCGAGGGCGGCGGTCCGTTGGCGGCGTTGGGGGCGGGGATGCGGCTGACGACGGCGGAGCGTGTTCTCGTCCTCTCCGCCGACCTTCCGTTCCTCGGCCCGGGGACGGTCGACGCGCTGCTCGCCGCCGCCGGACAGCCCGGCCGGGAAGGGGCCCTGTGCGCCGACCCCGACGGGCGTGACCAGCCGTTGGTGGCCGCCTACCGCGCCGAGCCGCTCCGCCGGGAGCTGGCCCTGATCGCCACCGAGTACGGGAGCCTCGCCGGGCTGCCGCTCCGACTCCTGACGGCGGAGCTCGATCTCGCCCGGGTCGACGCGGGCCCCGACGCCGCGTTCGACTGCGACACTTGGGACGACATCGCCGCCGCCAGAGCCCGGATCAGGGAGCATGGGGCCGTGCTGGACGAATGGATCACCTCGGTCAAGAACGAACTGGGAATCGAACTCGACGTCGATACCGGTGTCCTGCTCGATCTCGCCCGGGACGCCGCGCACGGAGTCGCCCGCCCCGCCGCACCGCTCACGACCTTCCTGGTCGGGTACGCGGCGGCCAGGGCGGGCGCGGGCGCGGGGCCCGACGAGGCCGCGGCAGCGGTCGCGGAGGCCGCTCGCAAGGCCACCGCCCTGGCTCTGCGCTGGGAAGCGGAAGCGAACGCGGGGACGAACAACGTGGAGACGAAGCCCGACGCGGGGCGCGAAGGGACCGGGGCGCCATGACCGGCTCCGACCCGGTCGGCCCCGGTCGCTCCCGCCATGACCCGGACGACCTCGCACGTGCGGAGGCGGAGCGGGCCGTCGAGCAGGCGCTCGCCCTGGTCGGCGGGGCGCGACCTGGTCCGGGCAGGGACCCCGACCGCAGGTGGGACGCCTCCGCGGGCGACCCGCGCGGCGACGCGAACGACGCCCCCAGCGACAGCCCCCACGCCACCCCGAACAGCGCCAACAGAGCCAACAGCGCTGCCCCGGGCGGCGGCACCCCGACCGGAGCCCCACACCCGCCACTTCCCCCGTACCCGTCCCCGTCCCCGTCCCCGTCCCTCTCCTGGGACCGGGCGCGGGCGGTCGCGGCGCGGGCCGGGCGGGCCGGTCCGCTCGCGACGATCCGGTTGCCGCTCGACCGCGCGCTGGGCCACGTGCTGGCCGAGGCGCTCGGAGCGCTCACCGATCTGCCGTCCTTCGACACCTCGGCCATGGACGGCTGGGCGGTCGCCGGGCCGGGGCCCTGGGCGTTCGGGGACGGGGCGGGCCTCCTCGCCGGACGTGGCCCGGCCGCCGCGCTGCCCGACGGCACCGCCGTACGGATCGCGACCGGCGCCCGCGTCCCGCCCGACACCACGGCGGTCATCCGCAGCGAGCACGCGCACGCCGACGAGGCCAAGGGGCTGCTGCACGCCAGGCGGCCGGTGGCCGCCGGGCAGGACATCAGACCCCGGGGCCAGGAGTGCCGCTCGGGCGAGCAGCTCGTCCCGGCCGGGACGGTCGTGACCCCGGCCGTGCTCGGTCTCGCCGCCGCCGCCGGGTACGACGCGCTGCCCGCCGTGCCCCGTCCGCGCGTCGACATCCTCGTCCTCGGCGACGAACTGCTCGCCTCCGGCCTGCCGCACGACGGGCTCATCCGGGACGCCCTCGGCCCCATGCTCGGCCCGTGGCTGCGGGCCCTGGGCGCCGAGGTCTCCGGGCCCCGCCGCCTAGGGGACGACGCGGGAGCCCTGCGCGACGCCCTCAGCGGCTCCGACGCCGACCTCATCGTCACCACCGGCGGCACCGCCTCCGGTCCGGTCGACCATGTGCACCCGGTCCTTGACGCTCTCGGGGCCGAACTCCTGGTGGACGGGGTCGCGGTCCGCCCCGGCCACCCCATGCTGCTGGCACGGCTGCCGGCTTCAGGACAGTCGCAGGGACAGCCGTCGGGCCCGCCGGACGGGCCGTATCTGGTCGGGCTGCCCGGCAACCCGCTCGCGGCCGTATCGGGTCTGTTGACGCTCGCGGAGCCGTTGCTCGCGGGGATCGCGGGCCGCCCCGCCCAGGACGCGTACCGGGCTCTCGTCCACGCCGAGGTCCACGGGCATCCGCACGACACCCGCCTGGTCCCCGTGGTCCACCGCGCGGGCCGTGCGGGCGCGCGGGACCATGTCGCACCGCTGCGCTTCAACGGGCCCGCGATGCTGCGGGGTATCGCCGCGGCGGACGGGCTGGCCGTAGTGCCGCCGGGCGGGGTACGGTCCGGCACCGAGGTGGAGATTCTGGATCTCCCATGGGCCCCGGCGACGCCGTGGACGGAAGGGTGTTTCACGTGAAACTTCCCGGCCACGATGCGATGGCCAGGCGAGCCGAAGAAGTGGTCGTGCCGACCCGGGTGATGCTGCCCCGCCGAGTCGTCGACGGCCCGGCCCGCCAGGTCGGAAAGCGCCTGCTGATGGCGCTGCTCGTGCTGACCGCGACCGTGCTGATCGTCTGGCTCGACCGCGGCGGCTACAACGACAACGCCGACGGCAAGGTCGATCTGCTCGACGCGGTCTACTACGCGACGGTCACCCTCTCCACCACCGGGTACGGGGACATCACCCCGTACAGCGACGGGGCCAGGCTGATCAACGTGGTGCTCGTGACACCGCTGCGCGTGCTCTTCCTGATCATCCTGGTCGGCACCACCCTCGAAGTCCTCACGGAACGGACCCGCGAGGACTTCCGGCTGAAGCGTTGGAGATCCAACTTGCGTGACCACACCGTCGTCGTCGGCTTCGGTACGAAGGGCCGCTCGGCGATCCTGACTCTCTGCACCACCGGCCTGAGGAAGGACCAGATCGTCGTCGTCGATCCGGCCTCCAAGGTGATCGAGGCCGCCAACGCCGAGGGCTTCACCGGCGTGCTCGGCGATGCCACCCGCAGCGATGTCCTGCTGCGCGCCGAGCTCCAGAAGGCGCGCCAGATCATCATCGCCACCCAGCGCGACGACACCGCCGTCCTGGTGGCCCTGACCGCGCGTCAGCTGAACCGTGGGGCGAAGATCGTGGCGGCGGTGCGCGAGGAGGAGAACGCGCCCCTGCTGCGGCAGTCCGGCGCCGACGCCGTCATCACCAGCGCCAGTGCCGCCGGCCGGCTGCTCGGCCTCTCCGTCCTCAGCCCTAGCGCGGGCACCGTGATGGAGGACCTGATCCAGCAGGGCAGCGGCCTCGACCTGGTGGAACGGCCGGTCATAAAGGCCGAGGTGGGCAAGAACGTACGGGAGACGGACGACCTCGTCGTCAGCGTCCTGCGCGGGCACCGGCTGCTCGGCTACGACGATCCGGCGGCCAGCCCGTTGCAGCTGACGGACCGGGTCATCACCATCGTGCGGAAGAGCCCCAGCTCCGCCTCCGTGCCGGGCAACTCGATGCCGCCGCGCCCCTGATCACGCGCCGTGCCGGAGTAGCCTCGCGGCCATGCATGCGATCACGATTCCCGAACCCGGCGGCCCCGAGGCGCTCGTGTGGGCCGAGGTGCCCGATCCCGTACCCGGCGACGGAGAGGTCCTCGTCGAGGTCGTCGCCAGCGCTGTGAACCGTGCGGACGTGCTCCAGCGGCAGGGCTTCTACAACCCGCCGCCCGGCGCGTCCCCCTACCCCGGCCTGGAGTGCGCGGGCCGTATCCTCGCCCTCGGTCCCGGGGTGACCGGCTGGGCGGTCGGCGACGCCGTGTGCGCGCTGCTCTCGGGCGGCGGTTACGCGGAGAAGGTCGCCGTGCCGGCGGGGCAGCTCCTCCCCGTACCGGAGGGCGTCGACCTGGTGGAGGCCGCGGCGCTCCCCGAGGTCACCGCGACGGTGTGGTCCAACGTCTTCATGGTGTCCCACCTCCGCCCCGGTGAGACCTTCCTGGTGCACGGCGGCTCCAGCGGCATCGGCACGATGGCGATCCAGCTGGCGAAGGCGGTCGGCGCCCGGGTCGCGGTCACGGCGGGCAGCCCGGAGAAGCTCGCCCGGTGCGCCGAGCTGGGGGCGGAGATCCTCATCAACTACCGCGAGCAGGACTTCGTCGAGGAGCTGCGGGAGAACACCGCCGGGTCGGGGGCCGACGTCATCCTTGACCTCGTCGGCGCCAAGTACCTGGACCGGAACGTCACGGCGCTCGCCGTCAACGGCCGCCTCGCGATCATCGGGCTCCAGGGCGGGGCCAAGGGCGAGCTGAACCTCGGCGCCCTGCTGACCAAGCGGGCCGCCGTCACCGCGACCTCCCTGCGGGGCCGCCCGCTCCACGAGAAGGCCGCCATCGTCGCCGCCGTACGCGAGCACGTGTGGCCGCTGATCGAGGGCGGGGTGGTCCGGCCGGTGGTGGACCGGGCGCTGCCGATGGCGGACGCCGCCGAGGCGCACCGGGTCCTGGAGTCCAGCGCGCACATCGGCAAGGTGCTGCTGGTCGCGCCGTCGGCCGGTGCCTGACCCGTACCCGGCCACGCGGACGACGTCCTGACGCGTACCCGTACCCCGTCGCGCGGACGACGAGGGGCCCAGCACACACCGTGGTGTGTGCCGGGCCCCACTCGGTCGGTCCTCGGACTTCAGGAGGCGGATACAGGGGGACAGGGGTGACGGGAGGGACGGGAGACGGGAGGGGCGGGAAGGTTACAGATACGGGCCCGAGCGGATCGGGCCGTGCGGGTCCGCGCCGCCTTCCTCGTCCTCGTGTCCCGTGCCGGGCGGCAGGGCGCGGCGCATCTGCTCCAGCTGGGCGCGGGCCGCCATCTGCTGAGCGAACAGCGCCGTCTGGATGCCGTGGAAGAGGCCCTCCAGCCAGCCCACGAGCTGTGCCTGGGCGATCCGCAGCTCGGCCTCGGAGGGCACCGACTCCTCGGTGAACGGCAGCGAGAGCCGCTCCAGCTCCTCGACCAGCTCGGGCGCCAGGCCGTCCTCCAGCTCCTTCACGGAGCTGGCGTGGATCTCCTTGAGCCTCACCCGGCTCGCCTCGTCGAGAGGGGCCGCCCTGACCTCCTCCAGGAGTTGCTTGATCATGCTGCCGATGCGCATGACCTTCGCGGGCTGTTCCACCATTTCCGTCACCGGGACCTCGCGCGACTCGTCGTCACTGGCACCGCCGCCGATAGCCATTCCGTCCTGGCCCACGACAAGGACCTGCGGGTGCTCCTGCGACCGGTCATTCCTCGGCATTTCCATGCCGCCATTGTCTCGCACACGTGCCGTACCCCATGTTGGTGCCCCCGAAAGCGGAAGATCCACCGCCTTCGGGGGCACCGGAAGCCTTCCGGGAGCGCCGGAAGGCCTCGTCACCCCGCGCGCCGGGCCAGGGTCAGCCGGGAGCTGGTGAGGCCGGCGGCCAGCAGTCCGGCGAGCACCGGGACGACCAGGGCCAGTAGCCCGATGGTCTCCCACGGCATCACGATCGGCGTGTAGGCCGACTCCATCGGGTCCTCCCGCATGTCCGCCAGCGCCGCGCGCAGGTCGGTCAGCCGCAGGGCCACCGCGGGCACGAGCCCCGCCGCCGTTCCCAGGAGCACCCCGGTCAGGGCGACGACCAGGCACTGGAAGCCGGACAGCGAACGCCGTACGCCCGGGGGCGCGCCCACCGCGCTGAGCGTGGTGAGGTCCGCCTCCGCGTCGGCCTTGGACAGACCGGTCGTGATGGCCGCCGCGCCCAGGGTCACCACCCCGGCGAAGAGGGCGAGGAGCAGCAGGACCGTGTCGGTGTCGTCGTGCCTGCGGAACGTCTCGTTCGCCGTCATCAGGTACGCGCGGTTCCCGGCCTGAGCGAACGCGGCGTGGGTCGCCTGGCTCTCGGCCTCCGTGGCATCGCGGTTGAGCGTGTAGAAGCTGCCGTACTCCTCGACGTGCAGGCCGAGCCGTTCCGCGGTCTTCTCCGGCATGACCATCCGGATGCCCGGCGTCGCCGCGTAGCGGTCCGGCGCGACGTAAACCTTCAGCCGGTCGGTGGTGACGCGGGCCTTGCCGGGGTGCAGGGCCCGGTTCTTCTTGTCGTGGTCGCTGTAGGCGTGGGTGGCCTTCAGGGTGACCTCGCCGTTCTTCGCGTACGCCGGGTTCAGCAGGACGGGCGTGCCCTCGGACAGGGCCTTCGCCGCCGCCGGGTCCTCCAGCTTCACGTACGAGTCGAGCACGTCCGCGCCGCCGACGACGATCTTGTCGCCGCCGGTGCCGAACGCGACCATCGTGTAGTGCTCGTCCATGCAGGCCGGGGAGTTCATCAGCCGCTTGTGCTCGTCGGCCGAGATCCGCAGGGCGAGTTCCTTCGCCCCCTTGCCCTTCAGCGGGCAGGAGTGGCCCTTGCCGGTGGGCTTGACGAGTTCGAGGGTGCCGCAGCCGTACTCGTCGTCGTAATAGATCGTGCAGTCGCTGCCGGCCCAGACCCGGCTGATGTCGGCGCGTGCGCCGCTGACCGGGAAGTTCTGCTCGACGGCGGCCCGGGAGCTGGGCAGTTCGGCGTTGTCGCCGGAGTCGGCGGCCATCAGCGCGACGGTGCCCGGGGTCAGGTTGGGCTTGTAGTCGTACGCCTGCTCGGCGGCGTTGCTGCTGGTGTACGTGGCGATGGCGACGCTGCCCGCGACGGCCGCCATCACGGCGGCGACGGCGGGCGCGGTGCGGCCCCGGTTGCGGGCCGCGTCGCGCAGGGCGATGCGGGGCGTCAAGGGGAGCCGCCGACCGAGCCGGCCGAGGAGGCCGACGATCACCGGGATGCAGCCGAGGACGCCCAGCTCGGCCAGGACGGAACCGCCGGCCACGAAGTTGGTGTCGCCGTTCACCCCGCCGTAGACGGCGACGGCGACGCCGGCCACCAGCGCGATGACGCCGACGACGGGCAGCACCCGGGAGCCGCGGCGAGTGCCGCGCCGGCCGGTGAGCGACTCCAGGACGGACTGGCGGCCCGCGACGATCGCCGGGGCGAGGGCGGCGAGGACGCCGGTGACCAGGCCGAGCGCGGCGATGCCGAGGATCTCCCAGGGGCGTACGGTCAGTTCGCCGAAGCGGCTGCCCGTGTAGTCCTCGATCATCGGGCGGAACAGGGCGGTCAGGCCGAATCCGGCACCGACCCCGGCCACCGCGCCGACCGCGCCGAGGACCGCGCCACCGGCGAGCACCACGGCCCGGACCTGGCCGCGGCTGCCGCCGCACGAGCCGACCAGGCCGAGCTGCCGGCGCGAACGACGGGCGCCCACGGCGAACGCGGGACCGGCCAGCAGCACGATCTCCAGGACCGCCATGGCGGCCACCGTGAGGACCGCCGCGCTCAGCTCCGTGTCCGTGTCGTACGCCAGGCTCGTCCCGGCCATCGGGACCTCGGAGTCCGGCGGCGGATCCAGGGCGACCTGGCGGGAGACGACCACCACGCCCCTGTCGTTGGCGGCGAGGATGTCCTGCCAGGTCACGCCCGCACCGGGCGGGCCCTGGACCAGCCAGTCCGGGTCGCTCGCCTGGGGCGGCAGGATGTTCTTGTCGCGGTCGGCGGTCTTCTGCCACGGGGCGATGACGGAGCCGGGTACCGCGTACAGGAAGTCCGCCCGCAGGTCGGCGGGGAGTTCGACCGCGCCGGTGAGCGTGTAGGACCGGTCGGGGCCGCGTACGGTGACGCGGTCGCCGATGGACAGTCCGGCCGACTCGATGAACTTCTCGGTCGCGGCGATCTCGTTCTCGGCCCGGGGGTAGGCCCCGTCGGTCAGCTCGATCCGGCCGCGCAGCATCGGGTCGGCGACGCGCAGTTCGGTGATCTGGGTGTCGGCGATGCCGTGGCGGGTGGTCACCGACGCGGGCACGGTCCGCTCGGTGAGATACCGCGAGCCCTCGGGGAAGGTCGCGGTCACGGCGACCGGCTTCTCCTGCTCCTCCGGGGTCGGGTCCGGGGCGCCCTCGGGCGTGCCCCAGTTGACGCCGTCGGGCATCTGCTGGAGCTTCACCGGTCCCATGCCCGTGGCCGAGAACCGGGCGTCGGCCGCCCCCAGTTCACCGGTCAGTTCCTCGGCCTTGGTGGGCAGGGCGCTGCGGTAGGTGAGGTCGGCGGCGGTCACGCCGAGGACCGGCAGGGCGATCATCGCGACGACCAGGGCGCTGCGGCCCTTGGCCCGTACGGCGTCGCGCCGGGCTATGCGGAAGGCGGCTCGCCAGCCGGGGAGCGGGTTCACGTGGCGGCCTCGGCGGTTCCGGCGGAGAGCAGGGAGTCGGCCCCGGTGGTCAGCGTCTGGTCGACGATCGAGCCGTCCCGGAGGAACACGACCCGGTCGGCCCAGGCCGCGTACCGGGGCTCATGGGTCACCATCACGCCGGCCGCGCCCTGGTCGCAGCGGGTGCGCAGCAGGGCGAGGACGGCCTCGCCGGTCTCGGAGTCGAGCGCTCCGGTCGGCTCGTCGGCGAGGACGAGGCGCCGGTCGCCGACGAGGGCCCGGGCGATGGCGACGCGCTGCTGCTGGCCGCCGGACATCTCGTCGGGGAAGCGGTCGGCGATCTCCTCCAGTTTCAGCTCGGCCAGCGCGGCGATGGCCTCCTTGCGTGCCTTGCGCACGGAGACGCCGTCGAGTTCGCGGGGCAGCGCGATGTTCTCGGCGGCGGTCAGGGCGGGGATGAGGTTGTAGTCCTGGAAGACGTAGCCGACGCTGCGGCGGCGCAGGGCGGCCATCCCCTTGGGGCCGAGGGCGGCGATGTCCTGGCCCTCGATGACGACCTGGCCGCTGGTGGCGGTGTCGAGCCCGCCGGCCAGGGTCAGCAGGGTGGACTTGCCGGAGCCGGAGGGGCCCATCACGGCGACCAGCTCGCCCGGGTGCACGGCGAGCTGGATCCCCCGCAGGGCGTGCACCTCGGCGATGCCGGAGCCATGGGTACGGGTCAGCGACCGCAGTTCGAGTACGGGGCTGCCGCCGGGCGTCCCGGAGGACGGCGGGGGCGGGGGTGTGGCGTACGAGGGCATGGTGGGTGGTTCCCCCCTGGGAACGACGTGCGTCGGGTAGGGCGGCGCCGCCGACGGGGATGTGGGCGGCGGTGCCGGGACGGGCGCCCGCCTGTGCGGCGGGCGTCGGCGTCAGCGCTTGGACCGTGTGCGGCCGGCCGGTGTCCGGGCCGGGCCGCGGGCGGCCGTGGGGGCGGGGTCGGCGGCGGGCTCGGTGGCGGCGGCCTCGGCGAGCCGGACGAGCCGGGACTCGCAGTGGTCGAGCCAGCGGGCCTCGGCCTCCGCCTGGAAGATCAGCTGCTCCACGACGAGCAGCCAGGCGACCTCGTCGCGGTTGGTCGGGACGTCGGCCAGCGCCTGGGCCTTGAGCCGGGTGTAGTCCTGCATGGCCTTGAGCGTGTGGTGCCGCTGGGACTGGATGACGTCGCGGATGTCGACGCCCGGCGCCCCCACGGCCATGGCGAGCTTGATGGCCAGTTCGTCGCGGGGCGGACTGGTGCGGTCCACCGGTGTCCCGAACCAGCTGCGCAGCTCGGTGCGGCCGTCGTCGGTGATCGCGTAGAGGTCGTGCCCGGCATCGTCCGAGCCTTCCTGGACGATCATGCCGTCGCGTTCCAGGCGGTTGAGCGTCGTGTAGACCTGCCCGACGTTCAGGGGCCAGGTGGAGCCGGTGCGCGACTCGAACTCGGTGCGGAGCCGGGACCCGTAACGGGGGCCCCGCTCCAGCAGGGCCAGCAGGCCGTGGCGAATGGACATACTGAGTATGTATACCGAGTATGTTCGTCCTGGCAAGTCTCGCCGACGTCTCGTCGGCGAGGTTCGGGACGGCGCGACCGGGGGCGCGGTGCTCAGTTCGCCCGGCGCATGCGGAAGGCGAGGAAGCCGATTCCCAGCCCGACCAGCGCGATGCCCGTCCCGAGCGAGAGCTGCTGCACCCGGCGTACGGACGCGGCGTCCAGGGCCTGTCCGGACCGGGTCCCCGGATCGGTGAACGCGCTGGGCGGCGGGGTGGAAACGGGCAGGTCGACGGGGTCGGCGAGGGTGGCGTCGGGCTCGTCCTCCGCGACGGGCTCCTCGGCCCGCGCCAGCTCCAGCGGCGACAGCGAACGCCCCGGACGCGCCTTGCCGGCCCCGGCCTCGCGCCCGGCCAACGGGGCGGTCGACCCGGATACGTCGGGGGAAGCGGAAGGGGAGGAGGTGGAGTCCGGCGAGTCGGCCCCGGGCCCGGCGGGGGCCTGCGCGCCCTGCCCGGTGGCTTCCGGGGAGGACGGGGCCGGGACGGCGTCCGGCGCCCCGGAGAGCGGGACGCCGGACGCCGGCGGCAGGGCGGAGGGGAGCGCCGAGGGGGACGCCGAGCCCGGCCGTACGGGGCGTGGCGCGGTCGGACGGGAGGGGGCCGCGGACGTGGTGGCGGCGGGGCTCGACGTCCCGGGGGCGGGCGACGCGGCGGCGCGGGACGGGCCGTCGGGCGCCGGTGCGCCGTGGGCGGAGCCGCCCAGCGGCCCCAGCGCCGCTCCGGCCACCGCCATCAGACAGACCGCACACCTCGACGACCATGCCGCCGGAAGTCCTGGAGCCATGAGATCAGCGTCACATGGGCCCCTTCATCCGGCATCCCGGACGCGGTATCCGGAAAGCAGGGGCCCTGATAGTGCCCTGATAGCGATCCGGGACGGAAATCCGTGGACCCGTAACGGTCATCTGTCGACAGATGACCGGCGGATCAGGAGGGCTTGCCCGTGGACACCTGAAGCTCGAAGTGGGCGCCGCGCTCGGGGATCGCCGCGCCGGAGGACGGGAACTGCCCCACGACCTGGCCGTCGGCGTAGGTGTTGCCCTTCTCCTCGATCTCCTTGATCGTCCACCCCGCGGCGTCCGCGCACGCCTTCGCGGACCGGATGTCCTTGTAGACGAAGTTCGGCGCCTGGACCTTCGCCGGGTCGTTGGAGTCCTCGGAGGCGCTCGTGCACTCCGTGTCCTTCATCGTCCGGTTGCGCTCGGGCGGGCGGTAGCCCTCCACCTCGCTGGTGCCCGGGTCGCCGCCCTTGCCCGCCTCGTCGTCCTTGCCGCCCTGGAGGGCGATCGCCGTGATCAGGCCGCCGATGGCCAGCAGCGCGACGACGATCGACCCGACGACGACCGGCATGTTCCGCTTGGAGCCACGGCCGGTGGTGCCCACGGCCGTCGAGTGCTGCGGGCCGACCGCGTACGGCGGCGGGGTCTGGTGGGCCAGCGGGCCGGGGGCCTGATAGCCCTGGCCCGCCTGCGGGTAGCCGTAGCTCGGCGTGGGCGCCGGGGTCGGCCGGCTGTACGGGCCCGGCTGGTGCTGCTGGTGCTGCTGGTGCTGCTGGTGCGGCTGGTACGGCGTCTGGACGCTCTGGGGTGCCGGGGTGCTCTGGTCGACCGGCGGGAACACCGCCGAGCCGACGCCTGAGCCGCTGTTGGCGGGCCCGCCGCCGGCCACGATCATCGGGGCGCCGGTCTGGCCGCCGGAGGCGTTCAGCACGCGGGCGATCTCGTCGCGCATCGCGGCGGCGCTGGGGAAGCGCTCGTTCGGGTTCTTCTTGAGCGCGCGGGCGACGAGGGCGTCCATCGCCGGGGTGACCGACCGGTTGATGCTGGACGGCGCGACCGGCTCCTCCTGGACATGCGCGTACGCGATGGCCAGCGGGGAGTCGGCGTCGAACGGGATCCGGCCGGTGAGCAGCTGGAAGAGCATGATCCCGACCGAATACAGGTCGGACCGGGCGTCGACGCCGCGGCCGAGGGCCTGCTCGGGGGAGAGGTACTGCGGGGTGCCGACGACCATGCCGGTCTGCGTCATCGAGGTGACACCGGACTGCATGGCTCGGGCGATGCCGAAGTCCATGACCTTGACGATGCCGCGCTTGGTCATCATCACGTTGCCGGGCTTGATGTCCCGGTGGACCAGGCCCATCTCGTGGCTGGTCTCCAGCGCGGCGAGTACGTCCGCCGTCACCTTCAGGGCCTTGTCGGCCGGCATCGCGCCGTGAGCGCGGATGTCGGCGGCCAGCACCGAGCCGAGCGGCTGCCCCTCGACGTACTCCATGACGATGTACGGCATCAGCGCACCGCCGAGCTCGTCCTCGCCGGTGTCGAAGACGGAGACGATGTTGGTGTGCTGGAGCTTGGCCACGGCCTGCGCCTCGCGCCGGAAGCGCTCGCGGAAGGACTGCTCGCGGCCGAGCTCGGTGTGCAGGGTCTTGATCGCGACCTGGCGGTCCAGGGCGGAGTCGTAGGCCAGGTAGACGGACGCCATCCCGCCCTCGCCGAGCAGGTCGCGCAGCTGGTAGCGGCCGCCCGCGACCGCTCCGCCCGCGTAGCGGCCCTGTGCGCCGTCCTGGCTCATGACTTGCATCCCCCTCGGCGGCGCGCGGTCGCACGCGGTATATCCGTCTGACGTCGTTTCTGTCTGACGTGGTTGCGTGCGACGCGGTTCCGTACAACGCGATTACGCGCCAAGTCTGCCGCAGGGGTCCGACACGTCAAGCCGGGTGCCCGTTCCGTGACCCTACGCACAAGAAGCGTCTCGGAAGCGTTACAGGAAACGCATCGAATTCATGGGGAGGACGCGCCGGGCGGTCCGATGATCCTGCCGCGGCGGAACCGTGGTGTCCGGCGGAGGCTGTAGCGTGACGCTGCAATGCAGCAAGGCACCGTGAGAACCCGCGGACGCGCGGACAGATACGACGGCGAGGACTGATGGCACCCGATTCCGAAGCAAACGGCGGCGGAGTTTCGGATGGCACCGACTCCTGGGGCGTCGGCGGCGTCGTCGGTGACGGACGTTACCGGATGACCTACCGGCTCGGCCGGGGCGGCATGGCAGAGGTCTACGCGGCGGAGGACGTCCGGCTCGGACGTACCGTCGCGGTGAAACTGCTCCGTTCCGACCTGGCCGAGGATCCGGTCTCCAAGGCGCGCTTCACCCGCGAGGCACAGTCCGTCGCGGGCCTCAACCACCACGCGATCGTCGCCGTGTACGACTCCGGCGAGGATGTCGTGGGCGGCCAGACCGTCCCCTACATCGTGATGGAGCTGGTCGAGGGCCGCACCATCCGCGATCTGCTCCTGACCGCGGAGGCCCCGCCGCCCGAGCAGGCGCTGATCATCGTCTCGGGGGTGCTCGAAGCCCTCGCGTACTCCCACCAGCACGGGATCGTGCACCGCGACATCAAGCCCGCCAACGTGATCATCACGGAATCCGGCGCGGTCAAGGTGATGGACTTCGGCATCGCCCGCGCGCTGCACGGCGCGCAGTCGACGATGACCCAGACCGGCATGGTCATGGGCACCCCGCAGTACCTCTCCCCCGAGCAGGCGCTCGGCAAGGCCGTCGACCACCGGTCCGACCTCTATGCCACCGGCTGTCTGCTCTACGAGCTGCTGGCGCTGCGGCCCCCGTTCACCGGCGAGACCCCGCTCTCGGTGGTCTACCAGCACGTCCAGGACATCCCCGTGCCGCCGTCCGAGGTCTCGGACGTGGTGCCGCCGGAGCTGGACGGGATGGCGATGCGCGCGCTGGCGAAGGACCCGGACGACCGGTTCCAGAGCGCCGAGGAGATGCGCGGGCTCGTCCAGTACAGCCTCCAGATGCTCCAGGTGCAGGGCGGCCACACGGGCACGTGGAACACCGGCCCGGTCGCGCTGCACGAGGGGGGCCAGACCCCGCCGCACGGGATGTCCGGCTCCACCCGCTCGATGGGCCACCCGATGCACGGGGACACCTCGCAGGGCCCGATCCTGCCGCCGTACAACCCGGACGACGGGGGCTACGACGGCGGCGGGCGGCGCTCCGGCGGGCGCGGCAAGATGTGGCTCTTCGTCCTGCTCGCGCTGATCGCGATCGGCGCGGGGGTCGCCTTCGCCGTCAACGCCGCGAAGGACGACGGCGGGAAGAAGGACCCGGTCACGCCGTCCACCTCGGTCAGCCAGTCCGAGAAGGAGCCCTCGGAGGAGCCGTCGGAGGACGAGGAGAGCGAGGAGCCGGAGGAGCCGGACACCTCCTCCACCGGAGGCCAGACGCAGCCGAATCCGCCGCCGTACAACCCGGACCCGACCCCGAGCGAGCCCTCCTTCACCCCGTCCCCGACCCCGACCGACACGGACGCCGGGGCATCGGACGGCAACACCAACGAGGGCAGCAGCGGCGAGCCCACCGGTGAGCCCACCGAACCGACCACCGATCCCGGCACCCCGGGCGGCGCCGGCGGCGACGACGGCGGGGCGGGCGACGACGGCGGTACGGGCACGACACCCGGCGAGACGGCGCTCGGCGCCACGACGGGGTAACGCACCACCGCCCAGCCCTGAGCCCGCCGTGCGCTCTCGTGGCGCGCGCCGGGCTCACACGGTGGTGCACCGGTTCACTCCGTGAAGGCCGCGGACACCGCCTCGTACTCCCGCGTCCACCACACCGCCAGGGCCGACACCGCGGGGAACTGCGGGTCGGCCCTGCGGTCGTCGAGGCGGTAGCGCCAGCGGAGTATCCAGAAGTCGTTGAGCCGCTCCCACCACACCCGGTGCACGGCGGCCGCGAGCTCGGCGGCGCCCGCCCCGGCGGCCCGCCGGTACGCGCGGGCGTACGCCCGTACCTTCGCGAGATCCAGCTCCCCGGCCGGGCGGACGAAGAAGATGGCCGCCGCCCGTACCGCCTCCTCGGCGCGCGGCTGTACGTCCAGCCGGTCCCAGTCCACGATCGCGACCGGGTCGGCGCCCCGGTAGAGCAGGTTCAGCGGGTGGAAGTCCCCGTGCACCCAGCCGGTCGCGGGACCGTCCGGGGTGGGAGGACGGCGGTGGGAGTGCTGTTCGAGCAGGGCGCGGCGCTCCACGAGCCGGTGCACGGCGAGTTCGTCGAAGGCGTCGCGGGGGGCGCCCCGGCCGCCCTGCCCGCGCGCGGCGGCCAGCAGGTCGTCGATCAGCGCGAAGGTGTCGGCGGCGTCCGGGCTGCGGTGGACCGGCCGGGCGGGCGGGCTCGTCGGATGCGGGCTGTCGCGCGGCGCCATCACCTGTTCCAGGCCGGTGTGCACGGTCCCCAGAAGAGCACCGAGCCGCCGCGACTGGGAGAGGGTCAGCTGGGAGCCGACCCGGTGGAGGCCGTCGACCCAGGGGTGCAGGGCGTAGCACCGTTCGCCGATCACGGTGACGGTGTCGCCCCGGGTGTCCGTCAGGGGCGGGACGACGGGCACGCCGAGCGACTGCAGGCGCTGGGTGGCGCGGTGCTGGCGCACGATCGCGGCGCGTTCGCCGCTGGGGTCGTCCAGGTGCTTCTTGTCGAGATGGTGCTTGAGGAAGTAGGACCCGCTCGTGGTGGAGACGCGGTATCCGTGGTTCAGCAGGCCTTTGGTGATCGGTTCGCAGGCGAGCGGCTCGCCCACGTTCGGGTAACGGCGCAGCACCTCGCCGACCGGGGGAACAGGTGGACGAGTGACATATGAGCGCGGCACTTACCAGATGTTAGATCACTCTGCGTGGCCGCTCGGCGGAGTTGCGGTCACGCCAGGAGGTGCGCTAAAGGCCTTCCGACGAACCCTGGAGGGCCGGGACACCTCAGAAGTTCAGCGTGTGTTCCGTGACGAAGTGCGGATCGACCCGCAGATAGGCCGGGGCGAAGGGCTCCCCGTCGACCGAGACGGGCGCGGTCCCGAACAGTCGCTCCTGCTCGGGGCAGGGGTGCACGATCTCGGCGGGCCCGGTGAACTGCACCGACCACAGGTCGCCGCCGACGCCGGAGACCGCGTCGTCGTAGTCGCCCCCGCCGTCCGCGTTGTAGTTGTCCGCGCCGTACGCGACGACGCTCCCGTCGCACGCCTCGTGGTGGCCGAAACCGCTGTGCATCCGCAACAGGATGCGGCCGTCGCACACGATGTGCCGGGCCACCGTCAGGAACGGCAGGGCCCGCATGCTGGTCGCGAGGCGGCCGTACGGGACGCGGCGGAGCAGCTCGATGGGCTCGGCCCGCCCGGTCCGCCCGGCCCGCTCGATCGTGCCGGTCGGAGCCCGCCGGATCGTCCCGGTCGCGGGGAGTTCGTCGAAGGACATGGATTCCACTGTCCCCCGGCCGTAGGGGCCGCGTAAGAGTCGCCTGCCCCGGGTGGCACGGGACCAAAGTCCCCTGCGGCATGCCGTGGCTCAGCGGCGCTCGGCCTGGAGTCGTGCGACGTACGCGGCCGCCTGCGAGCGGCGCTCCATACCGAGCTTGGACAGCAGGCTGGAGACGTAGTTCTTGATGGTCTTCTCGGCGAGGTGCAGACGCTCGCCGATGACCCGGTTGGTCAGGCCCTCGCCGATCAGGTCCAGGATCTTGCGCTCCTGTTCGGTGAGGCCGGCGAGCTTGTCGTCCTTGCCGCCGCCGCCGTCCCGCAGCCGCTCCAGCACCCGGGCGGTGGCCACCGGGTCCAGCAGGGATTTTCCGGCCGCCACGTCCCGTACGGCATTCAGCAGTTCATTGCCGCGGATCGCCTTCAGCACGTATCCCGATGCGCCCGCCATGATCGCGTCGAAAAGCGCCTCGTCGTCGGCGTACGAGGTGAGCATCAGGCATTTGATGTTCTCGTCCCGGGAACGGACCTCCCGGCACACCTCCACCCCGCTGCCGTCCGGCAGACGCACGTCGAGCACCGCCACATCGGGACGCGTCGCCGGGATCCGCACCAGGGCGTCCGCGGCCGTACCGGCCTCGCCGACCACCTCGATGTCCGCCTCGACGGAGAGCAGCTCATGGACGCCACGCCGGACGACCTCGTGATCATCGAGCAGAAATACCGTGATTTTTCCATCTTCGCGCACGATCGCAGTCTCACACACTCGCCTCTGCTCCGCTCTTCCCTGGCGCTGATCCGCGGGATAACGTGCCGTTGTTCCGGCGGCCTGCAAGGCTGTTTCCAGTGCCCTGACCAGCAGAGCTTCGCGATTTTTTCGATTTACTTGGAAATCCAAGCAAAATCGCAGGTCAGATAGGGTTTCGCAGTTCTGCGACGCACTGGGTAACGTGCCTATGACAGGGCGCTCGCCGGGGCACCTGTCACGCCTGACTCCGGCCGACCGGCACCCACCCCGTGCACGGCTCCGGATCCAGGCGAGCCGCACTGGTTCCCGGCAGACCCCGGGGGCCGGACCGACGGAGGAGCACGCACGTGACCGTGGAGAGCACTGCCGCCGCGCGTAAACCGCGACGCGCCAGTAAGCGGACCAGCGCCGCGAAGAAGCCGCAGAGTTCCGAGCCCCAGCTCGTACAGCTGCTGACGCCCGAGGGCGAGCGCGTCGAGCACCCGGACTACAGCATCGACCTGAGCGCCGACGAGCTGCGCGGCCTGTACCGGGACATGGTCCTCACCCGCCGCTTCGACGCCGAGGCGACCGCCCTCCAGCGCCAGGGCGAGCTGGGCCTGTGGGCCTCGCTGCTCGGCCAGGAGGCCGCCCAGATCGGCAGCGGCCGGGCCCTGCGCGACGACGACTACGTCTTCCCGACCTACCGGGAGCACGGGGTCGCCTGGTGTCGCGGCGTCGACCCGACCAACCTGCTCGGCATGTTCCGCGGGGTGAACCACGGCGGCTGGGACCCGAACAGCAACAACTTCCACCTGTACACGATCGTCATCGGCTCGCAGACGCTGCACGCCACCGGCTACGCCATGGGCGTCGCCAAGGACGGCGCGGACTCCGCCGTGATCGCGTACTTCGGTGACGGGGCCTCCAGCCAGGGCGACGTGGCCGAGTCGTTCACCTTCTCCGCGGTCTACAACGCCCCGGTCGTCTTCTTCTGCCAGAACAACCAGTGGGCCATCTCCGAGCCCACCGAGCGCCAGACCCGCGTGCCGCTCTACCAGCGCGCCCAGGGCTACGGCTTCCCCGGCGTCCGCGTCGACGGCAACGACGTCCTCGCCTGCCTGGCCGTCACCCGCTCCGCACTGGAGCGCGCGCGCCGGGGCGAGGGCCCGACCCTCGTCGAGGCGTTCACCTACCGAATGGGCGCCCACACCACCTCCGACGACCCGACGAAGTACCGGGCGGACGAGGAGCGTGCCGCGTGGGAGGCCAAGGACCCGATCCTGCGGCTGCGCGCCTACCTGGAGAAGGAGAAGCTCGCGGACGAGGCCTTCTTCACCGCGCTGGACGAGGAGAGCGAGACCCTCGGCAAGCGGGTACGGGAGGCGGTGCGCGCGATGCCCGACCCGGACCCGATGGCCCTGTTCGAGCACGGTTACGCCGACGGCAGCTCCCTCGTGGACGAGGAGCGGGCCCAGTTCGCCGCCTACCAGGCGTCGTTCGCCGACTCTGCCGAGGAGGGCAAGTAGCCATGGCCGTGGAAAAGATGTCCATCGCGAAAGCGCTCAACGAGTCGCTCCGCCTCGCCCTCGACAACGATCCCAAGGTCCTCATCATGGGTGAGGACGTCGGCAAGCTCGGCGGCGTCTTCCGCATCACCGACGGACTCCAGAAGGACTTCGGCGAGGACCGGGTGATCGACACCCCGCTCGCCGAGTCCGGCATCGTCGGCACGGCGATCGGCCTGGCCCTGCGCGGCTACCGCCCGATCGTCGAGATCCAGTTCGACGGCTTCGTCTTCCCCGCGTACGACCAGATCGTCACGCAGCTCGCCAAGATGCACGCCCGCGCGCTCGGCAAGATCAAGCTGCCGGTCGTCGTGCGCATCCCGTACGGCGGCGGCATCGGCGCGGTCGAGCACCACAGCGAGTCCCCCGAGGCGCTCTTCGCGCACGTCGCGGGCTTGAAGGTGGTCTCGCCGTCCAACGCGAGCGACGCCTACTGGATGATGCAGCAGGCCGTCCAGAGCGACGACCCGATCATCTTCTTCGAGCCCAAGCGGCGTTACTGGGACAAGGGCGAGGTCGACACCGAGTCCATCCCCGGCCCGCTGCACAGGGCCGTGACCGTCCGCGAGGGCGGCGACCTCACGCTCGTCGCGTACGGGCCGATGGTGAAGGTCTGCCTGGAAGCGGCCGCCGCCGCCCAGGAGGAGGGCAAGTCGATCGAGGTCCTGGACCTGCGCTCGATGTCCCCGATCGACTTCGACGCCATCCAGACGTCGGCACAGAAGACCGGCCGGGTCGTGGTCGTCCACGAGGCGCCCGTCTTCTACGGCTCCGGCGCGGAGATCGCCGCCCGGATCACCGAGCGCTGCTTCTACCACCTCGAAGCCCCCGTGCTGCGGGTCGGCGGCTACCACGTCCCCTACCCGCCGGCCCGGCTGGAGGACGAGTATCTGCCCGGCCTGGACCGGGTGCTCGACGCCGTCGACCGCTCGCTGGCGTTCTGAGGAGAGGGTTCGTGACGACGATGACCGAAACGTCTGCTCGTTTCCGTGAGTTCAAGATGCCCGACGTGGGCGAGGGACTGACCGAGGCCGAGATCCTCAAGTGGTTCGTCCAGCCCGGCGACACCGTCACCGACGGCCAGGTCGTGTGCGAGGTCGAGACGGCGAAGGCGGCCGTCGAGCTGCCTATCCCGTTCGACGGGGTGGTGCACGAGCTGCGCTTCCCCGAGGGCACGACCGTCGACGTCGGCCAGGTGATCATCGCGATCGACGTGGCCCCGGGCAGCGGCGACGCGCCCGCTCCGGCCGCCGCTCCGGCCCAGGAGCCGGTGGAGCCCGCCGATGCGGGCGACGGTGACGCGCCGAAGGGTCGTACGCCGGTCCTGGTGGGCTACGGAGTCGCCGAGTCCTCCACCAAGCGTCGCCCGCGCAAGGGGGTGTCGGCCGCTCCGGAGGCCGCCGCCGTCGCGGCGGCGGTGCAGGCCGAGCTGAACGGGCAGGCGGCGCCGGCTGCTTCTCCCGCGCCCGCTTCCGCTCCTGCGGTGCCGGCTCAGGCCGGTGCGCCGGACGGAGGCCGTCCGCTCGCCAAGCCACCGGTCCGCAAGCTCGCCAAGGACCTGGGCATCGACCTGGCGACGGTGGTGCCGACCGGCAGGGACGGCGTCATCACCCGCGAGGACGTCCACGCGGCGGCGGCCCCGGCCGCTACGGCTCCGGTGGCTGCCCCGGCCCCCTCGCAGGCGGCCCCCGAGGCCCCGGAAGCCGCCGTGGCCTCCGGCTCCGCCCGGGAGACCCGTATCCCGGTCAAGGGCGTCCGCAAGGCCATCGCGCAGGCGATGGTGGGCAGCGCGTTCACCGCGCCGCACGTCACCGAGTTCGTCACGGTCGACGTGACGCGCACGATGAAGCTCGTGGCCGAGCTCAAGGAGGACAAGGAGATGGCGGGGGTGCGGGTCAATCCGCTCCTGATCATCGCCAAGGCCCTCCTCGTCGCGATCAAGCGGAACCCCGAGGTCAACGCCGCCTGGGACGAGGCCAACCAGGAGATCGTGCAGAAGCACTACGTCAACCTGGGCATCGCGGCGGCCACCCCGCGCGGTCTGATCGTGCCGAACATCAAGGACGCGCACGACAAGACGCTGCCGCAGCTCGCGGCGGCCCTGGGCGAGCTGGTCACCACGGCCCGGGACGGCAAGACCTCCCCGGCGACGATGGCGGGCGGCACGGTGACCATCACCAACGTCGGCGTCTTCGGCGTCGACACCGGTACGCCGATCCTCAACCCGGGCGAGTCCGCGATCCTGGCGGTCGGCGCGATCAAGCTCCAGCCGTGGGTCCACAAGGGCAAGGTGAAGCCGCGTCAGGTCACCACGCTGGCCCTGTCGTTCGACCACCGCCTGGTCGACGGCGAGCTGGGCTCCAAGGTGCTGGCCGACGTGGCGGCGATCCTGGAGCAGCCGAAGCGCCTGATCACCTGGGCGTAGCTGCTTTAGTCGCTTTAGGTGCTTTTTCCGGTGGGCCCGTACGTTTCTCCGTACGGGCCCACCGGCATGTCCGGACCTCACCGCACGGCGAGCTCGGCGTACACGGTCTTCCCCACCGTGCGCGGCTCGACGCCCCAGTCGTCGGCGAGCTGCGCGACGATCAGGAGCCCTCGCCCGTAGCAGTCGTCGGCGTCGGGCCGCCGGATGCTGGGCAGCCGCTCCCCGCGTGGATCGCTCACCGCGATACGGAGTGCGCTCGCGGTGAGGGCGAGGTGGACCCGGAAGAGCCGGCCCCGGATGGCCCCGTGCAACAACGCGTTGGTGGCCAACTCACTGACCAGGAGCGCCGCGTCACCGGCGAGCGCGGGATGCCCCCACTGGAGGACGAGCCGGGCGGCGCGGTGCCGGCTGCGGACGACGCTGTGCGCGGTAGGCGTGTAGTCGACGCGGTCCTCGCGGAGGAGGGGAGTGGGGATGGGTACGGGGGTCTCCTGGGCTGCGGACATGGGTGCGTGCCTCCGGGGTGGGGTGGGCGGTGGCGATGTCGCTGCTGCGGTGCGCCGGGCCGTGGTTCTTCGGTTTCGGCGCGGGGCAGGGCGGTGCACTTCCGCCGAGTTGGCTCCGCTGTGCGAGCGGTGGAGTACCGAAAGTATTGACCTCCAGGAACTGGGGCAAGTGAAACGGAGACAATTGTCCCCAACGAGTGAAGGTGGTCGACGCCCCGCCCGGGGACGCGGGACACTGGGGCCGTGAATCCAGCGACTCCGCAGGGAAATCGGTCGTCTACTGTCCTTGGGCGCAGGCTCGGTAGCGAGCTGCTGCGCCTGCGGGACGCGTCCGGGAAGACGCAGCAGCAGGCTGCCCAGGTCATCAGCGCGACCAACTCGAAGATCGTCAAGATGGAGCGGGGCTGGGTTCCCATGAGGGATCCGGACATCCGAACCCTCTGCGAGTTCTACGGTCTGGAGGACGCGAAGTCCGTCGGGCGGCTGCTGGAAGTCGCCCGGATGGACCGTGAGCGCCGCAAGGCGAAGGGCTGGTGGAACCAGTACCCCGAGCTGCGTTCGCTGGTCGAGTACGTTGCGCTCGAAGACATCGCGACAGGCGTCCGGACCTGGCAGGGGGCTTTCGTTCCAGGGCTGCTCCAGACCCCGGACTACGCCAGGGCGCTCGCAGTCGGGAACGCGGACTGGGATGACCCCGACGAGATCGAGCGTTTCGTCGAAGCGAAGATCGCGCGGCAGGCGCGTCTCACGGAGAGCACTCCGCTGGCGTTGTGGGCGATTGTCGCCGAGGCGGCCCTACACCAACTGGTCGGTGGCCGTGAGGTGATGCGCGCTCAGCTGGCGCATCTGGCGGAAGCAGCCGCCGAGCCAAATGTCACGGTGCAGGTTGTCCCCTTTCTTGCGGGGTCACACCCGGGCATGACCAGCGCTTTCAGCATTGTCTCGTTCGCTGAACCCGGTGCGATGGACGTGGTCTACATGGACACGACGTCGTCTACGCTGTGGCTGGAGAGTGAGACGGATGCCGCCCGCCACAACGTCACATTCGGTCGCATCGCCAGATGCGGACTCGCTCCCCGCGATTCCATCGCTCTCATAGGGCGTATTCGCAAGGAGTTGTAGTTGTGCCCCATTTCGAGTTCGTCCGGTCCAGCTACAGCAGCGGCAACGGCGAGTGCGTCGAAGTGGCCCGCAACATCCCCCGCACCGTCGCCGTCCGCGACTCCAAGCACCTCGGCGGCGGCCCCGTCCTCACCCTCGCCCCCGCAGCCTGGGACGCCTTCACGGCCGACCTGCGCCGCCGGCAGCCGTAAGCCGTAGGAACGGGCGAAGGGGCCCGGCCCGCACACACCGTGCGGGCCGGGCCCCTTCGCCGTACAACGCGTGCGGGCTACTTCTTGAAGCCGTAGTCCATCAGCTTCTTCGCGTCGGCGGTGCGGTTCGCCTCGGAGGACGACGTCAGCACCGTGCCGATGACCGTCTTGCCCTTGCGGGTCGCGGCGAAGACTAGGCAGTACTTGGCGGTCGGGCCGGAGCCAGTCTTGACGCCGACGGCGCCGCTGTAGTTGCTGAGCAGCTTGTTGGTGTTGCTCCACGACATGTAGCGGTAGCCACCGCTCTTCGTGGTGACCTTCTGCTTCGTCGACTTGGTCTTGACGATCGAGCGGAACGTGGAGTTCTTCATCGCCTTGCTGGCGATCTTCGTCAGGTCACGGGGGGTCGAGTAGTTGTTGCCGCCCCCTATGCCGTCGAACGAGTCGAAGCGGGTGTTCTTCAGCTTGAGGCTCTTCGCCGTGGCGTTCATCTTGCCGATGAACGACTTCACGCGGGCCG
The DNA here is from genome assembly GCF_044766265.1 of Streptomyces sp. NPDC102283. Taxonomy (NCBI): domain Bacteria; kingdom Bacillati; phylum Actinomycetota; class Actinomycetes; order Kitasatosporales; family Streptomycetaceae; genus Streptomyces; species Streptomyces sp. NPDC102283. The sequence continues at coordinate 100,542 of NZ_JBIWLQ010000012.1, forward strand.
CACGGGTCTTGCCGGAGCCGAACTTGTCGGCCAGGGCGTACGCGGCGTCGCAGCCGGAGGGGAGCATCAGGCCGTAGAGGAGCTGGCCCACAGTGGGCTTGTCGCCGACGATGAGCCGGGCGGACGAGGCGTTCTTCTTGACGATGTAGTCGCTGTACGCCTTCTGGACCGTGACCTTGGATTTCAGGTTCACGTTCTTCTGCGACAGGACCACCAGCGCCGTCATGATCTTGGTGGTGGAGCCCGTGGCACGCCGGGTGTCCGCGGACTTGGTGAAGAGGGTCTTGCCGGTGCCGTTGTTCATCACGAAGCCGCCCTTGGCGACGATCTTCGGAGTCGGCGGCGTGGCGGCGTGCGCCGTGGAGGCGAAGGCACTGCCCGCGAGCACCGCACCGGCGGTGAGCGTCACGGTGGCCGTGACGGTGACGCGATTGATGCGCTTGATGCCGATATTCAACTGAACGCTCCAAATGCCCCTGATATGCGGCCACATAAGGGTGCCGCTCGGAGGTGAGACTCCTGAGGAGGGGCAATGGATGTGTTACTGATCGGGTGAATTTGCGCAGGCTTGACCTTGGGCCTCAGGCGCTGCCGTAGGCGCTCGGTCAGGCGTAGGAGGAGAGGAGTTCGTCGAGCGTCCAGATCGTGGCCCGCACTCCGGACGTACGGGCGAGATACCGGTCCCGCTCGATGAGGATGTTGAGGTCGCCGCAGCCGAGCCTGTTGCAGGCGTGCTCGATCAGGCTGCTTCCGGTGCTGCCGCCGCCCACCAGGGCCCGGAGGTGGGCCGCGTCCCATTCGACCTCGTTGAGCGCCCAGGGTGCCGTGCCCTCGACGACGGTGGTCAGGACCGCGCTGAGCCGCTCCGCGCAGGAGCGACGCGCACGGCCATCGGGCACCTGGGCGATGTGGTTGCCCGTCTCGATGATCGCGGTCACCGGAAGCAGGAGGTCCGTATCCCGGCGATCACGTTTTCTCTTCAGCTCGTCGATCACTTGCGCGCGGTCCTGGCATTTACCGGGAACCTCCAGCAGGTTGCACAGGATCGATGTGTCGACGAACTCCACCCCCCTTGCCACGTTTCACCCGATCCCGAGGAGTCGGTCGAATTCCGCGTAGTCCTGTTTTCCGCGCTCTTCCCGCACCAGACGACCATGGGTCACCACGTCGCCCAGTGGTCCCGCGCCCATTGCCGTGGCGTAGCCGTCGAGTTCGGTGAGCCTTGTCAGGAGACTGGCTCCCGTCCTGCGGTCCCGTGAGCAGACGATGACTCCTTGGTGGTCATCGCCGTTGAGGGCGGAGAGCAGGGCGGGGCTGTGGGTGGTGATGAGGACCCGGGTCAGGTTGTCGGCAGCGGCCTGACGCACCAGGCGCAGCACCTCGGCTGCTTGGGACGGGTGGAGTCCGTTCTCCAGTTCCTCGATGACGAGCGTGAGGGAACGCTCTGCTTCGGGGCTCGGCGTCGGCCCCAGGTCGAGCCCGTCGGTGCCGGTGAGCAGCGAGGTGGTGATCGCGAGGAAACGCAGCATGCCGTCGCTCATCTCGCGGGCCGGGGTGAGGCCGAGGTCGCCTTCGTCCAGCGCGAGCATGACGTCTCCCAACTCCGACTTGGTGACGGCCAGCCGCTTGATGTCGTGGTCCGCGAGGCCGCGCAGCAGGTCCACCAGGAGCTCGAAGAGCTCGGGGGTATGCCGTTGAATGTTGCCCACCGCCGCTGACAGGTTCTCGGCGGTCCTGCGGAGTCGCGAGTCACGAGCCGGTACGTACTGGCGCATCAGATGCGGCACCGGATCAAGGTGAAACGCTCCGGTGAGCGCACTCAGGAGCGTGTCGGCCGCCCTCAGGGTGTCGAGCTCGCCGTCACTGTCGCCCGGGACACGCAGCTCCAGTTGGGAGGTCAGAAGACGCGTGCTGCGGAAGGGGGCGCCGGGGTTCCTGCCTCGCCTTCCGTTGTGCCAGGAGGCGTGGATGTCGGCGTGGTGAGGAACTGCCTCTCCGCTGATCAGGAGGGGCTTGATGCCGCTCGTCGTGGGGCCGGTGAGCCGCTCCTCGATGATCTGGACCTCGGGCTCCACCTGTACGGTCACGTCGAACGTGATCGGCCCGTGCTCAGTGCCGACCGTGCAGCCCAGCGAGAACCGGTCCGAGCCGTGCGGCACGCACCCGCTCAGCCCGCCCCGCACCGGCCCGGCCGCGCTGCGTCGGCTCTCCAGCGCCTCGGTGATGTCGTCGCCGCGCGCCAGTCGGGAGAGGACCTCCAGCCCGTCCAGCGCGTTCGACTTGCCGCTGCTGTTGCGCCCGATGAGGACGGTGAGCGGCGCCAGCGGAAGCACCGCGCCGTGGAAGCTCTTGAACGCGGTGAGACGTACCTCTTCGATGGCGTGACCTGTCACCCGCTCAACGTAACGCAAGGGGCACGACGCGGGCAGCCGCACGCCGGTCCACCATCCGGACGTCGTTCCTCATGCGTGCATGTTGTATCTATGCTGTGCGCATGCCTGCCGCGCCCTCCGCCCCCGTACAGCCGCCGACCTCCTCCCTCAAGCGCCCGCCCGCCGCCGAGCGCGTCTACACGCACATCAAGGAAGCCGTCCTGGACCGCCGCTACGAGGGCGGGACCCTGCTCACCGAAGGCGACCTCGCGGACGCGGTCGGCGTCTCCCGGACGCCGGTGCGCGAGGCGCTGCTGCGGCTGGAGGTGGAGGGGCTGATCAAGCTCTACCCGAAGAAGGGCGCGCTCGTCCTCGCCGTCTCCGCGCAGGAGATCAAGGACGTGGTGGAGACCCGGCTGCTGGTCGAGGAGTTCGCCGCGCGCAAGGCGGTGCCCGCCTCCCCGCAGCTGATCGCCCGACTGGAGCAGCTCCTGGAGGAACAGCGGCAGTTGGCGGAGGACGGTGACCTGGCGGAGGTGGCCGTCAAGGACCGCTGCTTCCACGCCGAGATCGTGAAGAACGCGGGCAACGAGATCCTCTCCCGCCTCTACGACCAGCTGCGCGACCGTCAGCTGCGGATGGGCGTCGCGGTGATGGAGGCCCACCCGGGCAGGATCGAGGCCAACATCACCGAGCACGGTGAGCTGCTGGAGGCGATCCGGGCCGGGGACGCCGAGGGGGCCGCCCTGGTCGTGCGCCGCCATGTGGGCCGCGTGCGGGTGCTGGTGCGGGGTGAGGACCGGTGAGCTCGGCGGCCGCGCCCACCCTCTCGCTGCCCGGTGACCCGCCCGGCGGCCGGAGTGCCGCCTGGGTCTGGGGCATCGGTGTCGCCGTCTACTTCGTCGCGATCATCTTCCGTACGAGCCTGGGCGTCGCGGGACTCGACGCCGCCGACCGGTTCGACGTCAACGCCTCGGCGCTGTCCACGTTCTCGATCCTCCAGCTCCTCGTCTACGCGGGCATGCAGATACCCGTCGGCCTGATGGTCGACCGCCTCGGCACCAAGAAGGTCCTCACGATCGGTGCCGTCCTCTTCACCGTCGGACAGCTCGGTTTCGCGCTCTCCCCGTCGTACGGCATGGCGCTGGCGGCCCGCGCGCTGCTCGGCTGCGGCGACGCGATGACGTTCATCAGCGTGCTGCGGCTAGGCAGCCGCTGGTTCCCGGCCCGGCGCGGACCGCTGATCGGCCAGGTCGCGGCGTTGTTCGGGATGGCGGGCAACCTCGTCTCGACGCTGTTCATCGCGCGGGCGCTGCACAGCTACGGCTGGACCGCGACCTTCGTCGGCAGCTCGCTGGCCGGTGTCGTGGTGCTGGTGCCGCTCCTGCTGTTCCTCAAGGACCACCCCGAGGGCCACGAGCCGCCGCCCGCCGAGCACGCCGGGGCCGCGTACGTCCGCCGGCAGATCGCCGCCGCCTGGAGGGAGCCGGGGACCCGGCTCGGGATGTGGGTGCACTTCACCACCCAGTTCCCGGCGATGGTGTTCCTGCTGCTGTGGGGGATGCCGTATCTGGTCGAGGCGCAGGGGCTGAGCCGGGCCACGGCGGGCACACTGCTCACCCTGGTGGTGCTGTCCAACATGGTGGTGGGGCTCGTCTACGGGCAGATCATCGCCCGCCACCACGAGGCGCGGATCCCGATCGCGCTGGGCACGGTGGCCACGACGGCCCTCCTCTGGGCGTCCGCGATCCTCTACCCGGCCGACCACACGCCGATGTGGCTGCTGGTCGTCCTGTGCGTGGTGCTCGGCACCTGCGGACCGGCCTCGATGGTCGGCTTCGACTTCGCCCGGCCGGCCAACCCGCCCGAGCGTCAGGGCACCGCATCGGGAATCGTCAACATGGGCGGGTTCATCGCCTCGATGACCACCCTGTTCGCGGTCGGGGTCCTGCTGGACGCCACGGGCGACAGCTACCGCATCGCGTTCGCCTCGGTCTTCGTCCTGGAGGCGCTCGGCGTCACCCAGATCCTGCGGCTGCGCCGCCGGGCGGCGCTCAGGGAACGTGATCACCACGTGGTGAGCCGCGTCGAGGCCGTGCACGTGCCGGCGTAGCCGTCTCCTTCGCGCTCGGCGGCGCGCCCGTCGCCCATGGTCCGGGACGGGCGCCGCCGGGGCGCTGGGGCGGTGTTACGCGGTCAAGCGGGTCACGGGGTCACGGCGAAGTTGTCCAGGATCGCGGTGGCCAGCTCCTGGTCGCCCTCGACCTTGATCCGGTCGGCGACGGCCGTGTGACGGACCCGGCCGCAGGCGAGCCGGACGTACGTCTCCCAGTCCAGCGACAGCGTCACCGCGGGGCCGAGCGAGGGCGCGCCGTCCACCGAACCGCGGCCCTCCGCGTCGACCCGTACCGTCCGCAGGAACTCCACCGGCCCGTGCACATCGAAGACGACCGCCGAATTCGCGGGGGCGCCGGCCTTCTTGGCGACCACCTTCGGCAGCCCGGCGAGCAGCATGTCACGGGTGATCAGGGCGCCGGGGGAGTCCAGGTTGCCGGGCTGTCCGAGCGTGGCGCGCAGGTCCTGCTCGTGCACCCAGACGTCGAAGGCCCGCAGATTCAGCGCTGTTTCGAGGGTCTGCTCGGTGCCCAGAGGCGCGCGGACCTTGGCCTCGGGGCTGCGCGACTCGTTGCGGATCTGGCGTGCCCGGCGGATGAGGACGTACTCCAGCTCGGAGGTGATCTCCGGGGAGGTGTGGTGCCGCCGGACGTCGACCTGCATCTCCATGTAGCGGGCGAAGTCGCTCTGTACGTGGTAGAGGTCGCGCGGCAGGGTGTGGATCGGCCGGGGATCGCCGAGCATCTCGCACTCCATGCCGATGACGTGCGACACGATGTCGCGCACCGACCATCCCGGGCAGGGCGTTCGGCGGTTCCACTCGCCCTCGGCGAGGGGCTTCACCAGCTCGGCTATCGCCTCGATGGAGTGGGTCGCGGCGTCGGTGTAGGGCTGGAGGCTGGGATGGACGGTCACGGGACCCCTCGTGCGGTTCTGCGGTGCATGGGCTGGAGAGAGCAGGGAGTGCTGGCGGGTGGGCTGGCACTGACGGCGCTGTCGGCGAGCTGCGTGGGAGGTTCGACCGCCGGACCCACCGGCGGTGGGTCCAAGTTACGCTGCGAGCAGGCACCCCGGCAGTGCTTTGGTGTGACGATCGTAGGCCCGTGTTGACGGCTTGAATGCCAGGACGGTGGTAGTGTGCGCGCCTCTCTCATCCAGATCGCAGTTGACCCGGACGAAACCGTCGATGCCCGCAGGGCGCGGGCGGCTTCGCTGGTGGTCGCCCAGCGGGGCGCTGACCTGGTGGTTCTTCCTGAGCTGTGGCCGGTCGGGGCGTTCGCCTACACCGCCTTCGAGGCGGAGGCCGAGCCGTTGGAAGGCCCCACGCACGAGGTGATGGCGAAGGCCGCGGCCGAGGCCGGGACCTGGCTGCACGCCGGCTCCTTCGTCGAACGGGCGGACGACGGCACCCTCTACAACACCAGCCTGGTCTTCTCGCCCCGGGGCGAGCGCACGGCCGTCTACCGCAAGATCCACCGCTTCGGCTTCGACAAGGGCGAGGCGGTGATGATGGGCGCGGGCGAGGAGTTGGTGACCGTCGCCCTGCCGGACACCACCCTGGGCCTCGCCACCTGTTACGACCTGCGCTTCCCCGAGCAGTTCCGGGGGCTCGTCGACGCGGGCGCCGAGACGCTGGTCGTCGCGGCGGGCTGGCCCGAGCGCCGCCGCTCCCACTGGACGCTCCTCGCACAGGCCCGTGCCGTGGAGAACCAGGCGTACGTCCTGGCCGTCGGGACGGCGGGCACCCACGGCGACATCCAGCAGGCCGGGCACAGCATCGTCGTCGACCCGTGGGGCGAGGTGCTGGCCCAGGCGGGCGCGGACGAGGAGGTCCTGACCGTCGAGCTGGACCCGGCGAAGGTGCGGGAGACCCGGGAGCAGTTCCCGGCACTGAAGGACCGCCGGCTGGGGCTCGCGCCGCCGCGCCTCTGAGGCTCTGGAGGCGTCTCGTCGTTTCACGTGAAACAACGAGACGCCCGCGCACGGCGGGGCGCTCAGTCCCCGTTCTCCTTGTCCGCCAGCACGATCACGCACATCGCCACCGCGATGAGCAGCGCGGTGTCGGCGTCGTCCCGGACGACGTCGATGCCGTACGTGTCCCGGATGGTCAGCCAGCGGCGCGAGATCTGGGCCAGCAGCTCGCCGTCGTACTCGATGGCGAACTCGCGGTCCAGGATCTTGCCGCTGACGTCCAGCTCGGTGCCGTCCACCAGCGTCACCCGGAAGTGGTTGCGGAGCAGCGACAGCCGCTTGCGCTTGACCTTGGCCAGCTCCTCGCCGCCCCGCTCGATGAGCATCGTGTCGCGCAGGCTGATCAGCTTCTGCCGCAGCTCGACCACGACCCGGCCGTCGGCGTCCTTCAGCTCGAAGGTGTCGCGCAGCCGCATCGCCTTGCCGTCGACCAGGAAGACCTTGCGGCCCCCGTCGTCCTCGATCCAGTAGTCGTCGCCGATGGAGAACAGCCGCTCACGTACGAGAAGTCTCATGCGTCACAGGTTCCCCCGGGGTCCGGCGGAATGCGTGCAGCCGGTGACGGTGTTGACTGGTGGCATGGCATCACGTGCACGCGTCCGCGCCCCCGAACTCATCGGCAAGGGCGGCTGGCTCAATACAGGCGATAAGCAGTACACCCTCGCTGACCTGCGAGGGCGCATCGTCATCCTCGACTTCTGGACGTTCTGCTGTGTGAACTGCCTGCACGTCCTGGACGAGCTGCGCGTGCTGGAGGAGAAGCACCGCGACACCGTGGTGATCATCGGCGTCCACTCGCCGAAGTTCGTCCACGAGGCCGAGCACCAGGCCGTCGTCGACGCCGTCGAGCGCTACGAGGTCCATCACCCCGTCCTCGACGACCCCGAGCTGGCCACCTGGAAGCAGTACGCCGTACGCGCCTGGCCGACGCTCGTCGTGATCGACCCCGAGGGCTACGTCGTCGCCCAGCACGCGGGCGAGGGCCACGCGCACGCCATCGAGAGGCTCGTCGAGGAGCTGGAGGCCGAGCACGGGGCCAAGGGCACGCTCCGCCGCGGCGACGGCCCCTACGTGGCGCCCGAGCCCGTCGCCACGCATCTCCGCTTCCCCGGCAAGGCGCTGCACCTGCCGGACGGCGGCTTCCTGGTCTCCGACACCACCCGGCACCGCCTCGTCGAGCTGGACGCCGACGGCGAGACCGTGCGCCGCCACTTCGGTACGGGGATACGCGGGTTGAGCGACGGCGGCCCGGACGAGGCCCGGTTCAGCGAACCGCAGGGGCTCGCCGTGCTCCCGGACGGCCGGATCGCCGTCGCGGACACCGTCAACCACGCCCTCCGCGCCCTGGACCTCACGACCGGCGTGACCAGCACCCTCGCCGGGACCGGCCGCCAGTGGTGGCAGGGGACCCCGACCAGCGGCCCGGCGCGCGAGGTGGACCTCTCCTCGCCGTGGGACATCGCCTGGTTCGGCGACCGGCTGTGGATCGCCATGGCGGGCGTGCACCAGCTGTGGACGTACGACCCGCAGAGCGCGACCGTACGCGTCGCCGCCGGGACCACCAACGAGGGACTGGTCGACGGGCCGGCCACCGAGGCCTGGTTCGCCCAGCCGTCCGGGCTCGCCGTCTCCGCCGACGGGGAGCGGCTCTGGGTCGCCGACGCGGAGACCTCCGCGCTGCGCTGGGTCGACCGCGACGAACACGTCCGCACCGCCATCGGCACCGGACTCTTCGACTTCGGCCACCGCGACGGGGCCGCCGGCCAGGCACTCCTCCAGCATCCGCTCGGCGTGACCGCGCTGCCCGACGGGTCCGTCGCGATCAGCGACACGTACAACCACGCCCTGCGCCGGTACGACCCGGACTCCGGCGAGGTCACCACCCTGGCCATCGACGTCCGCGAGCCCAGCGACGCGGTGCTGGTCGACGGCGATCTGGTCGTCGTCGAGTCGGCCCGCCACCGGCTGACCCGGCTCCGGCTGCCCGAGGAGGCGGTCCGGGTCGCCGACCGGGCGCACCGCACCCAGCGGGCCGCGACCGAGATCGCCCCGGGCACCCTCCGCCTCGACGTGGTCTTCCAGGCTCCCGCGGGTCAGAAGCTGGACACCCGCTACGGCCCCTCGACCCGGCTGCTGGTCTCCGCGACCCCGCCCGGGCTGCTGGCCGAGGGCTCCGGCGCGGGGACGGACCTCGGGCGCGACCTGGTCCTCGCGGACGGGGCCACCGAGGGCGTGTTGCACGTCTCCGCGATGGCGGCGTCCTGCGACGACGACCCGGCCAACGAGTACCCGGCCTGCCATGTGCACCAACAGGACTGGGGCGTCCCCGTCCGCGTGACCGCGGAGGGAACGCCCCGGCTGCCGCTGGTGCTGGCGGGCATGGACGAGCAGGGTTGAGGGGGTCCCGCCAGGAGGCCGACGGGCGGTCCGCCACGCCCTAGAAGTCGTCGGCGCCGTTGCGCAGCTCGGTGGTCCAGTAACCCGTGGCCCACTTCTGCGGGTTGACGGAGAGACCCTCGGCGGCGGGGGACTTCACGACCGCCATGCCGCCGCCGTTGGCCTTCAGGGTGACCGTGAACTCCTTCACCGTCTCGGTGCTCTCCTTCCGGCCGCCCTCGGACATGCGCACCGCGACATAGGCGGACTGGCCGGGCTCCAGGACCACCGGGGCCTGCGGCTTGCTCTTGGCGACGGGCGGGACGACGCCCCGCGCGTTGTCCAGGAAGTGGATGTGCGGGTACTCCTTCATCTCGCAGCCGGCACCGGAGGTGTTCTTCGCGCTCAGCGTGAGGTGGGTGTAGGGCGGGCCGTCCTGCCGCTCGGCGGTGATCGTCAGCCCCTTCGCCGTGCACAGCGGGGCGGAGTCCCCGGCGGACGTGCCGCCGGAGCCCTTGGTGGTGCCCGCTGCCTTCGCGGTACCGGTGCCACTGCCGGTGGAGCCCGTGGTGCCGGTCTCCGCCGCGTCGTCGGCGGCCTTCGGGGACTCGGCGGCGACGGTCGCGGAGTCGGTCGCCGCCGAGCCCTCCGACCGGGTGCCGGTGCCGTCGTCACCGCAGGCGGTGAGCGTGAGGGCGAGGGCGGCCGTGGTCGCGGCGGCCAGGACGGTGGTGCGGTCGCGGAAGGTGCGCATGGAGATTCCCCCGAGGTGACGGTGAGGCGGACGTCCGGTCGAGACGCTCGCCCTTGAGCGGCTGACGGGAACGACTCTGCCCGCCGCCGCTCACGTATCGCTGCTGTCCCGCTGACGTCCTGCTGACGCCGGGTCCCCCGGGGCCGGAGCTCCGCTCAGCTCTCCTCGGCGAGCCGTCGCAGCGCCTCGTCGTGCCGCCGCCGGAACCCCGTCCGCGCGGACACCCGCAGCAGCGCCGCGAGGGCCCGTACGGCGCCCTCGTCGTAGCCGGCCCGCTCCGCCTCCTGTGCGGCCCGGTCCAGCAGGCGTACGCCGTCCTCCTCGTCGCCCAGGGCCAGTCGGGCCTCGCCGCAGACGGCCAGCAGCAGGGATCGGCGCGCCGCCTCCTCGTGCTCGGGTCCCAGATCGAGCCCGGCCCGCGCGCAGGCGAGGGCCTCCGCGGGCCGGCGCGCGGTCAGGTGCATCCGGGCGAGGTGCTGGAGCGCGAGCATCTCCGTGTGCCGGTCGCCCTCCCGGCGGGCCAGCGAGACGGCGCGTGCGCAGTTCTCCAGTGCGGTGGGAAGCGCGCCCAGCTCGGCCTGGACGATCGCCAGGTTGATCAGCGCGGTTGCCTCGCCCAGCGGATCGCCTGCCTCGCGGGCGAGCGCGGCCGAGCGCTCCAGCAGGGCGACGGCCTCGGTGGTGCGGCCCTCCTCCGTCAGCACCCAGCCCAGCAGCGCGAGCACCCTCGACTCCGCGTAGGCGTCCTTCCCGGCGCGCGCCGACTCCAGGGCCAGCTCCAGCAGCGGGGACCAGCTGTCCCGCGCCCGCCACACCATTTGCGGCCACTGGAGCAGGATGATCCGCCAGGCCCGGTCGTCGAGCCCCGCCTCCCGGGCCGCGAGGGCGGCCAGCGCCAGGTCCTCGCGCTCGGTGGCCAGCCAGCGCATCGCCTCCGCACGGTCGGCGAAGTCCTGTACGGCACTGGGCCTGCGGTAGTCCTCCGGAAGCACGAAGCAGGGTTCGCCGCCGGGCTCCGCCGTGCCGGCGGCGGCCAGGGCGGTGGCGATGAAGTGGTCGAGCACCCCGATCAGGGCCTCGCGCGCGGACGCCGGGTCCAGGCTCCGGGCGTAGAGGCGCACCAGGTCGTGCAGGACCCAACGCCCGGGGGCGGTCTCGGTGACGAGGTGGGCGGCGGCCAGTCGCTCCAGCGCCGCCCTCGCGGTGACCGGATCCGTTCCCGCGAGGGCGGCCGCGGCGTACGGGTCGTAGTGGCCGCCCGGATGATGGCCGAGCCGCGCGAGCTGGTGGACGGCCCCGGGCGGCAGCTGCTGGACGGTGAGCCGCAGCGCGGCGGCGACCCCGGTGTCGTCCACGTCGAGATACGCCAGCCGGCCGCGCTCGTCGGCCAGCTCCCCGGCCAGCGCGGCCAGCGTCCAGCGGGGCCGTCCCGCCAGGCGGGCGGCGGTGACGCGCAGGGCGAGGGGCAGTCCGCCGCACAGCTCGGAGAGCCGGCGGGCCGCCGCCGGTTCGGCGAGGACCCGTTCCTCCCCCAGCACTCCGGCGAGCAGCGCCGTGCCGTCGTCGGTCTCCAGGGTGTCGAGCGGGACCGGCCGGGCGGCGTCCGAGGCGATGAGCCCCTCCAGCCGGTGGCGGCTGGTGACCAGCGTGACGCAGTCGGCGCCGCCCGGCAGCAGGGTCCTGACGGTGGCGGAGTCGCGGGCGTTGTCCAGGACCACCAGTAGCCCGCGCCGGGCGGTCAGCGAGCGGAACAGCGCGGCGGCGGCCGGTACGGACTCCGGAACGCGGCGCGGGGAGACGCCGAGCGCGAGCAGGAACTCCCGCAGGACGTCGATGAGCGCGGGCTCCCCGGCCGCGCTGAAACCGCGCAGATCGGCGAAGAGCCGCCCGTCCGGGAAGAGCGCGGGGTTGCGGTGCGCCCACTGGAGGGCCAGCGCGGTCTTGCCGACCCCGGCCGGACCGGTGACCAGGCAGACGGGCGCCTCGCCCGCCGCCGACCGGCTGAGCGCGGCCAGCTCGGCGGCGCGCCCGTGGAAGCCGCGGGGCGCGCGGGGCAGCAGGTCGACGGGGTGCGGTTCGCCGTTGTGCGACGGCGAAGTGACCGGGAGCGGCGGCCGCGGCGGGGCGGGGGCGTCTGCTCCCGGACCGTCTGCTCCCGGACCGTCTCCGGTGACACGCACCGGCACCCCGGCGGCGGGTTGGGGCGCGGCGGCCTCCGGCAGGACGGTGCCCGTGAGCGGCCCCGAGGCGCCGCGCAGGATCAACGCGTAGGCGTCGGCGAGCTCGTGCCCCGGGTCGATGCCCAACTCGTCGGCGAGGAGCCGCCTCGTCCGGTGGAAGCGGTCCAGCGCCTCCGACTGACGCCCCGCCCGGAACAGCGCCAGCATCAGCTCCGCGGCCAGCGACTCGCGCAACGGATGCGCCGCCGTCTCCGCCGTCAACAGGGCGGCGGACCGGTGGTGTTCCCCGAGCGCCCCGTAGGCGCGGGACAGCTGCTCGACCGTCGCCAGCCGCGATTCCTCCAGGGAGTGCGCTGCCACCCGGAGCGGCGGACCGGCGAACGCACCGCTGAGCGCGGGGCCCTGCCACAGGGACAGCGCCTCCTTGAGCATCAGCACGGCGTCGGCGGGGCCGCGCTGCTCGCGTGCCAGCGTCAGCAGTTCCTCGAACCGCTGCGAGTCCAGCAGCGTCTCCGGGACCCGCAGCACGTACGCGTCGCCGAGGGTGGCCAGCTCCACTCCGTAGGCCTCCGCGTCCGCGCCCGCCAGCAGGGCGCGCAGCCGGGAGACGTGTCCCTGGATGACGCCGCGGGCCTGGGGCGGCGGCTCGTCGTCCCACAGGCACTCCGTCAACCGCCCGATGGAGACCGGCGTGTTGGCGGACAGCAGCAGAGCGGCGAGCAGACTGCGTCGCTTGGCCGGCCCCAGGGGCAGCGGCCCGGTGAGCGTTTCGACGGAGACCGTGCCGAGCAGCCGGAACTCCACGGGCGGCTCCCCTTCCGGGCCGGACACGCCCACGGTGGGGGCGCGGGATCCGACCCAGAATATCGGGGATTCCGCAGGTCCCGCGCAGAGCCGACCGACCCGGTGACGGCTTTCGGCCGTCCCCGCGGACGGTCGTCGTACGGGCCGTCAGCGGTCGTGCGGGCCGGTCGTCGTGCGGGCCGTCAGTGGTAGCGGTGCTCGTCGTCCGAGACGACGGTGGTGGTGGGCGGCACGACCATACGGCGGCGCCGCGCGATGCTCATGTAGACGAAGACCCCCACGAGGCCGACGAGCATCATGATCCAGCCGACCAGGTCGACATTGACGGTGTCCATCTTCCAGTCCGTGGCGAACGCCAGGATCGCGCCCCCACCGATCAGGAGAATGCATCCTCCGAGTCCCATGAATCCCGCCTCCTCGACCGCCCGGTGAGTCCGGGTCGGTGTACGACTCGCGTACCCGGCCCGGCAACAACCATGTGTGAGAAGGCGGTTGGGTGGCGGGTCAGCCCGCGAGGAACGAGGCGAGCGCGTTCGCCAGCAGATACGGGTCGTCGGCGCCGCACAGCTCACGCGCGCTGTGCATCGAGAGGATCGCCACGCCGATGTCGACGGTCTGGATGCCGTGCCGGGCCGCGGTGATCGGTCCGATCGTGGTGCCGCAGGGCATCGCGTTGTTGGACACGAAGCTCTGCCACGGCACGCCCGCCTTCTCGCAGGCCGCGGCGAACACCGCACGGCCGCTGCCGTCGGTGGCGTACCGCATGTTGACGTTGACCTTGAGGATCGGCCCGCCGTTGGCGACCGGGTGGTGCGTCGGGTCGTGCCGCTCCGCGTAGTTGGGGTGCACGGCGTGGCCCGTGTCGGAGGAGAGGCAGACCGTGCCGGCGAAGGCGCGGGCGCGGTCCTCGTACGTGCCGCCGCGCGCGAACACCGAGCGCTCCAGCACCGAGCCCAGCAGCGGTCCGTCGGCCCCGGTGTCGGACTGCGAGCCGTTCTCCTCGTGGTCGAAGGCCGCGAGCACCGGGATGTACGGGATGTCGGCGTCGTCCTGCCCGGCGACGGCGGCCAGGGCGGCGGTCGCGGCGTGCACCGAGAGGAGGTTGTCCATCCGGGGCCCGGCCACCAGCTCCCGGTCCCGGCCCAGGTACGAGGGCGGCTCGATGGCGTGCGGCATCAGGTCCCAGCCGGTGACGTCCTGCGCGTCGACGCCCGCCTCCTCGGCGACGAAGCGGATCAGGTCGCCCTCCTCGACGTCGCCGAGCCCCCAGATCGGCTGCATGTGCTTCTGCCGGTCGAGCTTGAGCCCCTCGGTGTTGGCCGACCGGTCCAGGTGCACGGCCAGCTGCGGCACGCGCAGCAGCGCCCGGTCGATGTTGACCAGCCGGTGGGTGCCGTCCCGCAGCGAGATCCGGCCGGCCAGGCCCAGGTCCCGGTCGAGCCAGGTGTTCAGCAGGGTGCCGCCGTAGACCTCGACGGCGATCTGGCGCCAGCCGTGCGCCCCGGTGTCGGGGAGCGGCTTCACCCGCAGGTTCGGGGAGTCGGTGTGCGCCCCGGCGATCCGGAACGGGGTGTGCGCCCCGGCGCCCCCCGGGACGTACCAGGCGACGATCGCCCCGCCGCGCAGCACGTACTTCCCACCGGCCGACGCGTCCCAGGCGGCGGTCTCCTCGACCTGCCGGAAGCCGGCCTCCTCCAGCCGCGAGGCGGCGTTCGCCACGGCGTGGTACGGGGACGGGCTGGCCGCCAGGAAGGACATCAGGTCATCGGTGTGCGCGCGGTCGAACCGGAGAGGGGAACTCATGTTCTTCACTGTAACGAGGACTCGGAGTCCGGTATCCGGTGACCGGGGAGATCGGTGGCCCTACAGCTCGTCGATCGAGGTCAGGTCGATATCGATGTCGTACGGAGCGGAGAGCTTGAGCCGGTCGTGGTGGACGCCGGTGGAGACATACGTCTTGTCGACCGGGTCGAGCTCGTAGGTGATGACCATGGGGCGGTGGCCATCGCCGATCATTTCCACCAGCCAGAAGTGCTTGATGCCCTCTGCCGCGTACTTGTGCGGCTTGGTGTCCCGGTCGCGGTCCTCGGAGTCGGGCGAGACGACTTCGACGGCGAGCAGGACGTCTGCGGCCCGATAGCGCCTCTGGAGCTGGTCGCCGTCCGCCTCCGCCGACACCACCACCAGATCCGGCTGGGGCACACTCCGCTTGCCCAGGACGACCGCCATCTCCCGGCGCACGCGCAGGTGCCCAGGCACGTGGAGGCGCAGCCCCTGCTCCAGCAGATACATCGCCAGCGTGTGGAACTTCCGCTGCGGACTCACGAGAACCAGGTTCCCGTCGATCAGCTCTGTGTGCGGCGGGAGGTCGTCAAGCGTGAAGAAATCGTCCACGGTGTAGCCGTCCGGTGGCGGGACCGGCCACCCGGGGTTGGTGCGCCGCTGCTGCGACGCTTCGGACTGTGCCTCGGCGGTCATGGTTCTTCCCATGGAAGGGATCCTGGCCCGTGCACTCAGCGTACCCAGCTGATACGACAGCGCCGCCACCCGAACAGATTCCGGGTGGCGGCGCGTGTTGACGAAAGAGGCGAGCGATTCCTTAGAACGCGGCCTCGTCCAGCTCCATCAGGGAGTTGTCGATCGACTCGGCGAGCGCGCGCTCGGTCGAGACGCCCGGCAGGACGTTCGCGGCGAAGAACTTCGCGGCGGCGATCTTGCCCTGGTAGAAGGGGACGTCCTTGGCGGAGGCGGTCGGCAGCTTCTCGGCGGCCACGGCCGCGCCCTTGAGCAGCAGGTAGCCGACGACGACGTCGCCGGACGCCATCAGCAGGCGGGTCGTGTTGAGGCCCACCTTGTAGATGTTCTTGACGTCCTCACCGGTCGCGGTGAGGTCGGTGATCATCGTGCCGACGATCGCCTCCAGGTCCACGGCGGCCTTGGCGAGCGAGTCCAGCGCCGGGGCGAGCTCCTCGTTGCCGTGGGCGCCCGCGAGGAACTTCTTGATCTCCTCGGAGAGCGTGTTGAGCGAGGCGCCCTGGTCGCGGACGATCTTCCGGAAGAAGAAGTCCTGGCCCTGGATCGCCGTGGTGCCCTCGTAGAGGGTGTCGATCTTGGCGTCCCGGATGTACTGCTCGACCGGGTACTCCTGGAGGTAGCCGGAGCCGCCGAACGTCTGGAGCGACTGCGCGAGCTGCTCGTAGGACTTCTCGGAGCCGTAGCCCTTCACGATCGGCAGCAGCAGGTCGTTGAGGCCGTTGAGCGCCTTGGCGTCCTCGCCCGCGGCCTCCTGCTCCTGGATCGCGTCCTGGACGGAGGCGGTGTACAGCACGAGGGAGCGCATGCCCTCGGCGTACGCCTTCTGCGTCATGAGCGAGCGGCGCACGTCGGGGTGGTGCGTGATGGTGACCTTGGGCGCCGTCTTGTCCATGAAGTTCGCCAGGTCGGGACCCTGGACGCGCTCCTTGGCGTACTCCAGCGCGTTCAGGTAGCCCGCGGAGAGGGCGGCGATGGCCTTCGTGCCGACCATCATGCGGGCGAACTCGATGATGCGGAACATCTGGCGGATGCCGTCGTGCTTGTCGCCGATCAGCCAGCCCTTGGCGGGGTGCTGGTCGCCGAAGGTCATCTCGCAGGTGTTGGAGGCCTTGAGGCCCATCTTGTGCTCGACGTTCGTCGCGTACACGCCGTTGCGCTCGCCCAGCTCGCCGGTGGTCCAGTCGAAGTGGAACTTCGGGACCATGAAGAGCGAGAGACCCTTGGTGCCGGGTCCGGCGCCCTCGGGGCGGGCCAGCACGTAGTGGATGATGTTCTCGGACATGTCGTGCTCGCCCGAGGTGATGAAGCGCTTCACACCCTCGATGTGCCAGGAGCCGTCCTCCTGCCGCACGGCCTTCGTCCGGCCGGCTCCGACGTCGGAGCCGGCGTCCGGCTCGGTCAGCACCATCGTCGAGCCCCACTGCTTCTCGACGGCGATCTCCGCGATCTTCTTCTGCTCGTCGTTGCCCTCGTCGAAGAGGATGCCGGCGAACGCCGGGCCGGAGGAGTACATCCACACGGCCGGGTTCGCGCCGAGCAGCAGCTCCGCGTAGCCCCAGATCAGGGAGCGGGGCGAGGTGGTGCCGCCGATCTCCTCGGGGAGGCCCAGGCGCCAGTACTCGGAGTCCATGAAGGCCTGGTACGACTTCCTGAAGCTCGCCGGGACCGGAGCGGTCTTCGTCTCCGGGTCGAAGACCGGCGGGTTGCGGTCGGCGTCCGCGTAGGACTCGGCGAGCTCGTTCTCCGCGAGGCGCGCGATCTCGTCCAGGATGCTCTTCGCGGTGTCGACGTCCATCTCACCGAACGGACCGGTGCCGTACACCTTGTCGCGCCCGAGGACCTCGAAGAGGTTGAACTCGATGTCGCGGAGATTCGACTTGTAGTGCCCCATGGGAAGGCTCCGTAATCAATAGCAGTGGCGCACAGCGCCCCGGGGAGTGATGCGGGTCGGGCGACAGGCAGGCGTAGGTCGATCAGCTGACCTCTACGATGATGCTACCCGTCAGTAATAAGGCGCAACCCCTCAAGCCGTAGATGTGTCCGATTACTCTTTGCAGCATGTACGGCTACGACCAGAACCCTGGTGCTCAGCAGCAGATGGGTCAGATGGGCCAGATGGGTCAGATGGGCGGCGGCTACGGGGAGCAGCCGCTGTATCCCGAACCGTCGCCGCCCTCCCTGGCCGACGCGGTACGGGCCTTCACCACCGGCTCCTTCTCCGCCGAGGACTTCCAGCAGATCTTCGCCACGTCGAAGGTCTACTGCCCGCGCGGCGACAATCCGGGCTTCCTGGCGCTGCACAACACGCAGCAGCCGGTGATCCCGATGTTCACCACGCTCAAGGAGCTGCGGCTGTACGCGGGCAAGGAGTCCAAGTACTTCGTGATCACCGGGGCCGAGGTGATCGACCTGCTGCCGACGGGCTACGGCTTCGTCCTGGACATGGAGGGTGATCACCGGATGGTCTTCGACGCCAAGGCGGTCGAGCAGATGGTCGACTTCGCGATGCGTCGTATGTATGGGTAGGTGTGACGTCCCGGTGGGTCTCTGACCTGCTGTTTCGTAGTTCGGACGCGGGTCCGTGCCAGGGGTGGCGCGGACCCTTTTCGCTGTCGGGTTCACGAGTGGTCCCACCGGCGTGGCCGCCCGGGAATGCGCGACGCCTTGCAGGATGTTCACCATTCAACTAAATTGGACGCAGAACACTCGCCCGGAGGTGGCTTCCATGCCCGCAGTGACCGTCGACAACCCGCTGACCCTGCCCAAGGTGACCGCTTCGGGTGACGCCGCAGCGCGTCCCGTGCTCGCCGTCACGACCGCGCCGAGCGGCTTCGAGGGCGAGGGCTTCCCCGTCCGCCGCGCGTTCGCGGGGATCAACTACCGGCACCTCGACCCGTTCATCATGATGGACCAGATGGGTGAGGTGGAGTACGCCGCGGGCGAGCCGAAGGGCACCCCCTGGCACCCGCACCGCGGCTTCGAGACGGTCACGTATCTCATCGACGGGACCTTCATCCACCAGGACTCCAACGGTGGCGGCGGCACCATCGAGAACGGCGACACCCAGTGGATGACCGCCGGATCGGGCCTGCTGCACATCGAGGCCCCGCCGGAGTCGCTCGTCATGTCCGGCGGGCTCTTCCACGGCCTCCAGCTCTGGGTGAACCTGCCCAAGGCCGACAAGATGATGGCCCCGCGCTACCAGGACATCCGCGGCGGCGAGGTCCAGCTGCTCGCCTCGCCCGACGGCGGCGCGCTGCTCCGGGTCATCGCCGGTGAGCTCGACGGCCACGAGGGCCCCGGCATCACCCACACCCCGATCACGATGATCCACGCCACCGTCCGGCCCGGCGCCGAGGTGACTCTGCCGTGGCGCGAGGACTTCAACGGCCTCGCCTACGTCCTGGCCGGGCGCGGCACGGTCGGCGCGGAGCGCCGCCCCGTCGCGATGGGCCAGACCGCGGTGTTCGGCGCCGGCGGCTCGCTGACCGTCCGCGCGGACGAGCGGCAGGACGGCAACACCCCCGACCTGGAGGTCGCTCTCCTCGGCGGCCGTCCGATCCGGGAGCCGATGGCGCACTACGGACCGTTCGTGATGAACAGTCAGGCCGAGCTGAAGCAGGCCTTCGAGGACTTCCAGGCCGGCCGCCTGGGCACGGTCCCCGCGGTCCACGGCATGTGACACCTTCCGCCGACCCCTCCCGCCAGCCCCTCCCGCCTTCCCGTCAGGTGACTTTCCGTCACCCGTACGGGGGCGGCGGACGGGCCGGCCGCCACGCCCCGTGATCGGGTGGGAGGGTGCCCGCACCCCAGCCCCTCCTCCCCGAGAGCGCCCGCCGGGCGGCCGCCTGGTGCGGTGTCGTCCTGCTCGTCGTAGGCGTCGCCGCCGTCGCGATCTGGCTGGTCGTCGTCCTCAAGACCGCGGTCACCCCGGTGCTGCTCGCGCTGCTCGGCACCGCGCTGCTCGGCCCCGTCCACCGGTGGCTCATCGCCCGCAGGCTCAACCGGTCGCTGGCCGCGGGGCTGACCTGCGCGGCCCTCGTCGCGGTGGTCGGGGGCGCCGGATACATCGTCGTCACCGCCCTCGTCGACTCCGGCGACCAGATCGTCGACTCGCTGAAGGACGCCGGCCAGTGGGTCGTGGACCACCTGGACATCGCGGGGGCCACGGACGTCGACGATCTGGCCGACAACGCGAAGAACCTGGTCGAGAAGTTCGGGGCGAGCGCTGCGGGCGGTCTGCTCAGCGGCATCAGCCTGGTCGGTTCGCTGGTGGCGACCAGTGTGCTGGCCCTGCTGCTGACGTTCTTCTTCCTGCGCGACTCGGACCGAGCGGTGAGCCTGGCCCACTCGGTGGCCCCGCGCGGCACCGGGGACCTGGTGGAGGCCATGGGGCGCCGGGCGTTCGAGGCCGTCGAGGGCTTCATGCGCGGCACCACGTTCATCGCCCTGATCGACGCCGTGTGCATCACGGTGGGCCTGCTGATCCTGGGTGTCCCCGGCGCGGTGGGGCTCGGCGCGCTGGTGTTCGTCGGCGCGTACATCCCGTACCTCGGGGCGTTCCTCTCCGGCGCGGTGGCGGTGCTGGTCGCGCTGGCCGACCGGGGGCTCGTGATCGCCCTGTGGGTCCTGGGGGTGGTGCTGGCGGTCCAGGTGCTGGAGGGCCATGTGCTCCAGCCGATGATCCAGAGCCGTACGGTCCAGATGCACCCCGCCATGATCATGATCGCGCTGACGGCGGGCGCGAGCGTGGCGGGCCTGCTCGGCATGCTCCTGGCCGTGCCCCTGTGCGCGGCGGCTTTCGGGGTCCTGGGCGAGCTGCGCAGGGGGTACGGGGCCCGACCCGGTCCGGCCCCGGGCGGTTCCGGCCCGTCCGGCGGCGACCCGGGCCCGTCGGGCAGCCATCCCAGCCCGTCCGGTGTTTGAGGACGGAACCGGTACGGGGTTGACCCCGAGCGCTCCGGAAGACAGGGCCGCGGGGCCTGTGGGCCGGCCTCAGGGGGCCGCGGCCTCCCCCGACTCCCCCGGCCCGTCCGACTCGTACAGCTCGAACCAGATCGACTTCCCCTCCCCGCGCGGATCCACCCCCCACGCGTCCGCGAGCATCTCCATCAGCACCAGCCCCCGCCCGCTGGACGCCATCTCGCCCGGCCGCCTCTTGTGCGGCAGTTCGTCGCTGGCGTCGGCGACCTCGACGCGCAGCCGCCGCTCCCCCTGCTCGCCGGAGATCTCCGCCACCATCAGCGCGTCCCCGTCGGTGTGGACGAGCACGTTGGTGGCCATCTCGGAGACCATCAGGACCGCCGAGTCGACCTGGTCGGGATCGCTCCAGTCGTGGAGCAGTTCGCGCACGAGCTGCCGGCCGACCGAGACCCGCTCGGGCTCGGCCTGCGCGATGGTCAGGACGCTGCGGCGAGGCGGCGTCTCCCGGGCGGAGGTGCTCTCGCGCCGCAGCACCAGGACCGCGATGTCGTCCTCCCGCCGGTCCGCGAGCGGCCCCGTCGTGTAGTGCGAGGCCGGCCCGTGCACGGCCTGGACCAAGGCGTCGGCCAGCTGTTCCAGGTCCTCGACGGGCTCCTCCAGGACCGGCCGCAGCCGGGTCCAGCCGGTGGCCATGTCGTGCCCGCCCGTCTCGATGAGGCCGTCCGTGCACAGCATGATCGTCTCCCCGGGTTCCAGGACCACCCGGGTGGTGGGGTAGTCGGAGTCCGTCTCGATCCCGAGCGGCAGCCCGCCGGCCGTCTGCCGGATCACCGCGGTCCCGTCGGCGCCGATCACCACCGGGTCGGGGTGGCCGGCGCGGGCGATGTCCAGGGTCCCGGCCTCCGGGTCCACCTCCGCGTACAGGCAGGTCGCGAAGCGCGGCGTCGCGGGCTCCTCGTCGCCCTCGACGCTCTCGTACGCGTCGGTGAGCCCGGACAGGAAGCGCGAGGCCCGGGAGAGCACGGCGTCCGGGCGGTGCCCCTCGGAGGCGTAGGCGCGCAGGGCGATGCGGAGCTGGCCCATCAGCCCGGCGGCCCGTACGTCGTGGCCCTGGACGTCGCCGATGACCAGGGCGATGCGGCCGTTGGGCAGCGGGATCATGTCGTACCAGTCGCCGCCCACCTGGAGCCCGCCGCCGGTCGGCACGTACCGCGCGGC
Source organism: Streptomyces sp. NPDC102283 (assembly GCF_044766265.1). Taxonomy (NCBI): domain Bacteria; kingdom Bacillati; phylum Actinomycetota; class Actinomycetes; order Kitasatosporales; family Streptomycetaceae; genus Streptomyces; species Streptomyces sp. NPDC102283. The sequence goes on from NZ_JBIWLQ010000012.1 coordinate 121,790, forward strand.
CACCGTCATGCCGGGGATCTGCGGGCCCAGGGTCGGCATCATCGAGCGCTGGAGCCCGAGCGACAGCTCGCGTTCCGTCTCGGCCACCCCGGCGCGGGCCAGGGCCTGGGCGAGCATGCGGGCGACCGTCGAGAGCACCGCGCGCTCGTCCGGGGAGAACGCCACCGGATGCCGGAACCCCGCCATCCAGGCGCCCATCGTGCGCCCGGAGGACACCAGGGGCAGAAAAGCCCAGGACTGCCGCTTGAAGCGTCGGGCGAGCGGCCAGGTGGCCGGGTAGCGGCGGCGGTACTCGTCGGGGGAGGGGAGATAGATCGCCCGGCCGGTGCGGACGACCTCGGCGGCCGGGTAGTCCGTCTCCAGGGGCATGTCGGTGAAGGGCTCCTCGTCCCCCGAGCTGTGCCCGTGGTGCCCGATGATCGTCAGCCGCTCCCCGGCGGAGCCGAAGACCGCGAGCCCGTCCGGGGAGAAGCCGGGCATGGAGAGCGAACCGGCGACCCGCAGCACCTCCGCGGTGGACCGGGCCTCGGCCAGCGCCCGCCCGGCGTCCAGCAGGAACGCCTCCCGGGACCGGCGCCAGTCCCCGGTGATCGGCGTGTGGGCGGCGTCGGTGGAGCCGGGCTGCGGCTCGGCGACCTCCTGGAGCGTGCCGAAGAGGACGTAGTTCCCGGCGTCCTGGTCCGGCGGGACGACCGGCTTGGAGCGGCTGCGCACCGTACGGAGGACCCGGCCGCGCTCGTCCACGATCCGCAGCCGCGCCTCGGCGAGGGTGCCCTCGGTGACCGCGAGGTTCACCACCCCGTAGATCTCGTTCCAGTCGACCGGGTGGAAGCGGGAGCGCACCGCCGATTCCCGGTAGCTGCCCGGCTCGGCGGGCAGCCCGAGCAGCCGGGCCGCCTCCGCGTCGAGCGTGACCGTGCCGGCTGCGTTGTCCCAGCGCCACAGGCCCGTCGCGATCGCGGCCAGGACTTCCTCGGTGCGCATTGCCCCACTTTAGGAAGATGTGCTCGGCGGACGCCACCGAGGGGCCGCCACCTGCCCCGGGGGCGGCGGGTACGGCGACGTAAAGGGAAATGAACCGTCCCGTCCCCGGGCGGTAGCCTGGGGAGGCTCCGATCCACCCCCAAACGCGAAGACTGGATGAACGACGATGCATCGGTACAGGTCCCACACCTGCGGCGAGCTCCGCGCCTCTGACGTCGGCACCGACGTCCGGCTGAGCGGCTGGCTGCACAATCGCCGAGACCTGGGTGGCATCCTCTTCATCGATCTGCGCGACCACTACGGTCTGGTGCAGCTCGTCGCCCGCCCGGGCACCCCCGGCAACGAGGCGCTGGCGAAGCTCACCAAGGAGACCGTCGTCCGGATCGACGGCAAGGTCTCCGCGCGCGGCGCCGACAACGTCAACCCGGAGCTGCCGACCGGCGAGATCGAGATCGAGGTCACCGAGGTCGAGGTGCTCGGCGAGGCCGGCCCGCTGCCCTTCACGATCAACACCGAGGACGGCGTCAACGAGGAGCGGCGCCTGGAGTACCGCTTCCTCGACCTGCGCCGTGAGCGCATGCACCGCAACATCATGCTGCGCTCGGCCGTGATCGCCTCCATCCGCTCCAAGATGGTGGCCCTCGGCTTCAACGAGATGGCGACCCCGATCCTCACCGCGACCTCCCCCGAGGGCGCCCGTGACTTCGTCGTCCCGTCCCGGCTGAACCCCGGCAAGTTCTACGCGCTGCCGCAGGCCCCGCAGCAGTTCAAGCAGCTGCTGATGATCTCGGGCTTCGACCGCTACTTCCAGATCGCGCCCTGCTTCCGCGACGAGGACGCCCGCGCGGACCGCTCTCCGGGCGAGTTCTACCAGCTCGACGTCGAGATGTCCTTCGTCGAGCAGGAGGACGTCTTCCAGCCGATCGAGAAGCTGATGACCGAGCTCTTCACCGAGTTCGGCAACGGCCGCGAGGTCACGTCGCCGTTCCCGCGCATCCCGTTCCGCGAGTCGATGCTGAAATACGGCAACGACAAGCCGGACCTGCGCGCAAAGCTGGAGCTCGTCGACATCTCGGACGTCTTCGCCGACTCCGGGTTCAAGGCGTTCGCCGGCAAGCACGTCCGCGCGCTGCCGGTGCCGGACACCGCGGGCCAGTCCCGGAAGTTCTTCGACGGCCTCGGTGAGTACGCCGTCGAGCACGGCGCCAAGGGCCTGGCCTGGGTGCGCGTGGGCGAGGACGGCACGCTGGCCGGACCGATCGCCAAGTTCCTCACCGAGACCGACGTCAAGACGCTCACCGAGCGCCTCTCGCTGGTCCCGGGCCACGCGATCTTCTTCGGCGCGGGCGAGTTCGACGAGGTCTCCAAGATCATGTCGGCCGTCCGGGTCGAGGCCGCCAAGCGCGCCGGCCACTTCGAGGAGGGCGTGTTCCGGTTCTGCTGGATCGTCGACTTCCCGATGTACGAGAAGGACGAGGAGACCGGGAAGGTCGACTTCTCGCACAACCCCTTCTCGATGCCCCAGGGCGGCCTCGCCGACCTGGAGGAGAAGGACCCGCTCGACATTCTCGCCTGGCAGTACGACATCGTCTGCAACGGCATCGAGCTGTCCTCGGGCGCCATCCGTAACCACGAGCCCGAGCTGATGCTCAAGGCCTTCGAGATCGCCGGTTACGACCGCGAGACCGTCGAGCACGAGTTCGCGGGCATGCTCCGCGCGTTCCGTCTCGGCGCCCCGCCGCACGGTGGCATCGCCCCGGGCGTCGACCGCATCGTGATGCTGCTCGCCGACGAGCCGAACATCCGCGAGACGATCGCCTTCCCGCTCAACGGCAACGCCCAGGACCTGATGATGGGCGCCCCGACCGAGCTGGACGAGACCCGTCTGCGCGAGCTGAACATCCAGCTGCGCAAGCCGGTCGCCGCGAAGGGCGCGGGCGCGTCGGAGAAGACCGCGGAGAAGACCGCGGAGAAGTAGTTCCGGAGGGGCAGCCCTCGCGGCTCCTCCCGCTCCGCGCGTGTTTCACGTGAAACAGCCCCCGATCACCCGATCGGGGGCTGTTTCGTTGCACGCGGCGGAGAGCCGATGACAGCAGGGCTACGCGGTCAGGGCGACGCGGTACAGCCGGATGGCCCCGGTTCGGGTTCGAGCGGGCCGGGCCCGGCAAGGACTGGCACCGAGACACCCCTCTCGAACCCCTTGCCGCGTCGCGCCGTCCGCCGCCATCCGAGGAGCCCGCCACCGTGTCCGTCCCGCGCCGCCCGCCCGCCCTGCTCGCCGCACCACTCCTCGTCCTGGCCCTGCTGCTCACCGGCTGCGCCTCCGGAGCCGCTCCCGCGAAGACTCCCGTGGGAGCGGCGGGGCTGGGCGCCGCGGGCCCGGAGTCCGACGCCGCTTCCGTACGCCGGGCATCACCCGCCCCGGAGGCCACGCCGAGCCCCGCCGGGATCCCCGGCCTGGGACCGGAGACCCTGGCCCAGGTCCCCGCCGAGGCCCGGCAGGTGTTCGTCGTGACCGGCGAGGAGGCCGACTCCCACCGGTCCGGCGCGGTCCTGTACAGCCGCGAGGACCCGGCGAAGAGCTGGCAGCCGGTCCTGGGGCCCTGGCCGGCGCACAACGGCATGGACGGCTGGACGGACCACCATGTGGCGGGCGACCTGAGGTCCCCCACGGGCGTCTACCCGCTCACCGACGCGGGTGGTCGGCTCCCCGACCCGGGAGCGCTGCTGCCGTACGACGAGCACCCCCGGTTCGCGGTGGACGGCGAGGGCTTCTTCGGAGAGCCGCTGGAGGGCTCCTTCGACTACGTCGTCGCGATCAACTACAACCGCACGGCGGGCGTCAGCCCCCTGAACCGCACCCGCCCGCTCGGCCTCGAACGCGGCGGCGGCATCTGGATCCACGTCGACCACGGCGGCCCCACCCAGGGCTGCGTCTCCGTGCCCGAGGAACACATGGAGGAACTCCTGCGCACCCTGGACCCGGCCATGAACCCGGTGATCGTGATGGGGGACGCGGCGACCCTGGGGCGGTGATCGGGCAGTGATCGGGCGTACGGGCGGGGGGCCTTGCCCGTACGCTGAGGATGTTCCCCGGTACAAGTGACCCGGTGGCCCGGTGCAGGAGGAGGCCGTTGTGAGCGTGGTCGAGGACCGCGTCCTGACGCAGGACGTCTTCGAAGAGCTGGCCCGTAGCGCCATACGTGCGGAGGAGGCACTGCGGCTGGAGTTCGTGAACGGGAAACTGGGGGTCAAGGCTGCGCCGGACGGGGACCACGGGCGGATCATCGAGTGGCTGACGCGCCTGTGCATGCAGGCGGATCCGAATCGATGGCTCTATTCCGAGCAAGGGCTGCGCGTCGAGACGTATCGCAAGGGCAATGCCCGCCCCGACGGGGCCTTCGCCCGCAGCGGCGCCTTCGTCGGCCAGGGCGAGTGGGCCAGCCCCGACGACGTCCTCATGGTCGTCGAGGTCACCTCGTACGACGAGGACACCGACCGCCGCGACCGCGTCGAGAAGCCGCGCGCGTACGCCGAGACCGGTATCCCCGTCTATCTGCTGATCGACCGGGACAGCTGTGAGGTGAAGGTCCACTCGGGGCCCGACGGTGTCCGCTACGAGCAGGTCGTCACCGTGCCCTACGGCAAGACCGTCACCCTCCCCGACCCGGTCGGGATCGAGCTGGACACCGAGCCGCTCAAGAACTGGACGCGCTGACCCGAAGCCGGAACGCGAAGAGCCCGGGACCGCTGTTCACGGTCCCGGGCTCATCGTGCGTACGGAGGCGTTACGCCGGCTTCTCCTCCAGGCGCGGGAACAGCACCGCGCCCTTCGTCACCGTCGCGCCCGCGGGCAGGACGCCCCAGACGCCCGCGTCCTGGACCTTCTGGTCGGCCAGCGCGCCCAGGGACTCCTCGGCGCCCAGGGACTCCCAGAGCTTCTGCGAGGTCTCCGGCATCACCGGGTTGAGCAGAACCGCGACCCCGCGCAGCGACTCGGCGGCCGTGTACAGGACGGTCGCCAGGCGGGCCTGGCCCTCCGGGCTGGTGTCCTTGGCCACCTTCCACGGCTCCTGCTCCGTGATGTAGCCGTTGACCTGCTTCACGAAGTCGAAGACCGCCAGGATGCCGGACTGGAAGTCCAGCTCCTCGCCGATCTTCCGGTCGGCGGTCGCCACGGCCTTCGCCAGGCCCTCCTGCACGGCCCGCTCGGCGTCACCGGCGGCCGTCGCCTCCGGCAGCGCACCGCCGAAGTACTTGCCGACCATCGCCGCGACCCGCGAGGCGAGGTTGCCGTAGTCGTTGGCCAGCTCGGAGGTGTAGCGGGCGGTGAAGTCCTCCCACGAGAACGCCCCGTCGCTGCCGTACGCGATGGCCCGCAGGAAGTACCAGCGGTACGCGTCCACGCCGAAGTGCGAGGTCAGGTCCTGCGGCTTGATGCCGGTCAGATTGGACTTGGACATCTTCTCGCCGCCGACCATCAGCCAGCCGTTGGCGACGACCTTGCCCGGCACCGGCAGACCCTGCGCCATCAGCATCGCGGGCCAGATCACCGAGTGGAAGCGGAGGATGTCCTTGCCGATCAGGTGCACGTCCGCCGGGAACGTACCCTCGAACTTCTCCTGGTTCGCGCCGTAGCCCACGGCCGTCGCGTAGTTGAGCAGCGCGTCGACCCACACGTAGATGACGTGCTTGTCGTCCCACGGCACCGGGACGCCCCAGTCGAACGTCGAGCGCGAGATCGACAGGTCCTGGAGACCCTGCTCGACGAAGTTCACGACCTCGTTGCGCGCCGACTCGGGCTGGATGAAGCCGGGGTTCGCCGCGTAGAACTCCAGCAGCTTCGGGCCGTACTCGCTCAGCTTGAAGAAGTAGTTCTCCTCCTTGAGGAGCTCCACCGGCTTCTTGTGGATCGGGCAGAGCTTCTGCCCGGCGAACTCGCCCTCGCCGTCGATCAGATCGCCGGGGAGCTTGTACTCCTCGCAACCCACGCAGTACGGGCCCTCGTACCCGCCCTTGTAGATCTCGTCCTTGCCGTACAGGTCCTGCACGAACTCCTGCACACGGTCGGTGTGCCGCTTCTCCGTCGTCCGGATGAAGTCGTCGTTGGCGATGTTCAGGTGCTCCCAGAGGGGCTTCCACGCCTCCTCGACGAGCTTGTCGCACCAGGCCTGCGGCGTGACGTTGTTCGCCTCGGCCGTGCGCATGATCTTCTGACCGTGCTCGTCCGTGCCGGTGAGGTACCACACCTTCTCGCCGCGCTGGCGGTGCCAGCGCGTGAGCACGTCGCCTGCGACGGTCGTGTAGGCGTGGCCCAGGTGAGGAGCGTCGTTGACGTAGTAGATGGGGGTCGAGACGTAGTACGCCTTCGCCCCCTGCTTCTCGGATCCAGTGGCCGCCATGGTCGAAATCCTAACGGCCAGATCAAGATCCACTCACATCGATAAACGCGGGCCCCGTGCGGGCGGAGCGGCGGCCTCCGGTGGAGAGCTTTGCGAAACATCCGTTCCCGTAATGGTTCCCGTAGGAAAGTCGCATCCTGGGAGGGAGCGGACAAGCGTGCACGAGGCAGGGGACATCACCATGCGGGTACTGGTCGCCGAGGACGAGGAGATCCTCGCGGAGCTGGTCGCCACCGGACTGCGCCGGGCCGGCTTCGCGGTCGACACGGTGTACAGCGGGGACGCGGCCCTCGCCTACCTCGGCCTGCACGACTACGACGTCGTCGTGCTCGACCGCGACCTCCCCCGGGTGCACGGGGACGACGTGGCCCGCCGCCTGGTCGCCTCCGGCTCCCGCACCCGGATCCTGATGCTCACCGCCTCGGGCACCATGGAGGACCGGGTCGCCGGGCTCGATCTGGGGGCCGACGACTACGTGGCCAAGCCGTTCGAATTCCCCGAGCTGGTCTCCCGGGTGCGCGCCCTGCGCCGGCGCAGCGCCCGACCCGTACCGCCCCAGCTGGAGCGGCACGGCATCCGGCTGGACACCGTACGGCGCTCCGCGCTCCGCGACGGCCGGGATCTGGACCTCTCGCCGAAGGAGTTCACCGTGCTGCAACTGCTCCTGGAGGCCGACGGAGGCACGGTCAGCGCGGAAGAACTGCTGGAGCGGGCCTGGGACGCCAACGCCGACCCGTTCACGGGGGCCGTGCGCGTCTGTATGAGCAAGCTCCGCGCCAAGCTCGGCGAGCCCGCGCTGATCCGCACCGTGCAGGGCGTCGGGTACGCCCTGTGATGCGGCCGTCCCTGCGGCGGCTGGTGGACGCCTCGAAGCTGCCGCACTCGACGATCCGGACCCGGATCGCCCTCGTGTACGGCGGTGTCTTCCTGGTGCTCGGCACCGCCCTGCTGGCCACCGTCAACCTGGCCTCCCGCGCCGGCACGGAGACCGAGGCGCGCTCCATCGCCTCGTCCGCCGCGGTCGCCCAGCCCGGCTACGCGGTGAACGGTCCGCTGATCTCCCGCCGGCACCTGGGGCCGCCCACCGTCTACGACCTCACCGACAACGTCAGCAACGCGGCGGGGCAACAGCTCCTGTACTGGTCGATCGCCGCCCTGCTCGTGATGACGGGCTGCGCGGTCGCGGTCGGCTGGTGGACCGCCGGGCGGGTGCTGCGCCCCATCCACGACATGACCGAGAAGGCCCGCCGGCTCTCCGCGCACACCCTCCACGAGCGGATGGCGCCCACCGGGCCCGACGACGAGCTCAAGGAGCTGGGCGAGACGCTGGACGCGCTGTTGGCCCGGCTGGAGAAGGCGTTCGACAGCCAGCAGAGATTCATCGCGAACGCCTCGCACGAGCTGAGAACCCCGCTGGCCACCCAGCGCGCCGCGATCCAGATCGGCCTGGACGACCCGTCCCCCGAGGACCTCGTGCGCACCCGGCAGACCCTGTTGGACACCAACCGGCGCAGCGAGCGGCTCATCGAGGGGCTGCTCGTGCTGGCCCGCAGCGAACGGGGGCTGGCCTCGGACGAGCGAGAGGCGGTCCGTCTCGACCACGTGGTCAGGGAGGAGGCGGCCCGCCGTCCGGCGGTACGGGGCGCGAGCGGCGGTCCGGGTGGCCGGGGAGCGGAGGGCGGCGGTCCGGCCGTGAACGTCGTGGTGGCTGCCTGCTCCGTGCGCGGCAACCGGCTGCTGCTCGCCCAGCTGGTGGCGAACCTGCTGGCCAACGCGGTCACGTACAACGTGCCGGGCGGCTCGGTGGAGGTCTCGCTGACCGGGGAGGGGGCGCTGCTCGTGCGCAACACCGGACCGGAGGTCTCGGAGGGCGATATCGCTGGGTTCTTCGAGCCGTTCCGGCGGGGCGAGGGCCGGGACCGGATGGGCCCGGGGTCGGGTCTCGGGCTTTCGATCGTCCGGTCGATCGCGGTGGCCCACGGCGGTACGGTCACGGCGAGACCGGGCCCGGAGGGCGGCGGTCTCGCCGTGACCGTACGGCTGCCGGTCGATCAGGCCCCGGAGCCGGCCGCGCGCTCGGCGGTCCAGGCCGGCAGCCCGGCGAGGATCTCGCGGTAGAGCTCGGCGTCCGTGATCTCGCGGGGCGCCGGTCCGGCGTGGAAGAAGCCGCTGTTCGGGGCGTCGAGCTTCCGCAGGAAGTCGAAGCCCTTCGCGTCCTGCTCGCCGAAGGCGACGAACTGGAAGAACAGCGGCAGCCGCGCCGCCTCCGCGAGCGCCTGCCGGGCGGCCTGCTTGGCGTCCGGCGGGCCGTCCGTCTGGAAGATCACGAGCGCCGGACCGGTGGCCCCCGACTTCTCGTAGTGCGCGACGACCTCCTCGACCGCACGGTGGTAGTGCGTCCGGCCCAGCCGGCCGAGGCCCGCGTTCAGCTCGTCGACGCGGCCTTCGTGGCCGGAGAGCTCGATGGACCCGGTGCCGTCGATGTCCGTCGAGAAGAAGACGACCGGCACGGAGGCGTCCTCGTCCAGGTGTGCGGCGAGCGCGAGCGTCCGGTCGCCCAGGTGCTGGGCGCTGCCGTCCTTGTAGAACGGCCGCATCGAGCCCGAGCGGTCGAGCACCAGGTAGACGCGGGCGCGGAGCCCGGTCAGCCCGTGTGCCTTGAGCGCTGTCTGCGCCGCCTTGTACGGGGCGACGAGCTGAGGAGCACGCGACTTGACCCGCGCGAGCGTGGTGGCGGGCTTGCCCGGGGCGGCCTCGGGGGTGATGGCCTCCGGGGCGACGGGCTCCGGTGCGGCGGTGACCGGCTCGGGTGCGGCGGTGACCAGCTCCGGGGCGGTAATGACCGGCTCCGGCGTCGGCGTGGGCTCGGGTGCGGTGACGACCGGCTCCGGGGCGGCCGGGGCGGCCGACATCTCCGTGATGGTCGGCGTCTCTGTGGCCTCCGGTGCCTCTGTGGCTACCGGTGCCGCTGAGGCCTCGGGGACCTTGGGGGTCTCGGGAGCCTCGGCGGGGGCGGACCGAGGTGCCTCGGGGGCGGTCTCAGGGGCCTTGGCCTCCGCTTCGGGGGCGGCTTCCGCTGAAGCTGCCGTCTCCGTCTCCGCTCCCGGCTCCGGCTCGGCCTTCGACTCCGGAGCGGGCTCCGGGGCCTCGTCGACGTCGAGGTCGATCGTGATCGGCTCCGGCGTCGGCGTCGGCTCGGGCACCTCGGCCTTGACGGGCTCCTCGACGGCCTCGGCGGGAGCCTCGGCGACCACCGGCTCCTCCGACGTGACGGCTTCCTCGGCGGTCACCGGCTCCCTGACCGCCGTGGGCTTCTCCGCCTTCGGAGCGTCCTCCGGGGCCGACTTCTGCGCGGGGACGGTCGGCGACGTCGGCGTGGCGGCAGCCTTGTCGAAGGCCTCCGCCACCAGGTCGGCGGCCAGCGAGCCGTCACGCTCCGTGGAGCCGGTGGTGGGGGAAACCGTGGACGCGGCGGACGGCGTCTCCGCCGAGGACGCCGAGGACGCGGTGGACGCGGTGGACGCGGTGGAGGAGGCGGAGGAGGCGGAGAGGGACGAGGGCGAGGCCGGGGCCGGGATCGACGCCTTCGGCTCCGCCGCGGGCTCGGCCGCCGAAGTGGTCTCCGACTCCGTCTCCTTGGGCTGAACGCGCTCGGCCTGGGGCGGGACGGTGGCCGTGGTCGGCTCGTCCTGCTCCGTGCGGCCGAACACCTTACGCAGCAAGCTCCGAATGCCCATGGGCGAGGCCTTTCGCATGAGTTGGGTGCGGTGAATGTCCGACCTGGATGTATTCATCCCTGGCCAGGACGGATACGTAAGGTTAGCGGCCGGATCCGGCCGTTCGCCGGTGCGGCCCACCCCTGCGTCAACCGAGCCGAAACCGTTCCCGGGCCGAGTCCGCCACGGTGTCCGCCGACGGCCCGCAAGGGAACAGCGGTGGCCCGGACTTCACCCGCCGTTCACCGGGAGTCCCTCGGACCGCGTGGAGGCACACATACCGTCACGCACGACACCAGACGGAGGGAATCCACGTGCGCAATCTGCTGCCGTTCATCAGCTCGCATCCGGGTGGGCGTTCCGCGCTGACCTGCCGCTTCCGCTGTGGGGACGCCTGCTTCAAGGAGACGCCCAACAACAGCGACAACGAGTACGCCGGCGACATCATCGCCGGTGCCGTGTCGCGCCGTTCGATGATGCGCGCCGCCGCCGTGGTCACCGTCGCCACCGCCGCCGGCACCGCGGCCCTGGGCGGCCCGAGCGCCCCGCAGGCCGAGGCCGCCGCGCTCGCCGGGCACGGCCACAAACCGGGCCACCCCCACAAACCGGCCCCGTCCGGTGCGCGTGGCCTGCGGTTCTCGCCGGTCGCTCCCAACAAGGACGACAAGGTCACCGTCCCCGACGGGTACGCCCAGAACGTGGTGATCCGCTGGGGCGAGCCGATCCTGCGCGGCGCGCCCGCCTTCAACCCGGACAAGCAGACGGCGAAGGCCCAGGCCGGCCAGTTCGGCTACAACAACGACTTCCTCTCCCTGCTCCCGCTGCGCGGCGAGCGCGGCCGGCAGGTCATGGTCGCGAACCATGAGTACACGGACGAGATCCTCATGTTCCGCGGTTACGATCCGGCCAACCCGACCCGTGAGCAGGTGGAGATCGCCTGGGCGGCGCACGGACTCTCCGTGGTCGTCGTCCAGGAGGAGCACCGCACCGGCAAGCTGGGGCCGGTCAACCGGCACCCGTTGAACCGCCGCCTGACCGCTACCAGCGAGTTCCGCATGACGGGCCCGGCCGCCGGGAGCACCCTGCTGCGCACCTCCGCGGACCGGTCCGGCCGCAAGGTGCTCGGCACCCTCAACAACTGCGCGGGCGGCACCACTCCGTGGGGCACCACGCTGCACGGCGAGGAGAACTTCAACCAGTACTTCGCCAACGGCACCACCGACATGCACAAGCGGTACGGGATCGGCACGAGCGCCACCGAGCGCAAGTGGGAGCGGTTCGACCGCCGGTTCGACCTGGCGAAGGAGCCCAACGAGGCCAACCGCTTCGGCTGGGTCGTCGAACTCGACCCGTACGACCCGGACTCCACCCCGCGCAAGCGGACCGCGCTGGGCCGGTTCAAGCACGAGGCGGCACAGCCGCGGCTCACCTCCGACGGCCGCCCGGTCGTCTACATGGGCGACGACGAGAAGTTCGACTACCTCTACAAGTTCGTCTCCAGCAAGCGGATGAAGAAGGGCAACTCGCGGGCCGCCCGCGAGCACAACCTGACGCTGCTGGACGAGGGCACCCTGTACGTCGCCAAGCTGAGCGGCGACTCGCCGGTCACCGAGATCGACGGCACCGGAAAGCTCCCCAACGACGGGGAGTTCGACGGGAGCGGCGTCTGGATCCCGCTGGCCACCGGAACCACCTCGCACGTGCCCGGCATGACCGCCGACGAGGTGTACGTCTACACGCGCCTCGCCGGTGACAAGGTCGGCGCGACCAAGATGGACCGCCCCGAGGACGTCGAGCCCTCGCCGCGCACCGGCCGCGTCTACGTCGCGCTCACCAACAACTCGGACCGCGGCAAGGCGGGCAAGCCCGGCGCGGACGAGGCGAACCCGCGCAACAGCAACAAGCACGGGCAGATCCTGGAGCTCGCGGAGAATTGGGACGACCCGGCGGGCGACGGTTTCGCCTGGCGACTGTTCCTCGTGGCGGGCGACCCGGACGACCCGGCGACGTACTTCTCCGGCTTTCCCAAGGAGAACGTCAGCCCCATTTCCTGCCCGGACAACGTGGCGTTCGACGCCCATGGCAACCTGTGGATCTCCACGGACGGCAACGCGCTCGGCTCGCACGACGGGCTGTTCGGCGTGGCGACCCACGGTGACCGGCGCGGCGAACTGAAGCAGTTCCTCACCGTCCCGGCCGGGGCCGAGACCTGCGGTCCGGTCATCCAGGACCGCCGGGTGCTGGTCGCGGTCCAGCACCCGGGCGAGATCGACGGAGCTTCCGTCGAGAAGCCGGCGAGTGTCTGGCCCGACGGCCCGGGCAAGATCGTGCGTCCCTCCGTCGTCGCCGTCTGGCGCAGGGACGGGCGCGACATCGGCGTGTGAGGTCCGGTGGGCGGGCGGCCTTATTGCCGCCCGCCCACCACCCGGTCCGCATTACAGTCGGACCCATGGTTTCCGGTGACGCGCCGCAGGCGGAGGGAAGCGTCCGGGTCGACGTGTGGATCTGGTCGGTCCGGCTGACGAAGACCCGTGCCCAGGCGGCCGCCGCCTGCCGGGCAGGACACGTGAAGGTCGGCGGCGAGCGGGCCAAGCCCGCGCAGGCCGTGCGCGTCGGCGACGAGGTGCGGCTCCGGCACGCGGGGCGGGACCGGGTGGTCGTCGTCTCGAAGATCGTGAAGAAGCGGGTCGGCCCGCCGGTGGCCGTGGAGTGCTTCGTCGACAACAGTCCGCCCCCGCCGCCCCGCGAGATCGCGATCCAGGTCCCCGTACGGGACCGGGGCACGGGCCGTCCGACCAAGCGCGACCGCCGGGAGATGGAACGCCTCCAGGGGCACCCGCCGGAGCGCTGAGGCCGCCACGCGGTGTTTCACGTGAAACACCGGGCCGGCCGCCCGCCCCGGCCGCCCCTGGTCAGCTCTGGTACCCCTCCACCTCGTCGGCGGGGCGGACCTTCGCCGTCGAGGGGTCCTCGCCGTACTCGCTGAGCGCCCGCCGCCGGCGCAGCAGGTCCCAGCACTGGTCGAGCTGGACCTCCACCGCCCGCAGCCGGGCCTTCTCCTCCGTGGACAGACCCATCTTCGCCACGGAGCGGTCGCGCAGGTCGCGCTCCTCGGAGACCAGGTCGTCGATGTTCTCGAAGATGTCGCGGTCGGCCATGACGCCTCTCCCGGGTCGCTCGGTGGCGGGCACGGATCCCACTCTCACCCCGGCGACGCCTCATCGCACGTCGGCCGCGGACCGTCTGCTCCGCAGGAGCACCCGGGCCAGCACTGCCCCCACGAGCAGGGCCGCACCGACCGCCAGCACCACCCACACCGTGGTCCGCAGCGAGGCGGTCAGGGCGTCGACCACGGCGGCTGCCGCGTCCCGGTCGCTGTCCGGCACCTCGTCCAGCGCCCGGCCGCGGCCGACCGCGACCAGGACGTGGAGCGCGATCGCACCGAGCACGAACCCGGCGCCCACGGCCGCGGTGGCCCACAACCCGGCCCGCAGTCCTCGACGTACGGTGGCGATGCCCACCACCAGGACGAGGAACACCAGCGTGGCCACGGCCGGCCAGATGCTGCAGTAGCGGAGCCAGCGGAACGAGCTCCTGAGGTCGTCGGCCTGATCGGGGCCGAGCACGGTGATCTCCGTCCGCTCGACCGGGATCTGGTCGGCGAACGGCACGCCGTCGCGTACCAGGTCCTGTTTGACCTGGTCGATCACCGGGGCCAGATCGATCGTCACGGCCTCGCCGCTGTCGCCGTCCAGGGCGGCCGCCACCGCTTCGTGGGCGGCGCGGTTCGCGGTGTCCCAAGCGTTCCGGAAGGGCTCGGTGGTGGTGAACGACCGGACGGTCTCGTGCAGGAACTCCCGGACCGTGTCCTGGAGCGGACCGAGGTCGGTCTGCCGCATCGCCTCCTCGGTGACCAGGTCCGCGACGGTGCTCTGCACCGCCGGGTCGGAGGAGAGCGGCGACACGGCGGCGACGTACCGGTCGGTGTCGTCGATCTCCAGGTCGACCCAGGCGGAGAGCGCGCTCAACGGCACGAGGACGGCGAGGAGGACGAGCAGGACCGCCGAGAAGACCGCGGTGGCCGCGGTGGCGGTGGTCGCCGAGGTCGATGAGGTCGCCGAGGTAGCCGAGGAAGAGGTCCGCACTCCTCCAGGGAATCCCGTACGGGGCCGGGCCGCTCCGGGCCGTACGCCATTCGAGTTGCCGGGCGGCGCGGTCGGGTGTGCTCTGGAGGGACGGGGGCGTGCGACGGGGGCGACGGAAGGAGCTGTCCGCGATGGCCACACACGCAGCCATGCCCGGCCGAAGTGGTTCCCGCGCGCATGCGCGGACCCGCCACCACACCCCGCTCGCCTGGGCCCTGCCCCTCGTGCTGGGCGTGGTCTACGGGTTCTACGCGGCGTTCATCCGCCGCGACGGCGGCCCGAGCACCGGCGGGCAGGTCCTGCTCGGGCTCGTCTCCGGTGTCGCTCTGGCGGTCCTCTGCTTCGCGGTGGGCCGTATCCAGCGCTCGCTGCCGCGCGAGCTGCGGGCAGCCGTGTACGGCGCGCTGACCGCGTGTGCCATCGGTTTCCTGGTGAGCCTCACCGACACCAGCGTGCTGAGGTCGACCGCTCTGGGTCTGGTGGTCGGGGCGGGCGTCCTCTGCGTCTCGTTCTACGTCCTCTACACGCGGGAGACCTGAATCCCGTCCGCTGTTCGGGACCGGGATCCGGGCTTCACCGACCGTGTGCGCGGCCGCCAGATTCAATCTGGCGGCCGCGCCCCCGCGTCTGGCGCCCAAGAGGTGAGGGAGCGGAACGGGCCGGGCCGGACGGGAGGTCCGGGAGGCCCGGTGGGCGGCGGAGGTCGCGGGAGGAGGGCGAGCGATGACTACGGACGAGAGCGACGACGAGGGCCGGGACGCGGGAAGCAGCCTTCCGCTGCGTGTCGCGGTGATCATCGGCAGCACCCGCGAGGGCCGCGTCGGCGATGCGGTCGGCCGCTGGTTCATGGAGCGGGCCCAGGACCGGAGCGAGCTCGATCTCGCCGTGCTGGATCTCGCCGACTACGACTTCCCCGTGCACTATCCGGGGCGAGCGACCGGGCAGATGACGGAGTTCACCCAGGAGATCGCCAGGGCCGAGGCCTTCGTCGTGGTCACCCCGGAGTACAACCGCTCGTTCCCCGCCTCCCTGAAACAGGCCATCGACTTCGCCTACGAGGAGTGGCAGACCAAGCCGGTCGCTTTCGTGAGCTACGGACACGGTTCCGCCGGCCTGTACGCCGTGGAGCAGCTGCGTTCGGTCTTGACCGAGCTGCACACGGTGACCCTGAGGAACGGGGTCGCACTCGACTTCCTCCGGCAGCCGCTGGACGGGCATCCCGGCGACACCGGCCGGGACCGGTCCGTGGGGCTGATGCTCGACCAGCTCGGCTGGTGGGGCCGGGCCCTGCGGGACGCACGCGCCGTCCGCCCGTACGTCTCATGAGCTCCCGGAACCGGACACGGATCACCGACCTCCTCCGACGACCCGCACGACGACCCACAAGGAATGGATCATGAGCACTGAACTGGCCATCGAGACCACGGGGCTGGTGAAGGTCTTCGGCGACAACCGTGCGGTGGACGGCATCGACCTCGCCGTCCCCACCGGCACCGTCTACGGCGTCCTCGGACCCAACGGAGCCGGGAAGACCACCGCCGTCCGCATGCTCGCGACCCTGCTGCGCCCCGACGGCGGCACGGCCCGGGTGTTCGGCAAGGACGTCGTGAAGGAAGCCGACGCGGTCCGCAGCCGGGTCAGCCTGACCGGGCAGTACGCCTCGGTCGACGAGGACCTGACCGGGTCGGAGAACCTCGTCCTGCTCGCCCGCCTGCTCGGCCACTCCAAGCCGGCGGCCCGCGACCGGGCGGCCCAGCTGCTCGAAGGGTTCGGGCTGAGCGACGCGGCGGGCAAGCAGGTGAAGAACTACTCGGGAGGCATGCGGCGGCGCATCGACATCGCCGCGTCCATCCTGAACACCCCGGACGTGCTGTTCCTGGACGAGCCGACCACCGGACTCGACCCCCGCAGCCGCAACCAGGTGTGGGACATCGTGCGGGCGGTCGTCGCCCACGGCACCACGGTCCTGCTGACCACCCAGTATCTGGACGAGGCCGACCAGTTGGCCTCCCGTATCGCGGTGATCGACCACGGCAAGGTCATCGCCGAGGGAACGAAGGGCGAGCTCAAGGCGTCCGTCGGCTCCGGGACCGTCCATCTGCGGCTGCGGGACGGCGGTCAGCGGGCCGAGGCGCAGCAGGTGCTGGCGCTCGCGCTGGACACGGAGGTCCAGCTGGACGCGGACCCGGTGGCGCTGACCGCACGGGTCGACGGCCAGAGCACCGAGCAGGGGGCCGCGGAGCAGGCCGGGCGTGCCCTGGCAGAGCTGGCGCGTTGCGGCATCACGGTCGACAACTTCTCGCTGGGACAGCCCAGCCTCGACGAGGTCTTCCTCGCACTCACGGACAAGAAGGGAGTGGCGGCATGAGCACCGCGACCGCCAAGACGGAGCTGGAGGGCGTCGAGCTCGCCGCGCCGGACCAGGAGCGACTCTCGGCACTCCTGGTGGGCCAGGAGCGCCCGCCGAGGCCCAGTGCCCTGTCGGCGTCGATGACCTTCGGCTGGCGCGCCATGTTGAAGATCAAGCATGTGCCGGAACAGCTCTTCGATGTGACGGCTTTCCCGATCATGCTGGTCCTGATGTACACGTACCTCTTCGGAGGGGCGCTGGCCGGCTCCACGGAGGAGTACATCCAGTTCCTGCTGCCCGGCATCATGGTGATGAGCGTCGTGATGATCACGATGTACACGGGCATCGCGGTGAACACGGACATCGCCAAGGGCGTCTTCGACCGGTTCCGCACGCTGCCGATCTGGCGGCCCGCTCCCATGGTCGGCTATCTGCTCGGCGACGTCCTGCGCTATCTGCTGGCGTCGGCGGTGATGCTCGCCATCGGCATGATCATCGGGTTCCGCCCGGACGGCGGCGTGCTCGGCGTGCTGGCCGGTGTCGTCCTGCTGGTCGTGTTCTCGTTCGCGTTCTCCTGGATCTGGACGATGTTCGGGCTGCTGCTGCGCTCCGAGAAGTCGGTGATGGGCGTCAGCATGATGGTGATCTTCCCGCTGACGTTCCTCAGCAATGTCTTCGTCGACCCGAAGACGATGCCGGGCTGGCTCCAGGCCTTCGTGAACAACAGCCCGGTCACCCATCTCGCCACGGCGGTCCGTGAGTTGATGGCGGGCAACTGGCCGGCTTCCGACATCGCCTGGACGCTGGGCTGGGCCGGGGTGCTCATGGTGGTCTTCGGCGCGGTGACGATGCGGCTCTACAACCGGAAGTGACCTGCGGCGGGCATGGCCGCCGCCCGTGCGTCGCGGACGTATCCGCCGTGCGTCCTTGACCTTCCCCGCAGGGGAAGCCCCAGCATCGGTGGGGCCGGGCGGAAGGCGTCCGGTACGAGGAGGTACGGGGTGGAACGCGAAGGCCGTGTGGTGGGCGACGCGAGCGGAGAGCTGGTGACGATCGGGGAGTTCGCCCGGTTGTCCCGGCTCTCCGCCAAGGCGCTCCGGCGCTACGACGAGCTGGGGCTGCTCCGGCCCGTCCTGGTCGATCCGGTGAACGGTTACCGGTACTACGACCCGGCGCAGGCGGAGGGGGCCCGGCTCGTGGCGTGGCTGCGCAGGATCGGCATGCCCCTGAGCCGGATCGGCCGGGTCGTGGCGCTCGACGCGGGCGCCGCGGCCGTGGAGATCCGGGCCTACTGGGCGCGGGTGGAGGCCGAGACGGCGGCCCGGCGCGATCTGGCGATGTACCTCGTCGACCATCTGTCAGCGGAGGGCAGGGCCATGGCACGCACCGGCAGTACAGGCAACACCGGCAGTACAGGCAACACGGGGAGCACCGGCAGCACGGCCGGCACGGGGGAGGCCGACGGCGCGGCGTATGGGGGGAGCCCGGGCGGGGCCGGGGCGTCGGGCGGGCCGGGGGCGGTGCCGCTCGCGATCCGGTGGGCCGCGCTGACCGATGCCGGGGCGGTGCGTACGACGAACCAGGACGCGGCGTTCGCGGGGCCCGGGCTGCTGGCGGTCGCCGACGGCTTCGGGGAGGGCGGTGCGGAGGCGAGCGCTGCCGCGATCGAGGCGCTCAAGCCCTCCGCGTGGGGCGCCCGGGACGGTGCGCTGTCCGCGGCTGACCTGCTGAACGCCCTGGAGGACACGGCGGATTCCGCTTCGCGGGCGGTCCGGGAGGCGGTCGCGCCCTGTGCGGCCCCGGACGGCTCGGGGACCACGCTCACCGCGATGCTGTGGACCGGGTCGCGGCTCGGGCTCGTGCACATCGGGGACTCGCGGGCCTATCTGCTGCGCGGCGGGGAGCTGTTCCGGATCACGCATGACCACAGCCTGGTCCAGTCGATGATCGACGACGGTTCGCTGAGCCCGGAGGAGGCGGCCTCCCACCCGGGGCCCGCGCTGTTGCTGAAGGCGCTGGTCGGGGAGACGCGGTCCACCCCGGTCGCCGTGGCGTGCCGCCCCGACGTCCGCCTGCGGGAGGCGATGGCCGGGGACCGCTATCTGCTCTGCTCGGACGGGCTGTCCGCGGTGGTGGACGAGGCGGAGCTGAGGGCGGCGGTCATCGCGGCGGAGGACCCGGAGGAGGGCGTACGCCGGTTGGTCGGCCTGGCCCGCGAGGCGGGCGGACCCGACAACGTGGCGTGTGTCGTCGCCGACGTCGACGTCTGTGCCGAGGAGTAGCGGCACGGGCGGGTGGCGGGGACGGGCGGCGGCCGGAGGTCTCCGGGGCGGCCAGGGAGGCCAGGGTGTGGGGGGAACGCGGTGGGGCCGGCTGTCCGGGCTGCCGGGGCAGGAGTAGGGGCAGGGCAGGGCAGGGCAGGGCCGGCGTTCCGGTGGGCCGGAACGGGGCTTCCGGGAGGGCCGGTCGCGGGCCGGCGTCACGGGAGGCCGGGCAGGCAGGCCTGGCGCTCCGAGGGCGCGGCCGGGCCCCGGGCGCGCCGGGAGGCGTGGTCGGGCAGTCCTGGTGTTCCGGTGGGCGTTGCCGGGGCCCCGGGGTGTTCCGGGAGGCCGGGGGGTGCGGGTCAGAGTCGCCAGTCGGGGGCGCGGTCGGGGCGGTAGGCGCAGGTGGTCCCGGTCGTGACGGAGGCCTTCAGGTGGGCCGCCAGCGCGGGGTGCAGGGTGTCCAGCTTGCGCAGGGTGTCGCGGATGCGGGCGGTGACCGTCTTGCGGGCCCGCTCGGTCTGGTCGCCCAGCCGACGCGTCCGGCCGCCGAGCCCGGCCGCGGTGCGCAGCTGGTCGAGGAGGGCCTGCCGCTCCCGGTCGTACTTCTCGACCCCCCGGACGTCGTCCCGGGCGGCGGCCCGGTCTATCTCGGCGTCCAGCCGGGCCAGGTGTTCCTTGTAGCGGCGCTTGGCCTCATCGTCGAGCACCGGATCGCCGCCGAGCTGCCCGGCGGCGACGACGAGGTCCCCGCCCTCGGGCGCGAGAAGCCGGACGGCCGGGACGTCGGCGCCGGGCAGCCCCAGCAGACTGTGCAGGTCCCGCAGGCCCTTGGCGTCCGGGACGTGCACGGTCACCCCGTCCCAACGCAGCTGCCACACCGGTCCGTTCCGCCGGAACTCGGCGGGCGGCCCGGCCCGGCCCCCGGCCGATGACGACCCGGCCGCCGCCTCCGCCGCTACGCCGGCCGTGCTCCGGTCCGGAGCCGCGACCGGGTCCTGGGTCCGCGAGACGGCGGGACCGGAGGCGGTGGTGGCGGAGGCGGTGGTGGCGAGGCGAGAGGCGGCGGAGGCGTCGATCGCCGTAGCGGTACGGGCAGCCGTGATGGGCGGGGGCGTGCGGAGGGCCGCGGCCTCGGCCACCATGTGGGCCAAGGCCAACTCACCTGCCTCCCGCTCCACTTCACCGAGCAGCCGACGGGCCTGCCCGGCGTCACCGGCCCCGGTCGCCCCGGCCCCGGTCATCCCGGCACCTGCCGTGTCGGCGCGGGCGAGCAGGGAGCGGGCCAGGCACAGCCGGGCGCGTACGGCCCAGGGGCGGGCGCCGAGGCGGTCCGACGAAGCGGCGGCCTCCGTGAGCGCCGCCACCGCCGTGTCCTGGTCGTCGCGCGCGGCGGCGAGCATGCCGAGCCAGAGGTCGACGGGGCCGCCGATGTCGCACCCGTACAGCGAGACGATCCACTGGCCCGTGTAGGGCGTCAGCTCGTCCTCCGCGCGGGTGATGAGCCGCGGGTCGCCCGTGATCGCGGCCGTCTGGGCCAGCAGCCGGAGCCACAGCGGCATGAACGCCCGCGGATAGGGGGCGTCGGGGTCCGCGTGTTCGGCGATCAGGCGCAGCGCGGGTGTGGCGTCGCCCTGCTCCACCGCGGTGACCGCCTCCAGCAGCCCGGGGTAGGGATACCCGGAGCCCGGAAGCTCGCCCAGGGCCTCCTCGGCCTCGGCGAAGTGCCCCTGGAGCAGATGCAGCGCCCAGCGCAGGTGGTGCCCCATGAAGCCGAAGGCCACGTGGTCGTTGTGCTCGGGGTCGAGCGCGTCGTCCTCCAGCGCGGTGGTCGCCTCGGCGAACCTGCCCTGAAGGGCGGCGATCAGGCTGGTGTCCACGGCGATTCCCAGGGCGAAACGGGGCATCTCGGTCAGCTCGGCGAGCCGGACGAACGTCCGGAACTGGTCGAGGAAGGCCGGGTCGCCCAGCTCCAGCAGTGCCACCCAGCTCATGGACGTCGCGTGCAGCTCCATGTCCTGGTGCTGGGTGCGCCGGCCGACGACGGTCATCTCGTCGGTGAGCTCCAGCCGTTCCATCGCCGAGCCGAGGCCCCACACGGAGTCGTGGCGTGCCCAGAGCGAGAAGGCGAGCGCCTCGTCGTCCGAGCCGCTCCGGGCCAGCGCCATGATGTGGATGGCCAGCTCCTGGGCGAGCCGGTCGTCGGAGAGGCTCTCCTGGCCCTCCTTGCCGGTGATCCTGCGGTGGGCCTCGGCGAGCAGTCCCATCGTGGGCACGTCGCGGCCGCCCAGGGAGCCGTCGCGGTGGAGGGTGATCGCCACCCGGGCCAGCAGCTCCGGTTCGTCCAGCTCCCGGGCCAGGGCGACCGACCGGTCCAGCAGCCGCTGCGCCTCGGCCGTCTCTCCCGCGTGCCGGAGCTGTCCGGCGAGGTCGAGACCGATCAGTGCGGCACGCCGGAGGTCCGGACCCCGGCCCTCCGCGTCCGCGCTGCCCGTACCGCCTGCCGCGCCCGGCCCGCACGCCGCCACTCCCCAGGCCCCTCCGGGAGACTCCTGCGACTCCTGCGACTCCTGCGGCGCCCTTGGCCCTCTTGGCCCCCCTGGCCCTCCTCGCCCCTCCGGCTCCCCTGGTCCCCCCGGACCTTCTGGCGCACCCGAATCCTGCGACTCACCGGAGGCCACCGCGAGGGCACGCCGGTAATGGCCGAGGGCCTCCTCGTCGGCCAGGCGTCCCGAGGCGTCCCGGGCGGCCGCCAGCAGCAGTTCGATCCGGCGGTCGCGGTCCAGCGCACCGCCGGCGAGGTGGGCGTGCCGGGCGAGGGCGCCGGGCCGCACCGCGTCGCCGAGACCGCCGTGCGCGTCCAGGGACCGTACGGCGGCGGCGTGGCGTTCACGGGCCTCGGCGTCGTCCAGCGAGGCGTACAGCGTCTCGCGCAGCAGGTCATGGGCGAAGGCGTACCGGCCGGACGGGCGGGGGACGACGACACGGGCGACGACGGCTGACTCCAGCAGCCGGTCCACGTGGGGGACCGGCGAGCCGTGCACCACGGCCAGGACCTGCCGACGGAATTCCCGGCCGAGCAGGGCGGCGCTGGTCAGCAGGGAGACGACCGGCTCGGGCAGCAGGGCGAGCCGCCGGCGGACCGCTTCCCGCACGCCGGGCGGAATGGTGGAGACCGGGCTCCCGCTGTGCCAGAGCCTGGCGGTCTGCTCGACGAAGAAGGGGTTGCCGCCGGTGCGCCGGTGGACCTCGTCGACCAGCTGCGGGCCGGGCTCTCGGCCCGTCGTCACCGTCATCAGCGCGCCCACCTCGTCCCGGCCGAGGCCGGTCAGGGTGAGGGTCGCGGCAGCACGCGAGACCAACGGCAGGATCAGCTGCTGGAGCGGGTGCCCGGGGGCCTCCACCTCGACGTCCCGGTAGGTGCCGATCAGCAGCAGCCGCTCGAACCAGGCGTGCTGGGCGGCGAATTCGAGCAGGCGCAGCGAGGCCGCGTCGGAGCTGTGCAGATCGTCGAGGACGACCACCAGCGGCCGGCTCTGGGAGACCGTGACGAGGGCCGTGGTCACCGCGTCGAAGAGCCCGAAGGCCTCGGCCCCCTCCGGCGAACCGCCACCCGGGAGGCTCGTGCCCGCTTCCGTGCCGGGCTCGCCGCGCGGACCGCCGGAACCCGCGCCCCCGGCGGCCCCCGGAACCGGAAGCGTGGTGGGCCCCGGGCCGTCCGTACCGCCCATGGCGACCCTGACCGGGTCGCCCAGGAGCACGGCGAGCCGGCCGTCCGACGCCTCCTGGGCCGCTGCCCACTCGGCCGCGGTGGCGGACCGGCGCAGGCCGCGCAGGATCTGGACCCAGGGCCAGTAGCCGGGGGTGTTGTCCGAGTCCCAGCAGGAACCTCCGACCACCAGCGCCCCGCGCCGCCGTGCCTCGTGCGCGGCGTCGGTGACGAGCGTGCTCTTGCCGATCCCGGCCTCGCCGGTGACCAGCACGAGACCGCCGTGGCTGTCCGTGGCCCGGGCGATCTCCGAGCGGAGGACGCCTGCGGGGTGGTCGCGCCCGAAGAGAGCAGGGGTCATGACCACACGATAGGAGCACCCACTGACAACGGCCCCTCCGTTGTCTCACCGCTGAGCGGGCTCGGCCGCCTGCGACCGCTGCGATGGCTCGGCCGCGTACGACCGCTGAGCGGGCTCAGTCGCGTACGACCGTCACCGGGCACGGCGCGTGCTGGGTGACGTGGAGGCTGACCGAGCCGAGCAGGGTGGCCTTCAGGCCGGTGTGGCCGCGGGCTCCCACGACGAGCAGGTCGGCGCCCTGGGCGCGGTCGAGCAGGGCCTGGGCCGGATTGCCGATGACCACGACCTTGCTGACCGCGGCGGCCCCCTCGGCGCCGAGGGCCTCCTCCAGCGCCTCGGTGAGGGAGACGGTGGCCAGGGCCTGCGGGTCGAAGTCCTCCGGCATGCCCGGCATCATCGACGCCCAGCTGGTGGCGGGGTACTCCCAGCTGTTCACGGCCTCCACGGTGGCGCCGGTCAGCTCGGCCTGGCGCACGGCCCAGTGCAGCGCCTTGATCGAGGAGTCGGAGCCGTCGACGCCCACAACGATCCTGCCCATATCTGCCTCCAGCTCGGTACAGCCCGGTACGGCCCGGTAGGTCCGTACGGCGCGGTCCTGTTCTGTCCCGCGTGTACAGCGTTTTGATCTCACTGTAGTCACATCGGACAAGTGGGGGCGGGTCGGTGTGAACCGCCCCCACGACATCAGTCCAGCCGCAGGTCCGCGAGCTGCTGCTCGAACGGGACGACCGCGTCCTCCCCGTCGTCCAGGCCCGGGGTCCGGGAGGCGCCGGAGACCGTACGGCCCAGGACCGCGGAGGCCAGCTCGCCGCCGGCGCGCCGGATCCGGGACGGCAGGCCATCGGTGTACTCGTCGCCCGAGGAGCCCCAGTCCTCCGAGGCCGCGTAGACGGAGGTGGGCACGGTGACGGCCCGCAGGTAGGCGAAGAGCGGACGCAGCGCGTGCTCCAGGACCAGCGAGTGCCGGGCCGTCCCGCCCGTCGCGGCGATCACGACGGGCTTGCCGGTCAGCGCGGTGTTGTCGATCAGGTCGAAGAACGACTTGAACAGACCGCTGTACGAGGCGGTGAAGACCGGCGTCACGGCGATCAGCCCGTCGGCCTCCGTCACCGCGTCGAGCGCCTCCCGCAGCGTGGCCGAGGGGAAGCCGCTGAGCAGGTGGTGGGCGATGTCCACGGCGAGGTCGCGGACCTCGATGACCTGGACCTCGACGTTCCTGTCCTGCTCGGCCGCGAGGCGCTCGCGGGCGGCGGCGGCCAGCCGGTCGGCCAGCAGCCGGGTGGAGGACGGCTGGCTGAGCCCGGCCGAGACGGCGACGAGGCGCAGGGGGGTGGTGGCGAACATCGGGGTCAGGACTCCTTTCCGGATGCCCGGGCGGCGGCGACCGCCGGGTGGACGGGCGCGGACTCCGGCACTCCGGCCGGCCGCAGGTTGGCGAACTCCTTGCGCAGCACCGGCACGACCTCTTCGCCGAGGATGTCGAGCTGCTCCAGGACCGTCTTCAGCGGGAGCCCCGCGTGGTCCATCAGGAACAGCTGGCGCTGGTAGTCGCCGACCGCGTCCCGGAACGTCAGCGTCCTCTCGATGACCTCCTGCGGGGAGCCCACGGTCAGCGGGGTCTCGCGGGTGAAGTCCTCCAGGGACGGGCCGTGGCCGTAGACCGGCGCGTTGTCGAAGTACGGGCGGAACTCCCGTACCGCGTCCTGGGAGTTCTTGCGCATGAACACCTGGCCGCCGAGTCCGACGATGGCCTGGTCGGCGGTGCCGTGCCCGTAGTGGGCGTAGCGGCGCCGGTAGAGGTCGACCATCTTCCTCGTGTGCTCCATGGGCCAGAAGATGTTGTTGTGGAAGAAGCCGTCGCCGTAGTACGCGGCCTGCTCGGCGATCTCGGGGGAGCGGATGGAGCCGTGCCAGACGAACGGCGGGACGCCGTCCAGCGGGCGCGGGGTGGCGGTGAAGGACTGGAGTGGCGTACGGAACTTGCCTTCCCAGTCCACGACGTCCTCGCGCCACAGCTTGTGCAGCAGGGCGTAGTTCTCGATGGCCATCGGAACGCCCTGGCGGATGTCCTTGCCGAACCAGGGGTAGACCGGTCCGGTGTTGCCCCGGCCCATCATCAGGTCGACGCGGCCGTCCGCGAGGTGCTGGAGGGTGGCGTAGTCCTCGGCGATCTTCACCGGGTCGTTGGTGGTGATCAGCGTGGTGGAGGTGGAGAGGATGAGGTTCTCGGTGCGGGCGGCGATGTAGCCGAGGGTGGTCGTCGGGGAGGACGGGACGAACGGCGGGTTGTGGTGCTCGCCGGTCGCGAAGACGTCCAGGCCGACCTCCTCGGCCTTCTGCGCGATGGCCAGGGTCGCCTTGATCCGGTCGTTCTCGGTGGGGGTCCGGCCGGTGGTCGGGTCGGTCGTGACGTCCCCGACGGTGAAGATCCCGAACTGCATGGCGTCCGCCTTCCTGAGTCCCGGCCGTGGTTCGGAAGCTCTGTTCCGAAGCTCCGTTCCGAAGCCCTGGCCGATTTGGTTGAACGTTGAACTACACCCTACAACGGGACCCCCCTCCTGCCTATTCCTGGCTGTTCCCGCATGTTCCACGCGGCCCGGATGCTCCCGCATGTTCCTGCCTGCCCACGTGGCCCGGCGCCCTTCCGGGGGCCACGTACTCCGGATCGGTGAGCGAGCGGAAGGGCGGCAACGAGGCTCCTCCCCCACGTGGGCGGGCACGCCCCGGAAGTGGTGCGGACCTCCTCCGCACCGCGCCCGTGGCCGCTACACTCGGCCCATGACCTCCGTCCTGTGCCGAAACTGGTGGCGTTCCTCCTAGGAGCGGCCACTGCATCTGCACGGAACCAGGGCCGTTCGACATGGACGGCCCTTTTCGCTGCCCTCGTACGGCGCGGACACGGAGACGAAGCGCAGCGGCGTTCACCGGCGGGGCCGTCCTCCACGCATCACCCACGCGAGGAGAGACCCGATCCCATGACCAGCACCGCTCCCGGCGCAGTGCCCGCACCCTCCGCTCCCGGCGCAGAGCCCGCCGCCACCGGCACGGCCCCCGCCTCGGCTGTCCCCGCCCCCGCCGAGCTCCACAGCGCCGAGCTGGAGCGCCGCATCGCCCAGGACCCCGGCAGCTTCCGGGTCCTCACCGGGGACCGCCCCACCGGGCCCCTCCACCTCGGCCACTACTTCGGCTCCCTGCTCAACCGGGTCCGCCTCCAGAACCTCGGCGTGGACGTCATCGTCCTCATCCCCGACTACCAGGTGATCACCGACCGGGACACCGCGGAGCGACTGGGGGAGTACACCGACGGGCTGCTCCTGGACTATCTGGCTCTCGGTATCGACCCCGCCCGGTCCACCGTCTTCTGCCACAGCGCCGTCCCCGCGCTCAACCAGCTCATGCTGCCCTTCCTCAGCCTCGTCTCCGTCGCGGAGCTGAACCGCAACCCCACGGTCAAGGACGAGATCGCGCACTCCCGGCAGTCCACGGTCAGCGGGCTGATGCTCACCTATCCGGTCCACCAGGCCGCCGACATCCTGGCCTGCAAGGGAAATCTGGTTCCGGTCGGCCGGGACCAGGCGCCCCACCTGGAGGTGACCCGGACGATCGCCCGCCGCTTCAACGAGCGGTACGGCGACGTCTTCCCGCAACCGGAGATCATGCTCTCCGCCGCACCCCTGCTGCTCGGCACGGACGGCACGAAGATGAGCAAGAGCCGGGCCAACTCCGTCCCGCTCGGCGCCACCGCCGATGAGACGGCCCGCCTCATCAAGGGCGCGACCACCGACGCCGACCGGCACATCACCTACGACCCCGACACCCGCCCGAACGTCTCCTCCCTGGTGCTGCTGGCCGCCCTCTGTCTGGAGCGCGACCCGCACGAGGTCGCGGCGGAGATCGGCGACGGCGGGGCCGCCGCTCTCAAGCGGACGGTGACCGACGCGGTCAACAGCCACCTGGCCCCCTTCCGGGCCCGGCGGGCGGAGTACGCGAAGGACCTGACGTACGTGCGGTCGGTGCTCCGCGCGGGCAACGAGCGGGCGAACGCGCTGGCGGAGGCCACGCTGGACGAGGTGCGGGCGGCGATGGGCGCGTTCAGGTAGCCGGGTGGCCGGGCCGCTGCTGCCACCGGGACACCGGTCGCCGGGCCGGTGCCCCCTACTGCCTCGGCACCACCGAACGCTGCCGCCGCAGCAGCTCCGCGAGCCCCCGGCGGGTGGCGGCGATCACCACCCGGTCCGTGGCGCGCAGGACGTAGCCGGGGTGCAGGTCCCAGACCAGGCCGGAGGGCGGCGGTGTCGCGTCGCCCTCCGGGTAGTACGGCGGGATCGCGGCGAGGTCCGGGGCCCGGTCGGCGGGCGGGGTGGCGTCGATGGCCAGGACCCGCCAGGCGCCCGCCCGGAACGCCTGCTCGACCGTGTGGCCCTCCAGCTGCGGGTGCCCCGCGACCTCCAGGGCCGCGAACAGCATGACCTTGCGCTCGACCGGGACCGCGCCGAGGATCTGGCGGCCCATCATCGCGACCGCGAAGGACGGGGCGGCCAGGTGGGAGACCGAGCGGGAGCGGGTCAGGGCCCCGGGGTGCGCGGTGCGCAGGGTGCGGTAGACGGCGGTGGCGAACTCGTCGTCGTACAGCCGCAGCGCGACCCTGAGGTCCGGCTTCACCGAGCGGGCGTACAGCGTCGCTTCCAGGTTCGTCGTGTCGATGCTGGTGAGCGCGAGGAGAGCGTGGGCGCGGCGGATCTTGGCCGCCTCCAGGACGCCTTCCTGGGTGACGTCGCCGATGACGGTCGGCACGTGCATCGACCGGGCCAGCGGGATGCCCCGCGCCTCGGGGTCCTCCTCGACGACGACCACGGGGATGTCGAGTTCGCGGAGGCGTACGAGGACGCGCGTACCGATCTTGCCGAGCCCGAGCAGCACCACGTGCCCGGAGAGGCCCCGGGGCGGGCGGCGCAGCGAGGAGGCCGTGCGCAGGGTGCCGAACGCCTCCAGGACGGCGGCGATCAGCAGCGGGAGCAGGAGAAGCCCGGCGACGCCGGAGAGGAGCTGGATGATCTGCCGGGCCGGCGGAGCCTCCTCGGCCGGGTCGTTCATGCCCAGCAGGTCGAGCAGGGTGAGATAGGCGGAGTGCAGCAGGCTGTCCTCGGTGGTCAGGACCGACGCGATCACCAGGGCGACCGCGGCGGCCGCGACGCCGAGGGCCGACCAGCGCAGCCTGCGGGAGAAGACCTGGGCGAGCGGGGCGCCCCTGCCGCCCATGCGGGTCGCGGGGCGGTCGGGATCGGCCCGGCTGACCGTCTCCAGGACGACGGTCCCGCGGCCGGACGCGGCGGCGACGGCTCCCTCGTCCGGCAGCAGTTGCGGGGCTTCGTCGCCGCTGCTGTCCGAACCCTCCGCCCCCGCCGGGTCGTTGGTGGTGGAGGAGAGCAGCGCGAGGGTGCACAGGCCCGGGTCGAGGGTCTCGCCGGGGCGCGGCGGCGGGCGTTCGGCGGCGCGCAGGAGCAGCCCCTCGGCCTGGATGATCTTGCTGCTGCCGGTGAGGGCGGTGGCGGCGAGGGCCGGGGCGGCGGTGTCGGCGTCGGACAGGACGGTGGTGGAGGCGTCCAGTAACGCCGGGTCGATGCCGGGCATGGCGACGGCCGCCGCCTGGTCGAGCAACTCCTCCAGGTGGAGCCCGAGCTTGCGGTTGTAGAGCCGGATCACCAGCCGCAGACGGGGGTTGAGGCGGCGGGCGGTCAGGGCGGCGCGGATGTTGCGCTCGTCGTCGTCGTAGACGAGCGCGAGGGCGGCGGCCCGGTCGACGCCCGCCTCCTCCAGTACGTCGTCGGAGGGTTCGGGGGCCTCCATGATGCGGACGGCCTCGACTCCGGCGTTGGTGTCGCCGCTGCCGCCGCCGGTGGTCCCGTTTCCGTTGTTGCCGTTGCCCGCGCGGTTCATCGCCGCCGACATCCGGCCGAACAGGGCCGCCGCCCGCCCCCGTTGGGTCAGCGGCGTCTCGGGGCTGTTCGCGTCGCGGCCCGGGGGCAGGAGCAGGGTGACCCGTTCCCCGTAGACGAAGCGCAGCTCCACGGCGAGCCGGCGCGCCAGGGCGTCGTCACCGCAGACGATCATGTGGCCGGCCGACGGCGGGCGGCCCGGCTGCTGTGGAAGTGGAGGCACGGAACCCAGCATGCCGTGGTCCTTCCGGCTCGGTCGTCCCGGTCAGTGTGGAGTGTTGGTGATCTTCGCATGGTGGTTCGGAGCCGCCCGGCCGTCGTGAGCGCCCATCGGGGCACGGCTTTCGCCCGCCGGGCCCTGGGGGTCGCCCGCCGGGCCCTGGGTTCCGCCCCCCGGCCCGTGGGTTCCGCCCATCGGGCCCCGGGGGCCGCCCGTCAGCAGGTGCCGGGGGTCCGCCGCGCGCTGGATCGCCGTCTCGACCGCCGCGATCCGGTCCGCGAGCAGGCCGAGCGCGGCCACCGCCCGGGTCATGGGGTCGCCGTCCGGCCCGCCGAGCGCCTGCGTGCGGACGTAGGACGCGGTGATCGCCGCCCACCGCTCCGCCTGTCCGGCGGTGAGCGTCCCGCGCAGGGCGGCCAGCTTGAGGAGGTTGGCCTCGGCCCCCGTGGTGAGCGTCTGGGCCTCGCCCGCGTAGTGGTCGTCGACGACGGCGGACAGCTCGTCGTCGTTCATGACGGGCACGATCCGCTCGGCGATCTTGTTCATGTTGCGGTAGGAGCCCTGGAGCCGGAACGGCGGCTCGGTGCGCGTGGCGTCCGTCCGTGCGGCCGAGGCGATGTACGCCGCGTTCACCGCGAGCACGGTGTCCCGGGCCGTGAGCAGATGGCGCAGTACCGCCAGCACGCGGTCCAACTCGGCTGCGCTGTACGGGTGTTCCAGGTGCTCCGCGCGCGCTGCCGGGTCGCTGCCGCCCGCCAGCCGCACCAGCAGCGCCAGGTCGTCCCGGGACCGGGCGGCCAGCGGGGCGAGGACCGGGTTGGCGGTCAGGGCGTTCTCCACGAAGCTCAGCGCGAAGACGTCGTCCCGGCCGCTGAGGACCTCGCCGAGATTCCAGACGTCGGCCCGGTTGGCGAGCATGTCGGGGATCCGGAACCGCTCGCCGGACTCGGTGTACGGGTTGCCCGCCATGCACACCGCGAACCGCTTGCCGCGCAGGTCGTAGCTGCGCGGCTCGCCGTCCCGCACGCCCTCGATACGACGCGTGGCGTCGCACAACGGGATGAACTTCTGGAGCAGTTCGGGCGAGGTGTGCTGGATGTCGTCGAGGTAGAGGAGTGTGTTGTTGCCCGCCTCCAGCGCGAAGTTGATCTTCTCGATCTCCTGTCGGGCGGTGGCGCTCGGGGCCCGGTCCGGGTCGAGTGAGGTCACGTCGTGGCCCAGGTTCGGCCCGCTGATCTTGACGAGGACCATGCCGAGCCGGTCCGCGACGTACTCCATCAGCGTCGTCTTGCCGTAGCCGGGCGGCGAGACGAGCAGCAGCAGTCCCTGCGAGTCGGTGCGCCGGTCGGCGTCGGCGGTGCCGAGCTGCTTGGCGAGGCTGTCGCCGATCAGCGGCAGGTACACCTCGTCGAGCAGCCGGTTGCGGACGAACGCCGACATCACGCGCGGCCGGTGGTCGTCCAGCCGCAGCCGTCCGCGCTCGGCGGTCACCAGGGAGGTGCGCAGCCGCTGGTAGGCGCGGAAGCCGGGCACGGTGTGGGCGCGGAACTCGGCGGTCCGGGAGAGGAGTTCGTCGATCCGTACGGTGAGGGCCCCGCCGCCCGCGATGCGCGGGTGGTCGCCGAGGAGGCCCTGAAGGCGTTCGGTGAGCGGCGCGTCGCACACGTACCGCTCCAGCTCCGGGCACAGTTCCACCGCCACGGCCTCCGCGAGGTCACCGCCGCCGAGGCCGGCCCCGGTGGTCCCGGCGTACGCGGCGAGCCAGCCCTCCACGAGCTGCCGACGGGCGGCCAGGTCGTCGTCGAGCGCAGCGAGGTCCTCGGCGTACGCGTCGGGGCCGGCCGCCCGGTGGAAGGCTTCCAGGAAGGCGCGGACCGGGACGCCCACGACGAACCCGGCGGGCCCGGTCGTCAGCTCCTCGAAGAGGTACGCGGCGACGGCGTGACCCGGCGCGGAGGGGGACGGGGAGCCGATCTCCGCCGCCCACTCCTCCTGGAGCACCGCGATCGCCGGGGCCAGTCCGAAGGTGTCGCGGGCGCGCGCCAGGGAGACCGCGCGTCTGGTCCAGGACGTGCGCAGCGGATCGCCGGCGCCGTGCGCCCAGAAGAGCTGGGCCGCCGCGCGGACGGCGGGCTCGTGGCGCAGCAGCCCCGCGTCCGCGTGCAGACGCAGCAGGGCGGCCAGGATCGCGGTGGCGTCCTCGTCGTGGACGCCCCGCGTATACCCCTCGTCGTACGCCTCTGCGGCCGACTCCCTCACGAGCGAGGCAAGTTCGGCTTCGCTGAGCGAGCGGAGACGTCCGGCTCCGTGCTCGTCGAGGAGGCGGGCGGCGAGGTGCTCGGCGCGGTAGACGGAGGCGTTCTCGGAGGGGAGCAGCTGCTCCCAGTACGGCCGGGCCGCCGCGAACGCCGGATCGGTGACCGCGGCCCGGTAGTCCGTGCCGGTCAGAGCGAAGGCGAGGCCCTGCCCCTGCCCCTGCCCGTTCCGATCCCCGGAGGGCACGAGCGTCAGGTCGAACGGCTGGGTGTTCACGGCGAACCGGTGGCGGCCCAGCCTGATCACCGACCCGCCGTCCGCGTACAGCTCGGTGCGGTCGCGCAGGGCGCGGCCCGCCTCCTGGCGGGCCGCCTTCAGCCGCCCGTCCAGCTCCTCCGCCCGCACGGGATCGCCCAGTTCGCGCAGCTCGTCGGCTGTCCGGCGGATCTTCGCGACCATCGGATCGGAGGCGAAGTAGGTGTGGACGGCGTCGAGATCCTCCAGCGAGGCGACCCGCCGGGCGACGGTCTCCAGCACCCGGCCCGCCGACCCGGCCAGCCGATCCGCGCGCCGCGCCCGCTCGTCCTGGAGGGTCTGCTTGCGTGCCGAGAACGCCTCGTACACCTCGGTGCGGCGCTCGGACAGCTCGGTGAGGAAGTCGTCGAACTCCGCGAACCGCGACTCCAGGTTCTCCAACTGGAGCAGTAGCCGAGCCAGTTGGTCGTCGCACGTCTCCGGGGTGACGGCGGCGGCCAGCGCGCCTGTCACCGCCTGCCCGAGCAGCGCGAACTCGGCGGCGAACTCGGCCCGCCCCTCCTTCGACAGCAGCTCCCGGCGGCGTCCGTCGAGCGTGGCGCGGGCCCGGTTCGCGCCGCCCAGCACCTCCGCGATCCGCTCCAGGATCGACGTACGCACGGTGGCGTCGCCGATGTCGAGACCGGCGACGACGTCCGTGACGGTGGCCAGCCCCTCCGTCATCGCGGACAGCCGGTCGGTCACGGCGGACGCGTCCCGGACCGTCTCCAGCGCGCCCGCGTCGGCCGTGAGCCCCGCGATGTCGGCGTGATATCCGTCGAACGCGTCCTCGCGCGCCAGGAAGGACACGGCCCGCTGGGCGGCCGAGGCGATGTCGTCCTCGGTCCGGGCCGACAGCTCCGCGATCCGCTCGACGTCGGCGTACCGCATGTCGCCGACCGTCGCCAAGTGGCCCTGCGCCCAGCGGAGTTCGGTTAGGCGCTCGACCCAGGCGGACGCCGAGCCGGGAACCTCGCCGCGCACTCGGCGGACCAGTGCGGTGATGCGGGCGGCGGTCTCCTCCAGCGCGTCGGCGGCCCGCCGGGTCAGCTCCTGTACGGCGGTGAACTCGGCCAGCACCTGCTGTGCGGTGGCCCGCAGCTCACTCAACGGCGCGCCCAGCGAACCCAGTTCCGGATCGGACAGCCAGTGGTAGCGGTCCTGGGCGCGGGCGCAGTCGGCCGCGAGCTGCCCGTAGAGCGCGGTCGTCGGCGTCATGTCCCGTACGCCGTGGGCGAGGGCGAGGCAGTCGGAGATCCCGCGCACCAGGTCGGCGTTGCCGGTCCGGGCGAGCGGGCCGGTTCCGGCGGGGCGGGCGGCGGCGTAGGTGTCGGAGACGTACGGGGTCTCCCAGCGCTGCAAGGGGTGCACGCGCGCGGGACCGTCCGGGTTGTCCCGGAGCAGGACCAGCGTCCCGTCGTCCAGCAGGGCGTGCCCGCGCCCGGTGAGCGGGGTGGCGACCTCCTGGCGGATCAGGTTGTAGGGGAGCAGGAGGCTGCGCAGGCCGTCGCGGGAGCGGAAGACGTAGAGCACGTCCTCCCCGTTGGGCGAGCGGACCGCGCCCTCGAAGACCGGCTCGGTCAGCTCCTCGGCGGTGTCGAAGGTCTTCGCGGTGCCGGTGGTGAGGTAGTAGCCGCCGGGGAAGATGATCCCCTGGTCCTCGGGGAGCCGGTGGCAGGACGGGCCGATGCCGTCGAGCCGCCGGACGGTGGCGAGCAGCGAGTTGAAGACGAGGTGGCGCCAGGCGTCCTCCTTGTACGGGCGCACGCGCAGCAGCACCAGCGGCCCGACCTCCGCGTACTCGACGTCGGCGTCGGCCAGCGACTGCAACGGCTCGTCGACGGGCTCCTCGTAGATCCCGTCCGGGGATTCGGTGTCGTCGGTGACCTTGACGGTGAGGGTGCCGCCGAGCGTGTCGACGAAGAGCCCGCCGCCCTTGCCGACGGCGATGTGCGGATGGCGCCCGGGGATGTGGGATTCGCGCCCCGCCACGGTCCACGTGAAGTCGTGGGAGGGCGGGAAGACGTGGTCGCGTTCGCCCTGCGCGTCGAGGAACGCCCCCGGCGATCCGTCCGGCCCCAGCGCCCAGCGCAGCACCCGGATGTCCTCGGCGTTCTCGCCGGTCCGGAAGACGGCGAGGAGTCTGCCGTCGACGCGGCGCAGCCGCAGCAGGCGGGCGTCGCGGAAGTAGCGGTGGAGGGAGGAGAACTCACGCCGGAAGCCGTCGTCGTCGAGGAGGGGGGACTCCGCTGCCGGGGCGTCGTCCTGTGGCGCGGAGTCCCGTACGAGGAGTACGTCCTCGACCCCGGCCTCGCCGTGCGCGCCCGGCCCCCGCTCGAAACCGAAGAGCAACCGGCCGCCCACGGCGACGAGGTCACGTGGCACGGAGGCCCGCTCGGTGCGCACCCGCTCGGTGGCGAGCAGCCGCAGCCCGGTCGAGCCGAACTCCTCGGTCCGCCGTACGTTGAGCGCCTCGGCCCGCCGCACCAGCTCCCCGGCCTGGGCCGAGAGCCGCCGCCGCAGCACCTCGTAGGCACCGGCGTCCACGTCGCCGCCCGCCCCGCTGGGGGTGTCCTGCGGCGCGGTGGCGGTGGCGGTGGCGGTGGTGTCGCTGTCCATGCGTACGGCTCCCTACGTGTGTCATCGTCTTCGGCGGGCCCGGCCCGATCCGTTCGGCCCGGCGGCACCCGGTCGGCCCGGCGGCACCCGGTCGATCCGGCACCACCCCCAGCGCCTCCGGCGTTTGAGGACGGAACCCCCGGCTAGGTGAGCCCGGCCCTGACGGGCAGGTCGGCCCCTGGTGCGCCCACCCCCGTGGGACGCACACGCAGACCGCCGGCTCCCCGGCCGAGGGTTCCGTTCTCAAGCGCCGGACGGGCTGGGAGGGACCTGGGGGTTCGTTCTCCAGTGCCGGACGAAGTGCCGGACGGGCTGGGGGGTGGCCCGGGGGTTCGTTCTCCAGTGCCGGACGGGCTGGGAGTGGCCCCCGGGGCCGAGGGGTCCGCCGTCGAATGCGCTACCCGTGCGCCCCGGCCCCGGCCCCGTTACGGGCCGCGGTCGCTGCCGCCGGAGCCACCGGCGTACCGTTCGTCAGCGACGACACCGGCAGATCCGCGAGCCCCAGCTCCTTCGCCGCCGCCAGCAGCTGCTGCACCTGCCCCGACGCCGCCCCCGACGACCCCGGCCCCATCAGCCGCATCAGCAGCGCCGACACCGTCAGGTTCTGCACATCACCCGTGGAGAACGATCCCAGCACCCGGCCGATGTCGTCCGTGAAGGACGACGAACCGTCCAGCCACGGCCCCGCCAGCGCCTGCGCGGTCCGCGAGTTGTCGACGAACCCGTCCACGGCCTTGCCGAGCGAGATCGACGAGACGAGCCGGTCGAAGAAGACCGAGTCGCCGCCGACGATGTCGATGTCGGCGTTCTCCAGGCCCGTCGCCAGGATCGTCGCCTGCGCCTCGGCGACCTGCCGCTGCACGTCGAGACCGGCCAGCCGGATCTCCTTCTCCGCTTCGAGCCGCAGCCGGTACTCCTCGTGCCCGCGCGAGGCCTCGTCCAGCGCCGCCATCGCGGCCGCCTTCTCCGTGAGCCCCGCGGCCTCCGCCCTCAGCTTCTCGCCGATGACCGCCGCGTCGGCGGTCGCCTGGGCCGCGGTGCCCTCCGCCGTGGCCAGCGCCTTGAGCCGCGAGCCCTCCGCCTCGGCCTTGAGCCGGGCCGCCGTCGCCTCGGCCTCCGCGAGCCCGGCCTTCTCGGTGACGTCCGCCTCCGCGTCCCGCACCTGCACGGCGGCGAGCCCCGGCGCGGCCGTCTCCGCCTGGATGCCCTCGGCGAGCCGCAGCTTGGCCTGCGCGTCGAGGTCCGCGGTCTTGAGCCGGGCCTCGGCGAGCGTGAGCTGCTCGGCCGCCAGGTGCGTGGACGCCGCCTCCGCCGCCTCGGCCGCCTTGATGTCCTTGACCAGCTTCTCCTGGGCCTCCGCCTCGGCCGCGATGATGACCGACCTGCGGGACCGCTCGGCGTCCTCGACGGCGCGCAGGGTGAGGATCGACTCCTCCTGCTCCGCGACCGTGCGGTCCACCGCGATCCGCTCCCGGATGACGTCGGCGACCTCGCGGCGCTCGGCCTCGACCTCCTTCGTGGCGGCGATCCGGTTCAGCTCGGTCTCCCGCTCGCGCCCGATGACCTCCAGCATCCGGTCCTTCTCGATGCGCTCGCTCTCGACGGCGATGACGCGCTCGCGGTTCTTCTGCGCGACGGCGATCTCCCGCGCCTGGTTCTCGCGCTGGATGCCGAGCTGCTCCTCGGTCTTGATGAACGCGCTCTGCGAACCGAGCCGCTCCTCCTCCTGCACCCGGGCGGTGGCCGCCTCCTCGCGGGCCCGCAGCACCTCGACCTCGCGGCGCTGCTTGATCTCCGCCTCGGCCTGCCGGCGCTCCAGCTCCAGGATCGTCTCGCGGGCGTCGACGTCCTGCCGGGTGATCTCCTTCTGCTCGGTGCGCTGGAACTCGTTGGTCCGCACGTGCTCGATCGCCGTCAGCTCGGTGATCTTCCGGATGCCCTGGGCGTCCAGGATGTTGGCCCCGTCGAGCTGGGCCATCGGGGTCTGCTCAAGGAAGTCGATCGCCGCGTCGTCGAGGTGGTAGCCGTTCAGGTCGGTGCCGATGACCTGGATGATCCGGTCCCGGAACTCCTCGCGCTTGGTGTACAGGTCCACGAAGTCGAGCTGCTTGCCGACGGTCTTGAGCGCCTCGGAGAACTTCGCGGCGAAGAACTCCTGGATGGCGACCTTGTCGCTGGCCCGTCCCGTACCGATGGACTGCGCGACCTTGATGACGTCCTCGACGGTCTTGTTGACCCGGACGAAGAAGGTGATCTGGATGTCGGCGCGGATGTTGTCCTGGCAGATCAGACCCTCGCGCCCGGCGCGGCGGATCTCGATCGTCTTCACCGAGATGTCCATCGTCTCGGCCTTGTGGAGGACGGGCAGGACGACGGCCCCGGTGAAGGTGACGTCGACCTTCTTGGTCTTGGAGATGATCAGTGCCTTGCCCTGCTCGACCTTGCGGAACAGCCGGGTGATGACGAAGGCGATGGCGACGACGATGAGCAGGACAACGGCGATGAGCACGCCGATGCCCAAGGAGATGGCATCCATTGAAGAGTCCTTGGCGGCTTGTCGGTACGGAAGTGGCACAAGCGAAGTAGGGGTGCCTGCCCGTCACGGGGCGGGCGGCCGGTTGGCGGCGACGACGGTGGTACGCGGAGGCTCCGAGCGGCGTCCCGGATGGTCCGGTGTCCCGGCCGGATCAGCCGGTCGGCCCGCCCGGCAGCTGGTGAGGTCGGGTGTTCGGACCTGGATCGAGCGCCGCGTCGTAGGGCGAGACCCAGAAGAACTCGCCTTCCTCGTCGTACGCGTAGAGGAGTCCGGAGCCGCCCATGACGAGCGGCGCTTCCTCCGCGGCGGGTCCGGAGAGCCGGGAGGTGGTCGGGAACGGCTCGGCCGTGCGGACCTGCACGATGGCGGTCGATCCGTCGTGGGACACGACCTCGGCCTGGCCGAACGTCGCGGTGACGGAGCCGGTGCGGATCGTGCAGACGCTCCCGACGAAGTCCAGCCGCGATGGCGGAGGTTCCGCCGGGAAGTACCGGCGGAAGCGGTGGACGAGGAGACGGACGGCCGCCCAGGCGAGGAACAGCGACCCGGCGAGTACGGCGACGGCGAGCACGGCGCGGGTGGTGCTGCCGGTCTCGCTCCGACGCAGCAGGACCGTGCCGGTCATGCTGCCGAACCAGGCGAAGACGATGAGCAGGGAGACCGAGACGGAGACCGGGACGCCGCCGAGACCGGCCGGGCCGGTGTCGAGGTCCGTGTCGAAGGAGTCGTGACCGGCGGCCCCGGTGAGCACCAGCAGCCAGAAGCAGACGACGACCACCAGAGCGGCGCCGAAGACGACGGCGGGGAATCCGAGTGCCGCGCTCAGGAATTCGCCCATCGGTCCCACCCCCTGCGGTTCTGCGCACGGGCCTTGAGGCGGTGCGCTTCCGTGTGATCCGGTACGGGGGCGGCGAGCGGTCGGCCGGCGGGCGGTTGACGGGCCCCGGCGCTGCGGCGTTGTCCGAATGCGCCGCGGCGGCGGGGTCGTTCCCCTGGGGACTTCTCCCGCCGCATCCCGGAGCCCGGACCGTCCCCGATCCCCCGTGGACGGTCCGGGACCCGGGTCCGAGAGAGGATTACGTCCCCCGTCCCCCGTGCTCCCCCGTGCTTCCCCCTGTGTGCTTCCCCCGTGTTGTTGCTGACCTGATCGTGTCATCCGGGACCCGCACAGCGCATTGCCGGAACCCGGCAATCTTTACGCTTCGCTAATGCCGGGCACCGGCACTGCGACGTGAGCGTTGGGGAAATGACAGGACTGTTGCAAGGCTGAAGGAGAGTACGTGGCCGAGCTGAGGATTCCCGAGGAAATGCTGGGCAATTATGCCCACATTCTGGGCGAAGTCGCCCTCACCGGCCGTCGCTTGACACGTGACGAACTGGAGGCGCGCCGGGCGCTGGGCCGTGCGGCGGCGGACGCGGGCCACCAGCTGCGCGCCCTGGTGACGATGCATCTGGCGCAGACCCGTGAGGCCTGGCCACGTGCCGCTGCCGGAAACTCCCCTGCCGTGACCGATGCCGTCCTCGCCGCGGTGGAACAGGCGGTCGACGCGTTCGCCGAGGGGTTCGAGCGTGCCCAGCGGCTCACCGTACGGCGGGAGGAGGCGGCGCGCCGGGAGTTCATCGACGACCTGCTCTACGGGCGCAGCGATCTGGTGCGGCTCGCGGAGCGGGCGACCCGCTTCGGCCTGCGGCTCTCCCGGGCGCACGCGGTGGCGGTGGCGTCGGGCCCTGAGGCGTACACGGAGACGGACGCGGTGCCGCGCAGTGTGGAGGCGGCGCTGCTGACGCGGTTCAGCGGCCGCAAGATCCTGCTGACGACGAAGGACGGCCGGATCGTCTGCATCGCGCCGGGCAGCCAGCCCGACGTCCTGCGCTACTTCGCCAAGCAGGCGCACGCGGCGACGGACGGCGGCCAGGTCGCGGTCGGCCGCCCGCACAAGGGCCCCGGCGGGGTGGTCCACTCGTACGACGAGGCGCTCGAAGCCCTCGACCTGGCGGACCGGATGGGGATGGACGACCCCGTGCTGTACGCCTCGGACCTCATGGTCTACCCGGTGCTGACCCGGGACCGGCAGGCGATGGCCGATCTGGTGCGCAGCGAGTTGGGCCCGCTCCAGAAGGCGAGGGGCGGCGCGGAGCCGCTGCTGAACACGCTGGCGGTCTACTTCGACGCGGGTTGTGTCGCCGCCGAGACCGCCCGCCGGCTGGCGCTGAGCGTACGGGCGCTGACGTACCGCCTGGAGCGTATCCACCAGTTGACCGGGTCGGACCCTTCGGATCCGATGCACCGCTACAGCCTCCAGACGGCGGTCATCGGGGCCCGGCTGCTGGACTGGCCGGCCAAGGAGCTGTGACGGCCGCGCGCCGGAGGGGGTGTGCGGGACGGGGGAGGAAGGTGTGGCCGGGGGCGCTCAGAGGGGTGACGCGCCCCCGGCCTGCCGGTGGGGACGGGGACGCGGGCCGGTGGTCGGCAGGCCCGCGCGACCGCACCGGCGGTCCTGGTAGGTCCTACAGGTCGAATTCGTGCGGCGGCAGGTCGAGTGCGAAGCACGCCTCCCGCACGACGGCCTGCTCGGACGGGTCGAAGTCGCCGTCGGCGCCGCCGATGACGATGCCGATCTGGACCACGGCACGGGCCTCGGTCGGCTTCTTCTTCGCCTTGGCGATCTCCTGGAGCACGCTGACCTTGCCGAAGGCGAAGTCGGCGGTGAGCTGGTCGACGTAGGCGTTGAAGCGGCGCTGCAGGTCGTCCGCGGGAAAGTTCCGCAGGACGTCGTTGGTCGAGATGAGCGTCGCGACGCGCTGGCGCTCCGACGGATCGATGGAGCCGTCGGCGGCGGCGACGAGAGCGCACATGGCCATGCTCGCGTCCCGGAACGAACCCGACTTCAGGTCGTTCTTCTTCGCCTCCAGCTGCGTCTGCATCGACGACGCGGATTCCTTGATGCGGTCCCACAGAGCCATGACGTCTCCCTACGTTGCGGTGCGAATCCGGACCGGAAACCGGTGCAACTCTACAGGGGTGTAGATGTGGGTGGTGGGTGTCCCTCCCTCTCACGACGAAGCCCCCGGACGCGATGAAAGGCGTCCGGGGGCTTCGTCGTGGGCCGCGAGCGGCCGGGGCGGGAGGCGGCGGCTATTCGCGCGTCTCGCCCGCCGGTTCGGGAGTGAGGTCGTCGTGCGACGCCAGCCGGCGCTCGGGAGCGGACTTCGCGACGGGCTCCTTCTCCGCGCCGCTCGTGCCCGTGCCCGTGCCCGTGCCCGTGCCCGTGCCCGTGCCCGTGCCCGTGCCCGTGCCCGTGCCCGTGCCCTTTCCGTCCTCGCTGCTGTCCCCGCCGCCGCGCCGGGCCTCGATCTTCGCCGCGAGGGGCTGCGTCCACCGGGCGGTGAGCGGGCCGACGATGACGAGGATCAGGACGTACGCGGTGGCGATGGGGCCGATGCGCGGCTCGGTGGCCACGGCCAGACCGGCGATGACGATGGAGAACTCACCGCGCGCCACGAGGGTGCCGCCCGCCCGCCAGCGGCCGCGCGAGCCGACTCCGGCGCGCCGGGCCGCGTAGTAGCCGGTGGCGATCTTGGTGAAGGTGGTGATGATGGCCAGCAGGGCCGCGGGCAGGAGCACCGGCGGGATGTCGGCCGGGTTGGTGGAGAGCCCGAAGAAGACGAAGAACACGGCGGCGAACAGGTCCCGCAGCGGGGTGAGCAGCTTGCGGGCGCCCTCGGCGACCTCGCCGGAGAGCGCGATGCCGACGAGGAACGCGCCGACGGCCGCGGACACCTGGAGCTGCTGGGCGACACCGGCCACCAGGACGGTGAGGCCGAGGACGACCAGGAGCAGCATCTCCGGGTTGTCGGAGGAGACCGCGCGGCTGATCAGGCGGCCGTGGCGGAGCGCCAGGTAGAGGACGAGTCCGACGGCCCCGAGCGCGATCACCAGCGCGAGGCTGCCGCCGGCCAGGCTGACCCCGGCGAGCATGGCGGTGAGCAGCGGCAGGTACACCGCCATTGCCAGGTCCTCCATGACGAGGACGCCGAGGATGACCGGGGTCTCGCGGTTGCCGAGCCGGCCGAGATCGGTCATGACCTTGGCGATCACACCGGACGACGAGATCCAGGTGACCCCGGCGAGCGCGACCGCGCCGACGGGGCCCCAGCCGAGCATCAGGGCCGCGACCGCGCCGGGCGTCGCGTTGAGCACGAAGTCCACGGCGCCGGAGGGGTATTGCGTCTTGAGGCTGTGGACCAGCTCGGACGCGCTGTATTCGAGCCCCAGCAGGAGCAGCAGCAGGATGACGCCGATCTCGGCGCCCACCATCGTGAACTCTTCGCTGGCCTTGAGCGGAATCAGCCCTCCGTGCCCGAACGCCAGCCCGGCGAGGAGGTAGAGCGGGATCGGGGAGAGGCCTATCCGCCCGGCGAACCGCCCCACGAGCCCCAGCCCGAGGATGACGGCTCCCAGCTCCACCAGCAACGCAGTCGTGTCATGCACGGTCAGCCCTCCGCAATGATCTCGGAGAGCGCGTCGACGCCCTCACGCGTACCGACGGCGACGAGTGTGTCCCCGATGGCCAGTCGAAAATCCGGTTCCGGCGACGGGTGCGCGCTGTGGGTGCGCAGCACCGCCACGATGGACGCCCCGGTCCGTGTCCGTGCCCGCGTCTCCCCCAGCAGCCGCCCGCCGTACGGGGAGCGGGACCCGAGCGGGATGTGCTCGGTGACGAGGTCGATGCCATCGGTCCGTACGGCGTCGATGGGCGCCGGGTCGATGAGGTGCGCGAGCGCGGTGGCTTCGGACGTCGTCAGGGGGACGGAGAGTTGGC
Source organism: Streptomyces sp. NPDC102283 (assembly GCF_044766265.1). Lineage (NCBI taxonomy): Bacteria > Bacillati > Actinomycetota > Actinomycetes > Kitasatosporales > Streptomycetaceae > Streptomyces > Streptomyces sp. NPDC102283. Next base: position 163,402 of record NZ_JBIWLQ010000012.1, read on the forward strand.
ACGAATCAGGATCGTCCTGTTCGTAGAACCCGATGAACCGGCGACCGTCGTGGTGGACGACGACCGAAATGTGCTGGCCCGTCTCGGTGGTGAAGTCGTACTGAGCACCCACTCCGGGCAGTGACGTGCGGCGGGTTCCCATGGCTTCCTCCCGAGACGTGCGGCGGCGCGCGCGCACTTGGTGATCTCTTTATCCGGCCATTACCCTATCGGGCGGCGAAATTCCGTCGAGGGGACGCAGCCGTGGGCCGTGCGGGGGCGGTGTTGATGGGGCCCCCACTGACCGGCCCACGGACCGGCCCACGGACCGGCCCACGGACTGGCCCTCCGGCCTTCCCCGCAGGCCGCCCTCTGTCGTGGTCGGTCTCGCCGCCTCGCCGCCTCGCCGCCCTGGCCGGAAATCGCCCCTGGATATCCGCACACGGGGCGGTGGCGGTGCTACGCGCCGACCGGGCCCGCCGCACGCCGCGAGGCGTCCACCAGGTCCTGGAGCGCCGCGAGGTGCCGGGCCAACGCCTGTCGCCCGGCAGGAGTGAGGGACAGCCAGGTCCGGGGCCGCTTGCCGACGTGCCCCTTGCGTACGTGGAGGTAGCCCGCGGCCTCCAGTGCGGAGGCGTTCTTGCTGAGGGTCGAGTCGGAGACCTGGCACCCGTCGCGCACGGCGGCGAACTCGGCCTCGTCGCAGGCGGAGAGGAAGGCGACGAGGGCCAGCCGGGTCGGATGGTGGATGACGCCGTCCAGTGCGGGGGGCTCGTCCCGCGCGGGTCTGTCGCTCCGGCCGGCTCTGCCGCTCACGCGAGATCCCGCAGAGCACGTCGGATGGCCGCGTTACGAAGGAGGCAAGCGCCCCAGACGCCGAGCCCCCATACTCCGAACACGCCGATCTGGGTGGCGGCCTGGCTCGCCCCGGCCGCCCAGCAGGTGATTCCCGCGATTGCTCCGGCCGCGAAGACGACGGGCAGGACAACCCGGCTCCGCCGCAGTCGCGAGGACCAGGACCGCGCCACCAGGACCCCGGCCCCCCGCCGGGCGGCCCGCGCGAGCGTGACGACGACGCCGAGCCCGAGCACCGACACGAGCAGCGCGATCACCGTCGCGGCTCCACCCCGGCCGTCGCTCCAGGCCCGCACCATGCTCGGCCCCACCAGGGCGACCGCGGCGGCCGGCCCGTACCAGGCAGGCGTCATGCCCGCCCGGAGCCCGGCCCGCTGCTGCGCCAGCCGTACGTCGCTCAGCGCGCCGGCCGCGTACTCCGCCGAGGCGTCGGGGCGCCCGGTCTCGTTCTCCCGCGACGGCGAGGGGGGCGGCGAAGAGGGCATGGGCATGCGGGGGCCTTCCGGGGCGCGGGTGAGCTGCTGACTCGTCATGATGGCATGCACTTTCCCTGGAGGAAAGTACTTTCCTCCAGAGTGCAGCGCTCTCGCCGGACCCCGGCCGCAGGTGTTCAGGTCCCCGCGGAGAGTCCGGGCGCGAGCAGCTCCAGTGCGTCCTCCCACGGAAAGGGCGCCGCTGCACCGGACTTGGGTGTGTGCGGTGTACGGGTGCTGACGAGGACGCCCATGCCGCGCAGCCTCCGCAGGCTCTCGACGTACGCGGGGTGCGCGGCGAGGGCGGAGTTCACGGCCGGGAGGACGGCGGTGGGGACGCCGAGCCCGTACGCCTCGCAGAGGATGCCGAGGGCCAGGGTGTCCGAGATCCCGGCCGCCCACTTGTTGATGGTGTTGAAGGTGGCGGGCGCGACGGCGATGGCATCCGGGTCGGGCAGCGGGCGAGGGTCGCCGGGGGAGCGCCAGGCGGAGCGGACCGGGTATCCCGTCCGGGCCTCGACGGCCGCCGGGTCGAGGAACCCGAGCCCCTGCGGTGTGGCGACGACGCCCACCTCCCAGCCGGCGTCCTGGGCGGCGGCGAACAGCAGGTCGACGTCGCGGGCGACCCCGGCCGCGCAGACCACGACGTACAGGAACGGCTTGCGGGCCAGGCGGCCGGACTGATCGCTCACGAGGACTCCCATGGATCGCTGAGGCGCGTGCGGTGTGTGGTGAGGTGAGGAAGAGGAGGGGAACGGAGGGGCGGAGAGAGGTGATCTCTGCCCTCGACCGATGAGTTTTCCCTCCCCGGGAAGTCTCACCACCGTCGTTGACCGCGCAGAAGCAGGAGAAGCCCGTGACCCAGCTGCTGAGAGTCCAGAACTTCACGGTGTCGAGCGACGGTATCGCCGCCGGCGAGGAGCAGTCGCTGGAGCGGCCGTTCGGTCACGTCGACCCCGAGCGGCTCTTCTCCTGGGCCGGGGCGACGGCGAGCTGGCCGAACCGCACGGAACCGGGTGGGACCCGGGGCCTGGACGACTACCTCACGCGGGACTTCGCCCACAACATCGGCGCCGAGATCATGGGGCGCAACAAGTTCGGCCCGCAGCGAGGGCCGTGGGAGAACCACGCGTGGCAGGGCTGGTGGGGAGAGGAACCCCCCTTCCGTACCCCGGTGTTCGTGATGACGCACCACAAGCGCCCGACGCTCACCCTGTCGGACACCACGTTCCACTTCGTCGACGGCGACCCGGCGACCGTCCTCGACCAGGCGCGGGAAGCGGCGGACGGCAAGGACGTGCGGCTCGGCGGCGGAGTCACCACGATCCGTGAGTTCCTCGACGCCGGACTGGTCGACACCCTGCACGTGGCGGTCGCGCCGGTGAAGCTGGGCACGGGCCTGCGCCTGTGGGAGTCGCCCGACGAGCTGCTCGACCGGTACCACCTGGAGGTCGTTCCGAGCCCGAGCGGCATGACGCACCACCTGTTCTGGCGGAGGTGACGGCGGGGGCCGGCCGAATCCTCCTGCTGCTTCTGCCTCTTCTGCGCGGGGCGTGGTCGGACGAGGCGGTCCGGGCGCGCCTTGCTGCCGCTCTGGTCCCGGCCGGAGCGCCCGAGGGCACCGTCGGGCGGGCGGCCGGTCATCTGCTCGGCCATCTGGAGCGGCGGGCCCAGCACGATTCCGCCTGGGGATCGCCCCTCAGCGGCGGTTGATCGGGCCGCTTCACCCCGCGCGGAAGACGACCGCCGCGCCGAGCGCCACCTTCGCCGGTACGAAGAAGTCGCCGGTCGGTGTTTCCCGCACCGGGATGTCGTTGCGGTGGAGCAGGTCCCGGACCAGGGGCAGGTCGCGCACCGTCACGGTGTACGCCACCAGAGCCGGTAGCTCGGGCAGTTCCTCGCCCGGCAGGGTCGTCGGCAGGGCCGACTTCGGGATGATCTTCAGCGCTGCCCCGTCGAGATCGAAGATCAGGGCCTCGCGCTCCTGACGAGGGTGGCGTCCCAGGTAGGTCGCGTACCGGTGACGCGTGGCGGCCAGATCCTCGTCCGCCACGCACAGCGTCGCCTCGGCCAGGCCCGTCGCCCCGTTGGGATGGTCCAGGTGTCGTGCGGACTGGATGCCCGGGTCGAGATCGGCGACGATGCCCACCCTGCCCTCCGGGACGGTTCCGGCACCCGTGCCCGTGCCCGGCTCCCGCACGTCGATCTCCAGGTAGCGGATGGTCTCGACCGGGGAGCCGGCTCCCGAAGGCGCCGCCCGCCGTACGGTGTTGACCCCACCGTGCCGTACGCCCACCGCCGTCAGACGCGCGGCCGCCTCGTCGATGGCGGGCGACGAGAACATGAGGATGTGCAGGCCCTGGAAACGATCGAGGTAGGCGGCCAGATGGGCGCTCGTCTCCCCGATCCGCTCCACCAGCTGCTCCAGCACCTCCGCCGGTGCCTCCAGGGGGACGAGGCGCGTATCGGCGGGCAGACGTCCGGAGTCGCCGGCGTTCACGCAGGTCGCGAGTTCGAGGAAGGAGTCCGGGAAGTCGGCGTGCGTATTGGCCGCCCCGAAGGGCTCGGGCGCCGCTCCTTCGCTCCGCGGCATCGCCGGACAGCTCGGCGGCGGCACGACGAAGCCGAGCCGCCCGTACAGGGCGCTCGCCTCGGCCAAGTCCCGGACGATGTGGCCCACGTGGTGGAGACGCGTCGTGTCGTGTGACATGACGTTTACCGTAACTGGCGCGGTGATGAGCGGTGTTGTGGTGACGTGCGTCGTCGTCGATGCCCCTCTCTCACCAGCTCAGCAGCGTTCTCACCGTCTCCTCCGTCAGCCCCTGCGCCGGGTCCGTGGCGACCAACAGCGTCGGTGCTGTCCGGAGTTCGGCCCACTCCCGGGCTTCCGGGGTGTGCGCGTCGTCCACCCAGGCGGTCGGGCGGTCCCCCGCGAAGGCCGCGATCGGCGGCACCTTCTCCGCCGGAGCGAAAGGGACCGGAGGGAAGCGGACCACCGGTAGGCGGGGGAGGCCGAGGAACGGGGACAGGTAGGTGTTCGCCTCGTCCTCCCAGCCGGTGGCCCAGGCCAGGTCGAAGCGGCCCGCGAGGAGCGCGAGCCACGGGGCGTGCGCGTCGTTCAGGCGGACCGGGGGGTCGTCGTCGGGGAAGAAGCCGTGTTCGCGGTAGCCGGGTGGGCAGGTCGGGGCGGCGAAGGGGTTCAGTACGCCGTCCACGTCCAGGAGGAGCAGGGGACGCGGGGCGCGCGGATGGGTCCCGGGTGTGTGGTCGTCCTCGCGCATGCGCCCACGGAATCAGTAAGTCACCTGGTCGAGTGGGGTGTTCCGCATTCTGGTCCTCGTGCCTTCCCGGCTGCGGTACGGTGATCGCGTCATCACGCTCTGTGTGTACCCGCACATGGGGCGGCCCCCGGTGGTGTATCGAGCACCGAGCCGAGGGCCTTCACCCAACTAGTGGAAGCACAGGTCCACGCAGGATGCTTTGGCATGCTATCGCGCCCTCTCGGCGCTACACGAAGGCTTCGCACGACGTCGTGCGTCATCCGCGTCTGTGCAGTGACGCGAAGGTTCTGATTCTCTACGTTCAGGGGTTGCCGGACGGCTGTACGGATCTGGCGTTGTCCGAGCATGCCCGGAAGCTGGGCATCAGGGGGCGGGCGTTCCAGCGGGCCAAGGAGCAGTTGGTCCTGTGCGGGTTCGTGCATGAGCGGCGGGTCTGCGGGGAGCGTGGGCGCTGGGCCACGCAGCAGTTGTTCGCCAATGTGCCGTTGGCCGAGGCCGAGGCCGAGGTCGTCGCGGTGTGGTGCGACGCGGGCGTCGGCGGGGGTGTCGCCTCGTCTCCGAGTGCGCGGTTTCCGACCGTCGGCCGGCCGGGGTCCCGGACGGTCGGTCATCAACTACCGGTAGACGAAGAACGGGCGAAGAACACTTCCCACCCACCCACCGAAGCCCTCGACACCGAAGCGGTCGCGGAAGCGGTCGCGGAGGCAGTCGCGGACGCGGCGCCGGTGTTGCGGCCGTTGACGGCTGAAGAAGCGGACGCGGAGCGGGTGTTGCTCTCGCTGCGGCACGCGAGTCACGGACTCCGCCTCGGTGTCGCCGAGGCTCGTTCGCTGGTCGCGCAGGCGGTGGAGTGGCTGCGGCGCGGAGTCTCCGGAGGTGAGCTGCGGCGGGTGCTGAGCAGCAATCTTCCGCAGGACGGGGTCCGGTGCGCCGTGGGGTTCCTGCGGCACCGGCTGGAGCAGAAGATGCCCGAAGCCGCCGCCCCCGTACTCGCTGTCGAGCCGGTGCGCCCGCCCTCGGAACCGACGCCCCCGCCCCCGCCTGCCGTTCCCCGATACGTCGCGCCCCTCGTCACCTGCGCCGGACCCGGGACCGAGCACGTCTTCCGGGCCATGGCCGAGGAGACCGAGTGCTCCGACTGCCGGCAGGCCGCCGCCTGGGCCCGCTGGGCCGAGCGCCGCGCCGCGGACCTTGGCGTCGACCTCGCTGACGACGCGGCGGCCGCCGTGGAGGCCGGACGCGATCCGGACGGGTGGCGGGGGCGGCTGGCTGCCGCGGCGGCCGCGGGGCTGCCCGGGGAAGCCGGGGCTTCGTAGCGGGCTGCCCCCGCGACCGGCAGGAACTCTTGGGCTGATCATGCATTCGGGCCGGGGTGTGGTCTTCTGGGCCCGCGATCAACTGGTGCGTGAGGGCACCTCCCGCGAGCCTTCCCAGGTGTGCTGCTGGATATGGTCGGCGAAAAGGCGGCAGCCGTCTCTGTCCCGGCCGGTGCTCAGTGCTGGACAGTCCGGGAGGGTGACCACCTCCACCTTGTCCCTTCCACACCAGCGCAGCCACAGCGCGGTCCCGTACGCGTCGAGTTCGGTGAGGAAGCCGTGGTGTTCGTCGCCCTCGTGGGTGGACAGATGGCACCGGACGGCTCTGTCCAGGTGCCCACCCGGCGCCTTGCTGCCTGCCTCCCGCGCCAGGTCGAGCGGCAGGCGGTGCCAGCGGGCGCACTGCCTCACGACAACCCCGCAGGCGAGTCTTCGGGGCGGGGCGTTCGAGGAGTACAGCGAAGGCAGGCGCAGGGAGGAAGGGCACCAGGGCTGTCCAGCAGCGGCAGGTTCTCGTCCTCCCGTACTTCTGTGACCTGTCCCCACGTCCGGCCTGAGTCACGGGACACCCTGAGCCTCAGGAGGACGCGCGGTTCCGTGATGTGCCGCGCAGTATGCCGGCCGCCCGAGGGCTCGTGCAGCGTGGTCTCGTCTCTCTTGGGCATGATCGGACTCCTTCGCTCAGTCCGGCACTCGTCCGGGTCAACAACCAGGAAATCGGACGGAGTCAGCGGTATCCACGGCATCGTTGCGGCACTGTTGATGCAGATGCGTGCACGACAGAGCTGCGGGAAGCGGGTGCCATGGGACTGGCGGAGCGGCGTAGGGCCTTGGGCTACAGTCAGGAGAAACTCGCCCAGTCGCTCGGTGTGGACCGCACAACGGTCGGGCGCTGGGAGGGCGGCCGGATCAGTCCGCAGCCACTCCAGCGGCGAGGCCTGGCCGCTGCCCTCGAAGTCAGCCTCCACGAGCTGGACGCCCTCCTGGCACAGTCACGAACCATCGGCCGGGAAGCCGCCGGACAGCTATCCAGTGAGCCCCCGAACGCGGGAGACCCTGACGAGATGATTCGCCGCGAGTTCCTCCGCATACTGACCGTCAGTGGCGCACTGACCGCCTTGCCCGTGGACGAGGCCGAAGCGCTGGACCAGGGGACCCGCAGTGGTGTGCCCGCCGATTTCGCCCGGATGAACGACCATCTCTGGCGGGTCTACCAACTGTCCCGTTCCAAGGGGTCCGTGTACCCGGTTGTGCGCGACCAGATCGGCACCTTGAACGAGGCTCTCGCCGGGCAGCACGGAAGCGCTCGGACCCTGCTGAACGCGGCGGCAGACCTGTTTCAGTTGGCGGGCGAGGTCGCGTTCGACGGGAATCGGTATTCCGAGGCCGCTGCTTCGTACACTCTGGCCGCTTCGGTCAGCAAGGACGCCCAGGCGTACGACCTGTGGGCGTGTGCGCTCGTCCGGCACGCCTACGTGGACATGTCCGAGCAGCGCTACCGCTCGGCCGCGCAACTGCTCGGTGCTGCCGAACGACTAGCGGGTCGGGGCGACAAGAATCTATCGACCCGCCACTGGGCCGCATCCGTACAGGCCGAGACCTATGCAGCTCTGGGCGATCTGGACGCGTGTGAGCGCGCGATGAGTCGCGCCGAGGCCGTTCGCGATCTCGCCTCCGACAGCGTCAACGGGGGATGGCTCCGGTTCGACGGCGCGCGCTTGGCCGAGGAGCGGGGATCTTGCTACGTGAAACTCGGGCGTCTGGATCTGGCGGAGGACACCCTGACGCGAGCGCTGGAGCAGACAGCCCTGTCACCCGGTCAGTCCTATCGGCGCAGGGGCGCAGTGCTGACGGACTTGGCGGCGATCGGGGCGAGGCGTCGAGACCCCGAGCAGGTCGTCGCGTACGGCAAGGAGGCCATCGCCCTGGCGCGATCCTCCGGATCCGGATACGTCGTCCGTAGACTCCGAAAGCTGCACGGCGAGTTCGGTCCCCTGAGCCGTGACCACCGCGTGGCGGAACTGGGGGCGGACATCGCCGCGCTGAGTACACCGTGACGAGAGGGGATGGCATGCCGCAGACCGAGGGTGCACGACTGTTCCGGGAAGCCTGGATCGCGGGAGTGCATCGCCATTTCCCCGGTGAGCCGAAGGCCGGCTACGTCACCCCGTGGGAGGACACCCCGCAGTGGGAGCGCGAAGCGGCCGGGGCTGTGTACGAGCAGGTGCGCCAGTTCGTCGAGATCAGCGGAGGGCATGCTTCCCGGCTTTCGCGTGAACAGCGCGGGCGCTTCGTCGCTACCTGCTGGACGGCCCAGATGTTCAAGCACTTCGACGATCCCAAGCCGGGCTACGTCGCGGACTGGCCCGACCTTCCGGCCTGGCAGCAGGAAACCGACGCCGACATTTTCGGCGCCATCGAGAAGGGGTAGCTGCCGCCGGGCTCCGCGGGACTCGGGTGGCCCGGGGTGGCCCGGGGTGGCCCGGGGTGTTCAGGGCTTCGACGTGGGCCCTACCCCCGCCCCACCACCACCCCCGCCCGGTCGATGCAGATCACGTCGACCGCGACCGGCGCGCCCCGCAGCACGGCGAGGGCTTCGTCGCGGGCCCGTGACGCCACCAGGTCGCCCAGCGGGACGCCCGCCGCCTCGCACAGGCGCAGGGCCTCCAGGCCCGTGTTGGCGGTGGCGATCCGGGAAGCCAGGTCCTCGTTCGCCCCGCCCGTCCGGGCCAGGCCGGCCAGGAAGGGCTTGTCGACCTGGGAGCGGGCCGAGTGGAGGTCCAGGTGGCCCGCGGCCAGTTTGGAGAGCTTCGCGAAGCCGCCGCAGATCGTGAGGCGGGCGACGGGGTGGCGGCGTACGTATTTCAGGACCGCGCCCGCGAAGTCGCCCATGTCCAGCAGCGCGATGTCCGGCAGGCCGTACTCCGACACCACCGTCCTCTCCGACGTCGAGCCCGTGCAGCCCGCCACATGGGTCAGGCCCGCCGCCCGCGCCACGTCCACGCCCCGGCGGATCGAGTCGATCCACGCCGAGCAGGAGTACGGGACCACCACCCCCGTCGTGCCCAGGATCGACAGGCCGCCCAGGATGCCGAGCCGGCCGTTCCACGTCGAGCGGGCGATCTCCTCGCCGTGGTCGACCGAGACCGTGATCTCCACGTCCCCCGTCCCCCCGTGCTCCGCCGCCACCCGCTCCACGTGCTCGCGCATCAGCCGGCGCGGGACCGGGTTCACCGCGGGCTCGCCGACGTCCAGCGGCAGGCCGGGGAGGGTGACCGTGCCCACGCCCGGACCCGCCCGGAACACCACGCCGGAGCCCGGCGGCAGTCTCCGTACGGTCGACCGGACCAGTGCCCCGTGCGTCACGTCCGGGTCGTCGCCCGCGTCCTTCACCACTCCGGCGGTCGCCACTCCCTCGTCCGGCCCGGCCGTCAGCTCCTCCACCGCCAGCGCGAACGCCGGCGTCTGGCCCTTCGGCAGGGTGATGGTCACCGGGTCGGGGAAGTCGCCGGTCAGCAGCGCCGTGTACGCGGCCGTCGTCGCCGCCGTCGCACAGGCCCCGGTCGTCCAGCCGGGGCGCAGGCCGGTGTGTTTGAGTTGGGCACTGCGACCGCCCTGCGCCTCAGCGTTCACGAGAGAGTCCGTTCCGATGCCTGTGCTGCCTGTGCATGTTCTTGTTCTGGGGGGTACGACCGAGGCGCGGCGGCTGGCCGAGCACCTGGTCGCCCATCACCCGGGGGTCCGGGTCACCACCTCGCTCGCCGGGCGCGTCGCCTCGCCGAAGCTGCCGCCCGGTGACGTGCGCGTCGGCGGGTTCGGGGGACCCGAGGGGCTCGCCGCCTGGGCGCGTGAGCACGGTGTGGACGCCGTCGTCGATGCCACCCACCCCTTCGCCGCGACCATGAGCCGGAACGCGGCCGAGGCCGCCGCACAGGCCCATGTTCCTCTCCTCGCCCTCCGCCGGCCCGGCTGGGTCGCCCAGGACGGCGACCGCTGGCACACCGCCGCCACGCTCGCCGGGGCCGCCGAGCTGCTGCCCGCACTCGGCGAGCGGGTCTTCCTCACCACCGGGCGGATGGGGCTCGCCGCCTTCGCGGGAGCGGGACTCGACGCGTTGTGGTTCCTCGTGCGGTCCGTCGACGCGCCGGAGCCGCCCGGCCCGGCCCGGATGGAGGTGCTGCTCGACCGGGGGCCGTTCGATCTCCCCGGGGAGCGTGAGCTGATCCGCCGCCATCGGATCGACGTGCTCGTCACCAAGGACAGCGGTGGGGACGCCACCGCACCCAAGCTCACCGCCGCCCGCGAGGCCGGGATCCCCGTCGTCGTGGTCCGGCGGCCACCGGTGCCGGAAGGGGTGCCGGTGGCCCGTACGCCCGATGAGGCCGCCCGGTGGGTACGCCGGCTCTACGCCTCCGGGTAGCGGCGGGGCGTCCACACGACGGACCGGCCGGCGCCGGAACCGCCCCGCTCCACCCACCGGGTCTGCGACGAGCCCACGATCAGCAGCGTCCGCATGTCCACCTCCGCCGGGTCGACGTCGGCCAGCCGCACCGTCCGCACACTCTCCGTCGGACCTCCGACATCGCGCGCCAGCACCACCGGGGTGTCCGGCGAGCGGTGCTCCAGGAGCAGGTCGCGGGCCTTGCCGACCTGCCACGTACGGGACTTGGAGCCCGGGTTGTACAGGGCCAGCACCAGGTCCGCCGAGGCCGCCGCGCGCAGGCGCTCCGCGATGACCTCCCAGGGCTTGAGCCGGTCCGAGAGGGAGATCGTGGCGTAGTCGTGGCCCAGCGGCGCACCCGCGCGGGCCGCCGCCGCGTTGGCCGCGGTGACGCCGGGCAGGACCCGTACGGGGATGTCCGCGTACGTGTCCTGCGAGGCCACCTCCAGGACCGCCGTCGCCATCGCGAAGACCCCGGGGTCGCCGCCGGAGACCACCGCGACCCGGTGGCCCCGCCGCGCCAGGTCCAGGGCGAACTCGGCGCGCTCGGACTCGACCTTGTTGTCCGAGCCGTGCCGCGCCTGGCCCGGACGGACCGGCACCCGGTCCAGATAGGTCGTGTAGCCGACCACGGCGTCGGCCGAGGCGAGGGCTCCGCGGGTCTGGGGCGTCAGCCAGAGCGGGCCCGCCGGGCCGGTGCCCACGACCACGACCTCGCCGCCCGTCGACGGTGAGGGGCGCGGCGCGTCGACACGGCTCGGCAGGACCGCGACCGAGAAGTACGGGACCGACGCCGGGTCGATGTCCGCCAGGTCGCCCGTGCGCTCCCCGGCCATCGTCGCCCGCTCCACGTACCGCGCCTCCGCGAGCCGCCCCGACGCCTCGAACGCCCCGCGCACCGCCGGGAACGTACGCCCCAGCTTCATCACCACCGCCGTGTCCGTGGCGGCGAGACGGGCCGTCAGCTCCTCCTCCGGGAGGGTGCCGGGGAGGATCGTCAGGATCTCCTCGCCCTCGACCAGGGGGGTGCCGAGGCGGGCCGCCGCCGCGCTGACGGACGTCACGCCCGGGATGACCTCGGTGGTGTAGCGGTCGGCCAGGCGCTTGTGCATGTGCATGTACGAGCCGTAGAACATCGGGTCGCCCTCGGCGAGTACCGCGACCGTCCGGCCCGCGTCCAGATGCGCCGCGAGACGGGCCGCGGCCTTCTCGTAGAACTCCTCCAGCGCGCCCCGGTAGCCGCCCGGGTGGTCCGTGGTCTCCGTCGTGACGGGATAGACCAGGGCCTCCTCGACGTGGTCGGGCCGCAGGTGCGCCGCCGCGATGGACCGGGCGATCGAACGGCCGTGCCGGGCGCTGTGGTAGGCGACGACGTCGGCCTCGCCGATGGCCTGGACGGCCCGCAGCGTCATCAGGTTCGGGTCGCCGGGGCCGAGCCCGACACCGTAGAGCCTGCCGGAGCCGACGCCGCCGCCACTCTTGATCCCGTTCACGTTCACTGGAGTGGTCACTGCTTTCACTACTCTTCCTCGCTCGCGATGGCGTTGAGCGCCGCCGCAGCTATCGCGCTGCCGCCGCGCCGGCCGCGGACGATCAGGTGCTCCAGGCCCGACGCGTGCTCGGCCAGGGCCTCCTTGGACTCGGCCGCGCCGATGAAGCCGACCGGGACGCCGATGACGGCGGCGGGGCGCGGGGCGCCCTCCTCGATCATCTCCAGCAGCCGGAACAGGGCGGTCGGGGCGTTGCCGACCGCGACCACGGCCCCCTCCATCCGGTCCCGCCACAGCTCCAGGGCCGCCGCACTGCGCGTGGTCCCCATCCTCGCGGCCAGCTCCGGCACGGACGGGTCCGACAGCGTGCACACCACGTCGTTGTCCGCGGGCAGCCGCTTGCGGGTGACCCCGCTGGCCACCATCGCCACGTCGCAGAGGATCGGGGCGCCGGAGCGCAGGGCCGCGCGGGCGTCGGCCACGACGTTCGGCGAGAAGGCGAGGTCCGTTACGAGGTCGACCATGCCGCAGGCGTGGATCATCCGGACGGCGACCTGGCTCACGTCGGCGGGCAGCCCGGCCAGATCCGCCTCCGCGCGGATGGTGGCGAAGGACTGGCGGTAGATCGCCGGTCCGTCCTTCTCGTACTGGTGCACAGTGCTGTCGCTTTCTTCTGCCGGTGTAGCCGGAATGGGGGAGGGGAGAGTGTGTTCAGGCGCGGGCAGCGGCCACCGCCGCGGTGAGTGCCGCCGGGTCGTTCCGGACCGCCGCCCGGGGGGCACGGTGTTCGCCCCGCACGTGCGAGATCCGGTGTCCTTCGGGCGTGACGACCACGTCGATCCACTCCCCGTGGGGGTGGCCGCAGCGGCGTTCGCACCCGGACCAGTACACAGGGAGCCGCCCGACCGGTCCGACAGCGGCCCCCGCTTCGGCCCGCACGTCGGACAGCGACTTCGCACAGCCGGGGTGGCCGATGCAGGCGCCGACGCCGGTCCACGGGGAGCCCGGGCCGGTGATCAGCCCGGCCGCCGCCAGCGCGTCCAGCGCCTCGGCCGCGGGCCCGGAGGGGCCGGACTGCCCGAAGGGGCCGGGGACGATGATCCCGCGCCACGGGGTGAGCCGCAGCTCGTTGCCGTACCGCCGGGCCGTTTCGGTGAGCAGCCGCCACTGGGCGGGGGCGAGCCGGCCCAGCGGCACACCGATGCTGATCGCGGTCACGGTCGCGGGCGCGCTCGTGCCGGTGCCCGGTGCGGTGACCGGGCCCGGGGCCGGGGCCTTCGCCGTACGCGGACGGGGGCGGTGGGCCGTTGGGCCCGCCGCCGCCCCGACGGTGCGGACCAGCGCGGCGCGCACGTCCTCGGGCAGGTCCTTCACGCGCCACGCGCCGGAGTCCCGGGCGGCGCGGAGGAACGCCTCGGCGGCCAGGAGCGCGGCGCGCGGGCCGTCCGCCGCCGGCAGCCGGAACACCTCGTCGGCGGCCCCGACCCGCAGGAGGCAGTCGTCGTCCTCCACGATCAGCGTCACGTCCGCGCCCAGCGCGTCCACGTCGCCGCGGCCGGAGTCCAGGGCGAAGAGGAAGCGGCCGGAGAGCGCGGCGGCGGCGGCCGACCCGCACACCAGGCCGTCCAGCTCGGACAGCCGGCCGCCGGCCGAGGGCGATCCGTCGAGTCCGGCGAGCGGCGAGGCCACGATGTTGCGGGCCCGCTCGTGCGCGGCCGACGGCAGCAGCCCGGCGGCGCCGAGCAGTTCGGCCGGACCGCCGCCGCACTCGGCGTCGAGGCCGCGCAGCTGGACGTTGCCCCGCGAGGTGAGATGCAGCTCACCGTCCCCGAACCGGTCGGCCACCGCGAGCAGCGCGTCCGCCCGGTCCGCGCTGAGCACCCCGCCGGGGACGCGTACCCGCGCCAGCGCACCGTCGTCGGCCCGGTGCAGCCGCAGCGTCCCCGGGCAGGCGTCGCCGCCGGCGCGGGGGGATGAGCCGCCCGTGGAAAGGGGCGAGGGGGCGGAATCGGGCATGGCGGCGAGCATACCGACCGGGCCGGTCCCGTCGGTGGGCTCGCTCCTGTGACCTGCGGGACAGCGGGTGGGGACGGCCTGCGGGACACGGTGGGGCCGGCCTGCGGACACGGACACGGTGGAGCCCGGCCCTCGGGACAGGGACAGAGCCAGGCCATCGGGCCAGGGCAGGGCAGGACCTCGGGACAGGGGACAGGGCAGGCCCCCGGGACGCGGGCGGGGCAGGCCCGCTGGTCAGCGGGGTGAGGGTGAGCCGTCGCGCTCCGGCCCCGTGATCATCACCGCACCCCCGCCCCCTGCCCCCGTCGCCCTCCGCCGCTTAGGATGCAGGCGGTGGTCCGTTCAGGCCGCCATCGCCAGACGGCGACAGGGGAGGAAGCCCGGTGAGATTCCGGCGCGGTCCCGCCACTGTGAGCACGGCCGCCACCACCGGCCGGGCGAGTCAGGAACTCCCTTCCCCGAGCGCCCGGTTCCCGAGCCGGACGCGACGCCCGGCCCCCGAGCCGGACGTGGGGAGACCCTCCGACACCGCCCGGGGCGTGGACACCCCGAGGAAGGCCTGACGCAGCATGATCCTGCTCCTGTCGACGTCCGACACCGACCTCCTGAGCGCCCGCGCCTGTGAGGGACCCGTCAGCTACCGGTACGCCAACCCCTCCCGCGTCCCCCTCGACGGACTGCCGGACCTCCTGGACGGCGTCGACCTCGTCGTCGTACGCCTCCTCGGCGGCGTACGGGCCTGGCAGGAGGGGCTGGACGCGGTGCTGGCCACCGGCCGCCCGGTCATCGTGCTGACCGGTGAGCAGGCCCCCGACGCCCAGTTGATGGCCGCCTCCACCGTGCCGATCGGCATCGCCGCCGAGGCGCACGCCTACCTCGCGCACGGCGGGCCCGCCAACCTGGAGCAGCTCGCCCGGTTCCTCTCCGACACCGTGCTGCTGACCGGCCACGGCTTCGAGCCGCCCGCCCCGGCCCCCGCGTGGGGAGCACTGGAGCGGGAGGCCCGCGAGGTGGCCGAGGGTGCGCCGACGGTCGCCGTCCTCTACTACCGCGCCCACCACATGAGCGGGAACACCGCGTTCATCGACGCGCTGTGCACCGCCGTGGAGGACGCCGGCGCCCGGCCGCTCCCGCTGTACGTCGCCTCCCTCCGTACGCCGGAGAGCGAGCTGATCGACGCGCTCCGCGCCGCCGACGCCATCGTGACCACCGTCCTCGCGGCGGGCGGCACCAAGCCCGCCGAGGCATCGGCCGGCGGCGACGACGAGTCGTGGGACGCGGGCGCGCTCACCGGGCTCGACGTACCGATCCTCCAGGCGCTCTGCCTCACCAGCCCGCGCAGCGCCTGGGAGGAGAACGACGAGGGCGTCTCGCCGCTGGACGCGGCCACCCAGATCGCGGTGCCGGAGTTCGACGGCCGGCTGATCACCGTCCCGTTCTCCTTCAAGGAGATCGACGAGGACGGGCTCCCGGCGTACGTCGCCGACGCCGAGCGCGCGGCCCGGGTCGCCGGGATCGCCGTACGCCACGCGAAGCTGCGGAACATCCCGAACGCGGAGAAGCGCATCGCGCTCGTGCTCTCCGCCTACCCGACCAAGCACTCCCGGATCGGTAACGCGGTCGGCCTCGACACGCCCGCCAGTGCCGTGGCGCTGCTGCGGCGGCTGCGCGCCGAGGGGTACGACTTCGGCCCCGAGGCCGACATCCCGGGGCTGGTCTCCGGCGACGGCGACGAGCTGATCTACGCGCTGATCGAGGCGGGCGGCCACGACCAGGAGTGGCTGACCGACGAGCAGTTGGCCAAGAACCCGGTCCGTATCCCGGCCGCCGACTACCGCCGCTGGTTCGCCACGCTCCCCGAGGAGCTGCGCCTCGCCGTGGAGCGGCACTGGGGCCCGGCCCCGGGTGAGATGTTCGTCGACCGGTCGGCCAACCCGGAGGGCGACATCGTCCTCGCGGCCCTGCGGCGCGGCAACCTCCTCATCCTCATCCAGCCGCCGCGCGGCTTCGGCGAGAACCCGATCGCGATCTACCACGACCCCGATCTGCCGCCCTCGCACCACTACCTGGCCGCCTACCGCTGGATCGCCGCCTCCGCCGACGACAACGGCTTCGGCGCCGACGCCATGATCCACCTGGGCAAGCACGGCAACCTGGAGTGGCTGCCCGGCAAGAACGCGGGTCTGTCGGCCGCCTGCGGCCCGGACGCCGCCCTGGGCGATCTGCCTCTCGTCTACCCGTTCCTGGTCAACGACCCGGGCGAGGGCACGCAGGCCAAGCGGCGAGTCCACGCCACCCTGATCGACCACCTGGTGCCGCCGATGGCCCGCGCCGACAGCTACGGCGACATCGCCCGGCTGGAGCAACTCCTGGACGAACACGCCCAGATCGCCGCGATGGACCCGGCGAAGCTGCCCGCGATCCGCGCGCAGATCTGGACGCTGATCCAGGCCGCCAAGCTCGACCACGACCTCGGCCTGGAGGACCGGCCGGAGGACGAGGGCTTCGACGACTTCATCATGCATCTCGACGGCTGGCTCTGCGAGATCAAGGACGTCCAGATCCGCGACGGGCTCCACGTGCTGGGCAACCCGCCCGCCGGGAACGACCGGGTCAACCTGGTCCTCGCCGTGCTGCGCGCCCGCCAGATCTGGGGCGGCACCGCCTCGCTGCCGGGGCTGCGCGAGGCGCTCGGCCTCGACGAGTCGGCCGCCACCCGCACCGCCGCCGACACCATCGAGGAGCAGGCCCGCGCGCTCGTCCAGGCGATGGACGACGCCGACTGGGAGCCGGGCGCCGTGGCCGGTGTCGCCGCCGGGCTGCCGGACGCGGTGGCCGACATCCTCACCTTCGCGGCCACCGAGGTCGTCCCGCGCATGGCGGCCACGACCGACGAACTCACCCACGCCGTGCACGCGTTGAACGGTGGCTTCGTGCCGGCGGGCCCCTCCGGCTCCCCGCTGCGCGGCCTGGTCAACGTGCTCCCCACGGGCCGCAACTTCTACTCGGTGGACCCGAAGGCGGTCCCCTCGAAGCTGGCCTGGGAGACCGGACAGGCCCTGGCGGAGTCCTTGTTGACCCGCTACCGCACCGACAACGGCGACTGGCCCACCTCGGTCGGCCTCTCCCTCTGGGGCACCAGCGCGATGCGCACGGCCGGCGACGACATCGCCGAAGCCTTCGCGCTGCTCGGCATCCGCCCCGTCTGGGACGACGCCTCGCGCCGCGTGACGGGCCTGGAGCCCATCCCGTACGAGGAGTTGGGCCGCCCCCGGATCGATGTCACCCTGCGCATCTCGGGCTTCTTCCGCGACGCGTTCCCGCACACGGTCGGGCTGCTCGACGACGCCGTACGGCTGGCCGCCTCGCTGGACGAGCCCGCCGAGCGGAACTACGTACGGGCGCACACCCAGGCCGACCTGGCCGAGCACGGCGACGAACGCCGGGCCACCACCCGGATCTTCGGCTCCCGCCCCGGCACCTACGGCGCGGGCCTCCTCCAGCTCATCGACTCCCGCGACTGGCGCACCGACGCCGACCTCGCGGAGGTCTACACCGTCTGGGGCGGCTACGCCTACGGCCGTGAGCTGGACGGCCGCCCGGCCCGCGAGGAGATGGAGAGCGCCTACAAGCGCATCGAGGTCGCGGCGAAGAACACCGACACCCGTGAGCACGACATCGCGGACTCCGACGACTACTTCCAGTACCACGGCGGCATGGTGGCCACCGTGCGCGCGCTCAAGGGCACGGCACCGGCCGCGTACATCGGGGACTCCACCCGCCCCGAGACCGTCCGCACGCGGACGCTCGTCGAGGAGACGTCCCGCGTCTTCCGCGCCCGGGTCGTCAACCCCAAGTGGATCGAGGCGATGCGCCGCCACGGCTACAAGGGCGCGTTCGAGCTGGCGGCCACCGTCGACTACCTCTTCGGGTACGACGCCACGACCGGCGTCGTCGCCGACTGGATGTACGACAAGCTCACCGAGACGTACGTCCTGGACCCGGAGAACCGGCAGTTCCTCCAGGAGGCCAACCCCTGGGCCCTGCACGGCATCGCGGAACGCCTCCTGGAGGCCGAGTCGCGCGGCATGTGGGCCAAGCCCGACCCGGCGGTGCTGGACGCGCTGCGCCAGGTGTACCTGGAGACGGAAGGGAACCTGGAGGGCGAGGACTGACCTCGTCGTATTTCTTCCGTCCGCCCCTGCCCGGCAGCGCCCCCGACCGGCACAATCACGGTCATGGGGACAACGGGGCAGGGCCAGGTCGGGCAGGATGCCGTTGAAGTCAACGGGCATGCTGGGCGCGGAAGTTCGGTGATGAGCAGGTTCCTCGAAGCCCTGCGCCTGACGGTCGTGTCGGGGGTGATCGGTGCGGCGATCGCGGCCATCGTGGTCGGCGCGATCCTGGAGGAGTTGCCCGTCGTCCTCACCGGGGTCGGGGGCCTGCTCCTCGTCGTCCTGATCGCCGCCGTCGCCGGGCGGTGGTCCCCGGGCCCCGGCACGCCGCCGGTGACCCGGACCGCCCTCGCCCGGATCGAGGACCTGCGGGCGACGAGCGGCGAATCGGCCGACGTGCCGGTGAGATTCGAGCTGACCGTGGCGCCGGAGCCGGAGGACGGTCGGCCCGCGTACCGCGTGAAGATCAACGAGCACATCAACCTGGTCGACATCCCCGGCTACCGGCCGCGCGGCATCGCCGTCGTGGAGTACCGCCCGGACGAGCCCTGGGACGTTTCGATCGTCACCCGCCCGACCCCGGAGTGGAGCCGCCGGGCCGAGGCGGCGGAGATCGACTCCGCGCCCGAGTCCACGCTGGTGGAGAAGCCGGGGCCGAGCGAGGGCTCCTGGTGCGTGCTGATGCTCATCATGTTCCTGGCGGGTGCGGCTTTGGTGGTGCTCCTCTTCCGGGGCGAGCTGTTCACGTCCGACGGCGATGCGGGGGCCTCGTCGACGGCGCCCTCCTCCACGTCGTCCGCCTCCTCCTCCCGGACGTTCACCACGTCCACCACCGTCTCCGGACCCTCCTCCTCGCTGCTGGTCCTCGGGCGGATGCGGGAGACGGCCACGGATCTGGAGGCCAGGGTGGGCACCGCGGACGTCACCGCGATCCTCATCGAGGAGCGCCGCATGGAGATCCGCGGCGACTCCTCCCGCCCGCCCGGCGAGACGGTGCACCTCCAGACGCTCCCGTACGAACTGTTCCCCGCCCTGGTCCACGAGGCCCGCACGACCCTGGGCGTACGCGACCCGAAGAGCTGGCGCATCGACGTGACGCCGGGCGCGGGCACGGGAGTGGGCCCCCGGGTCCGGGTCACGGTGACCGGCGAGGAGGGCACCGCCCGCCTGGACGCGGACGCGACGGCCCGGATCCTGGACCGGCGGCCGGTGGGAGAGACGCCGAAAGGCAGCTGACGCGATGCGGTTCAGCTCTCCACAGGTCGTGCGCATCCGCTTGATACGTTGCCCACCCGGTGGCTGCCGAACAAGGGGGAAGAGCTCGTGGCATGGGATGAGTGGGAGCGCCTGAAGCAGGACGCCTCCCAGCGCCAGGACGTCGGGATGCGGCTCAACCAGTACCCGGCGGGTGACGGGCCCGGCCCGGCCACGAGCGGCGTCACCGGCGGGGTGAAGTCCACCAAGAAGGCGTGGAACGACGCCGGCGCGGGCGTCGGATCCCTTCGGGAGGGCATCGACCAGGCGGTGGGCAAGCTGCGGGACGGGCAGAAGGGCCTCGGCGCGGGCGAGGGCTGCCTGACCGCGGGGGCGCAGACGTCCGTGCACGCCTCGTGGGACCGCTACGTCAAGGCGCTCGGCAAGCGGTGCGACAGCGTCAAGGGCGTCCTGGAGAAGACCGGACACGACCTGCTGCTGACCGACGAGGCCGTGCAGGCGGAGCTGAACAGCATCAAGACCGCGCACGCCGACACCCCCGCCGTCGGCGGCCGGAACGCGGGGAGGTGACGGTTCGGTGAACCTCCAGACGCTCAAGGAGCTCAAGCCGTCCGAGTGGGAGGAGGCGGCCGACGGATACCGCTCCACCGGTGACATGGCGGCCAAGGCCAAGGACCACCTGGAGAACGTCGTCACCGCCGGGATCCGCAAGTCCCTGCGGGGCGAGGCCGCCGACGCGGCCATCGCGGAGCTGAAGCGGGTCGCGGCCAACTTCCACTACACCCAGGTCCAGTGCGGCCTGCTGAGCGCCGCCCTGAACGGGTTCGCGCACGACATGGACGCGGCCCGCAAGAAGCTCCTGTCGGCGCTCGACGACGCGGCGGCCCGGAAGTTCCCGGTCGGCCCCGACGGAAGCGTCAGCTACCCGGAGGCCCAGCCGAAGAACGGCGTCGAGCTGCCGCCCAAGGGCGGTTCCACGAACGGGGCGACCGACCCCACCGCGCAGGCGGTCGGCCGCCAGGCGGCGAACATCAACCCCAACCCGCACGCCGCAGCCGCCCAGGAGATCGCCGACCGGATCGCCGGGGCCCTCAAGGACGCCACGGAGGCGGACGGGAAATGGGCGCCCAAGGTCCGTGCGCTGACGGCGGACGACGACCTCACCGTCTCGGACGCCGACTGGAAGGACACGCGGTCCGACATGGAGGGCGTGCGGGACGCGGGCAAGGCGTACCTGGACGCGATCGGCGGGCCGCCGAAGGACGGCACCCCGAAGGCGAACGCCGCGTGGTGGGCGGGCCTCACCCCACAGGAGCGGGAGGCCTACCTGTCGCTCGACCCCGCCCTGGTGGGCAGGCTCGACGGTCTGCCCTCCGACATCAGGGACGAGGCGAACCGGGTCGTGCTCGACGAGACGCAGGCCGTGGCGCAGCTCCAGCTGAACAGCATCCCGGGGCCCCCCGCCAACGAGTGGACCTGGATGACCGCGGGCCGCTACCCGGTGAAGGTCCACACCGACGAGTGGATGGCCTGGGACAGGAAGTACGGGGACCAGCACCGGCAGCTGGAGACCTCGCTCAAGGGGATGAACTCCCTGCGGACCCGGTTCGACCAGACCGGCGAGAGGGGGCTGCCGGAGGCCTATCTGCTGGGGTTCAGCGCCGAGGGCAACGGCCGGGCCATCGTGGCCACCGGCAATCCGGACACGGCGGAGCACCAGGCGGTGTACGTCCCCGGCACGACGGCGAACCTCGGCAAGGTCGAGGGCGACATCGACCGGATGACGCAGCTCTGGCGCCAGACCCAGGAGGCGACGCCGGGAGCGAACGTCTCCACGATCACCTGGCTCGGCTACGACGCACCGCAGGACGTCGTGAAGGACGCGCCCTTCGAGCACTACGCCTACGACGGGGCGCCCGCGTACCGGCAGTTCATGGACGGACTGGAAGCCTCGCACAGCGGCCCCGGCGAACCGCACCGCACGGCCGTCGGGCACTCGTACGGCACCACCCTGATCGGGGCGGCGGCCGAGAAGGGCGACCTCAACGCCGACGACGTGATCCTCGCGGGGAGCCCGGGCGTCAAGGTCGGGTCCGCCGAGGAGATGGACGTCCCGAAGGGCCACGTGTGGAACCAGGAGGCGGACGGCGACAAGGTCCCCGACATCGGACGCTGGGGCCACGGCGGCAGCCAGTGGTCCCTGGGCGGCGGCGTCTTCCTCATCCCCAGCGACGAGCCCTTCGGCGCCAACCAGATGAACACCGACGCCGAGGGCGGCGAGGGGCCGGGCGGCACCAAGGGGGTGGAAGGGCACAGCGGCTACTGGGACGAGTCCTCGACGGCGCTGAAGAACCAGGCGCTCGTCGTCGTCGGTGAATACGGTGACGTCACCGAGCCCGAGTGACCGCTCACCGATCCCCCGACACCCACCGCGCACGCGTGGGCGTGCCCGCACCCGACCGAGGACCTGTGTTGTTCCGACCTCCGCGTACCACCGGACGCGCCGCCACCGGGCGCCGCGCCCCCGCGCACCGCTCCCTCCGGGGCCGTGTTCCCACCGCCCTCGTCCTGACCGCTCTTCTCCTCAGTGGATGTGGCATGAACGACTCCAACAGCCCCAGCTCGCCCGGCGGGGGATCCGCCGGCTCCGACGACGCGTCCTCCGGTGTGCCGTACGCCGGTGTCGCCACGACCGACGAGGCGGCGGACGCCCTCGAAGCCGTCTCCAGCGAGATCTACCAGTACGCCGGAGTGCCCGGTAAGGCGTCCGAGCCGGGACCCGGGGTCAGGGAGTGCGAGGGGAAGGACCCGGAGCGGTTCTTCCGCGTGTTCCACCCGTGGAACTTCCAGCCCGGCTCCGCCGCCGACTCCGACGTGGCGATGGAGAACCTCAAGAAGAAGCTGAACACCGGCGGCTGGGCGCTGAAGAGGGAGTACCGGGACAACAGCAAGAACGAGAACCTCAACCTGGTCGCGGACAACGCGGCCAGGAAGGTCAGCGTCTGGATCGTCCAGTACCGCGACCGGGCCAAGCCCAGCCTGGGGATCACGACGACGTCCGGGTGCTACGAGGTGCCCGAGGGCGCGAAGGTGGAGAAGTTCTGAAACAGCGGCAGCGACAGCGGTGGCGGCCCGCGCGGCCCGGCCCGGCCCGGCCGGGGCCCGCCCGCCCCGGGCCCGCCGCGGCCGCACGCGCCGGGAAAACGGCTGGCCTACCCCGCTCTCGCCCCGCAGAGTGACCGTGTGACGACGAACGATCGCGTGTTCCTGCCCGGACTCGACCTGTCCCGGATCCTCTACGAGGAGGCCGTGCGGCCGGTCCTCGACGCCGAGTACCCCGGACTGCGGTACGCCGCCGCCCGGATCGGCTCCGGCTCCGAGGTGCTCGGCTTCGACACCGCCCGGTCGGCGGACCATGATTGGGGCCCGCGCCTGGACCTGTTCCTGGCACCGGACGACGCCGCCGCGCACGGGGAGCGGCTGCACCGCCTGCTCGCCGAGCGGCTGCCCAAGCAGGTGCGCGGCTGGCCGACGCACTTCCGGCACGCCGATCCGGCCGACCCGGTCGGGCACATGGAGCTGACGGACGGCCCGGTCCACCACCGCGTCCTCGTCGCCGACGTCGGCGGCTGGCTGCACGATCGGCTCGGCCTGCGGCCCGTCCCCGGCGGGGAGCCCCCGGCGCCGGCGGTCCGCGACTGGCTGGCCATGCCGCAGCAGAGGCTGGCGGAGACCACGGGCGGCGCGGTGTTCCACGACGGAGTCGGCACGCTGACCCGGGCGCGGCAGGAGCTGGCCTGGTATCCGGACGAGGTGTGGCGCTACGTGCTGGCCTGCCAGTGGCAGCGGATCTCCCAGGAGGAGGCGTTCGTCGGCCGCTGCGCCGAGGTGGGGGACGAGCTGGGGTCCGCCGTGGTCGCGGGGCGGCTCGTGCGCGACCTGATGCGCCTGTGCCTGCTCCTCGCGCGGGAGTACCCGCCGTACAGCAAGTGGCTGGGGAGCGCCTTCGCCCGACTGCCCGGGGCCGGCGAGCTGCTGCCCGCCCTGCGGGGGGCCGTCACGGCCACCGACCACCCGGCGCGCGAACGGCACCTCTGCGACGCGTACGAGGCCGTGGCCGCGGTGCAGAACCGCTCGGGCCTCGCGGAGGAGGTGGACCCCGGGCGGCGGCCGTACCACGGCCGCCCGTTCCAGGTGCTGCACGCCGAGCGGTTCGCCCACGCCCTGGCCGGGACCATCACCGACCCGGAACTGCGGGCCCTGCCGCTGACCGGGAGCGTGGACCAGTGGGCGGACAGCACGGACTTCCTCGGGCGGCAGGGGCCCGTGCGGGCCGCGGTCGACGCGGTCGGCGGCTGACGGGTCCGCACCGCCGGCCGCCGGTCAGGTGAGCAGGATCAACAGGAGGAGGCCGATGACGGCCGCTCCGACGATTCCGGCGACGGTGCCCACGAACCAGTTCTGGTAGAGGAATCCTTGCTGCTGGGAGCCCCCGCCCTGCTCCGTGGACGCCGGATGGGCCGGCCGCGCCGTCTTCGGCGGGGGGACGGCCGGCCGTGCCGTCGGCATCGGCGCCGGTCGCGGCGGCGGTGCGGTGGACGACGCCGGCGCGTAGGACGACGGGAGGGGCACGGGCGGCGTGGCGGGGGCAGGAGTGAGGGCCGGGGCAGGGGCGGCGACGGGCGGCAGGGGGGCCTGCGCCCGCGCCGGTGCCGGAGCGGAGGCGGATGCGGGAACGGACGCGAGGTGGGCGAGGAGGTCCGTCACGACCTGTTGCCACAGCTGCGGTGGCAGGTCGGGGGCCCGGTCGCCCGGGGGCGTGACCAGGACGAGCCGCAGCCACTCCATGCCGGTGTCGCGGCCGTCCTTGAGGACGATGTTGAACAGCGGCCGGAGATCGGGGGCCCGCAGGGGGTCCCGTACGAGCGGGGCGACGGCCCAGGAGAAGAGCTCGGCCGCACGCTCCCGCATCTGAGGGGCGGACGGGCTGTCCGCCTCGGACCGGCCGGGTCTGAAGTACAGGTTGTGCCGCAGCACTTCGGTGCACAGCGCGTGTGCGGTCGCTTCGTCGCGGGACCGCTGTCGCTCCGCGCGGGCCAGTTCGGCCAGGACGAGGTCGCGGGAGGCCCACGGCAGCCCGTCGGCGCGCAGGAGGGTCAGCAGCGCGGTGTCCCGGACGTCCCGGAGCCGGGCGGCCAGCCGTGCGGACTGGGCGGTGTCGACGCGCTGGTGGACCAGCAACTCCTCCTGCAGGCGACGGCGTTCCTGCTCGTGGCGCGCCTCCGCCACATGGGGCTCGTCCGCCGTACGCCGTTCTTCCGGGCCGCGGGGCTGCTGCGCCGCGTGACGCTCCTGCGGTACGTGTCGTTCCTGCGGCACGTGGCGCTCCTCCGGGACGGGCCTTGTCTCCGGGAGGTTGCGCGACTCGTGCTCGTACCACTCCTCCCGCTCGTACCGCTCCGGCTGCCCGTACCGCTCCTCCTGCTCGTGGCGCGACTCCTGTGCGTCCCGCGACTCCTGTACGTATCTGTCCTCCCGCTCCCGTTCCCGGCGCGGGGCCGGGGCTTTCCGGGCGTTCAGCATCCGCCGGAGCGCTTCGCGCCGCTCCGGCCGGGACATGGCGGCCCCGGACCGGAGCTCCCCGGCCAGGTGGGGCACGCCCGGAGCCGCCTCGGGGTCGCCGAGCAGGTGATCGACCATCGCCACCGCGGCGGACATCTCGACGTCCTTCTCGGCGGGCAGCCGCAGCCGGATGCGGGCCAGCGACCGGGCGTTCGCCGCCTGGGACGTCCACCCGGGCACACAGGTCAGGCGCAACGCGTGGGTGTCGACCGTGTCGTACGTGGCGTAGCTCCACTCCGTGCCGAACCAGTCGCCGAACACCGACAGCAGCCCCAGGTAGAGCAGGGGCGCCCGGTTGAGGCGGGGCCAGCCGGGCAGGTCGTTCTCGTCGGCGAGCAGGGACAGCCGCCGGGACGGGTCGCGCAGCCACTCGGCGACCACCACCGCGAGCGGCTTCTGCACCGTCGGGAGTTCGCCCGTCATATCGCGCAGCCGCTCGGCCGCCGTCGCGCGCAGCCGCTCCCCGTCCAGCGGCTTCAGGCCCCCGGTGGCGGTCTCGGCGACGGCCCGGCGGCTCCAGGCGTTGCCGCCGAGACCCAGGCAGCGCAGCGGCGTCAGGGTGTCCGCGTCGCCGAACACCGCGTGGCAGGCCGTGCTGGGCCGGCCGCTCCGGTCCAGGGTGGGCCACCGCTGGAGGAGCACGGTCCCCACGGCCCGGGAGGAGACCCGGACGCTGCTCGGGCGGGGCGCCGGGCCGGGGCCCGACACCCAGAGCAGCGGGCCCAGTTCGCGGCGGAGGGACTCCGCGCGCTCGACGGAGCAGGAGTGCGCCACCGCCGCCATCCCCGTACTGGAGCGGCCCTGGTTCCCGTCCCACCGGAAGACCACCTGGTCGAGCCGGCCGCCCGGCCCGCTCTCCTCGCGCCGATCGAGGGCGTCGTTCACTGGGCTTCCCTTCCCACGCCGAATGATGCGGCGCTCCCGGGCGCCTCGATGATCCCGTGCATCGCCAGCAGCGACACCAGGGGTTCCAGCACCCGCCGGGGCCCCGCGCCCGCCGGGTAGCGGCCCTGGCTCTCCTGGCCGCCGGTCGCGGACGCGATGTGCAGGGTGCAGCGGCGGAACGCGTCGAAGGGCCGCAGCCAGGCCTGTCCGGCGTGCTGCCGCAGCAGCGCGTAGACGTCCCCGCTCTCCTCCCGGAACTGGTCCGGGCCGATCGCGGCGGGCGGCGGCTCGTCCAGCCAGCGGTCGACCGGCGGCTGGAACCGGAGCAGGTCGGACTTGCCGAGCACCATCGCCGCCGGGGTCTCCAGATAGGGGCCCCGGCGCGGCAGCCGGTCGAGGACGGTGCCGAACGCCGCGTCGCCGTCCCGATCCACCTCGGTGCCCCAGCGCTCGCGCACCCCGTCGAGCTGCGGCAGCGGCAGCGCGAGCGCCGGGTCGACGACGAAGACCAGGGCGTCGATGCCGAGCAGGAAGCGCAGCGCCCCGTCGGTGCGGACGAGGTCCTCGCCGCCGAGGTCGAAGAAGGCGACCGGGCGCACCCGCCCGCGCGCGTCGGTGAGCAGCAGCGACTCGACGAACCGGGCGAAGTCGTTCAGGCCGACCTCCCTCGTGTGGTCGAGCACCTTGCCGCTGCGCAGCGGCTGCACCCGCTCCCGGACGAAGCGGGCGTGCTGTTCCGGGTTGACCGACTGCCAGCCCACCCCGTACCGCTCCAGGCCGCCGTCGGTGATCTCGGCGATCATCTGGGTCAGCAGATGGCTCTTGCCGGTGCTGGACTGGCCGATCATGGCGACCGTCAGCGGGCGGCCGTGGGTGAGGTAGGGCACCGGGATGTGGTGTTCCGGGAAGTCCGGGTCGGCCGTGCACTGCTGGACCGCGCCCCGCATCACGTCCTCGCGCCGCACCGGGTTGCCGATGCGGGAGAGGTCCAGGGCCCGGTACTGCATCTGGTCGTCCGTCACGAACAGCCTGCCCAGGTCGAGCTGGATGCCCTCCAGGCAGTACGGGCAGACGACCTCCCCGTGGGCCCGGTCCTCGGGCGCCCCGTCCGCGTCCTCCGCGGGAGCGGGCGTCCGCCGCTTCGCGTCCAGCGCCCGGTCGAACGCCTCCTGGTGCGGGCGCGAGCCGTCCGCCTCGGCCGAGGACCCCGGACGCCGTGCCTCCTCGGGGGCCAGCAGCTCCAACAGCGCCCGGGGCGTGGGGCGTCCGGCCGCTGTCGGGGCGAACGCGCGGGGCAGCGTCCCGGCGAGCACCCGGTGCTGGGCGAGGTCGGCGGGGGCCCGGTCGGCGGGGCCGGGCCGACCGGTCACGAGCTGGTAGAGCAGCTGGGCGGTGCTCCACACCGCGTCCCGGGAGTCGACGAGCCCCTCGCCCCGGTGCTGTTCGGGCGAGGCGAACGGGGCCCGGCCCCACGGCGTCCGGGGCCGCCCGGCGCGGGCGGCGCTCTCCAGGCCCCAGAACTGCACCGACGTACCGTCCCAGAACACGGTCGCGGGGGAGATCCCGCGCGCCACGAGACCCTGGTCGTCCAGCAGGCACAGGGCCAGCGTCAGGTCCCGGGCGAACACGCGCTGGTCGGAGGCGGACATCACATGGGTGCGTCCGACGGGAATGCCGCGCGGCGCGGCGTACAGCAGGAACGGCTCGGCGGCGTCGAGCTCGTAGCCGACGACGGTGGGGAACAGGTAGGCGTACGGGGAGTTCTCCAGGGTCCGGTCGAGGCGCAGGGCGGTGCCCGCCTCGGTGTCCAGCAGGGCTCGGGCCGCCGGGTGGGCGGCGTCGGCCGCGGACAGGAACACCTGGACGCACTGCTGGGACCGGTCGTCGAGCAGCCCGTTGCGGATGCGTTGGGGCAGCGCCGGGTCCCGCCGCGAGGCCGGGCCGAAGCGGGCCGGGGCGGTGCGCCGCCGCCCGGTGGGGTCGGCGAAGACGAGGTGGGGGCGCGGGGCTCCCGGTGACTCGGGCCGGCCCAGCGGTGTGGTGCTCACCACCGGTCGTCCTCCCTGAACTCGGCGTGGACGGAGGGCTCGGCGCGGTCGGCGTCGGCCCGGGCGCCGCCGCCGGTGCTCTGCCGGGGCAGGACCGTGTCGACCACGCCCATCCGCAGCGGGGTGAGCCGGATCAGCCCCGCGTACCGTCCGGAGGAGGTCCACAGCGCCTCCTCGGCCGGCGGCGAACCGCTCTTGCGCCAGGCGGCCTCGATCTCGCCCTGGAGGGTGCCCGGGGCGAACCGGATCCACCGGGCGGCCTCCGGGTCGCGGCTGAGGAGGGCCCCCTGTTCCGGCGAGGACAGCTGGACGACGGACCCCCGGTCCGCCTCCCGCCCCACCAGCTCGGCGACCCGCAGCGAATCGGTGCCCAGCAGCCCGGCGGCCGTGGTGCGGGCCCGGTGGTCGGCCGGGTACGGCGGCGGGGCCAGCACGCCGTAGCGCCACAGGTGGTGGCGGGCGGCGGACAGCAGCTCGCGGACCCGCTCCTCGGTCCGCGAGAGCGCGAGCGCCCCGGCCTGACCGCGTTCGACGGCACCCCAGTAGGGGGCCATGGCGGCCATCGCGGTGTTGCGGAGGTCCCCGGCGAGGGTGGCGACCAGGTCCGGTCCGCCCTCGCCGATCTCCCGGTCGAGCCAGCGCGGTGCGCGGTCGCCCTCGCCGCTCCCCCAGGGGGCGTCGTCAGGACCGGTGGGATACGCGGCCGGGGACGGCACGCCGTACGGTCCGGGGTCCCCGCCGTACCGGTCGCCGTCCGGTTCGCCGTGGCGGTCGCCGTACGGGTCGCTGTCCTGGCCGGCCTCGTGATCGCCGTGCCGGTCCGGGGCGTTGTCCCAGGCGTAGGCGGCGGCCCAGTCGCCGTCGTCCGCGCCCCCGCCGGCTCCACCGGACTCCGCGGTCTCCAGCGCGGAGGGCGCCGAGAGCCAGTCGTCGTCCTCGTACGGACCGGAACCGCCCGACCCGGCCGGGGCGACGGGCTCCGGCGCGGCCTGGGCGTCGGCGGCGGCCGCGGTCGCCCGCAGCATCCCGGCGACCGAACGCGCGGCGTCCGCGCAGTACAGCCGCTCCTCCGCCGCCCAGTGCTCGCGGACCAGCTCCGCCAGCAGGGCGTCGAGACCGTCCAGCGCGGCGCGCAGCGCCGTCGTGCCGCGCCCGGCGGCCCAGGATTCGGCGGCGTCCTGCCAGAGCCTGCGGACCGCCTCGGCGGTGAGCCCGAGACCGACCAGCAGCCCGGTCCCGCCGAGCCAGAGCGGCGGCTCGGCGGCGTACGCGACCGCAGCCCCGGCCACCGCTCCGGCGGTGGCCACGACGGCGGCGACCCGGGGTCCCTTCGTCCACCGGGCGGCGCGCCGGCCCGTGCGCAGCCGGTTCGCCGCCAGCAGCGCGACGATCACGAACAGCACCGGCGCCAGCAGCGCCGCCAGGACGGCGGGCCACTGCCACAGGCCGCCCAGCAGCCCCGCCGCGCCCGCCATGAGCAGGACCGCGCCCGGGGTGCGGGGAGGTGCCGCGTACTCGGTGGCGGAACCGCGGGTCACCGACTCCTCGGAGTGGTCGGCGAGCCGGTGCAGCAGCGCGGTGCCCGGCACCGGCTCGACCCGGCCGGCCAGCGCGGTGAAGTGCTGGGCCACCGAACGCAGCGCGAGCCCGCGGCCCAGGAGTGTGCCCGCCAGTTCGCGGAGCCCCTCGCCGACGCGTTCCCCCGCACTGTCGGCCGCCGGCACCCGCAGTCCGAGCGCGCCGAGCCGGGCGGTGGCCTCGGCGGTGGGCGGTGCCGCACCGCCGCCGCCCTGGAGGGCCCGTTCCACCAGGGCGCGGAACCCGCCCAGGTCCTCGCGGGCCTGGTGCAGATCCGCCTCCAGGGCGTCGCGCCGGGCGGGGTGCAGCAGGCCGGGGAAGGACCGCAGCGCTACGAGGTCCTCGTCCGCGCGGTCCAGGGACTCCGCGCACGTGCGGTGGGCGAGGTTCGCCGGGCCGTCGCCGTCCGGCCGCCGGTGCCCGTGGCCCCGGCCGTCCCGCCCCGTGACGAGTGCGCGCAGCGGCTCGGGCAGCTCGGCGTCCGGGAGGACGCCGACCGGGTCGCCGGCCCCGGTGTCCTCGCCCGCGAACCGGGTCAGCGCGTCCCGCCAGGCCCGGTCCCTGACCTCCGCCGGCAGGTCCTGCTCCAGCAGCCGGACCCCGGGGGCGGCGACGGAGTCGGGCAGCTTCCGCAGGCCCTCCAGGACCCGGACGAAGACGTCCGGCACGGAGAGGAGGTCCACCAGGACGGCCAGCGCCGCGGGGTCGTCCGGCTCCGGCCGGTCCAGGGCGGTACGGGCGGAACGCAGGTCACCGGCCCACACCAGGCCGGTCGTGGAGGTCCGCAGGGTGGTGGGCCGCACCAGCCGGCGGTCGGGGAGGTACGCCTCCTCCCCGCCGGCGTACGAACCGGGGGAGCTGCCCACCAGCAGCACCACGATCCGGGTCTCGCCCACCGCCCGGTAGCCGGCGAGCAGTTCGTACTGGAGCTGGTGGTCGGTCAGCCCGGCCGGGGTGTCGGTGACCAGGAACAACGGATAGTCCGGTTCCGGCAGTCCGGCGCGTCCCAGCTGCTCGGCCACCCGGTCGCGCACGGCCTGCGGGGTGGCCAGGGCCGTGGCCCCGGCGCGCAGGTCGAGCCGGACCACGGCGGTGGTGTCCTCGGAAGTCGTCACCGCGGGCCCCCGTTCCGGAAGGAGGAGCGCCCGGTGCCGTCGTCGTCGTCCGTGCCCCAGCCGTCGCCGTCCCAGCCGCCGGCTTCCCCGCCGTCGGCTTCCCTGCTGCCGGCTTCCCTGCTGTCGGCGTCCCGGGCTCCGGCGGGCTCGCTCCCGCCGAACCGGTCGTCGCGGGGCCGGT
This sequence comes from Streptomyces sp. NPDC102283, assembly GCF_044766265.1. Lineage (NCBI taxonomy): Bacteria > Bacillati > Actinomycetota > Actinomycetes > Kitasatosporales > Streptomycetaceae > Streptomyces > Streptomyces sp. NPDC102283. Next base: position 194,072 of record NZ_JBIWLQ010000012.1, read on the forward strand.
CGTCGCGGGGCCGGGAGTCGGTGAACCGGTCGTCACCGGCCCGTGCGTCCGTGTACGAGTCGGTGAACCGGTCGTCCCGGGGCGCCTCGTCCGCGTACCGCTGGTTCGGGGGCCGGTCGTCCCTGGGCTTCTCGTCCGCGTACCGCTGGTTCCGGGACCGGTCGTCCCCGGGCTTCTCGTCCGCGTACCGCTGGTTCCGGGACCGGTCGTCCCCGGGCTTCTCGTCCGCGTACCGCTCGTCCGCGTACCGCTCGTCCGCGTACCGCTCGTCCGCGTACCGCTCGTCCGCGTACCGCTCGTCCGCGTACCGCTCGTCACGGTATCCTCCGCCCCGGGGCGGCCGGTCGTCGCGCGAGGAGTCCGCCCCGTACCGCTCCTCCCCGTGCCGCTCCTCCCCGTGCCGGGCGCCCGCGCGCCGGGTGTCCGCGTGCCGGTCCTCGCCGGAGTACCGCTCCCCCGCGTCGTACGGGGCCGAGCGGGGAGCGGGCAGGGTGTCGTCGCGGAGCCGTTCGTCGGTGTTCGGGGCCGACGTGCCCCAGTCCTCGTCGTCCTCCGCGACGCGCCGACGCTCCGGCGCGGGCCGCGAGGGAGCCGGCTTCGGGACGCCGCCGCGTGCGTGCTCCAGCAGCGTGCGCAACGTGGGCTGGATCGCCTGCTTGTCGCCGAACTCCATGTCCAGCGCGGCGGGCAGGGTCTGTGTCCAGAACTCCGACAGCGGCCGGATCCAGCCGTCCACGCGGCGCCCGCCCAGCTCCCGGCGCTCCTCCAGCAGTTCCAGCTGGCGCGGGGCGATGCGCTCCACGAGCTCGACGAACAGCGGATGCGGTGTGCTGCCGGCCCGGGCCAGCCCGAGCGGCTGGGCCCCCATCAGCTTGCGGCAGTAGTCCTCCACGGTCCGTTCGTCGTCCAGCACCGTCCAGCGTTCGTAGGAGCGCAGCAGCTCCGACCAGCTGGAGATGGAGCCGGGGAAGTCCCCGAGTCGCAGCCGCACGCCGGGGACGCTCGCCCCCTTCTCCGGGAACAGCCGCAGCCGCACCCGCGAGGGCGAGGCGGACTCGCCGTCCAGGATGTCGACCTGGCCGTTCCACAGGCAGCACAGCAGGCGGTGCAGGATCGTGCGCCGGTCCTCCTCGCTGCTGACCATCCAGTCGTCCTCGAAGTCGAGGCGCTGGCGCCAGCGCAGCACGTCGTGGGCCTGCTCGTCGTCCTTGGCCCTGGCCCACTGGCGGAGCACCTTGCGGGCCTCGGGCACCTGGGTGAGGCTCATCTCGCTGCGGAAGAGGACCACGGTGATCGAGTCGCTCTCCACGCCCCGGTACTCCACGGAGTTCTTCGCGTCGGACGGCAGCCGCAGCGCCTTGGCGAGGAACTCCTGCACCTCGTCCGCCGCCTGGGCCCGCGGGTGGGTGACCAGGACCCGCAGCCGCCCGGTGCCCTCCGGGGTGAACCCGACCGGCAGCAGACCGGCGAGCTTGCGGCTGAACAGGTCGAGCGCTTCCTTGCTGACCTGGTCCGTGGCCTCGGCGTCACCGGCGGCCGCCGCCAGCAGGGTGCTCATCGAGGGCAGCAGGGGCCGCTCCTCCAACTGCGCCCCGCTCTCGGCGAAGAGGCGGGTGATCCGCCCCTCAAGCCGGGTCTTGACGATGCCGACCGCCCCGTCGGGGTCGCGGCGGCTCCGCCCGTGCACCTCCTGCCAGGTGCCCCCTGCGACGAGCTTCAGCAGCAACGACGCCTCGTCGTCGCCCTCACGCAGATCCTCCCGCCGGATCAGCCGGGCCACGACGTCCTCGTAGAAGTGGTTGAGGCTGCGCTGCGGCGGCAGGAGGTAGGAGATGCCGGTGCGCTCCGCGTACAGCTCCAGGCCCTTCTGCGCGGCCGACTTGCGCTCCTGGTCGGCGTGCTTGCGGAAGGCGTTCACCAGCCGCGCCAGGTCGGTGCCCGCCGTGTCCGCCTGCGACTGCCAGCGCTGCTGCTGCTCCCGCCAGGCCTCGTGCCACACGGCCCGGCAGCGCCAGCGGTACCAGCTGTCCTGGGCCTGGAGGGCGGCCCGTACGTCGTCGTCGCCCCACCGGGCCGGGGACATCCCGGCGATACGGCCCTTGATCCGGGGGGTCTTCGGCGGCTGGTCGGTGACGCCCCCGGGCCGCTTCGGGGAGCGGGAGCGGGCGGTGAGCATGCCGAGGAACCCGAGCCGGGTGATCTCGTCCTCGCTGTCCGGTACGCCCCTGACGAGGCGTTCGGCGAGGAACGGGTCGACGCTCTGGAGGAGCTTCTCGATCGCCGGGCGCGGGCTGAACCGGGCCGCCATCGCGGCGGCCTGGCGGTCGGCGACGGAGTGGAGCTCGGACAGCAGGCGCTGCATGTCCCCGATCCGCTGGTTCAGCGCCTCCTCGATCGCCTTGCCGCCGCGCGGCAGCGGCTGCGGGTCCTCGACGGACAACTGCTTGCGTTCCCACAGCTCTTCGAGCTGGGAGTCGGCGAAAAGCTGCCGCACCAGCGGCACCGTGTCGTCCTTCGCCGGGTTGCGCGGCCGCTCCACCAGTTCGGTGACCGCGACCCGCAGCAGCCGCCCGGCGACCAGGTCGGCCAGCTGGTCCATGGGCGCGGTCATCGAGGCGACCAGGCTGGTGGAGACCCCCTGCCGGCCGATGCCGGTGGGGGATGGGGCGCTGCGCTGCACACCCCGGTTGATGAAGCTGGCGGCGAAGGTCTGGAAGTCGTCGTCGCCGGCCATCGACCGGCCCTGGGCCCGGCTGTCGCCGAGTTCGGTGCCGATCAGGGACATCACCAGCGAGACGATGGAGCGGCGCAGGTCGTCCTGGCGGATGCCCGCGGTCGGGCTGAAGAGGAACGCGGTCGGCAGGATCCCGGTGCGCAGCCGGACCGGGGTGATGCCCGGGTAGCGGATGCCGAGGCCGGTCTCCTGGTCGAGGTCGCCGATCTCCGCCCCGGCGGTCGGCGCGTTCTGCCCGTCGACCAGCCGGAACAGGTCGACGAGCGAGCGGGCGGCGTTCAGCTCCGCCTCGCGCCCGCCGCCGGTGGAGGCGGGGAACGAGGACGGCATGACGACCAGCGGGTAGATCTTCACGCCGTTGAAGCGGCGGATCTTGAACGCCTGGTTGATCAGGTGCAGGTAGTCCAGGAAGATCCCGGCCCCGGTGCCGCCGGCGACCGAGAACGCGACGAAGACGTCGCAGCCGGTGACCCGGCCGCCGCCCAGCTCGCTCAGCTCGCCCGCCGACTTGGCGATGGCGTCGATCGCCTGGAGGAGGGGTTCCAGGACCGGCTGGAGCGAGTGCCGCAGTGTGGCGAAGAGCGCGGCGCGGCCCACCGTGGGCAGCTGGCCCGCGCCGTTGTGCAGCGGGGTGACGCGCGGTTCGCCCTCGCGCGAGGGCAGCCAGCCCGCGACCTCCTCGCGCAGGCTCGCCCGCAGCATCTGCGTCACCTCGGGCGAACTGTCGAAGTTCGGCAGGAGGTTGTGGGTGGCCCGCGAGGTGCGGGCGTACGCCGCGCGCAGCGAGGAGTCCACGTTGAACTGGGGCAGCCGCTGGAGGTCGGACTCGCTGAAGTCCGCGTACACGAACTGCAGGCAGTCGGGCAGTTGGTAGGGGGCGAGGCCGCCGATGTGCTGGAGTGCGGTGCCGTCGGGGCCGCACAGGTCCACGCGCAGCTTGCGTTCCAGTTCGGCGCCGACGAGGCCGCCGGTCCCGCCCAGGCCGACGAAGAGCATCGGCTGGAAGATCTTCATGGGGTTCCTCCCGCTTCCGGCCGGGGTGGGGCCGGTTCGTCCATGGGCGGAGCCGCACGGGCGCGAGTCCTCGCGGCCGTGCGGCCCGCCGGGGCCTGCGGCGCCGCCCGCCGGGTGGCGGGCGGCGCGCGCCTCACAGGTAGTCGTCGCTCCCGCCGGTCGTGCCCACCGGTTCGTGCGGCCCGGGGGCGGCGGTGGCGCGTACGGAGTCCTCGCCCAGGGCGAGGCTCAGCCGGTCGGTGAGATCGACCCGGCCGGTCGCCGTGAGCCGCTCCCGGGTGCGGCCGCCGTGTCTGCGGACCACCGCGCCGCCCTCGGGGCTGCGCTGCACGGCGTACCGGCCGTTGGTGCGCCGTTCGACGCGCGGGTTGCTGTGCTCCTCGGCGATGTCGAACGCGTACCACTGCTTCTGGCCGTGTCCGGCCGTGTGGACGCCGAGCACGTCGCCGTCCCGGGAGAGCAGGTGGAGCGTCAGCCCGTGCGGGTCGCGGCGGCCCCGCCGCTGGCGGAGCCAGGCCAGCGCCACCAGGACGCCGACGACGATCAGCGCGACGGCGCCGACCAGCACCCACCAGTACCGGTCCAGCAGGCTGGGTTCGGGGGTGACCTGGACGGACAGCGGGGTGCGCACCAGGGTGCGGTCGCCGTCGGTCGCGTCCCGGACGGTGACGGTGCCGCCGATGCCGAGCGGGCCGTCGTCGAGCCGCCCCTCGAAGGACTCCTCCGGTCCGATCCCGATGCTGACCTGATGGGTGGAGGACGCGCCGGGCTTCACCACGATCTCGGCGGGGCTCACGGTGAGGAGACCGGCCCGGACGTCCGCGAGCGACAGTTCGAGGGTATGCGGGGCGTCCGTGGTGTTGGTGACGGAGAGGTTCGCGGTGACCGTCTCCCCGGGGTGGCCGTCGCCGCGGACCGGGCCGAGCGCCGTGGTGACGGGCAGGGCCCCGGGGGCCACCTGCCCGCCCTCGCTGCGGGTGTCGGCGCTGAGACCGGAGGCGGTGAGGGTGCCGCTGACCTTCAGCGCGCCGTCGGCGCTCTTCGGGACGGTGACCGTACCGCTGAAGGAGCCGTCACTCCTGGTGGGGTCGGGGCCCTTGCCGTCGTCGGCGAGCCGCAGGGGCAGCGGGGCGAAGCCGTCGCCGGTGAGTTCGCTGCTGACCTTCAGCCCGGCGTAGTCGGCCGGGTCCTTGATCTCGTAGCCCTCGCGGGTCTGGAGCCGCATGGTGACGGTCGCCTTCTCCCCCGCCTGCGGGGAGGGCGGGTCCATCGTGATGGAGCCGCGCAGCTCCCCCTGCCACAGGACGCTGACGCCGACGGGCAGCGAACGGTGGCCCTCGGGGGCCTTCACGTCGACCTTCCACCGGCCGGGCACCGGGTCGACGATCTTCAGCGCCTCCACCGTGCCGCCGCCGCCCGCGAGTTCGAAGGTGGAGTCCCGGTACGAGCCCGTGGTGGGCACCTTGTTGCCGAGCGGGTCGGTGTAGGTGACGGTCACCTCGGGGGAGCCCTTGTCGACGACGATGCTGCCCACGGTCGCCAGCGGCGAGATGGTGATGGGCAGGGTGGCGGGCGGGCGCTTGCTCGGTCCCGCCTGGTAGCGCAGGCAGTGCGCGGCGGCGAAGATCTTCTCCAGCACCGGCCCGACGTTCTTGGCCCCGGAGACCTTGCGGGCGGTGGGGCGGGCGGACGGCAGGTCGACGCAGCCCTTCTGGAAGCCGCCGGCGGCGATCTTGTCGAGCTGCTCCTTGTCCGGGGCGGGCCCGAAGCCGAGCGGCCAGATCTGTACGTTCTCGGCGGCGGCGTTCTTCAGCTCCAGCTCCAACTGCCGCTTCCCCTCGGCCTCGCGGTGCGCCGGGTCGCCGTACTGGGGGCTGCCGGTGACGTCCATCTCCCCGTCGGTGAGCAGGAACAGCACCCGGGGGACCGACGGGTCGGTGCCCGAGCTCAGTTCGTGCACGCCCTGGCGTATCGCGCTCGGGAAGTCCGTCCCCGTGCCCTCGCTCTTCTTGCGGCTGCGCAGCTTCTCCACGCAGCCCCCGACCGACTCCCGCCCCGCGGCGTCCAGTCGGGTACGGGGGCACACGGGGTCCACCGCCCGCTGGTCGGCCGACTCGGCGGCGGCGAAGCCGAACACGCTGATGTGGGAGGTCGCCGAGACGTCGCCGAGCGCGATCCGGGCGGCGGCGGCCTTCTCCGCCTTGATGTCCGCGGGCGCGAGACTCGCGGACTGGTCCACGGCCACCGCGTAGTTGACGGAGGCGAAGGCGGGCGCGGCGGCCGAGGCCGGCTCCGGATCGGCGGCCGCCGGTGCCGTCAGGGAGGTGAGCAGGGCCGCACCGGCCAGGACGGCGAGCGCCGCCCGCCCGGCCCGGCCGGTGCCGGCCGGGCCTCTTCTTCGGTCATTTCGCACGACCGTCCCCTTTTACTGTCGTTGCCGTGTCTGCGTGTCTGCGTGTGTGGGCGCCTGCGCGGCTGGGCTTCTTGCGTCTACGTGATGTCGCGCAGTGCTTGTGTGATTGCTCTGTGTAGTTGTCGATGGTGTGCCCCTGGACGTGGCACACCCGTGCGGGGCGGTCAGCGCGCGGCCAGGCTCCAGGCGAGAGCCAGCGCGGCCGCCGGGGCGAGCGTGGCGACCGCCCACCGGATCGCCCGGTACTTGGCGGACAGGATGGCGCTGACGTCCACGGCCTGGACGAGCAGCCAGCCGACCGGGTCGCGGCCGGCCTCGTTGATGCGGGCGGTCAGCACGTCGTAGTCGAACGGGGCCAGCAGGTCCCCGAAGTAGGTCACCCCTTCCCGGTCGCGGACCGTGCCCGTACGCGGCAGGAGAGCGCGGACCAGGGCGGCCACCGCGACCACCCACAGCACGCCCGCGACGACCAGCGCCAGGTCGCCGGGGCCCCGCCAGTCGGGGGAGCCGTGCCGCCCGATGAGGAAGGCGGGCAGGGCGAGTGCCCCCGAGAGCAGCACGGCGGCCTTGGAGTCGGCCCTGCCGAGGTCCTCCCGCACGGTGACCAGAAGCCGTTCCGCGATGCGTTCCCCCGCCCTGTCCGGCCCGTGCTGACCCCCGTCCGGCACCGGCACGGTCGGGGCGGGGGAAGTCCGTGTGGTTCCGTCGGCGCTCATCCGTCGTCCTCCGCCCAGCCCCAGCCGTCGTCGCGGTCGCGGTGGCGCGGCGCGGGCGGTTCGGGTTCGGCGTCCCGGACGGGCGGGCGGGGCTGCCGCACGGGAGGCTCGTCCGCCACCCAGTCGGGGGTGAACGCCTCCTCGCGGGCGGGTGGCAACTCCTGCGGGGCGCGGCGGGCGGGCCGGGTGCCGATCGGGCCCTGGACGCCGAGGTGCTGCCTGCTGAGGTCGTCGAGTACCCGGGTCTCGATCTCGTCGGAATGGATCTGGCCGTCGGCGATCATGGAGAACAGCCGGTCGACCCGGTCCTTCTCGTCCTGCCGGCCTTCCTGACGGATCTTCTCCAGGAAGTTGTTGGCCGCCTTGGGCTCGGCGGCCAACATGTGGCTGAGCTGCTCCAGTTCACCGCCCCGCAGCATCCTCAGGTAGTTCTCCTGGCGCATCCGTGCCAGCTCGGAGTCGCTCCGCTGGCTCCGGACCCTCTCCTCGTGGCCGATCGTCCCGTCGTCCACCCGCAGCCGTACGAACAACCGCACCCGCAGTCCGAGGCCGGTGCCGAGGTCGTCCCACCGACCGGAGGCGCACGTCCGGGTGATGTCGGCGTTGGCCTGCTCCGCCTGGTGCACCGGGTACTGGGCGGAGATCTCCCGCAGCCGCTCCAGGGTCGGCGCGGTGAGGCTCTGGGCGATGTCGGTGACCACCTGCACCGCCACCAGGTGCGGATCCTCGACGGTCCACTGGATGTCCACCTCCGCCTTGAAGAACGTCGTGCCGCCGGACGCGGGCAGCTCCATCCGCAGGGTGGTCACGAAGGTGCCGGTGGCGATCTCGCAGATGGTGTGCGGCCGCCAGGCCAGCGGCGGCCTGTCGTAGTGCTCGATGCCGGAGACACCGGCCACGCTGTAGCCCCGCCGGTAGAACAGCACCGACGTGGTGCGGGCGCCGCCCTGCCGGAACGGGCCGGTCGGCGTGTACTCCCGCAGGAACGGGCCCGTGGGCCGCGAGGGGGCCACCGCCTCGTTCTCCGCCACGCGGTTCTCCTCAGCCATGACTCTCCTCCTCTTCGGACCGCCGCTGCCGCGCGGGCACGGCGAGCCGCCACAGGGCGCGCGCCCGTTCCTCGGTGAGCGGACGGTCCTGATCCCTCATCATTCGGCGCAGCAGCCAGTCCAGCCGCCGCCGGTCCTGCTCCTTGGCGATCAGGGCGGGCAGCAGCGCGGCCAGTCCTTCCCGTGTCCACGCGCGACCGTCCTTGCGCGAGGCGGAGCGCAACAGGGTCTCCAGGGCGTCGAGCGCCACGTCCCGGGACCGAGCGGTGTTGAGCGCCGTCCAGAACAGGTCGGCCAGCTTCCCGGTCAGTTCGGGCCGGGTCGCGGCCAGCGCGAGCAGCAGCGGCCAGTCGCCCCGGTCGCCCAGCGGGGTGCCGGGCTCGTCGTCGAGGACCTCGTCCACATCGGTCAGCGCCAGCCGGACGATGCTCACCAGCGCGAGGTCCTGGTACTCCTCGCCGCGGTGCCCGGTCCAGTCGGCCAGCCGCCGCAGCACGGTGGCGCACTCCGGGAGCGTCAGCAGCCGGACCACGTTCAACGAGGCCACGGCCAGCTGCTCCCCGTCGTCGCGGACCCCGATCCCGGCCAGCGCGTCCAGGGCGTCGTCCATCGAGTCGGCTGACCGGCCGTAGCCCAGGGCCATGGCCGCCGTCCAGCGCAGGGCCGGTGTGCCGTGCCGCGACCAGTTGTCGACCACCTTGCGCACCGCCCGGCGGTGCGAGGCGTGACCGGCGGCCTGGTCCAGCGCGGTGGCGGCGAAGACCCTGCGGCGGGGCGTGGGTGCTTCGGCGAGCGGCCGGATCAGCTCGCTGTACCCGTGCTCGAAGTCCCGTACGGACAGTTCCCCGGCGGCCACCGCGGCGCGCATCGACACCTGGGGCCGGGAGTCGTCGGCGAGCAGCCGCAGCCAGCGGACGACCGGGGCGCGGACGGGGAAGTGCCGGTCCCAGAGCTCGGCGAGCACGGCGGCGGGCAGCGCGGCCCCCCGGTAGAAGATCAGCCGCCCCGTCACCTCGGCGCCCGCCACGTCGACGGTCCCGTCGGCCGGCCGGGCGCGCGAGAGCGCCAGGTCGGACTCCGGGTCGTCGCAGAACAGGGGGCGGGCGGGGGTGCTGTCCGGATCGCTCTGTACGGACAGTTCCCAGGTCAGCAGGTGGGCGGCGGCGGACACCGCGCTGTGCGAGGCGCCGCCGAGGACCGCGAGTGCGATCCGGAACGCCACCGGGTGGAACAGGGCGGCGGTTCCGGAGCGCACGGGGGGCGTCCGGCCGTCGCCGGGCGGCGGGGCGGCAAGGGCCCGGTCCACCCCGGCGAACCACTCGTACGCCTGGACGGCCGCGAGACCGCGGCAGCCGGACAGCAGCTCCGCACGGCCCACGGAGCCCAGGAGATGCCCGGCCAGCAGCGAGGCGAACAGCTCGGCCTCGGCGGGCCGCAGGTCGTCGAGCCCCACGGCCTCGGTGACCTCGGGATCCTCACGCAGCTCCGCCGCACGCTCCAGCAACCGGGAGAGCGAGCCGTCCTCGTCCGGGCCGCGGTCACGGTCCCGGGCGCTGTCCCCGCTTCGGTCCCCGCTCCGGCCCCCGTCCGGGCCGCCGCCCGCGCCTTCGCCCCCGCCGCCCCCATCCCGTACCGGGTCGCCGTGTTCCTCCTCCAGCCGCTTGCGCAGCCGGACGGCGACCAGTTCACGGGTGGGGGCGGGCGGGCAGATCGCCCCGTACCGCCCGGCCAGCAGCGGGTTGGCCGCCGAGCCGACGCTCACCACGACCACCGCGTACGAGCCCCGCTCGGCCAGCGCCGAGGCCAGCTGGTCCAGGTCCATCCCGTCGGGCGGCAGGGTGCCCGGCCGGTCCAGGGCGGGCTCCAGCAGATACCCGGTGCCGCGCAGGTGGCCCCCCTCCCCGCCCACCACCTGCGCGGCCAGCTCGCGGATCCCTCGCTCCGGGTCGGCGCGGCGCACCCGCTCACTGTTCTGCCCGCCCTCGCCGTCGCGGGTGACCTCCTCCAGGAGTGCCAGCGCCGTACTGACCCGGCCGGTGCCGGGGGCCCCGCCGAGCACCAGCAGCCGGCGGGCCTCCAGTGCCCGGCGCAGCCGTACGTACCCCTCCGGCTCGATGTGGGTCCGGCGAATCCGCAGCAACTCCTCCTCCGGCACCGGGCCGTTGCGCATGGAGAGTCCGGAACGCAGTGCGTCGAGACGGATGTTGATGTCGCCGATGTGGAGCTGGCCGACGTCGGAGCGGTCCAGGCCGATGAAGTCCCGGCCGCTGGTGAGGAGTCTCTGTCCGGACCGTCGGGCGCGGGTGGCGGCGGCGGCGTCGGTCGGCCCCTCCTCCCCCTGCTCCTCGGCGAGCGGGTCGCGGGTCCGGTCCTTGAAGCGGTCCGCGGCGCGTTCGCGCTCCTTCTCCCGCTCGGCGGCCTCATCGGCGGCGGAGTCGGAGTCGGGGGCGTCGGCGGAGCCGGGCGCGTTCGCGCCGCCCGGGGCGTCCTTGGCCTTGTCGTCCCCCCGCGCCCCACCGCGCGGCGGAGCCTCGGGGGAGCGGGCCTCCTTCGCCCTCGGGGCGGCGGGCTCGGCGGAACGCTCGGCCACTGCTTCGTCGGCCATGCTCAGTCCTTCCGGGGGGTGTCGCCGGTGACGTGGCCGATGTGCACGGGCTGCTGGTAGACGTTGTGCTGGTGGACGGACAGGTCGCGCCGCGCGGTGTACCGGGCAGACGCGTCCCCGTCGTCCCGCTCGTCCCGTGCGCGTACCGGAGCGGTGGCGGCCGGAGCGTCGACGGGCGGAGCGGTGTCCGGCCCGGCGGCCGGCCCACCGCCCGGACCACCGGCCGGGCCGCCCGGCTCCTGCGGGGTGCTCGGCCCGACGTCCGGCGCGGGCCGGCCCGGCAGATGGAACCAGGCGGTGGCCTCCCCGTCCTTCAGGGCGAGCCGCGCCGAGGAGAAGCGCGCGGGCTCGATGAACTTGCCCCCGGCCGAGACCACGTCCACGTAGAGGGATTCGGAGACGACGAGCACCAGATCGGCCTGTTCACGGTCCAGCAGCTGCCGGGCGACGGACGAGTCGGCGAGCCGGCAGGTCAGGTCGACCGCACGCCCGCTGATGCCCCGGCTGTCGTGGCGTACGGGCCCGACGTGCATGGCCACCCGCAGCCCGAGCGGCACGAGGAGGGAGGGGTTCACCTCGCGCAGGTTCTCGTGGACCTCCACCATCCACAGGCCGAGCAGCCGCGTCACCGCGATCCGGCCCGGGACCGACACCAGCACGCCGTCCCCGCGGTCCTCCATGTGGACGGTGTCCCGGCCTACCCCGGCCTGGGCGAACGCGTTCTCCAGGACCTGGTAGATCCGCTCCCGCATCCGCGGCTTCTCCGCGTCGCCGTACTGCCCGGAACGTCTGGCGTCCACGCTGATGACCAGCTCGTAGCGTGCCTCACCGGCATCCAACGCGTCGTGCTCCACCGCGTGCCCCCGCTCTCTTGGCGCTTGCCGTCCCGTACAGCTTCCGGCCCGGGACGAAGGCCGTCTGTAGCCGTTTACACACGGCGGGCCGTTCAGTCCCGATGCCCCTCCGCGAGGAGAGCGAGCAGCGCGGGGTCGAGGATCTCCACCATGCGTGTGCCGGTGCGCACGATCTTCTGGGTGCGCAGCAGCCGCAGCGCCTTGGCGACCGCTTCACGGGTCGCCCCGACGGTGGCGGCCAGTTCGTCCTGGGCGAGGTGGACGACGGCGCCGGTGGACCCGGTTCTGGCCCCGGACGTGGGCGCGGACGGTGCGTAGGGGCCGGTGGGAGCGGTCCGGGAGAGCTCGGTGAGCCGGCTCGCCAGGCGCTGGAGGACGGTCAGGGAGGCGAGGGCGGAGCGCTCCTGGTCGGCGCTGCGCAGCCGGAAGGTCAGCTGCCGGATCACCAGTCCGCTGACCCGGGGGTGGGTGGCGAGGAACCGGCGGAACGCGTCGCCGCCGATGACGGTCGCCTCGACGGTGCCGAGGGCCCGTACGGTGGCGCTGCGCGGGTGTTGGTCCAACGCGGCCATTTCTCCCAGGAGTTCGCCGGGTCCGCGTAACCCGAGTATGAGCCGGGTGGCGCCGCGGTCGGTGACGTGGGAGACGGTCACCCAGCCGCGCTCCACGATGACCACATGGCCGGTCCGGTCGCCCTCGGTCAGGAGAGGGGTGTCGGCCGCGTACTCCTTGCGGTGTCCCAGGGCCATGACGCTCTCGTACTCCGGGGCGGTCAGCGCCCGCCCGAACGCCAGCTCATCGCCGAGCAGCCCCATGGCCACTCCCCCCGCGGCGGTATGTATGGCCCGATCTCGTTGGCGTAGATGTTCCCAGAACCACCCCTAGAGGGGAGTGAATTGCGCCACACATGCACTACGCATGAGTAACCAGTGCGTTGCCTGGTCGGCGACCGTGTCCGCCGAAGGTGCCTTCGCCGCCCCCACCTGGCAGCGGAGAGCCGTCCGTGGCGCCCCGGACACCGTGGGTGCGCCCGGTCATGTCCCTGACCGGCCCAGTCGTGGCGGGGGCGGGGGCGCGGTCGCGGAGCCGCGGTGGGGCGGGGTCGGGGTTACGGGTGCACGGGCGAGTTGGCGAGAACTCAGGTTTGGGTCCCGGGCACGCCGCCGGCCCCGGGATCCTTCCCGGGGCCGGCGGAACGTACCGAACGAAGCGCCTCAACGCGCCGTGTATAGCCGCTAGTTGGCGTCCACCAGGTGATGGGCGGGGACCTTCACGGTGCGGGCGCCCTTCTTGCCTCCGAGGACGACCTTGCGCAGCGCGCTGTTGTTGTTGTGGTTGGTCTCCTTGAGCCGGTTCTCCGGGTTGGCGAGGACCTGGATGTAGTAGGTGCCGTTCGGCAGGTTCGTGATGTCGAAGGACTGGCCGGGCAGGTCCTGGGTGTAGGTGTCGCCGGAGCCGACGTCGAGCACCTCGCGGACGGAGATCGAGTTCTCCTGGCCGCACGCGGTGGACAGGTCGGTGTTGTCCGGGTGCCAGTTGGCGTTCTTCACCGTGTAGTCGACGGCGTCGGTGTTGGCCAGGCAGAACGCCTCCTTGCCGCTGCGCACCGACTCCTTCTGGTCGGCCTTCAGCAGCCGGTAGCTGGCGAAGTCCGTGAAGTGCCAGTGCTCGTGGCCGGGACGCGGGTCCCACTCCATGGTGCCGGTCGGGGTGTAGCCGACCTGCTTGCCGTTGGCGTCGTAGAAGTACTGGTAGGCGTCCATCAGCTCCTTGCCCGGGGAACGGAAGCCGTCCACGACGAGCTTGGCCGGGCCCGCGTTCCACACGTTGGCGCTGAAGGCGAGGTAGTCCTTGCCGGGCACCTCCTCGTAGCCGTCGCTGACGGTGATGCCGTACGCGGGCAGCGAGCGCAGGTCCGGCTTCGGCACGTCGGGCACGACCGCCTTGCCGGTGGGCCGCTTGGCGTTGGGCTTGGCTCCCGGCGCCTGCCGGGACCCGTCGGTCTGCCCGGCACGGTCGCCGACCTTGGCCGCGGAGAAGGACTCCCGCTGGAGCGACTCCTTCTTCAGCGCCCAGGGCAGGGCGGCCGGAGCCGGCGGGTAGGGCCCGTGACCGACGTTGAACGTGGAGCCGGCGCCGGTCGTCCGGGCGGCGGGCGCCTCGGTACGCGCCGGGGCGCCGTGCGCGGCGTGGCCGGAGGGCGCGGCGGCCGTCCCGTGCCCTTCATGCCCTCCGTGCGCGGACGCGGCGCTGCGGCTGCCGGCGGGAACCGGGGGCGGCTCCTCCCAACTGCGCTCGCGGACGGTGACCTTGACGGTGCGGGTCTGGTTGGCGATGCCGAAGAGGTCGCGGTACTTCTTGGTCACGTTGATCTTGGCGGTGTACGTACCGGCGGCCAGCTGGACCGGCTTGGAGTAGTAGCCGGCGTAGGTGTTGGACGCCCACCCGTTCTCCACACCCCACACCGAGCCGAGGGTGAAGGGGTTCACCGGACAGCTCTGCGGATACTTCGAGTTGGCGGGCGCGTCGGGCCGGACCCGCCCGGAGGCGTTGTTGGGGCAGAACGCCTCGGTCTGGGTCAGCACCGTCTTGCCCGCCGCGTCGGTGAGCTTGATCTGCGCGAAGTCCGGCAGCCCGGAGAAGTCCTTCACGAGCCCGGCGGGAAGCGCCTTGGTCGTGGTCTTCTTCCCGTTCCGGAAGACCTGCGAGGCCACGACCGGGTCCTTGTAGGACTTCCGGGACACCTTGAGCTCGAAGGCGCCGTTCTCGGAGGTGAGATACGTACCGAGATCCAGATAGACGCCGGGATCCTCCTTCCACGAGTCGAGCGTCACCGAGGTGGATGCGGCGATCAGGCTGAGCTTCGGCGTCGGCTCCGCCGTCTTGGCACCAGGAGCGGCGGCGACGACGCCCGCCGTCACGGCGACTGCCGCGGCGATGGCGATCGAGGGTCGGGTCAGGCGGTTCGTGCGGCCCTGCGGGGATCTGGTCATCATTCCTCGTACTTCCGGCTTCCGGGTGCGTGACGGAACGTGGACGAGCAGCAGGGCCCCAACTCACCTGTGGCGACGCTGTGTCCGACCTGTGAGAAGCGGAGCGGGCCCCGCGGGTTGTCTGCACTCACCCGGACGGCCCACAGTTGTCCGAAAAGTACTGTCCGGTTCTCCGTGGCGGAGCTGAGCGGAAACCCTCGGCGCTACTGACGGCGCTACTACTGCGCTACTACTGCGCGGCCACTGCGCAGCGACTCCGCAGACCGGCGCCGACGCTCGTTTTCGGCCAGGAGCGCCGACGGCCGGACGGGCTCGTTCCGTACGCCGCCGGGTCACGGCGCTCTCGGTCGGGGCCCGGTCGGGAACCGGTTGCCGGGCTGAGCCAGTACGCCGAAGGGCCGTCCGGAACCACGACGTGAGAAATGGTGCGAGGCCGGGGTCCCGCAACCGCGAGATGCTCGCGGCCCCGGTCTCAGCAGTGGTTGGTTCGTGCGTGGACCGTGATGACCGAACCTGCGACCACGCGCTCGCCGCACACCTCGAAGTGCTCGGCGAGCGTCTCCCGCTTCGTCCTGGCCCTCTCGTCGTCATCCACCGCGACGCCGGGCGGCGAGGCGACGGCGACGATGCGGTGACGTGCGAGCATCCGCGCACGCAGCTCGTCGGGCGCCACCTCGGTGCCGTACAGGCTGTGCGAGGCGGCCGGGCCGCGCGCCCGCGCAAGATCCACTCCCGCGACGGGCCTGGAATCGGCGAGTTCCCATGCTCTGCGCTTCACGGACAGGTAGACCACGCCGTCATCGGGCCGGGTGGTCTCGCGCAGGGTTGCGGCGAGTGCGGTCATGTCGTCCGAGCGGCTTGCGGGAGTGCGCAGCTCAAGGGCGGTCGGCACCACCATCGCGCAGGCGACGACAGCGGCGGTGACCGCGCCCGCGCGGACCCTTCGCCCGAGCCGCAGCGCCTGGTCGAACGCGGCGCCGAGGAGCAGCGCGAGGCCCGCGGCGCCGTAGACCACATAGCGGTCCAGGTACAGGGGCTTGGCCAGGGACAACAGCATCAGGAGCCCGGTCGGCGCGAGGAAGAGGCCGAGACCGAGGGCGATCAGCCGGCCCTCGCGTGCGGTGCGGGTCCGCCGCCGCGCCCCGGCGATGGCCGCCGCAGCCAGAGACAGGCCGACCGTGAGCGAGTAGCGGACGTACTCGCCGGACCTCGTCGCATCCAGCCAGCCCACCTGGCTGGACTGCCGCATACTCACCAGCACGAGAGGGGCGAGCCCCACGGCGACGCACCCAGCCGACCCGGCGAAGGCCCGGAGCCTCGCACGCGGCACGAACAGAGCATGCGCGGCCACCGCGAGCACCGCGAACTCGTGCAGCCAACAGGCCGCGAGCAGCAGCCCCGCGTACGCCGCCCACATGCCCCGCCGGTCGCGCTCGACCGCTCGCACCAGGGCGTATGTCGCCCAGACGACCAGCGCGCAGACCAGCGCGTACGAGCGCCCCTCCTGCGCGTACTGCTGCACCCGGGGCAGCACAGCGAACACGACGCCCGCGAACAGCCCGGCACGCGGCCCTGCCAGACGCACGGCGAGCATCGCGACACCGGCCGCGGCCACGGCCATCGCGAGCACCGAGGGCAGCCGCAGTACGAGCACGTCGGTGCCGAAGGCGTCGAACAGGCAGTGCATCAGCAGGTAGTGGAGACCGTGCACGGCGTCGACGCGTCCTGATGTCTGCCACAGATCGGGCAGATCGCGACTCGCGAGCCCGATCGTCACGGCCTCGTCATGCCAGACGGCATCACCGCGCCGGATCCCCCAGAGGCCGAGCACGAGCGTGAGCAGCACCGGCGCGACGACGACGCGGTGCCGAACCAGCACCGCTCGCGCGCGAGGAGCGGGTGCGGCGCGGGGCGGTGCGGGAGGCCTGAGCGTTTAGGCGGCGGCGATGGCTGTCTCCTGCATGTCTCGACGGGTGGGGCAGCAGGTCGAGTTCAACCGCCGGGGAATTGATGCGCAGCCCCCGTCCCGAGGGCCTATCAATTGCCGGGAGGTCGCCGGAGGAAGGGAACGCTGCCCGATAGGGTCATGGGGCTGTTGGGGGACGCGTCCGTGGCATGAGGGCGCGCATCACATGACGGGGGCAGGTCACCGATGGGGCGCCGCGAGAAGCCGCTCGACCCGGCTGCGGGCGCCGCCCCACGCCTCGCGTCCGAGCTGCGGAGGCTGCGTGGGGAAGCCGGTGCCCCCACCTACCGGGCGATGGCCGAGGACGTCGGATTCTCGGCCCCGACCCTGTCCGCCGCCGCGTCCGGTGGACGGGTGCCGACTCTGCCCGTGCTGCTCGCCTATGTGCGCGCCTGCGGTGGAGACGAGGTGGACTGGGAGCGGCGATGGCGCGAGGCCACCGCAGACGCCGCCGCGGAGGCCGAGGCCGGGGAGGAGGTGGCGACCTCCCCCTACAAGGGTCTGGCCCGGTTCGAACCCGACGACCGGGACACCTACTTCGGGCGCGGTGAACTCGTCGCGGAACTGGCCGCCGCGTCGTCGCACTGGTGGGCGGCTCCGGCAGCGGCAAGTCCTCCCTGCTGCGTGCCGGGCTGGTCCCCGCCCTGCGAGACGAACCGGATCCGCGGCGCAGGCCCGCCCTCGTCCGTGTCATCACCCCGTCGGATCACCCCGATGCCGCCCTGCTCGCGCCGGTCGCTGCCGAAGAGGGCGACACGATCGTCCTGATCGACCAGTTCGAGGAGCTGTTCACGCTCTGCCGGGACGACTCCTCCCGGGCCCGGTTCGTCGACGCGCTGCTCGCCGCCCGCGCACCCGAGAGCCGGTTACGCGTCGTCATCGCCGTGCGCGCCGACTTCTACGGCCGCTGCGCCGATCACGGTCCGCTCGCCGACGCCGTGCGATCCGCCACGCTTCTTGTCGGCCCGATGACATCCGCCCAGCTCAGGGAGGCCGTCATCGGACCGGCACAGCGCGACCGCCTCCTCGTGGAGAAGGCGTTGACCGCTCGCATCGTTGCCGACGTCGAGAGGCAGCCGGGTGGTCTGCCGCTGATGGCACACGCTCTCCTCGAGGTCTGGCGCCGGCGCCGGGGCAAGACCCTCACCGAACAGGCGTACGACTCGATCGGTGGGATGCGCGGCGCCATCGCCCACACCGCGGAGACGGTGTACGCCCGCTTCACCGACGAGCAGGCCGCCGCCGCCCGTAGGCTGCTGCTGCGCATGGTTTCGCCGGGCGACGGCACGCAGGACACCCGCCGGCCCGTGGACCGTGCCGAAGTCCCCTCGTCGGTCGCGGAGTCGGCCGTCCTGGAGGAGTTGGTACGGGCCCGATTGCTCACCGTCGACGGTGCCACGGTCGACCTCGCCCACGAAGCCCTGCTCACCGCATGGCCACGGCTACGAGGCTGGATCGAGGCCGACCGGGAACGGCTGCGTCTGCATCGGGCGCTGACGGAGGCCGCCCGTGCGTGGGAGGCACTGGACCGGGACCCCGGGGCCCTGTATCGGGGCGTACGGCTCTCGGCGGCTCGTGACGCGTTCGGTGACAGGAACGACCGGGCTCGGGGGTCGGGCGGGTCCGAGGAGCTGACGGCCTTGGAGGGCGACTTCCACCTCGCGAGCCTGGCCGCCCACGAGCAGGCGCTACGAGCACGCACACGTGGAGCCCGGCGCCGCCGCTCTCTGCTGGCGGCCCTCGCCCTGCTGATCTGCCTGGCCGCGGTCGCCGGCACGGTGGCCCGGCAGCAGAGCCGCGTCAGCGACCGCCGCCACGACGAGGCCGAGGCCCGCCGCGTCGCCGGTGTCGCGACAGCCCTGCGCACCTCGGACCCGCGCCTGGCCATGCGGCTGAGTCTGGCGTCCTGGCGGATCGCCGACCTGCCGGAGACCCGGGAGGCGGTGCGGGGCGCCGCCTCCCAGCGCGAGCTGTCGTCGTTCACACCGCGCGACGGCACGGGTGACCTGCAATCCCAGGGCCGGCTCAGTGCGGACGGCCGGATCCTGACAAAGACCGGCAGGGACCGGGTGTATCGGTGGGACTCACGCACCGGCCGCTCACTCGGCGCGACCAGGATCCCGGGCGACGCGTTCGCATCGGTTCTCGCGGTCAGTCGCGACGCCGGGCGGGTCGCGTATCTCGACGGCCTGGGCGCCGTCGTCGTGCGGGACCTGCGCGACGGACAGCGGGCGCGGCGACTCGGTCGCCTTCAGGGGGGCTATCCGGAAGCGGAGTTCGGCCCCGACGGGCGGCTGCTCCTCACCGAGGACGCCGACAAGGAGCGCAGGGGGTCCAGGGTTCAGGTGTGGGACGTGGAGACGGGGCGGCTCGTGTTCGCCGCGGGAGCACGCGAGGGTGACGGACCCATCGCCCAGCTGAGCCCCGACGGGAAGCTCCTGGCCGCCTGCGCGTACGAGGCCGCCCGACTGTCGGTCTGGGACCTTGAGTCGAAGCGCCGCATACCCGCACCCTGGACCCGAGAGGCGGACCGCGAACTGTGCGACGAGGGCGCCCGGTTCACGTTCCTGCCCGACAGCCGCGCCCTTGCCGTCGCCGTGGAAGGCGGAGTCCGTACCTGGGATGTGCGGGACGGCCGGGAGCGGCCCAGGATCAGGACGGGCGGAGAGGACAGGCCGGAGGCGTCGTTCAGCGCCGACGGCGCGTACGCCGTCACCGTCCAGGGCGACATGGCCCTGTGGCACCTGGCGCGCCCGGACCGCCCATTGACGACCTACACACCGGACGGGCCCTACGTCGTCGAGCCACGGGTCGATCCGGCGGACGGGGTGCTGCGCTTCGTCGTCGGCGGTGCGAGCACGGTGAGGACGCTCGATGTTCGCGCCGTACTGGAGGCGACCGTGCCCGGGCGTCAAGGTCAGCCCTACCGGAAGCAAGGACAGCCCTACCGGCAGGCCGAGTTCAGCGCGGACGGGAACACGGCCGTGACGACGCGGCGGGACGGTCAGGACTGGGAGTTCCGGCTGCACGAACGCGGCGGCAGGACGACCGCCCTGCCGGGCCGGGCCCCCGGGGTCGCGACACCTCACGTGGCCTTCTCGCCGGACGGCCGTACCGTCGCGTACGGAGGCTCCGAGGTTCGCCTGTGGAACGTGGCACACCGACGCGAAGCCGCGCGCATCAAGGTGCCGGATCTGATCGAGACCATCGCCGTGGGCGCGGACGCCACGTCCCTGCTGTTCGCCACGTCGCGACCGATCGGCGGGCAGAACGACGCCCCGAGGGTCGTCGAGGTGTGGCGGGTCTCCGAGCAGGCCAGGAAACGCCTGCTGCGCACCCGGACGGAGACGCACTCCGTCTTCCTGACACCGGAGGCGACCGCTCTGCTCGCGTCGAACGGCGATCAGTACGACCTGGGCACCGGCCGCAGAGTCACCGGCCTGCACGGCCAGGACACGCTGCGGGCCGCGCGGTTCAGCCAGGACGGAAACCATCTGGCGGTCAGCTCCCGTGATGGCCGGGTCACTCTCTGGGACCGCCTCGGCCGGCACCGGATCGCGGTCCTCGCGCAATCGGACCACGAGGTACGGAACGAACCGCTGCCTGTCGCCTTCTCGGCCGACGGCGAGTTCGTCGCGGTCGGAGCCGAGGACGGTTCCGTACGCGTGTGGGAAACCGGCTCGCCCGGCACCCCGGGCACCCTTGTCCAGGCCGGCGAAGGCCGGATCCTCGGCCTCGGATTCACGGACGGCGCCGACAGGCTGCGCATCGCGACCCCGCACGGCGTGCATCGGGAGATCGGTGTGCTCGACCCGCAACGTGCGGCGGGCGACGTGTGCGATCGGGCCGGGGGCGGGCTCGGGGCAGAACAGTGGGACGCCTATCTGCCCGAAACCGCCTATCGCGAGACCTGCTGAGCACCTCGGCCACACCCCGGGCCGCGAGATCGGACCACGCGATCATCTTCCGGTCACCACGCATGGCCGGGGACAGGGCGCCGCAGCCGAGCACGAAGACGCGCAGCGCTCGCTGCCAGGGCTCACCGGACTGCTTCTTCACGCGGCTTCCCCGGTGCCGCGCGTTCCGGCAACGCCTGCTTGCTGGTCGCAGCCACAGCACGATGCCATGGGCTGCGTATCCGTTTCTCGCGCCCGAACAGAGGGAGGAAACATGAAACTTCCCTTTACCCGACAGAACGACGCGAGGCCGTGCCAGAATCTTCTTAAGGGGCGGCCGAGGGATAAGTCGGCTGTCCAGGACGTTGGAAAGGTAGGGGTATGGACGTCCCGTTACGTTTCGGTGCGGAGCTGCGCCGGCTGCGTGAAGAAGCCGGAATGACGCTGAAGCAGCTGGCGAAAGTCACGACGTACAGCACGGGGCATCTCTCCAAGATCGAGCGGGGTGCAAATCCCCCCACGATGAATCTGGCCCAGTGCTGTGACGCCTACTTCAATGCCGGCGGGCGGTTGCGCCGACTGCTCTCCGCGGATGACCGGTCGGCCGCAAGCAGGCCGAGGCCCGCGCGGCGCCGGGTGATTGCCACAGGGGTGGGCTCCCTGCTCGCCGCACGTATGGCGGAGGGGGGTGGGATCGGTGATGTTGGCGACCAGGACCTGCCACCGGGCGCCCTCTTCCAGGAACAGTTGCACCAGATGAAGCGACTGGGCCAGAGCCTGGCGCCGGCAGCGATGCTGCCCGTTCTCCGCTCGCAGGCATCCACCGTCACCACGCTGGCCTCCCGCACCACGGGATCCTCCCGGACCGGCCTGCTCATCACCGCGTCCCGCTTCGCCGAGTACATCGGGTGGATGGCCCAGGAGAACGGGGACGAGACCACCGCGCTGCGCGCCACGGCCGAGGCGGTGGAGCTGGCGCAGGCCGGTGGGGACGCGGACCTGGCGGACTATGCGCTGGTCCGTCGTGCGCTCGTCACCTATTACGACGGGGACGCGCCCCGGACGATCGCGCTCGCCCGACAGGCTCAGCGCAGCGCCACGCCCCCCAGGATCAGAGGACTGGCGGCCCAGCGCGAGGCCCAGGGGCACGCCCTCGCCGGTGACGAAAGGGCCTGCGGAAGAGCGCTGGAGCGGGCGCGTGATCTCTTGGCGGCCGACGTGGACCCATCGGGGGGCCCGGTGCTCGGCACCACCCAGCTCAAGGATCCGGTATCGATGGTGGAGGGGTGGTGCCTCTACGACCTGGGCCGCCCCCGGCAGTCTGCCGACCTGCTGGAGCACCAGTGCCGGCGCATCGCACCCCACGCACTGAACACCCGCGCGCGGTACGGCCTCCGGCATGCCCTGGCGCTCGCCGCGTCGGGTGAGATCGAGCGGTCCTGCGAAACGGCCCGCGAACTGCTGGCTTTCATGAGCGTCGCTCCCTCGGCCACCGTCCGTACGGACGTGCGCCGGCTGGACCGTGAATGGTCACGGTTCCGTGGAAACCCGGCGGTGCGCGGGCTCCGGCCCGCACTCGCCAACGTACTCGGCGCTGGTCGCTGAGGGTTGTTCTCGGTCACAGGAGTCTCGGCGACAGAGTAATTCGGCTGCTCCTCGCCGTGCTGGGGAGTCTGTCCGGCTCAGAACCTTCGGCTCCGACCCTCCGAGTCTTCGGCATCCCATCGGGATCGTTTGTCTTTCCGTCACAAATGGGAACATCACACAGAAGCGGAATTCCGCATGCCTTTGATCTTTGTGAATTACCGGACCAATGACGAGGAAGCCACCGCCACACTCGTGGAAAGAGAACTCTCCAGGGTGTTCGGCGATGGCCATGTCTTCCGGGCGAGCAAGTCCATCCGGTTGGGAAGCCGGTTCCCCCAGGAACTGCTCACCGCGGTCCGGCGCAGCAGCGTGCTGCTGGCCGTAATGGGGCCCCGCTGGTTGGAGCCGGGAGGTCCCGGCGGCAGGAGCCCTCTGGAGGACGAGGACGACTGGACCCGGCGGGAGATCCGGGAAGCGCTCGAGACCGGGGCTGTGGTCATTCCTCTGCTGGTCGGTGGGGCGAAGAGACTGCGTCCCGACGATCTTCCCGGCGACATCGAGGCCCTGGCCTCCTGCCAGTACCGGCGGCTCAGCCACCGCAACGCGGACGCCGACCTGACGGGGTTGGCCGACGATCTCGTGGAGCTGCTGCCCGAACTGGGATCCGCCGCGCGGAGCAACGGCTACCGGGCCCGTCCGGCACCGTCGGCCGACGACCACGGCACTGACAGGGATGGGGCCAAAGACGCCCGGACGCAGGCCAAAGTGATCAAGCACCGCCAGCGCGGGGGGATCGGCAATCTCAAGGGAGACTTCTCCGGAACCTTTGTCAGCGAGGCCCAGGGCCCGGTCCACACCGGGAGCGGGCACCTGTATCAGGCGCGTGAGCAGTATCTGGGCCCGCGTATCTCCGGCGACGGAGGCGGTGTGCAGTACGTGGGCGAGAACCACGGGGAAGTCCGGCAGAGGGCGGACCGGAACGGGCGGCCCGTGGACGAGGAACGTTGACCGACACGGGTGGTACGTCGATCAGCGACCCGCGGGGACCGGTCCACAGCGGTGGCGGTGACCAGAACAACACCTACTACTACTCGATCGACCCCCGAGCCCCCCTGGTCAGGGCCGGGGTCGATCGGCGGGAGATCGTACGTGAGCACCGGCGGCGGCTCGCCAAGTGCTTCGTATGGCCGGGCGGATACGCCCGGGCGGCCGACCGGCTGGCGCGGCCCGGTGCGGTGGTGCTCCTGGAAGGCCCGCCCGGGATCGGCCGGCGCTCCGCGGCAACCATGCTGTTGGTGGAGGCATCGGTGCCGGGCAGCCGCATCGAGGAACTGCCCACGGTCAGGGAGGAGGAGCCCCTCGACCTGTCGCCGGACGACCGCTATCTGCTGGACCTGTCGAGCATCGGCGACAGCGAGTACCCGGCTGCTCAGCGCACGCTCATGTCCTACCGCGCGCTGGCCGAGGAGAGCGGCGCCCGGCTGGTCACCGTGACTCCGTCCGGCCTGGAACGGCTGCTCGATGCGGAACTCGCCCCCTTGGCCGTGCACCTCGAACGGCCGGGCGGGCGGGCGGTCCTCAGTCGGCATCTGAGGGTGCGGGGCGTGAGGTTCGAGCACGAGCAGCTGGACCACGGCGATCTGCCCCATCTGCTCGGGACCGCTCCCCTACGGGAGCTGGACCGCTTGGCGGGCCTGGTGGTCCAGGCCCGGGACCGGGCCGGCCGCGGCACGAACTTCGAGCACTGGCGTGACGAGGCCGTGGCCGCCGCGACCAACTGGTCGCAACAGGTGGCCGGAGACCTGCGGCAGCACCGAGGCGCGGAGGAACGAGCACTGCTGCTCGCGGCGAGCATGACGAGTGGCGGACCGGCGGACACGGTGCTGAGCGCCGCGCAGAGCCTCCTGGGCGTCCTGGGACACCCTCAGGACGAAACGCCCAGACTGGCCCGGGCGGGTCTGGACGAGCAGTTCGAGGAGCTGTCCCTCGCCCGGGAGGACGACGGGCGGGTGCGGTTCGTCAGGCTCGCTTACGACGACGCGCTCAGACGGCACTTCTGGGAGAACTTCCCCGACCTGCGCGCGGACTTCCGGGACTGGGTGGGGAAGTGCGTGGAGCTTTCCGGCCTCGGAGCGGAGGACCGCGCGCGTCTGGTCGCCCGCTTCGCGGAACAGGCCCTGCGGACCGATCGACCCGGTGATCTGCACCTGCTCATCGGGAAATGGACCGACCCCTCGGCAGAGGGCCGGCTGCGGGCCGAGGCCGCGGCGGCGCTCGAACTGGGCCTCAGCCACGAGCGATACGGGGCACTTTTCCGCTCTCACGTGTACCAGTGGGTGACGACGGCACGCATGGCGCCCGATCTCGCGCGCGTGCTGACGGTCGTGTGCCGGCAGGTGATGGCCGTCACCCATCCGGAGCAGGCCATGGTCCGGCTCAGGCATCTCGCGCTCCGGCAGGAGAACCCCGAGGACATCAAGGCGGCGGCCCGCTCCGCCGTCCTGGAGCTGGCGCGCGGCAACCGCCGGCTGTACGGGCGGCTGGTGCACCGCCTTCTGGCGCGGGCGAGACCGGCGGACGGCGGCCTTGAGGTACTCCTGGCGCTGCTCGACCCTGCCGAACTGAGCTTCCACCCGCCCTGGCAGGCGTTCGTCCTCGCCTGGCGGGCCGTGATGGCAGGGAAGCCGGCGCGCGCCTGGTCCCCGTCGGTGCAGCGCTGGCTCGCCGCCCTGACGCTTCGACAGGCGGGGGAGGGGGTCCTGAAGGCATTGCTGCTGGCTGCCTACGGAGACCGGGACCTGTTGAACCAGCTCTATGTGACGACGTGCGACTGGGCCGAGACGGAGCCCGCCGACATGCCTGAGCGTCTCCGCGCCCAGCGCGACCACCGTGTGCGGACCGCCGACCGGTTCTGCCGAGAAATCGACCTTGCACAAGGGGTCGGGGGCCTCGCCCCGGTTCCGGGTGCGCGAGAGACAAGGGAAGGACCATGAGTCCCCAGCACATCACGCGCCTCATGTCCGGCGGATTCGTTGTCACCGCCCTGGCGGTGGGAGTCGCGCTCGGCCGTCCGCTCTGGATGTGGTTCCTCCTGCCTGCGCTCATCGCCGGTGCTCTGCTGATCGATATGAGGGTGTCGCGTGCGGAGGGAACGCGTCCCAGAGCCTCTGGCCCGGACCTGGACGAGTTTGTCCCCGAGCCTCCGGCCGAAGTCCCGTACCAGGAAACGTCGATCGTGGTGGTCCCTGTCCAGAGCGCCGTCGAGGACTGCCCCTTCCTGTTCTCCGCCTCCGTCTGGTGGCGGCCCGCCGGGAGATTCGCCCCCTCTGCGCACGGCAACCCGACCGCCCTGGCCGCGACGTCCGTCCTGCGACGTGTGGAGAGCATGACGCTGACCGAGGACCCAGGCCGGTGCACGTTCCTGGAGCGTTCGCTGGAGGGGGTGCTGGGAACACCGGCCCTGGACGGTTCGGGGCTGGTGGAGGCGTTCGCCACGGACATCAGGCTGGTCCTGCGGCCCAGGGACCGGGAGCACCTGGAAGAACTGGACGGGCTGCGCAAGGCCATGGGCAGCTGGGAGAGCCGCCGGCAGCACGAGCGCAACCTCCGGGAGTACCTGGGAGAGGAGGTTCTGCGGAGCCCCGGCAACGCGGTGGTCTGGTGGATGGCCCGCCACGACGATCAGATCGAGCGTGCGGTGGAGATGATCGCTCCTCTGACAGTCCTGTCCGCCGCTGCCAACGACGAGGAGATCCCCGAGGAGTACCGCGATCTGGTACGGGGCCGCGGGAAGCCGGTGGAAGGGGAGCCGATGAGCGGATTCGACCACCCGGAGCCCGGCGGTGGACAGAACCCGCCGGACCTCGGCCCGATCCGTCCGGCAGCGGGACAGGAACCGCCGGCCGATCTCCTGGCCGCCTGGCTGGACAGCGAGGGATTCACCGGAGGGTCGGACGAGACCAGGGTGTTCCTGGACCGCCTCGCGCGTACGTCGGACGCGGCGGGCCGGCCGGAGGCCGCGGAGCACATCCGCAGGCACATGCGCCGGACCGCCCACGAGGGCGGACGCCCTTCCGCCGGCCCATCGGAGACCGATACGGAGGATCCGCCGCCGGCCACACCTGCCTCCTGGCCGCCGCCCCCGCAAGGCGGAGATGCGGCCGGCCACCCGTCCGACGGGGCGGAACCGTCGAGCACCGGCAGCCGGCGGACGGCATCGGAAGGCGCGTCCGCCGAAGCGGGTGATCACAACCGGCAGTTCGACGCCGGCGCATGGGCCCGGACCGGCCCTGGCTCTGAATGGCCCGGGGGTGAGCGATGAGCCCGTGCCCGTCCCCCGATGCACTGAGCAGGGGGGCCGGGGTGAGGCAGGGGAGGGGGCGTGCACCACCCCGGCCCGACCCACACCGCTACTCGGGCAGCCGGATCCCGTTCACTCGGAAATGAATGAGACCAGAACTGAGACTGCCAACGTCGAAGGCCCCCGCAGCGAGCTGCGGGGACCGCCAACGTCGAAGGCCCCCGCAGCGAGCTGCGGGGGCCTTCGACGTATTGCCCGGTGAGAGCAATGGCGGAGGATACGAGATTCGAACTCGTGAGGGGTTGCCCCCAACACGCTTTCCAAATGTTCGTCCGGGGGTCCGGGGAAGACCAGGAGTGTTCTGACCTGCGATGGAGTCAGTGATCGGCGGGACCTTGAACGGTCCCGGACGTAGGCGAATGAGACCAGGACTGAGACCACGGAACTGAGCTTTCTTGCCAGGTCGATGGACCGATTCTCAACCGGCCACGGGTCTGCGGTGATCAGACCGGCAGTCCTCGGCTCGCACAGGTCTTCTCGCTGACAGTGAGGCATTTTGCGGATCTCCCCTGGGCATTGGGACATGCCGATGGGGCTGCGCCCCACGATGCTCTGGAGGGGAATTACGTGTCGAAAGCTGAGCTTGGGGCGCTCATTTTTGCTGCTTGGACGATGTCGTTATGGGCCCTGGCCATGACGGCTACGTCACAGCGCCGAGGTAACAGGACGCTCTTGGAACGGATCTGCTGGGCACGCGGGCGGGCACATGCAAGACGGCGCCGCGCTCAACTGGTGCGTCAGGTCCGCGACAGCTCCTTGGCGACTCGCCCAGACCGTCCGACGCTGGACTACTTGCAGCGCGAAGATGTCCTGTACCAGGCGTCAAGGAGGGCACTCGCTCTCAAGATGATCGTCCCCATCGCAACATCGGTCTCAGCGGGTGGCGCCCTCGCAACAGCCATCGAACGCACAACCTGGCACGTCCGGCGAGACGTCCTCGTTATGGGGGCCCTGGTGGCACCTATGTTGATCACTGCCGTGATTGCATCGCTTGTCACGACCCAAGGTATGCAACGGTGGACGACCGAGGCCGTGACGGTCACGGTACGGAGGGCCTACGAGGCACTCCTCAAGCCTCTGGAAGTGGAGGGGCAGGAGGCACCGAGGGCATCGCCCTTTAACGCCCCACACGTTGCGGCAGTCCGAGCGTTGGAAGACTTCGCCATCGCGCTGGAGAGGTATGCCGTGCATCGCGCGCTTCCTGACGGCCGCAACCCCATGCCCCAGGTCGTCGCCCGGTTCGCCACAGCTGCTGCCCTCGTGCGTGAGCTTCGGGACGGGGTTGAGCTTGATCGGATCGACGGTGCGAAGCGTGCTCTGCTCGAAGTGGAGCGAATCCTGAAAGTGCTCGCCAGTGGCCGGCTGCAAGATCTCGCGTCTGGGGACGTATCCGCCGATGGGCTGTTGCACAGTCACCGCGAGCGCAGAGCCTGGCGGCAGCAGGTGCTGCGGGGATCTGCGTTCACCTTGTGTCTCGCCGGCATCGTCTTTGCCCTGGCTTCGTCAGCCGTGGGCGTTGCCCTGGCCACGGCCGCCGCGGCGGGGCTAGTGGTCACCTGGGACAAGATCCTTCGTCTCTCCACCAGCTCGGACGCGAATAGGGGAGCAAGTATCTGACCGCTGATGGCGGACTCGGATCGGGAGCCCGCCTGTGCGCCCACTTCGCCTGTCACTCGGCGCGTTGAACGGCCTGGGGAAGGGCAATCAGCGGCATCGGGAGCGTTGGACGGAGACCTACGAGTCAGGGTGCCTCTCGGCGGACGTAGCGGCTGGCCGTCGGCCGTCTTGAGACCAGCCTGTGCCAGCTGCTGTTGATCACTGCGAGACGGTCGGGGCCGATCAGGTGAGTGCCGAATCCCTGCCTTGGAGTGCTAGCCCTGCGATGGCGGCGATCTGTCCGACCTGCTCTCGCAGCCGGACGAGTTCTGCGCTCTGCTGCCGTCCTGCCACGATCTCGGACAGGGCGGCGATGACGGTTTCCTCGTGTTCGGCGGTGCCGAGCACCTCGGCGGCCCGGCGGAGCAGAGCGGCGCTCACGCTGACCGAGTGGCTCAACTCCATTGTGGACGGGATGGTGGGCTCAGGGGCTGGCCTGGCTTTGCGGCGGAGTGGGGATGGTGCCGAAGCGGGCGTGGGTTCGGCCAGCGACGGGGGTTCGGTCGTCACGGTATCGAGGCTGCCGAGCACCGTGACTACCGGCTTTCGATAGCAGACACCTCTACCCGTTTTGGTGGTGTAGACGACGAGCTCCAGCGTGAGGTCGCAGATGGCCGGGCCGTTGACCCGCTTCAGTGCGTCCGTCAGGTCGGAGAGCTGCGCGGCCATCTGCCATGAGCTGGTCATGAAGTGGAACTCGCCGAGCGCTGGTTCTGCCGCGATCCGGAAGGTGAGGTTGATGGACGGCACCGGGCCGCGGCCCTCTTTCGCGGCCACCTTCCGATCCTCGAATACTGGAGGGCAGCGACATGGCTGGCCCTTCTTCTCTTCTGGCGACAGGAACTCGAAGCCGTCACATTGGTGGATGATCCCCTTACTGCCCCAGAGGATCATGTGAGCCGCCACTGCGTTAGGCCCATCCATAAGTACGCGTACCGTCTCAACCTTTGTCAGGACTTCGTGGGCAGGTTTTCCTCCCCCTTTGTTTGGTTGAGTCTGACCGCCCAGAAGGTTGGCGATGCGGGCGGCCACCTCTGCGTCGTCGGTCGTGACGCGCCAGGCGTCCAGGGCCTGAGGGCGACCCTCGGCCAAACGTCCTGTGCGGAAGCTACCGACTGGGACGATTGTGCTCTGCGTCATTCGGGTTCCTCAGTGGAGTGGGGTGCGGACAAGGCAGCCGGGCGGAGGGGGGTAGCTGAGGTCAGAAGCGAGACCTCCCGGGCGGCTCTAGCGGTGCAACGTTGGGGGTACGGACGGCACGATTCGCCTCCCGAGTGACTCACCGGCCCCCTCAAGCACCTTGCCCCAGTCCGTGTGCACGAGTCACGCCTTACCCGAGGGGTGCGAGGTCCAGAGAACGAGGTCTGCCCAGCTGCGGCAGCGGTGGACCTCGATCGCGTACGCGTTAGCGTTGGGTGCCGGGTCACAGGCGGTGTGATGAACACGCCAGGGAGCTGGGTCTGGGTATGAGAGGAGGCTTGAGAAGGAGTAGGTCTGCAGCCTATCTGTCGCTGGCTTGGCCTCCAGCTGCTCCCACGCTCGTACGTTGATCGCATGCTGGTTGACCTCCGCCATGTCGACCCAGAGGCTTCCCTCGCCGTCGGCGATGGTGTGCTTGCATTCGTCGCAGATGGCGATCAGTTCATGCGCCATGTTTCGTCCTTGAGGTCCATGCCATCGAGGGCGGTCGTACGCGAGCGCCATGCCTGCTGAAAGGGTCCCGCCCCACGATCCGGCGGTGTTCGCGATCGACCTCCACGCTACCGGCGCCTGGGCGCCACAGAGGCGCCGGTGCTGTTACTGAGGTTGGACTCGGGATGTCGTGCTGTTGGTCAGGCGGGTCGGATGGTCAGGCCGGTCTCGGTGAGGCAGCAGCCGTCGATGAGGTTGCTGCGGTACTGGATGTGCCGTAGGCCGCTCCGGACTGTGCGGATGAGGTGCTCTGGCGGGGAGGAAGCGACGTTGGAGAGCCGGCCGCGCCGCAGGAGGGACCAGATGCCTTCGACGGGGTTGAGGTCGGGTGCGTAGGGCGGCGGGTAGTGGATGGTCAGCCAGTCCCGGGTTTCGGCGAACTCTCTCAGCTTGGTGATCACTGGGAAGAGCGGCAGGAGCAGCTGCCATCGACGTCCAGGCGGCCAGGCCCCAGTACGGGGTGGGTCCGGTCCGAGCTGAAATCCGTCTGCGTCGTACTGACGGGCCCGGTAACGTCATGCCGCGTGACCGAGACTGGTGTTCAGCCCGATCCTGCCGACGAGCAGACGGCTCCTGAGGAAGCGGGGCGACCTTACCTGCTGGATTGGCAGAAGCGGCTTAACGCCTCGCCGGGCTGTCGCGCCATCGCGCTCGGAGACCGAGTCAAGCGCATAGGGTACGTGTTTCAGGGCAACGTCGCGCAGTACAAGTCCCTGGTCGCCGAACTGCAGAACCCGGTGGTATCTGGTCCCGTCTTTGACGTACGCAATCCCGAGGCACACGACCGGCTTCTTTCCGAGGCTGAGCGGCTTCTGCATAACGTGCTGATGGGGATGAGCACGCGCGTCGATCAGCAGCGCTGTTTCATGGAGGAACGCTTCCAAGAGGACTCGGCGTTGATGAATGAATACCGCAGCAAGGTCACCTCCATGTTTAAGGATGACGTGGAGGCTAAATTCTTGAAAGGGCTGCGTAATTACATCACCCATGCTCAACTCCCTGTAGCGCAGAGCAGGCAGACGTTCGGGCAAGAGTCCTTCGAGGTCACCTTTACTCTGTCAGTTGATCCCCTGCTCGCGTGGAGCCGTTGGAACGGTGAGCTGCGCACCTGGATCGTCGGTCAGGGTGACGCGGTTGTCATCGTTGACGTGGTTGACGCGTATGCCCAGAAGGCTGGCGAGCTCGACAAGTGGTTGTTCGAGCGAATCACTCTTAAGTATCGGGCCGATATTGATCCATATCTGCGCGAGTGCGCGGAATTCGATCGTGAGGTCGCTCGCGTCTTCGGTGCATAGGTGTCGCTATGGCGCCGCCTGGTTGGGAATCAGGTGAGTCGAATCCGCTGCTTGAATTTGCCTGCGAGAAATCCAGTGACCGAGAACCGTTGCGCATCAAGGTAAGAGGGCCCGCGCTCGCGGATGTAATGCAGCTTGTTGGAGTCTTGTCTCGCCGTCCGTTTCTACGGAGTCGATCAGCTCGATGACAACCAGCAAGAGCTGCGGAGGCCGCTGCCCTTGACATTCATGGTGATCGCGTCGCTCGCCGTCGATGGGATCACGTCACCTCTCCCGGCAGTTCGATCCGGACATGGCCGACTTGCGCCCTTCTCGCGCTGCCTCGGGCTGCCCAGACTGCCGTACACGGACCTGTGGGGGAGGGGCTTCGATCGTGGCTGGGCGTAGACGAGGTACGGCTGCACGCAGGCGGCGGGCTGCGCGGCTGAAGGCGGTGGCGGCCGGCGGTGGTTTGGTGCTCGTCCTGTTGGCGGTGTTCTGGTCGACTGTGTGGCCGTACATCACGGGTGCACTGGTCCTGGGCGGCGTCGGCGCGGCGGGCTGGTGGCTGTGGCGTACGGACCGGCTCGTGCGAGGGCGGGACCGTCTGTGGCGGCAGGAAGAGGCGGTGAAGGCCGGGCACCAGACACTCGCCAAGGTGGACGCGATGACCGGCACCGAGTTCGAGGACCTGGTCGCAAGCCTGTGCCGGCGGGACGGCTGCACACAGGTGCGACGGGTGGGCGGTGCGAACGACAACGGCGCTGACGTCGTCGGCCGCCTCCCGGACGGCCGGAGCATGGTGATCCAGTGCAAGCGCTACGCGCCGACCAGCACGATCGCGAGCCGTGAACTACGCGATCTGCTGGGCGCCAAGGTGCACTTCGCGGCAGACCTGGCCGTGTTCGTCACGACCACAAGGTTTAGCCGCCCCTCAGAGAAGTTTGCCCTGCAGCACGGAATTCTTGCTGTGCACCGGGACCACCTCGGGCTGTGGAACAACGGGGCCTCTCTGCTGTCCCTGAGTGAGGTGAACGGCCAAGGGCAGGGTGACTCCCGTCACCGAGCGCGCTGGAAGCAGGCGTACGAGAAGTAGCCGGCCTCGGGCAGCGCGAGGCCGGGACACGATCCTCAGTCACTTTGGTGCAGTACGCCTCCGAGCCGCGTAGGTAGAGCACGGCTGCACCGCCGTGCTCGCCGTCATCCAGAACCCCTCGGCCAGGGGCTACCTGATCGCCACCATGTACGCCGGACAGGCAGCGGAGACCGTGGGTTTCACGGAGCTCGGGTTTCTGCGCTCGTCATCGTCGTCGGCCCGGATGCCGGGCCTGGCCGCTGCAACGTCTCGCCGGCGTCTCCTAGGCTGAAGAGAAGTGCCAGGACGGTCATGACGCCCACTGCCGCTCCGATCGCGCCCACCAGGTCTCCTCGGGTGGAGGCACCGGTATGGGTCCGCGTGGTGTGCTTGTAGACGGAGAGTCCGACGGCGCAGCCGATGACGAGGAGCATCACGGCTTCGGAGGAGATCTGTACAGTCATCGCTGGCCTGCCTCGAAGAACTGCGGCCGACTGATCTTCCCGCTCGCCGCGAGCACACGAGCGGTTCCGCGGAGTCGGCGCAGCTGTCCCTCGACCGCGCGGGCGCTCATACCGCCCAGCAGAGCACCGATCTCGCGCTGGTTCAGCTCTGGGCGGCGCAGCATCAGCGTGCAGATGGCAGCAGCCTCCGGGGTGGCCTCGCTCAGTATCCGTCGCAGCGTGTCACGCGAGGCGACCGTTTCGGCGGGGTCGTCGAACAGGCTGAGCTGACCGGGGAACACGGCTTCGAGATCAGTGAGGTTGAGGAGCCCGTAAGCCCTCATCTTCACTTCCCGGCGCCGCTTCCGGGACCAGGTCTTGAAGACGTCGCCGAAGGCCATAACGCATCCGCCCACGAAGAAGGTGAACATGCTGGCGCCCTTGTCCGGGTTCCATTCGCCGCCGCGCAGCGAGCGCTCCAGGAAGCGGGGTGCGGCCGCCGTGACGCTGTCCACGGCCAGGGCTTCGCGCACCTCTGAGGTTCGAGCGAGGATGGACAGTTCGATCTCTGAGGCGTCGAAGGCCACGTTGTAGCGGTGGCAGTGATGGGAGATGGCGCCCGATCGCATCCATGCCGTCAGGGTGCGGATGCCGTAGGTCCACAGCTCCTGGGCGAAGACGTCGTAGCGGGGGCCGCGGAACTCCACCCGCCGCAACTCGTCGTACAGTTTCCGGTCCTGCACGAGGGTCGGGGGAGGCGGATCGTCCCCGTCCTCGAATGGGATCTTCACCTTCAGCTCGGCCTCGTCGCCACTGCTGATCATTTTGAGCAACACCAGTCCTCGCACGGTAGTTTTAAGTCTGGCGACTCATATGGATGCGAAGACTCGAGACCCCACACTTTGCTGCGACTTTTTTCTGGCGCTGCCGATATTTTCTTGGCGCTGTGCATCGGCGGTCAGCGATGGCCCAACGCCGGTCATCGATGCCGCCGTAGTCGGATCGCCTCCGATGGGCGGCAAGCACCCGACGCTCCATCTGTCCGGCCCCAGCAAGCAGGCCAACCGGATCGCCGAACTCTTCGCCGGCACCGCTTCACCACCCGGTCGGAAGCGAGGCTGAAGATCGCGATATGGGTCACCGGCTTCTGCCGCACCAGGCGTATCCACCGTGCGGCCGACGGACAGCCGCCCGCCACCTTCGAGAACACCATCCGAGAAGCGCGTGGCCACAACGCTCACCAGGACCAGGCTGCATGACCGAGGTCTCTACGAAACCCGGGGGTTGACACATCCTGATCCTGCTATGGCGTGCGCTGATGCGTGCTGGTGTTGCCGGGGTCTCCTGACCGCTGGGGCCGAGCACGTCCGATCGATTCAGTTGAGACTGAGCGGGATTCCGCTGGGGCACGTAATGAGCATGAACGGATCGATGGCGAAGTGGGCATGGTCAGTGGCCGAGGCGGAGCTGCGTGAGCCCCTTCCTCGTCGATGGATGCACTCGCAAGGGGTCGCGCGGCGCGCGGCCGAACTGACGGAACTCCTGGGCGCTGACGCGGACCTGCTGGCCTCTGCCGCCGTGCTTCACGACGTGGGCTACGCACCGCGGCTGGCAGCGACAGGCTTTCATCCGCTGGATGGTGCCCGGTTCCTTCGTGACGGCCACGCTGCGGATGAGCGGCTGGTGCGGTTGGTGGCGAACCACTCGTTGGCGTTGCTGGAGGCCGAGGAGCGCGGCTTGCGGGGCGATCTGGAAGCCGAGTTTCTGCTGCTCGATGACCACCAGCTCGTGGATGCCTTGGTGTATTGCGACATGACGACGACCCCTGATGGGAAGGGCACGTCTGCCGAGGATCGGCTGGAGGAGATCATGGAGCGCTACGGTGCGGACAGCCTGGTGGCGCGATTCATCCGCCGGGCGAAGCCGGAGATCTCCGCTGCCGTGGAGCGCGTGGAGGTCGCGCTGGCGGCTCAGCCCAGGTAGGGGTACGTGCCGGCGAGGTAGTCGCCGATCTGTTGGCGCATGCTGGGGTGGATGTCGTACTGGTCCAGGTCGTTTGGGTGTACGTAGCGGACGCCGTCGGCTTCATCGTTGATCGTGGGCTCGCCGCCTACGGGGCGGCCGATGTAGGTGTTCTCGTACTGCTGGCGGATCTCGCCGTCGGTGTAGGCCACGATGTGGTTCGGGTTCGTGTAGACCCCCAGGAACCCCGTGACCTCGGCGATGATCCCGGTCTCTTCCAGGCATTCCCGCACGGCGCACTGGGCCGCCGTCTCGCCGATGTCCTGGGCTCCTCCGGGCAGGGCCCACTGGCCGGTGTCCCGGCGGCGTTGGAGGAGTATGGCGCCGTTGTCGTCGACGACGAGCAGGTTGTTGGCGGGGATGAGTGTGTTCGCCTTGGGGGCCTTGGGGTCGTTGTAGTACTCAGTCCTGCCCATGTGGCGAGGGCCCCTCCTGGTCTGGTGTCCAGGGCCGTGCGGTGGCCCAGACAGCTTCGAAACTATGAGCGTAGTTGTCGAACCAGCCCGCCGTGTCTGCTCTGCGGAGATGGAGGAGGGGGTTGGCGCTGGCCGGCTGGCCCCAGACGTGCGGGTTGATCAGAAGGTCATCGTCGTACCGGAACATGGAGGTGTAGAGCGTGGTGTCGTGCAGTCTCACCTCGCAGCCGGCCTCGGACAACAAGGGCCGGTAGTAGGTGAGGGAGGCGCGGATCTTGGCGGCGAGTGTGTCGCCGATTCCCTCTTCGTGGCCGCGGATTGCTGCGGCCTGGCCCTTCGAGTCGCCGAAGCAGAGCCGCACTCGCACCCCGCTCGATGCGCGCTCGGCGAGCATCTTGGCGACGTGCGGGTTGGACTGCGCGAAGAAGGTGCCGGAGAAGACGAGGACGCTGATCTGCTCCTGCGCGCTATTGAGCAGCGACAGCCACGTGTCCCGTGGGACGCTCGCCCGGTTCTGGTAGGTCCCGACCAGCTCCTGACCTGAACCTGCGAGTTGCTGGGGCGTGCTCGGCGCCGGTGCGGGCCAGAGGAACAGTTCTTCGACCCGTAAGTGCTTGGCGACGCGGAAGCGGTGGCGAGGATGGGGAACGCGCCCGCCGAGCCACCGGCCAACGGTCTTGGGGTCCACCTCGCAGACTTCCGCGAGTGATTCAGGTGGGATGCCGCGCTGGGCGAGCACGGAGTGCAATCGCTCGTTCACAGACGCCATACAAGCCGAGACCGGTCAGGAGCGGCAAGGACGTTTCGGGACGTTCCACGGAAGGAGGGGGTCATGGCTGCTGTATTTACGCTGGATGCATGGAGCTCATCGTCCTGTGGGACATCGACCACACCCTCATCGAGAACGCCGGGGTCAGCAAGGAGATCTACGCCGCCGCCTTCACGGCCCTGGCGGGAAAGGCGCCCGCAGGGCCGGCGCGGACGGAAGGGCGTACGGACCGGCTGATCATGCGCGACATGTTCGAGCGGAACGGCTTGGCCGAGCCGGACTGGGCAGCGGTCGAGGGGGCGCTGTCCGACGCAGGGGAGGCGCGTCTCCAGGACCTCAGCCGTCGGGGAACAGCCTTGCCCGGCGTACGGGAAGTCCTGAAGGAGGTCTCCGTGCACAGCAGTTGGGTGTCGTCGGTGCTCACAGGCAATATCGCGGACAACGCCCGCGTAAAGGTCGCGGCCTTCGGCCTTGATCCCCTCCTCGACCTTCCGGTTGGCGCCTACGGGGCTGATGCCCTCCAACGCCCCGACCTGGTCGCTGTCGCCCGGGAGCGGGCCCGGCGGCTGCGGGGCGCCCCGGATGGCGTGCCCGTCGTGCTCGTCGGAGACACTCCGAGGGACGTGGAGGCCGCACTCGTCACGGGTTCCGAGATCATCGCGGTCGCCTCCGGCGTCCACAGCACCGAAGAGCTGGCAGCCGCCGGTGCCCGTACGGTCCTGCCCGATCTGACGGACACCGGCTGTTTACTCGGGATTCTGGAGGCGCTCTCCGCACGCTGAAAACGTCCCAGGACGTCCTCGGAGCGTCCCGATACGCGGTGACGAGGTCCGTACCTGTCCCGCCAATATCAGGTCTCCCACCAGGCAAGCGCCTCGAAGGAGACCCTCGTGATCAGCGAAGTCACCGGGATCCGCAGGATCCGGATGCTGTACCTGCAGCTGCTCTACCGCTGCAACTTCGAATGCCTGCACTGCTTCCACGGCAAACGGCTCCAGCACGCCGACGCCTTCACCACGGACGAGGCGGTCAACCTCCTCACGCTGATGCGCGACGAGTACGGCACCGAGGCTGTCACCCTGCTGGGCGGCGAGCCGTTCGTCTACCGAGACCTCGCCCAGGTCGTCCGGTACGCCAAGCGGGACCTGGGCATGCAGGTCGAGATCTGCACCAACGGCTACCGGATCGAGCGCCGGCTGACCGAGATCGCCCCCGACCTGGACCTGCTCCGGGTGTCGCTGGAGGGCATCGGTACGACCAACGACAAGATCCGGAAGTTCGGAAGCTACCGCAGTGCCCTGAGCGCCCTCGAAATCGCCCAGCAGCTCGGCGTCCGCGCTGGCGCGACCATGACGGTCACCTCACGCAACATCGACGAGGTCGCGGTGAGGTCGCCCGGCGTGGGCTGGCGGCCGGTTCCCGCGAGGTGTGGCGCATTCGGCCGGGGTTCGTCCATACTGGACATTGAGCTCCTCAACTTGCGGGCCGTACGGGACGGCGAATCCCAGGCCATGCGGGTCAATCGTTCAGGGATGGGCGGTTACGAGAGTTCGTGCTTGGCCCCCGACGTTCGTAGCGTCGGGGGCTTTTTGCGTTCACCGCCGTTCGAGGGCGGACGTCTACAGTACCCGACGTTTTTGGAAGCGCAACGGTTGCATTCGTCTCCGGAATGGTGTTTAGTTTTCACCATCGCCCCGGCTGTCCGTCGGGCCCCGGCAAGGAGGTGCAGTGATGAGCAGTGACGAAGGCGCCTCCCGCGCGGGGCCGGACCGGCCGCCGGCCGAGGAGCATGTCGCGGAGCGGATCAAGCTCGAACGCGAGGCACGCGGGTGGAGCACGGTCACGCTCGCCGAGCGGATGGCTGATGCCGGCCACCCGGTCAACCAGTCCGCGATCTGGCGCATCGAGAGTGGGAAGCCCCGCCGAAGGGTCAACCTCGATGAGGCGCTCGGCTTCTGCAAGGTCTTCGATCTGACCTTCGACGAGCTGACCAGCCCGCCCGGCCAGCTCGCCAATCCGCTGGTCCGACGTCTCGTCGGCGAGTACGTCGCGAGATGGAGGGAATGGCGGGATCTAGGCAAGGACATGCGCCGAATCCAGGACGAACTGGCGGCGTACACGGACGCCAATCCCAACCAGGACGACATGGTCAAGGCGCTACTGACCCACGAGTTGACCATCGCCTCGAATGGCGAATTCCATCACCACCGCGGAGCCCCGACGCGGCTCCGCAGCTTCCTCGGCGAGCGCATGGACACGCCACCCGAACAGAGCTAACCGGCTCCCTCGCTGCTACGAACAGCGCGGGTCTTGCCATCTATGGCTCCTTCTCTTCACGCCCATCCCTGAACGATTGACCCGCGTGGCCTGGGATTCGCCGTCCCGTGGCTTGCCAGGAGAGGACCCTCCCTTGCACCGAATCGAACTTCCGCTTGCCCTGATAGCCGACCTGCTGGACGTCCCCGAGGACGACCTGCGGAACCTGATCTCCGAACGTCGGCCGGCCCAAGACGACACCACCCTCGTCGCCCTCACCGTCGCTGAAGCCGCGCGACGCATCGGCATCGGCCGCACGAAGCTGTACGAGTACGTCACTTCCGGCGAAATCTCCTCGGTCAAGATCGGCAGCTTGCGCCGCATCCCAGCGGAGGCGGTGAACGACTTCCTGGCTCGGCGCCTCACGTCCGGCGACTTCGGGACCGCAGCATGACGCGGGGCGCGACGGCGAATAGTCGTCAGCCCAACGGAGCCTCCAGCATCTATCTGGGCAAGGACGGTCGCTGGCACGGCCGTGTCACCGTCGGCGTGAAGGACGACGGCAAGCCCGACCGCCGTCACGTCAGCCGCAAGACCCGAGCCGAGGTCACCAAGGTCGTACGGGAGCTGGAGCGGCAACGAGACAAGGGTTCGGTTCGCAAGGCCGGACAGAGCTGGACGCTGGAGACCTGGCTTACCCACTGGGTCGAAAACATTGCCGCGCCGAACGTCTCCGAGAACACTATCGACGGCTACCGCGTCGCGGTGAATCATCACCTCATCCCCGGCCTGGGTGCCCACCGCCTGGAGAAGTTGGAGCCGGAACACCTGGAGCGCTTCTACAAGAAGATGCAGGAGACCGGCAGCGCCGCAGGCACCGCCCACCAGGCACACCGCACCATCCGTACCGCCCTCAACGAGGCCGTGCGCCGTGGCCACCTCACCCGCAACCCAGCCACGATCGCGAAGGCGCCACGCCTCGAAGAGGACGAAGTCGAGCCGTACTCGGTTGAGGAGGTCCAGCGCCTCTTGGCGGAGGCGGGAAAGCACCGCAATGCGGCCCGCTGGGTCATCGCCCTGGCTCTCGGCCTCCGCCAGGGAGAGGTCCTCGGCATGCAATGGACCGACGTCGACTTCGAACTCGGAGTCATCCGCGTCCGACGAGGCCGCCTGCGGCCCCGCTACGAGCACGGCTGCGGCAACCGCTGCGGGCGCAAGCCCGGCTTCTGCCCGCAGAAGATCAACGTCCGGCGCGAGACCAAGAACGTGAAGTCACGGGCCGGGCAGCGGCCAATCGGCGTTCCTGACGAGCTGATGACCCTGCTCCGCCGGCACAAGGAGGAGCAGGGCCGAGAGCGCGCTCTCGCCCGTGACCTCTGGACGGAGAAGGAGTACGTCTTCACCTCGCCGGTCGGCGAACCCCTGAACCCGAACACCGACTTCCACCGGTGGAAGGACCTGCTGAAGGCTGCGGGGGTTCGCGACGGCCGCCTTCACGACGCCCGCCACACGGCGGCCACGGTCCTGCTCATCCTCGGGATCTCCGACGCCGTCGTCGACAGCATCATGGGCTGGGAGCCCGGCAAGTCCGCACGGATGCGCCGCCGCTACCAGCACATGACCGGCCCCGTCCTGCAGCAGACTGCTGCCAAGATCGGAGCCCTGCTCTGGGCCGTGCCTGCGGACGCCGCGGAGGAGGTTGGCTCCCGTGCCGCCGTGCGCTCCGGCCCTGCCTCGGTCGACTCAGCTGTCTACCTCGCTGACCTTGGCGGCCGACGCCTGGCCTTCGCCGCCCGCGAGCACGCGGAGCAAGTGATTGCCCAGTGGAGCGAGGACCGGCCAGCCCAGGCGGCACAGGTCGAGGAGATGGAGCGGGAACACTGGGAGGCCGAGGCGGGAGGTGGAGCCCAGCTCATCCGCCATGAGGTTCCCGACCGCCGAATGGTGCACCACGCTCATGCCGTGTTCCTGACGGGAGGTGAACGGCTCAACGTCGGGCGTCCTGCCCGATGGTCAACATGGGCCTGGGACTTCGAGCCCGATCTGTACACGGACCTGCCGGTCCGCTGGCACACTTCTCGTCGGCCAGGCCAGGAGATCGAGGCGCACGTGCGGGGCACGGACGAGAACGCGGTCTCGTCGGCCTACGGGGAGGCGTGCGCACAGGCTGTGGACCGGGCGCGTAATCCCGCCACGTACGGCGATGGGCAGAGTTAGCGGCCCGCAGCGCGAGGAACGCGCTGCGAAGGAGAGCGATGGAGGCCCCACGGCATGAAGTACAAGAACGAAGCCGAGATCATGCACGCGCTCGGGATCGACACCTGGAGGCATCTTTCCAAGGAGAAAGCGGTCAAGTTCGCGGCCATGATGCCTGACATGGACACCGAAGTGGCCATGAAGATCGTCGAACAGTTCCCCGAGTTCAGGAAGTTCGCCACGGATGCCTTCGGAGCCATCGAGAAGGCCCACGAGGCCACTCTCGCGGACGGCAGGCATAGCCTGGATCAGGTCTACCAGGCCCTCCGGGAGAACCGGGTGATCTTCGAGCGAGAACTCCACAGAGGCGACCTGACCTGGGAACAGAGGAAGCACCTCCTCGAACTCATCCAGGAAACGGCAAGACTTGCTTCTCAGAAGGACTCTGAGCACAAGCGCCACGTGGACGGTCTACTGAAGAAGGTCATGGTCGGTGTCGGTTCCGGGCTGGCTCTGGCTGTGGTCTTCGTCGGAGGCCGGATCCTGATCCAGGGCAAGGAAGAACCCGATGACTCTGGGGAGTCGTGAGACCTGGCGGCCCCGGTCCTTGACCTCGGTGACCGTCTTATCGACCGGGCCGCGCTGGGCCGTGACTCCCGCTCAGAACGGGGGCGTTGTCAGTGGCGTGCGTCAGACTCGGAGCACGGTACACACCCGTGCCGGCTGTCTGTCCACGCACCGCACCTCCGCCCGCAAGGAACGGTCATGGCACATCTGCACAATCAGTTCGACGACCTGCTCACTCTGATCAACGTAGATCCCGACGTCCTCGCGGCGACGCGCGAACGTCTGGTGCTGGCGCGCAGGTTGGCCGAGCAGCACCCCGAGGGCCGTACGTCGTACAGCTCGGGTTCGATCCCCGTTCGCACCCACATTCAGCCGCACGCGGGAGCCGTCAGCGATGGGGACGGCGGGATCATCCTGGATCGTGTCCAGCACCCGGAGCTTGGTCCTGACGGAGAAGGGGAGGCTCCACACACCATCACCGACGAACTTGTCGCGTTCATCGGCCCGAAGCTCCGCGACCCGGAGCGCACCCCGTTCTACCCCAAGGCGCGGGTGTGCACGTCCCGGCGGGGCCTCAAGATTCACTTCGGCGCCCCGGTCAACGGCACGGATGTCACGGTCGATCTCATCGTGGCGCTGCGCCGCCGTGATGGGCGCGGGCTGTGGATCCCCGACCTGGAGCAGGCCCCTGGCTCCGCAAAGGCATGGAGTGCGAGCGACCCTCAGGGCCACGTAGAGCTGCTGACGTCCGGCGCCGACGCCCTGCGGCGCACCCGGCGCCGCGCCATCCGCATCCTCAAGGCGTGGAATGCTCAGGCCGCGAAGCCGGGCTTCTCCTCACACCAACTCTCCGTCTGGGCTTACGAGTTCGTCGAGCCGAGAATGGGCCTCGTCAGCGCCGTCCACACGGCGCTGCTGAAGGCCGCCCTGCGCCTTCAGCGCGGCGAGTCGACCAAGGATCCGCGCTCCGTCTCGCCCGACCTCAAGCCGCTGATCCCCGACGCGGATGCCGAGCGACGGCTACGGGTCGCGGCCGACAGGCTCGCGAAGGCCATAGCCGACCCCGACGATGTAGACACGGTGGCGGAGGTCCTGGAGTACCTCTTCCCCAAGACGATGCGTGAACGTGAGCGCGCCTTCTCCGTCGCGTCCTCTCCCCTGAGCACCACTGCCAGCCTCGGTCTCGCGGGTGCGAGCCTGCTCATCCCGAAGACGCGCTCGTGGCGGGAGGACACGGCCGTTGAGGGGTGACGGGCGTCCTGCGCGGCGTCCTTGGTTCGCACGTCCGATGGCCCGCGCCGAGCTGCTGACCGGGATGCGCTCAACGGGGCTCGACGCGCGCGAGGTGGACAAACCTGCCGACTTCGCGTTCGGTTTCACTGTCCAGGTCTACCCGCACGTTCGGATCCTGCCCTCACACAATCTCCGGATCGCCTTCGCCGCCGGCGATCCGGCATTCCCTCGCGTCCACGCACGCGGACCGGACTGCCCCGCCCACCGCAACCCCGACGGTTCCCTTTGCCTCTGGTACCCGAAGGACGCGCCCTCGCGCCGCTGGTCGCCCGGTGACGGCGGGCGGGTCCTCGTCGCGATCATCGTCCGCCATCTGCGATGGGAATCTGCCTATCGCGCCACCAACATCTGGCCGGGCTTCGAAGCACCCCACGGCCACGGTTCGCCGGGCCTCGACGAACAGGACCACATCATTGGCTGACGCGATCAAAGTCTTCGGCCCCTACGCCGCTGTTTTCGCCGCACTCGTGACCGGCATCGTCCTCGGCCTCCAGGCGCGGATTGGCCGTCGCGCCCAGCTACAGGAGCGGAAGCAGGAATTGTTCGCGAGCGCGTACGAGGTGAGCATCCAGTACGCGGAGATGGCTTACGCCGTGCGGCGCCGCCGCGCGGACGCTGCCGCCGAGGAGCGGGTCCGCCTGTCGGAGCAGCTGCGAGAGATCCAGTCCAGACTGACCTGGCACGAGGCGTGGGTCCGCTTCGAGGCTCCGGAGGTGGGCGCCGCGTATGACGAACTCGTCGCCCGTACGCGGACGGTGGCCGGGCAGAGCATGAAGGATGCGTGGCTCTCGCCCCCAGGGGCGGACGACACGGCGATGGTGATCCCGACGTCGGTGATCGACCTGCGGGCGCTGGCGGATGTCCGCGAGCGCTACATGGCCGCGGTGGAAGCACACCTTCGCCCCCGGGGCCGCGCCCGCCGCCTTTTCCCGCGCCCGCGCCGCGCCATGCCACCCCCACCCGTGCCTGCTCCCCCGGCCGGTGGGACGACCCCCGGCGGCCCCGTCGACGGCTCGCCGTGAGACGAAATACACGCACACCCCCGCCTCCGGCCGGCACTGGCCCTGGACCCACGTGATCATCGACGCCCTCGAACGGCTCGCTCTCCTACCGAACCCCGGGTGACCAGCAGGTCTCCCCGTTCCCACGCGAGCCCTTCACCCGGAGCAGTGGAACCCCGCGCCACCCCGA
This sequence comes from Streptomyces sp. NPDC102283, assembly GCF_044766265.1. Lineage (NCBI taxonomy): Bacteria > Bacillati > Actinomycetota > Actinomycetes > Kitasatosporales > Streptomycetaceae > Streptomyces > Streptomyces sp. NPDC102283. Next base: position 237,109 of record NZ_JBIWLQ010000012.1, read on the forward strand.
GACGACATTTGGGCCCCCGACCTGCCCCCTCTACCCACCACACGAAACGGCCGACCGACTCCGCGGCGGACCGTCAAGCAAGATCGAGTTTAGGGACCTCGCCCCTGCGAAGGCATCCGAATGCGGGGCCTCGACCGGATCGGTCGGGGCCCGTTCGTCTTTCCTAGCCGGGGATCCCGAGATCCTTCAGGTACGTGAGGCGGGCGTTTATGGCAGCCGAGAAGTGCCGCCAGTCAAGGCTGTTCACCAGTTCGACGGGCTTGGGGTCCTCGGCTGAGGACGTGACATAGCAAGCGGCGTCGTACAGCTGCTCGGCCACAAGGCGCTCGCAGAAGATCCCGAACCGGTCCTGATACGAGGTGCCGTGCCAGATTGAATCGGCAGGCAGCGCGCCCCCCGCGATGCTGACCGGCCTCCGAGAGCCGCTGCCGTCCTCCATGATGAAGAAGTAGCCGAGCCAGGGCTTCTCCTGCGGATACAGCTCGGCCAAGGCGGCCCGTCGCAGATCCACCGCGGTGCCGAGTGCTTCCTCAACCCGGTTGTTGTAGTTGTTTCCGAACGAAGGCCCACCGAGGGCCTTCAGTTCGAAAGCCGCAACCAGCACTCCCTCGTGGACCACCACGAGGTCCCACTGTTTCTGGGGGCGGTAGTAACCGGGGAGTTCCAGACCTTGTTTCTTGGTGACCCGGATGCTCTCGGGCGGATAGTCGGCTTCGAGGAAGAACTTCGACAGGAGGATCGCGATCGCGTCGAAGTGCTTACCACCGCGCACGGAGCCGGCGGTGCCGGCGCCGACCGCGGCCTTGATCGCGGACTGCTCCCGCTGCAGCTGCTTGGCGCCCCAATAGGTCGCTATCGCGTCCTCGAAGTCCTGGCGGGTGACCGTCAAGATCCGCTCTCCTAGTCAGGAAGCTCGGCAAGTCCGTAGACGCGCAGGGCGGCCTCCGTGGCGGCCCTCACGTCTCGCTTGTCGAAAGCTGCCGCCAGGGCTTCTCGGTCGCGCTCGCTGATCGTTTCCGGGTCTGGGACCCGGATCTTGCGAAGGTACTGAGCCTGGAAGCGGAGGGTCCCCCCTCGCATCTTGACCGCGTACGCCTCCACGAATGCTTCCGCGACCTTGGAGAGTAGGAGACCACCCAGCACGCGCATGTCCCAGACGTCCGAGACGATGAAGTACAGGTTGTGGTGAGGGTACAGTCCGCCCTCGTCGAGTACCGGATGGATCGTCAGCTTCATGTCCGGGAACAGCAGCTTGGGCCGCCGGGTCAGCGCGTGATCGACCTTGTCGATGGTCTTGTACCAGCGGTGCGGCTGTTTGACCGCCACATAGCGCTGGCGCAGCGCTGCTCCGTTTTCGTCGAGATATCGGGCAAGCCGCGGATACGCAGCGAGGTCGACCAGGTCGCCGCTGGCCGACCAGGGGTTGACCAGATAGGTGCCGTTCCAGTTCAGGGTCCCGCTTGTGGTGTCGCGGACCATGGCCATCGGCAGCAGTCGATCTTCCTCGATCAACTTGCCGTTGTTGGTGAGGAAGATCTTGTCCGCGCCAGTGGCGATCCCGATGCCGACCCGGGTACCGGTGCCGTCGTTCTCGAGCAGTTGGAAGCGCTCCGTCAGCTCTTCGAGCACGGCCAGCCGGGCCGGAGAGGCACTCGGCCATGAGTCCTCGTCCGGGAACCAGTGCGGCATGCGAGCAGCCTGGAAGGCTTCCGTCACGACCGCTTCATCCCGACCACTCGCGTACCAGCGTGCGAAGGCGGTGGCCTCAGGAGCACCGAAGGCTCGCGTGGTGTCCGCTGCCACAGCGGTGCCTTGGGGCCGCTTGCTGATCAGGGTGATGGCGGGGTACGCGGAGACCTGGTCGTCGAAGGCGTCCACATCGTGCATGACCAGTGCCAGGTCCATGCTGAAGCTCTTGGTCACCAGTTGGCGCAACTGCCGACCGTACTGATTGCGCATCCAACGGTCCGCGCAGATGAAGCCCAGCTGTCCGCCTGCCCCGAGGCTTCGGAGTGCGACTTCGAAGAAGCCAACGTAGATGTCTGCGCGGCCGCCCATGGTGGGGCACGCGTGACGGTAGACCGCCATCCTGTCCGCGGGAACGTCCTCCAGGCGGATGTAGGGCGGGTTGCCGACCACGTAGTCCGCGTGCTGGGTCCCTTCGGGCTGGAGTAGGTAGTCACCCTGCTCGACCCAGGCCGCCGCCACCTGCTGGGCATCTGTGGGGTTCCAGCCGTCGTCGACCAAGTGCTGCTCGACGACTTCGCGGCTCCTGCGGACGTTGCGTTCCAGTAGATCGAGCGCACGCACGGCATGGCTTGCGTCACTGATGGGACGGTTTTGCTCGCGGCAGGATGCGCTGATCCGCGAAGCCACGGCTCCTAGAAAGGCTCCTGAACCGCAGGCCGGCTCCACGAGCTTCAGGTCGCAGAGGGTTTTGTCAGAGGTGTAGCCCACAAGGTCGAGGATCAGATCGACGACCCAACGCCGCGTGAACACCTCGCCGTGCTCCACGGCCTCCTCGGGGACTGAGGGGAGGGTGTGGAGGGCGGTGTCGAAGAACAGGGGAGTGGCCACGTCTTGACACTACTAGGGAGGATTTCGGCCACGAGAGTTATCCACAGGGGCGCTCGCGCTCAACGGAGTGATCTGTTCCATCTGCGGAGCATCGGGCCCGTGGGATCGACATCCACTCGTACCCATGATCAACGGGAGCGCGCTTCGGCTCGTCGGCCGTGAGGGGGTGCGCGGCGGAGGAGAGCGGACCGGCAACCGAGCCGACGCGTCGCCTCGGAGCAACTGAGACCAAAACTGAGACCACCAACGTCGAAGGCCCCCGCAGCGAGCTGCGGGGGCCTTCGACGTATTGCCCGGTGAGAGCAATGGCGGAGGATACGAGATTCGAACTCGTGAGGGGTTGCCCCCAACACGCTTTCCAAGCGTGCGCCCTAGGCCACTAGGCGAATCCTCCGCCGCAAACAATACAAGACGTTGGAGGGTGCTCGCGAACACGTTCGCCGAAGATCGTCCGGAGGGGGTCTGCCGGGCGGTTCTGCTGTCGTCCGACGGGGTGGGCGGGTGGACCGGAGGGGGTGGGGATCCGCTAAGGTGGGCGTCAGCCCCTCACGTGGCGCTATCTGACTGAACTCCCCCAGGGCCGGAAGGCAGCAAGGGTAGGTCGGCTCTGGCGGGTGCGTGGGGGGCCCTTTGCGTTCCGGGGCGTTGGCCCCCCGGGGGCAGGCCCTCGGGCGGGCCGGGCGGTACCGGGTGGTGCTGTGCGGTGGTCTGGCGGTGAGGGGCTCGGGCGGCGTGGGGCCGGTTGTCGGTGGGCCCCGATAACCTCGTAGGTGTGTCGTCCCTTGCGCTGTACCGCCGCTACCGCCCCGAGTCGTTCGCCGAGGTCATCGGTCAGGAGCATGTCACTGACCCGCTCCAGCAGGCCCTGCGGAACAACCGGGTCAATCACGCGTACCTGTTCAGCGGGCCGCGCGGCTGTGGAAAGACGACCAGCGCGCGCATCCTCGCCCGCTGTCTGAACTGCGAGCAGGGGCCCACGCCGACCCCGTGCGGGGAGTGTCAGTCCTGCCAGGACCTCGCGCGCAACGGGCCGGGTTCCATCGATGTGATCGAGATCGACGCCGCCTCGCACGGTGGTGTGGACGACGCCCGTGATCTGCGCGAGAAGGCGTTCTTCGGGCCCGCCTCCAGCCGTTACAAGATCTACATCATCGACGAGGCGCACATGGTCACCCCGGCGGGCTTCAACGCCCTGCTGAAGGTGGTCGAGGAGCCGCCGGAGCACCTCAAGTTCATCTTCGCGACGACCGAGCCCGAGAAGGTCATCGGAACGATCCGGTCGCGTACGCACCACTATCCGTTCCGGCTGGTTCCACCGGGGACCCTCCGCAGCTATCTCGCCGATGTCTGCGGGCGGGAGAACAGCACCGTCGAGGACGGCGTCCTCCCGCTCGTCGTGCGCGCCGGGGCCGGGTCCGTCCGTGACTCGATGTCCGTCATGGACCAACTGCTGGCCGGTGCGGGCGACGACGGTGTGACGTATGCCATGGCCACCTCGCTCCTCGGGTACACCGACGGCTCCCTGCTCGACTCGATCGTCGACGCCTTCGCCGCCGGCGACGGTGCCGCCGCCTTCGAGGTCGTCGACCGGGTCATCGAGGGCGGGAACGATCCGCGTCGCTTCGTCGCGGACCTCCTGGAGCGGCTGCGCGATCTGGTGATCCTCGCCGCCGTGCCCGACGCCGGCGAGAAGGGCCTCATCGACGCCCCCGCCGATGTCGTCGAGCGCATGCAGGCCCAGGCTTCCGTCTTCGGTGCCGCCGAGCTGAGCCGTGCCGCCGATCTGGTCAACGACGGGCTCACGGAGATGCGCGGGGCCACCTCGCCGCGGCTCCAGGTGGAGCTGATCTGCGCCCGGGTCCTGCTGCCCGCCGCCTACGACGACGAGCGGTCGCTTCAGGCCCGCCTCGACCGGCTGGAGCGCGGGGCCTCGGCCGCCGCTGCCGCCGGGTTCGTCGCCCCGCCCGCCGCCGCGGCGCCGATGGGGTACGCACCGGGCGCCGACGCCCGCCCCTCCCAGGACCACGTCCCGCAGGCCTACGCCCCGCAGGCCGCCGGTCCGGACACGGCCCGTGCGGCCGTACGGGGCGATGCGCCCGCCGCTCCCGCACCCGCGACGCCCCCCGCCGCCTACGCACCGCCCGCCGTCCAGCCCGCCCCGCAGGCTCCCGCCGAGGCCCACCCGGCCGCCCCGCAGGCCGCCGAGCCCGCCCAGCGGCCCGGTTCCTGGCCCGCGGCGGCCGGCGGGGACCAGTCCCGTCGCCCCGGCGGCTGGCCCACCGCGTCCGCCCCCGGCAGCGGCCCGGCCGCCGCCACCCCGCCGCCCGCCGCCGCCCCGGCCGCCTCGGCGGCCCCCGCCGCGCCGGTCGCGCCCGAGGGCGGTCAGAGCATGGCCCAGGGCGCCGCCCAGGTGCGGAACATGTGGCCGGACATCCTGGAGGCGGTCAAGAGCCGCCGGCGCTTCACCTGGATCCTGCTCAGTCAGAACGCCCAGGTCGCCGGGTTCGACGGGACGACGCTGCGCATCGGCTTCCTCAACGCGGGAGCCCGGGACAACTTCGCGAGCAGCGGCAGCGAGGAGATCCTCAAGCAGGCCCTCGTCGAACGGTTCAACGCACAGTGGCGCATCGAGGCGGTCATCGACACCTCCGGTGGCGGCGGGATGCCCCCGGGCCCCGGCGCGGGAGCCGGACGTCCTGCCCCGCAGTACCAGCCCGCCCCGGCAGCCCCCGCCGCCCCGGTCGCGTACGAGCCCCGGCCCCAGCACTCCGCCCCGCAGCAGTCCCCGCCCTCGCCGCTGGGGCAGCACGCGCAGCCTCCCCAGCAGCAGCCGCCTGCCTCCGCGCCGCCACAGGGCCGGGAGGCCGCACCCGCCCCCGAGGCCTCCCACAGCTCGTACGGGGCGGAGCCGCCGCGGAACGTCGCCCCCGAGGACGACACCCCGGAGGCAGACGATCCGGATCTGGTCGACTCCGCCCTCTCCGGTCACGAGCTGATCGTCCGCGAGCTGGGGGCCACGGTCGTCGAGGAGTTCACCAACGAGCAGTAGCGCCGAGCAGCGCCGAGCAGTCACGAGAAGTTACGAGACATGACGAGCGGAGTGCGCGGCGAGGCGCATGGCCGGGTGACGCGGTGAGGGCGAGAACGCGAGGCCCTCTGTCCACGGAGCGGCGGCCGTCCGGGCTGCCCGCGACCGGCGGCTAGGCTGCACCCCGTGAAGGTCCTCGTCATCGGCGGCGGCGCCCGCGAACACGCCCTGTGCCGCTCTCTGTCCCTCGACCCCGATGTCACCGCTCTGTACTGCGCCCCCGGCAACGCCGGCATCGCAGAGGTGGCCGAACTGCACCCGGTCGACGCGCTCGACGGTGACTCCGTCGCGCGCCTCGCGACCGAGCTGGGCGCCGGGCTGGTGGTCGTCGGCCCGGAGGCGCCGCTGGTCGCCGGGGTCGCCGACGCCGTGCGCGCGGCCGGCATCCCCTGCTTCGGCCCCTCCGGCCGAGCCGCACAGCTGGAAGGCTCCAAGGCGTTCGCCAAGGACGTCATGGCCGGCGCCGGCGTTCCCACCGCCCGCAGCTACGTCTGCACCACCCCCGCGCAGATCGACGAGGCTCTCGACGCCTTCGGCGCCCCGTACGTCGTCAAGGACGACGGCCTCGCGGCCGGCAAGGGCGTCGTCGTCACCGACGACCTGGCCGCGGCCCGCGACCACGCGCTGTCCTGCGACCGCGTGGTCATCGAGGAGTTCCTCGACGGCCCCGAGGTCAGTCTCTTCGCGATCACCGACGGCACCACCGTGCTGCCGCTCCAGCCCGCCCAGGACTTCAAGCGCGCCCTCGACGGCGACGAGGGCCCGAACACCGGCGGCATGGGCGCCTACTCCCCGCTCCCGTGGGCGGACCCCAAGCTGGTCGACGAGGTCCTCCAGTCCGTGCTCCAGCCGACCGTCGACGAGCTGCGCCGACGCGGCACGCCCTTCTCCGGGCTGCTCTACGCGGGCCTCGCGATCACCTCGCGCGGTGTGCGGGTCATCGAGTTCAACGCCCGCTTCGGCGACCCGGAGACCCAGGTCGTGCTGGCCCGGCTGAAGACCCCGCTGGCCGGTGTCCTGCTCGCCTCCGCCAACGGCACCCTCGACACCCTCCCGCCGCTGAACTGGCGCGACGACGCCGCGGTCACCGTGGTCATCGCCTCGCACAACTACCCGGACACCCCGCGCACCGGCGACCCGATCGACGGGCTCGCGGACGTCGCGGCGCAGGATGCTCCCGACGCGTACGTCCTGCACGCCGGGACCCGCGCCGAGGGCGGAGCGGTGCTCAGCGCGGGCGGCCGGGTGCTCTCGGTGACCGCGACCGGCAAGGACCTCACGGCGGCCCGGGAGCGCGCCTACACCGCGCTCGGCCGGATCCGCCTGGACGGCTCCCAGCACCGTACGGACATCGCCCTGAAGGCCTCTCGGGGCTGACTGCCCCGGTCGACCCCGGTCAGCCCCGGTGAACCCTGGCTAACCCCGGTCGGCCTGGGCCCCGCGCACCGCAGCCCCTCCGCCCGCCCCCGTACGCCACCGGCGTACGCGGAAGGCGCGAGGGGCTGCCGCTTGTCCGGGCGCGGCGGCGAGCGGTCGGCCGGGGCACTTGCCCATGGACGCGAACACGTCAGCAGCTTTGCCCAAAGCCATTCCATCGGGTGACGACTGCGCCATCCGGATGACGGCTGCCGGAGCCCCAACTAGGGTGCGGCGCAAGCGTTCGGGCACTTGGCCCACCGGCATTGCGATGTCGGTGACGGGTGCCACAGTGGGGGAGTGAGCAACACCGTCGCGTGGCAGAGGGGGTGACGTCCGGCCGTGTCCGGTATCGATGTGGGTGAGGAGCTGGGGGCGCGGGCCGCACAGGCCCGAGCGCTCTCCCTGCTGCGGATCCGCAGCAGAGCACTGGCCGTGGCGATCCTGCCGGCGGCCGTCGCCGTCGTGCTGTTCGCGGCGGGTGCGCAGGGCCACCTGGCCGGTCCGGGCTGGGACGCCGTGCGCTGGACGGTCCTCGGCGTCGCGGTCGTCGTGCTGCTGGTGACCGTCCTGGTCGCCGTCTCGGTGGCCCGCGCGCGGCCCGCCATGAGCCCGACCGTGCCCGTGCCGGAGGAAGGGGCCCCCGACCTCTACCGCCTGGTCCGCGACCTGGCCGACCGGCTCGACGTGCCCGCGCCCTCGGCCATAGCGCTGACCCCTGACTGCGACAGCTGGCTGGAGGACCGGACGCACCGTGCGCTCCGGAGGGGCCCGGTGACCGCGGCGGAGGCCGGGGACGCCGCCCCCGTCCTGGTCATCGGGTCGCCGTTCCTGTGGTGGATGCGGGTCGCCGAGCTCCGCGCGGTCCTCGCTCCCGTGGTGGCGGGCACCGGCCCGTCCGCGCACCCCGACATAGCCGCCGCCCGCCGCTTCGTACGCGGTCTGGACGCCTCGATCGCCGATGCCGCCGCCCCAGGCCGGGGCAGGGTGCGCGGGGCGCCGCTCGCCTTCGCCGGGTGGGTCTCCCGGCTGCTGCTGCGGGCCTGCCGGGACCATGCCGCCGAGATGGAGCGCTGTGTGGCTGCGGCCGCGTCCATGCGGGCCCAGACGGTCGACCACGGGCTGCGGATCGCCGCCCAGGAACAGGTCGGCCTCGCCTATGCCGGCTGGGACCGGCTGCTGACCCGGGTGGCGCTGCCCGCCTGGCGGATGGGCCGCTGGCCCTCCCGGCTGGACGCCGGCGTCGTCTCCGCGCTCACCGAGCTGTCCCGTCGCGACCGGCTGGCCGACGGCTTCGCCCTGCGCCTCGGCGAGCGGCCCGCGTGCGACCTGCTGGAGCAGCCCGGGGTGGCCGACGAGGCGGCGTCCCTGCTCGCCGCGCGGCTCTTCCACGGCGGCCCCGCCGAGAGCGGTCCGGGCTGGGCGCCGGTGGACTGGCAGCAGTATCCCGACGAGGTCGTCGACCGGAAGTGGCGTTCGGAAGCGGCTCGGCTGCACCGGGTCCTGGACAATCTGGGCGTCCCCCGGGCCTCCGCCGCCGACCCGGCCGTGCCCACCCTGGCCCGGGTCATGGAACATCTTTCCGGTTCCGGCGGGCCCGGCGGTCCGGGCGAGGAGCTCGCGGCGGGCATCGGCGCCGCGGTCGCCCGTGAGGAGGCCGAGGCCCCGGGGCACGGCGGACCGGAGCACAGCGGTTCCGGTCACGGCGCGTCCGGCGATCCGCTCGACCTCTGGGGGCCCGGCCCGCTGCCCCTCTTCCCGCTCCAGCCGCCGCGTACGGGCACCGAGCTGCTCGCCGACCACGTCGCGGCCATGGTCTGCTGCGCCGCCGTGGACACGGCGGGCGCGACCCCCGGCCTCGACTGGCTGGACGGTCCCGCCCTGCTCGTCGGCGGCGAGCGCAGGGCGGACCTCGCGACCCCGGTCCTCAGCCTCGTGGAGGACGGCGATCCGGACCCGCTGCTGTCCTGGCTGGCCGAGGTGGGAGTGCGCTCCGACAAGCCGGTCCGGCTGGTCTGAACACAGACCCGTCAGGCTGGTTCGACCACGGGCCGGCCCGGCTGGTTCGGGCACGAGTCCGTCCAGCGCGCCGGTCCGACCACAAGCCGGTCGGCCGGTCCGACCAAAAGCCTGTCGGCCGGTCCGGCCGCTAGCCCGTCCGGCTGGTCCGAGCACAGGATCGACGGGTCCGACGACGAGCTCCGGCCGGTATGACGATCAGGGCGACCAGGCGCGACAGGTCCCATCGACAGGGCCTGAGGGCTCCCCGGTCCCGCCGATTCGCGACGAAGGGTGACGAACCGCGTGCGTTATGTGATGTGCTGGGGCTCGGCGCTGACATTCGGCGCACCAGAGTTGTCCGGGGGATCCCCAGAGCTGTCCGAGGGATCCGAGGGAGGGGCGCGGCATGGGGGCGGAGCAGATTCGCCGGTGGGAGTCGGGCGCCCTCGCGCACGCGGTGAGCGATCCCTTCGGGCAGGGCCCGCTGCCCTGGTTGCGCGGCAGTGAGAACTACTTCGACGACACCGGTCAGGTGGTCCCCTGGTACGCCGATCTCGCCCGCTCCACCGGCGGCGGCACCCGTACCGCCGACGACGTGCACCGCCAGATCAAGGGCTTCGTCTCGCCCGGCGCGGCGGCCCCCGGCGAGGCCATCGACTTCCACATCACCGTGGACCCTCCCCAGCAGTTCTCCGTCGACGTCTACCGGATCGGTCATTACGGCGGCGACGGCGCGGCCAAGATCACCACGAGCCCGCGGCTCTCCGGTATCGTCCAGCCCCCGCCGCTCGCCGCCGACCGGACCGTCTCCTGCCACCACTGGTGGATGTCCTGGCGGCTCCAGATCCCGAGCTACTGGTCCGTCGGCGCGTACGTGGCCGTCCTGACCACCGCCGACGGCTACCGTTCGCACATCCCCTTCACCGTGCGCCACGACCACCCCGCCGACCTGCTGCTCCTGCTGCCCGACATCACCTGGCAGGCGTACAACCTCTACCCGGAGGACGGCCGTACCGGCGCCAGCCTCTACCACGCGTGGGACGAGCGGGGGCGGCTGCTCGGCGAGGAGGACGCCGCCGTCACGATCTCCTTCGACCGCCCGTACGCCGGGGCCGGCCTGCCGCTGCACGTGGGGCACGCGTACGACTTCATCCGCTGGGCCGAGCGGTACGGCTACGACCTCGCCTACGCCGACGCCCGCGACCTGCACGCGGGCCGCGTCGACCCCAGCCGCTACCGGGGCCTGGTATTCCCCGGCCACGACGAGTACTGGACGCTGCCGATGCGCCGGGCCGCCGAGCGTGCCCGGGACTCCGGCACCTCGCTCGTCTTCCTCTCCGCCAACACCATGTACTGGCAGGTGGGCCTCGCCCCCTCCGCCTCCGGCGAGGCGGACCGGTTGCTGACCTGCCGCAAGCGCCGGGGGCCCGGGAAGTCCGCGCTGTGGCGCGAGGTGGACCGGCCCGAGCAGCAGCTCCTGGGCATCCAGTACGCGGGCCGGGTACCCGATCCCCGCCCGCTCGTCGTGCGCAACGCGGAGCACTGGCTGTGGGACGCCACGGGCGCGGTCGAGGGCGACGAGATCCCGGGCCTGGTCGCCGGCGAGGCCGACCGCTACTTCCCGCGCACCAGCCTGCCCGAGCACGACAACCGGATCCTGCTGGCCCATTCCCCGTACGAGGACTCCGAGGGCGCCACCCGGCACCAGGAGACCTCGCTCTACCAGTCCCCCTCCGGCGCGTACGTCTTCGCTTCCGGCACCTTCGCCTGGTCCCCGGCCCTGGACCGCCCCGGGCACACGGACCCCCGGATCCAACGGGCCACGGCCAACCTCCTCGACCGGATCTGCAAGCGGGACTGAGGCCGGGGAAGCGGTCAAGCCCCTCCGCGTCGACCGTGTCCGCACCACATCTTCACGCGATCTTGTTCCGTGTGCAGCTGCCGTGTAAGTTCGCCTCGTCTAGGGCGGGTTGACCGTAGTCGGACAGTTGCACTGCTGCCCAGGGGGGGAATCCCTGGTGCTTTCGTTCTCAAGCGCGAGGCCACAACAAGGCCTCGCACCATGAGGAGATCACGTCATGGGTTCCAAGAGACCTGCGCTGACCCGTGCCGCCACTGTGGCTGCCGTGTCGGTCGCCCTGCTTGCGTCCGCCACCTCGACGGCGATGGCCGACGGTGACGGCGACTGCACGAACACCGGGAACATCTGTGTGTTCAACCAGCAGCAGCCCACCAGTTACCACAACGGCTACTACGACCTGAACGACCCGCATTCCAATTTCAACGGCAAGTACTACCTGCTCAAGCGTGCGTACCTCGGCGACTCGATCAGTGCCGCATCGAATGACGCCAACTCGCCCACCGGGTGTGCCGGCTTCACCTTCTACTGGGACACCGGATACGGCGGTACGAGCTACTTCGCCAGTCGGAACTTCAGCTACCTGACCTTCTACGACAACAACGACGAGTTCTCCTCGTTCCGGAAGACCGGGTGCTGACGAAGGTGACCGCACTTCCGCGCGTCGTCGGGGTGACCGCACTGCTCGCCCTGACGATGTGTGCCTGCTCGACCTCGGGGGCGGGGGCCGGTGAGCCGAAGCTCAGCTCCGTGCCCACCCCCGGGCATCTCGACCCGGCGCAGATCACTACGCCACTCGATGCCTACCTTCCGTCGCCGGAGGAGAATTACACGCTTAAGAAGGCGCGTGTGCTTCTGGTCAACGCCTGTATGAGAAAGCTTGGTTACGAGCAGAACCCGCAGCCCCTGACACGGTTCAGCGGCAAACCGTACCTGGCGCACGGCGAGTTCCTCGTGGTGCCGGTCGACCAGGCGGAGCGATACGGCTACAAGCAGCCGTCCGACGACAGAGAGGGCGGCGGCCAGAAGGCCGGTGCGGGGGCCGAGTCGCGGTATGCGAAGAACGTGACGGATGCTCAGGGGAGTCTGCTGACCGGCAAGGTCCCCACGTTCGACGGCAAGAAGGTCCCGGCAGGGGGCTGTGAGGGCGAGGCCCTGCGGATCGTCACGAAGGGGGCGGCGACCGCGGAGGAAGTCACCATGCCGGACGGATCCGCGGCCGGCTCCGGCAAGGGCGGCTTCGGCGAGGGCTACGCCGAGATGGTGGTCTCGTCGGCTCGTGGAAAGGCCATGGCCGAGGTCCGGGACGACAGCCGCTTCCAGGACGTCACCGAACGCTGGTCGGACTGCATGGAGAAGCAGGGGTACGACTACGACTCCCCGGACAGCGCCTGGAACGACAAGAAGTGGTCCGACGCCACCCGGGCAGGGAAGCAGGAGATCGCCGTAGCGGTCGCTGATATGGGCTGCAAGACGAAGGTCAACTACCTGGGCGTGGGCATCGCGGTGGAGACGGCCTACGAGAAGCAGGTGATCGAAGAGAGCGCGGAAGTTCTCGAGGACGCCAAGGACAAGACAGCCAGGTGGATCCAGAATGCGAACCAGGCGATCGAAGCGCGCTGACCGTGACGCGGCCGCCGGTGCCCCGGCGCACGGCGCCCCCGCCCCGGCCCTGGCCCGCCGCAGGCGGGTGCTGATCGCCGTGGTCGTGGGGGCACTGGTGACGGGGGGCGCGGGCTTCGGGCTCTCCACCGTGGTTCGCTCACCCTCGCAGGCCGCTGCCGAGGCGGGGGCCCCGGAACGCGACGTGCTCACGGCCGATGTCGAGCACCGCGTTCTGCGCTCCTCGTTGGTGGTCCGCGGGGAGGTGGCCGCCGAGCGCACCCTCGCTGTTTCCGCGGCAGTGAGCGCGGCCGAGGGAGCCGAACCCCTGGTCACCAAGGCGCCCCTGCGGGCCGGTGACCGCGTGCAGGCGGGGAGCGTGCTCGTGGAGATCTCCGGGCGTCCGGTCTTCGCGCTACCCGGGCCCCTGCCCGCTTACCGCGACCTCAAGCCCGGGTCCCGCGGGCAGGACGTGACCCAGCTGCGTGGTGCGCTGGCCGGACAAGGCTTCCCGTCGGCGGCTGATCCCGCGGGAGAGTTCGGCGCCGCGACCCAGACCGCGCTGGAGGCCTTCTACCGGTCCCTCGGGTACGACCCCCGCCCGGTCGTCGAGGACGGGGCCGCCCAGGTCGAGTCCGCCAGGACGGCCGTCACCGATGCCGAAAGGGCGCTGCAGGACGTTCGGGCAGCGGACCCGCGGGAGGAGAAGGCCGTCGTGCGGGCCGAGGAGGACCTGAGCCGGGCCCAGAGAGCGCTGACCGCCGCGCTCCTCCAGGCCGGGGCCATGCTCCCCGCATCGGAAGTCGTCTTCCTGGACCGCTTCCCGGCCCGGGTGGAGTCCGTCTCCGCGCGCGTCGGGGACCGGACCTCCGGCGACGTGATGACCATTTCCTCCGGCTCCCTCGGCGTACGGGGAGCGCTGACACCCAGCCAGCGCAACGCCGTGACGGCCGGCCAGAAGGTACGCATCCTCGCCGAGGCGACCGGTGAGGAGTTTGCCGGTACGACCGGCCCTGTCACCGAACCCGACAGTTCGGAGCAGCAGCCACAGGGCGACGGCGGCACGGAGGACGGTGACACGGGGGAGCCCGGCGGGGGCGCCCTGGCGGTCCTGAACGTCACACCGGACCAGAAGCTGGACGCGGCCCTCGTCGGCCAGGAGGTACGTCTCACCATCGAGATCAAGGCCTCCCGGGGCAAGGTCCTGGTCGTCCCCTTCTCCGCCGTGTCGTCCGCCGCGGACGGCAGCACCGTCGTCACGGTCCTCGCCTCGAACGGCGACCGCCGCCAGGTGCGCGTACGTCCCGGCCTGGAGGGTGACGGCAGCGTCCAGGTGACCCCCTCGCCGCGGGACGCGCTCACGCCCGGAGACCGGGTCGTTGTGGGCAAGGCTCCGAGTGGCGAGGGTGCCGCCGGGTGAGCCCCCTACCGGTCATCGAGTTCCGCGGTGTCGGTCTCACCTATCCCGGTCCACCGTCGGTTCCCGCCTTCCTTCCCGCCGACCTCGTCGTCGGCGGTGGCGAGTACGTCACGATCACCGGGCCGTCCGGGTCGGGCAAGTCGACGTTCCTCAACATCGCGGGTCTCATCGACGCGCCGACCCAGGGGCGCTACCTGCTCGACGGTGTGGACACCACCGGCCTCCCGGACTCCGAGCGGGCCGCTCTGCGCGGGCGGCGCATCGGCTTCGTGTTCCAGTCGTTCCACCTGCTGCCGCACCGCAGCGCCGTCGACAACGTGGCGCTGGCCATGGTGTACACCGGGGTGCGCCGCCGGGAACGGGCCGCTCGTGCCCGGGAGGCCCTGGTGAGAGTGGGGCTCAGCCACCGCATAGACGCCATGCCGACCAGGCTCTCCGGCGGTGAGCGGCAGCGCGTGGCCATCGCGCGCGCCCTGGTCGCGCGGCCCTCGCTCCTGCTGTGCGACGAGCCGACCGGCAACCTCGACACGGCGACCGCCCATGCGGTTCTCGCCCTTCTCGACGATCTGCACAAGGATGGAATGACTGTCGTCGTCATCACCCACGACACCTCGGTAGCGGCCCGCGGCAGCCGCACCCTGACCATCCGGGACGGCCGGCTCACCGAGCCGCCGGGCCGGGAGGCGATGCCCACCGTGCTCCGCGCGCCGGCGGACCGGGCCGGAGCGTGACGCCCCCCGGGCGAGGAGCTCGGCGAGCCGGACGGCGTCGACGAGGCAGGGGCCGTCGCCCGGACCGGGCCTCCGTCTCCCGGTTCGCGCCCCGCGATCTGCTGTCGGAGGCCGTCGCAGGCATACTCCAGCGACCGGCTCGCTCCGCGCTCACCGCCCTCGGCACGGTACTGGGCATCGGGGCGTTCGTGGCTGTCCTCGGCCTGACGGCGACGACCTCGTCCCAGATCGACGGCCGCTTCAACGCCCTGACCGCCACCGAGATCACGGTCGAGGACGTCGGCGCGTCCGATGGATCGGCCATCGGTGTCTCCTTCCCGGAGGACGCGGCCGCCCGGATCGAACGGCTCAACGGCGTCTCCCACGCGGGTGTCTACTGGCCGGTGAGCCTCCCCGACGGCGACAGCGTCCGGGCGTCTCCCGTCGGTGCGACCGTCGGCGAGGAGGAAACCCAGGTGGCGGCGGCCGAGCCGGGGGTGCTGCGCGCGGCGCAGCCCACGCTGAAGGAGGGCCGCCTCTTCGACGCGTACCACGAGAAGCAAGCCGTGCCGGTGGCCGTCGTCGGCTCGGGGATGGCCGCCAGGCTCGGCATCACCACACTGGAGAGCCGCCCGGTGGTGTTCATCGGGGATCGTCCGTTCACGGTCATCGGCATCATGAGCGATGTCCGGCGCAAGGCGGACCTGCTCCTCTCCGTGGTGGTTCCGGCCGGCGTCGCCGCGCACGAGTGGGGCGAGCCGGGCACCGGGGCCCCCGCCAAGATGCTGATTTCCACCCGGCTGGGCGCGGCCGCCCAGGTCGCGGACCAGACGCCTCTGGCCCTCGACCCGGCGCACCCGGAGCGTTTCAAGGCGGTCCCCCCGCCGGACCCCAAGGCGCTGCGCGACACCGTCGGCTCGGACCTGAACCAGCTGTTCCTGCTGCTGGCCGTCGTCTGCCTGGTCATCGGGGCGGTGGGCATCGCCAACACGACGTTGGTCGCCGTGCTCGAACGTACGGGGGAGATCGGGCTGCGCCGCACGCTGGGCGCGCGGGGTCGGCACATCACCAGCCAGTTCCTGGCCGAGTCCGCGGCCCTGGGCGCGCTGGGAGGCCTGGTGGGGACCGCCTTGGGCGCACTGACCGTGGTGGCCGTCGCGATGGCACGGGAGTGGACGCCGGTCGTGCACCCCGCGACCCTGCTCGCCGCCCCTCTGATCGGCCTGGTGACGGGGCTGCTCGCCGGTGGGTATCCGGCGTGGCGTGCCAGCCGGATCGAACCCGCCGAGGCGCTGCGACGCTGAGGGCGTATCTGACGCGCCCGACACGGTGCAGACGGCCCGGTCCAGGAGCCCTGGCGTACCCGGCAGCGAAGCCGGGCCCCGCGCGAGGATGGTCACCGGGCCCCGGGCGCGGACCTCGCCGCTGATACGGGACAATCGGAACCGCTCCTGGATCAATCTACGCGGAGGCACCGTGTCCGGTTTTGTAGAAAAGCCCGAGCCCGTGCAGGTACCGGGCCTCACCCACCTGCACACCGGCAAGGTCCGTGACCTGTACCGGAACGAGGCGGGCGACCTCGTCATGGTCGCCAGCGACCGTATCTCCGCGTACGACTGGGTCCTGCCCACCGAGATCCCCGACAAGGGCCGTGTCCTCACCCGGCTCTCGCTCTGGTGGTTCGACCAGCTCGCCGACCTGGTGCCCAACCACGTCATCTCCACCGAGCTGCCCGCCGGCGCCCCGGCCGACTGGGCGGGCCGCACCCTCATCTGCACGTCGCTGCGGATGGTCGAGGTCGAGTGCGTGGCCCGCGGCTATCTGACCGGCTCCGGGCTCGTCGAGTACGACGCCACCCGTACGGTCTGCGGCATCGGTCTCCCCGAGGGCCTGGTCAACGGATCCGAGCTGCCCGGCCCGATCTTCACCCCGGCCACCAAGGCGGCCGTCGGCGACCACGACGAGAACGTCAGCTACGAGGACGTCGCCCGCGAGGTCGGTGCGGAGACGGCCGCAGAGCTGCGGCGCACGACCCTCGACGTCTACCGCCGGGCCCGGGACATCGCGCACGGGCGCGGGATCATCCTGGCCGACACCAAGTTCGAGTTCGGCTTCGAGACCACGGCGGACGGGACCGAGCGGCTGATCATCGCCGACGAGGTGCTGACGCCGGACTCCTCGCGCTTCTGGCCCGCCGCCACCTGGGAGCCCGGCCGGGCGCAGCCCAGCTACGACAAGCAGTTCGTGCGCGACTGGCTGACGTCGCCGGCCTCCGGCTGGGACCGTGCGAGCGAGCAGCCGCCCCCGGCGCTGCCGCAGGAGATCGTGGCGGCGACCCGCGCCAAGTACATCGAGGCGTACGAGGTGCTGACCGGCACCAACTGGTCGTAACGGCAGCCGGATACGCAAGAAGCCCCGGTCCGAAAAGGACTGGGGCTTCTTCCATCTGGAGCGGACGACCAGGTTCGAACTGGCGACCTCAACCTTGGCAAGGTTGCGCTCTACCAACTGAGCTACGTCCGCAGTGCGCCGCAGCGCGATGCTTACTATACCCAACCCCGCTCGCGTGCGAGACGCACTGCCGTGTGCCGGTTCTCCGCCCCGATCTTGGTGGCGGCCGAGGAGAGGTAGTTGCGGACCGTCCCCTGCGAGAGCGAGGCCCGCTCCGCGATCTCCGCGACCGGTGCCCCGTCCGCCGCCAGTTCGAGCACCTCGGCCTCCCTGGCGGTCAGCGGGGAGTCCCCGGCGGAGATGGCGTCGGCCGCCAACTCGGGATCGACGTAACGGTTTCCGGCGTGAACGGTACGGATGATCTCCGCCAGCCGCCGGGCGCTGACCGTCTTCGGCACGAACCCCCGTACGCCGGCGGCCAGGGCCCGCTTGAGGTGCCCGGGGCGGCCGTGGCTGGTCACGATCATGGTGCGGCAGTGGGGCAGCTCGGTCCGCAGCGATGTGGCGACCTTCACACCGTCCGCGCCCGGCATCTGAAGGTCCAGGACGGCGACGTCGGGCCGGTGCGCCAGGGCCATCGCCAGGGCCTCGGGGCCGCTCGCCGCCTCCGCGACCACGACGAGGTCCTCCTCCAGGGCGAGCAGCGCGGCCAGCGCGCCCCGGATCAGGTGCTCGTCGTCGGCCAGCAGGACCCGTAGGGGCTGCGCGGTGGTCATCGTTCCTCCGGGAGGGCGGAAGGGGCGGCGGGAGGGGCGGCGGAAGGTGCGGCGGAAGGTCCGGGGGACGGTGCGAGGTGGCCGTTCGCGTCCGGGCGGGGAG
Source organism: Streptomyces sp. NPDC102283 (assembly GCF_044766265.1). Classification (NCBI taxonomy): domain Bacteria; kingdom Bacillati; phylum Actinomycetota; class Actinomycetes; order Kitasatosporales; family Streptomycetaceae; genus Streptomyces; species Streptomyces sp. NPDC102283. Next base: position 255,051 of record NZ_JBIWLQ010000012.1, read on the forward strand.
CCGTGAGCGGCACCGTCGCCGTCACCCGGAAGAGATCGTCCCCGGCGGATCCGGCGGTGAGCGATCCGCCGAGCGCGCCGAGCCGTACCCGCAGCCCGGCCAGGCCCGAACCGCCGCCGTCGTCGTCGTCCGCGCCGCCGAGCGGGCGGGTGGCGCCGGCCCCGTCGTTCTCGACCTCCAGGACCACCGCGTCCCGGGTCCGCGCGAGCCGGATCCAGCAATGGCGCGGGTCGCCGTGGCGCAGGACGTTCGTCGCGGTCTCGCGCACCACCCAGCCGAGCGCGGCCTGGACGGCGTCGGGAGCCCCGATTCCGGCCGGGCCGTCCGCGCCCTCGACGGTGCAGGTGATTCCGGCGGCCTGCAACACGCCCTGTGCGCCCATGAGTTCGGTGGGCAGGTCGGCCTCCCGGTAGCCGCGTACGACATCGCGGACCTCCTGCTGGGAGGCGCGGGCGATCCGCTGCACCTCGACCATCTGGTCCATCGCCGCGGGGTTCCCGCGTTGGGCCAGCTCCACGGCCAGCTCGCTCTTCAGGGCGATCACCGACAGGTTCCGGCCGAGCACGTCGTGCATGTCCCGGCCGAACCGCAGCCGCTCCTCCGCCACCGCCAGCCGGGCCTGCATGTCCCGCGCCTCCTCCGCCTGCCACATCACGGACAGGCTCCAGACGCTCGGCCGGGCCGAGACGAGCACCAGCAGGACGACGACGACCAGCGAGACGACCGACCCGAACAGCAGCCCACCCGGCACGCCCACGGCCGCGAGGAGCGCCACGACGGCTGCCGCGTAGGAGGCGGAGTGGAGCAGGAACCTCCGGACCGGGACGAGCAGGACGTACGGGATGCCGAACGCCACGGGCAGGTCCAGCACCAGCAGGACGAGCCCCTCGTCCTTCACGCCGCCCACCGCCGCGAGTGCCACCAGAAGGCCGGTCATCAGCGCCTGGAGCGCGGCGGGCAGGCGCAACCGCCCCGGAGGGAACGGCTTCGTCCCCCGGTAGTCGTCGAAGGCGGGCGCCAGATTGCGGTTGCTCAGCACCGACTGGGTGATATTGGCGGCGAGGAACGCCCCTCCCAGGGCCATCGCCACCGGTCCCTCGTCCAGGGTCTCGCCGAGGGGCAGCAGGCCCCAGGACACCGCGAAGAACCAGGTGATCGAGCAGAGCGTCACCCTGCTGTAGAGGTCGATGCGCTCCAGCTTGCTGCGCTCGTGCCAGCCGCGTCGCCAGCCCCGTACCCGACCGATCACACCCCTCAGCCCCTTCATGTCAGCCGCGCGGGTCCCAGCGGAACCACCGTCGCACAGCAAACACGCCGAAAGCGGTCCAGGCCAGCGCGGTCACTCCGGCCGTGAACAGGTCGCCGCTCTCCACGCCGCCGAGCCAGCCGTGCCGGATCAGGGTCATCACGCCCGTCATCGGCAGCAGCTCCAGGACGGAGGCCAGCTTGTCCGGGAAGATCGCCAGCGGGATGAACAGCCCGGAGCCGAACATCGAGACGAAGAACAGCGGCAGGGTCGTGAGCTGCGAGGTCTGCACCGTCCGGGTGAGCACGGTGGTCGCCGCCGCCAGGGCGGACATCAGGAAGAAGGCCAGCAGCAGTCCGGCCAGCAGGAGGTCGGGGCGGTGCGGGGCACTCAGGTCGAAGGCGATCGCGCCGGCCACCACCAGCAGCACGCACTGGGCGAGCGCCAGCGCGACGGACGGCAGCGCGGTGCCGATGAGGATCTCGCGGTCGGAGATCTCGCCGGTGCGCAGCCGCTTCAGGACGAGTTCCTCGCGCCGGGCGACGTACGCGGAGACGAGGTTCATGTAGACGACCTGGACGAGCACCATGCCGATGCCGCCGGTCAGGGTGGCGCCCGCGACGGTGAGCCCGGTGCCGCCGAGGTCGATCTGTTCGAGCGAGGACCGCATCGCGAAGATCATCGTGAGCGGCAGCAGCAGGGCCACGACGATCGCGGTCCGGTTGCGCAGCAGGAGGATCAGCTCGGCGCGGCCGAGGGCGGTCAGCCGCCGGGCCACGGCCGCCGCGCCCGTGGGGGAGGCGGCGGACGTCCGGTCGCGGACGGGGGTCGTGGTGGTCGTCATGCCGTCACCTTCTTCGTGCTCTTCGTGCCGCCGGAGCGGGTGGAGCGGTCCGGGACCTGGCGCGGGTCCTGGTCCCGGGGCGCGTGCTGGGTCTTCGCGATGTCGAGGAACGCCTCTTCCAGGGAGGCGGAGCGGGCGTCGAGGCCGTGCAGCCGTACGCCGGACTCCCGGGCCCACTCCAGGAGTTCGTGCAGCGACTCCTGGAGGGCGGGGGTGCGGATCTCGACCCGGGACCCTTCCGCCGCGGCCCGCAGCGAGAGCGGCAGGCGCGCCGCCGGCACGGCCTCGGGCAGCACGAACCGGATCCTGGCGGGCTGCTGCGCGGTCACCTCGGCGATGGTCCCGGTCGTCACGATCCTCCCCTGATGCATGATCGCCAGCCGGTCCGCGAGCGCCTCGGCCTCCTCCAGGTAGTGCGTGGTCAGCAGCACGGTCGTGCCGTTGTCCCGCAGTGCCCGGACGAGCTCCCAGGTCTCCTGCCGGCCCTCGGCGTCCAGCCCGGTCGTCGGCTCGTCGAGGAAGAGCACCTCGGGCCGGGACGTCAGGGCCAGCGCCAGGTCGAGGCGGCGCTTCTCGCCGCCGGACAGCTGCTTGACCCGCACGTTTCCCCGGCCGGTCAGGCCGACCATCCCCAGGGCCTCGCCGGCCGGGCGTGCGCCGGTGGTGCAGGCCGACCACATGCGTACGGTCTCCATGACCGTGAGGTCGGAGGGGAAGCCGCCTTCCTGGAGCATCACTCCGGTACGGGGGCGGACGGCGGCGCGCTCGCGGTACGGGTCGTGGCCGAGGACCCGCACCGTCCCGTCGGTCGGCGGCGCCAGGCCTTCGAGGAGTTCCACGGTGGAGGTCTTGCCCGCGCCGTTCGTCCCGAGCAGGGCGAACAGTTCGCCGCGGGCCACGGAGAAGGAGATCCCGGACACGGCCTCGAAGCCGCCGGCGTAACGTCGGCGGACCTCGTTCGCCTCGATCACGGGACCGTCCACGCGGTCGCTGAGAATGTCGTCGCTGGTCATGCTTCAAGGTTTCCGCCGGAACGGGCCCGCGAGCAGTGCGCGCTGTCACCACTGCTCATGACAAACCTCATGAGGGGCTTCGACGGAGTCACGGGGGTCCGGGAGCACGACAAAGGCCCCGACCGAGAAGGTCAGGGCCTTTGATGCTGAGCGGACGACCAGGTTCGAACTGGCGACCTCAACCTTGGCAAGGTTGCGCTCTACCAACTGAGCTACGTCCGCAGTGCAACCACTCGGCTTTCACCGGTGGAGCGAGCACTACTCTACCTGATCCACGAAGTGGTCCGAAGAGTTGTGCAGAGCGGGTGACAGGAATTGCACACTGCGCCTTCCCCCTGGAAGGGGGATGTTCTACTACTGAACTACACCCGCACGCTGCGTGGGATTCGGCTTTGCGGCCTCGCCCCTCGGCGTGCTCCAGACTCTAGCCGACCTGCGGGGGTGTCGCGCAAGTCGGCTCCCCGAGGGCCCCGCGGAACGGGCCTCCGGACCCGGCCGGCGGGGCGCCCGGGGCCGCCTGACGGAGCGTCCGGCTCCCGGGTCCGCCGCGCCCGACGGGCAGCCCGGTCCGGCCGGCCCGGAACCACCGCGGCTCGCCCTACCGACATCGCAGCGGTTCCACCGGCCGTCACCGCCACGGCTCAACTCGCCGCGTCGAACGCCTCGTAGACCTTCTTCGGGATGCGGCCCCGGGCCGGCACCTCCATCCGGTGCGAGCGGGCCCAGGCGCGGACGGCCGCGGGGTCCGGGGCGAGGGAGGTGTGGTGGTAGGTCGTGGGCGTCCTGCCGTGCTTGCTGGCATTTGTCTGCTTTCGGCCGGCGGCCACGTAAGGAGCCAGGGCCTTCCGCAGTTTCTTCGCATTGGCGGGATTGAGATCGATCTCGTACGTCTTCCCGTCCAGGGCGAAGGTCACCGTTTCCGCCGCTGCTCCCCCGTCGATGTCGTCGGAGAGCGTCACCACTACGCGCTGAGCCACGGATATCGGTCCTTTCCTACGGCGCCCGCGCGTCCTTCGTGCGCGGATGCCTGCCTTCCGGCTGCCAGGCGGGCGGATGTGGATCGACGAGACGTCGACTGTTCCGTTGTCCCCGGGGCAATGTTGCTTTCCCCGGTAATCATTTGTACAGCGGTGGGTACCGCATTGTGAAGCCCAGCCAATTACATCCGCGTGTCCGTGTGCAATCCGTGTGCAATCCGGGCGCGATTTTTCCAGACCTTTTCCTGTGCGGTGTCGCGGCCGATATCCCGGCGTGATCCGCGCAGAGTGCCCGCGGTGTCCGTCCCGCCCGATATCTACCCGCGTAGAAATTTTGGCCAGGTACGCTGAGTGGACCCGCGGGGGTCTGGGGAACCCCCCGGAGAGACAGCCGCACCACACCACCACACCGGGAGTGCCAGTGGCACGCGTCGTAGTCGACGTCATGCTCAAGCCCGAGATCCTCGACCCGCAGGGACAGGCGGTGCAGCGTGCACTGCCCCGTCTCGGCTTCGAGGGAATCGCGGACGTTCGTCAGGGAAAGCGTTTCGAGCTGGAGGTCGAGGGGCCGGTCGACGACGCCGCCCTCGCCCGTATTAACGAGCTGGCCGAGACGTTCCTCGCCAACACCGTCATCGAGGACTTCGTCGTGAAGGTGGAGGAGGAGAAGTGACCACCCGTATCGGCGTCGTCACTTTTCCCGGCACCCTCGACGATCAGGACGCCCTGCGCGCCGTCCGGATCGCGGGCGCCGAGCCCGTATCCCTCTGGCACCGCGACAAGGACCTGCACCAGGTCGACGCGGTCGTCCTGGCGGGCGGTTTCTCCTACGGGGACTACCTCCGCGCCGGAGCGATTTCCCGCTTCTCGCCGGTCATGGAAACCCTCATCGAGCAGGCGAAGGCCGGTATGCCGGTCCTCGGGATCTGCAACGGTTTCCAGATCCTGACCGAGGCGCACCTGCTGCCCGGCGCGATGCTGCGCAACAACCACCTCCACTTCATCTGCCGCGACCAGAGCCTGCGGGTGGAGAACGCGGAGACCGCCTGGACCTCGGACTACACCGCCGGCCAGGAGATCAGGGTCCCGCTCAAGAACATGGACGGCCGGTACACCGCCGACGAGCACACGCTCGACGAGCTGGAGGCCGAGGGCCGCGTCGCCTTCCGCTACCTGGACGGCAACCCCAACGGCTCGCTCCGCGACATCGCGGGCATCACCAACGCCGCGGGCAACATCGTCGGCCTGATGCCGCACCCGGAGCACGCCGTGGAACCGCTCATCGGCACCGGTCGCACCGACGGCCTGGGTTTCTTCACCTCGATCATCAAGAAGCTGGTCAACGCATGAGCCTGGATACGGTCAAGCACGCGGCCGGGACCCCGGACGCCGAACAGCCCTGGAAGGAGCTCGGCCTCAAGGAGGACGAGTACGCCCGGATCCGCGAGATCCTGGGCCGCCGCCCCACCGGCGCCGAGCTCGCCATGTACTCCGTGATGTGGTCGGAGCACTGCTCGTACAAGAGCAGCAAGGTCCACCTCAAGCAGTTCGGCGAGAAGGTCCCCGCCAACGACGCCATGCTCGTCGGCATCGGCGAGAACGCCGGCGTCGTCGACGTCGGCCAGGGGTACGCGGTCACCTTCAAGGTCGAGTCGCACAACCACCCCTCGTACATCGAGCCCTACCAGGGCGCGGCCACCGGCATCGGCGGCATCGTCCGCGACATCCTCGCCATGGGCGCCCGCCCGATCGCGGTCGTCGACCCGCTGCGCTTCGGCGCGGCCGACCACCCCGACACCAAGCGCGTGCTGCCGGGCGTCGTCGCGGGCATCGGCGGCTACGGCAACTGCCTGGGCCTGCCCAACATCGGCGGCGAGGTCGTCTTCGACGCCTGCTACCAGGGCAACCCGCTGGTCAACGCCGGCTGCATCGGCGTGATGAAGCACGAGGACATCCACCTCGCGCAGGCGTCCGGCCCCGGCAACAAGGTCATCCTGTACGGCGCCCGCACCGGCGGCGACGGCATCGGCGGCGTCTCCGTGCTGGCGAGCGAGACCTTCGAGTCCACCGGCCCGGCCAAGCGCCCGGCCGTCCAGGTCGGCGACCCGTTCCAGGAGAAGCTCCTCATCGAGTGCACCCTGGAGATCTTCGGCGAGAAGCTCGTCGCGGGCATCCAGGACCTCGGCGGCGCCGGGCTCTCCTGCGCCACCAGTGAGCTGGCCTCCGCCGGTTCCGGCGGCATGCGCGTCGAGCTGGACACCGTGCCGCTGCGCGACTCCTCGCTCTCGCCCGAGGAAATCCTCATGAGCGAGTCGCAGGAGCGCATGTGCGCGATCGTCGAGCCGCAGCACGTGGACCGCTTCCTGGAGATCTGCGAGAAGTGGGACGTCATCGCCACCGTCATCGGTGAGGTGACCGAGGGATCCCAGCTGGAGATCTTCTGGCACGGCGAGCAGATCGTGGACGTACCCCCGCGCTCGGTCGCCCACGACGGCCCGGTCTACCACCGCCCGTTCGCCCGCCCGTCCTGGCAGGACGCGCTCCAGGCGGACGACGCCGGCAAGCTCGCCCGCCCGGGAGACGCGGCCGAGCTGCGCGAGCAGGTCCTGAAGCTGGTCGCCTCCCCGAACCAGGCCTCCAAGGCGTGGATCACCGACCAGTACGACCGCTTCGTGCAGGGCAACACCGTCCTCGCGATGCCCGAGGACGCGGGCATGGTCCGCATCGACGCCGAGTCGAACCTGGGCGTGGCCATGGCGACCGACGGCAACGGCCGGTACGCCAAGCTCGACCCGTACACCGGCGCGCAGCTCGCGCTGGCGGAGTCGTACCGCAACGTCGCCGCCTCCGGCGCGAAGCCGCTGGCCATCTCGGACTGCCTGAACTTCGGCTCCCCGGAGGACCCGGACGTCATGTGGCAGTTCGCCGAGGCCACCCGCGGTCTCGCGGACGGCTGCCTGGAGCTGGGCACCCCGGTCACCGGCGGCAACGTCTCGCTGTACAACCAGACCGGTGAGACGGCGATCCACCCGACGCCGGTCGTGGCCGTGCTCGGCGTGATCGACGACGTCAACCGGCGTACGCCGGTCGCCTTCGCGGAAGAGGGCCAGCTCCTCTACCTGCTGGGCGACACGACCGAGGAGTTCGGCGGCTCGGCCTGGTCCGAGGTCGTCCACCAGCACCTGGGCGGCCTGCCGCCGAAGGTGGACCTCGGTCGCGAGAAGCTGCTCGCCGAGATCCTCATCTCGGCCTCCCGCGACGGCATGATCGACGCCGCGCACGACCTGAGCGACGGCGGCCTGATCCAGGCCGTCACCGAGTCCTGCCTGCGCGGCGGGAAGGGCGCCAGGCTGGTCGTGCCGGACGGTCTGGACGCGTTCACGTTCCTCTTCTCCGAGTCGGCGGGACGCGCGGTCGTCTCGATCCCGCGCAGCGAGGAGCTCCGCTTCAACGACATGTGCGGCGCGCGCGGTCTGCCCGTCACCCGCATCGGTGTCGTGGACGGCGAGGAGATCGAGATCCAGGGCGAGTTCAGCATCCCGCTGAGCGAGCTCCGTACGGCACACGAGGCGACGATCCCCGCGCTGCTCGCCTGAGCCGCGCGCCGACCGGCGCCGCTGAAGCCCCCGCCCGGGTCCTCCGGGCGGGGGCTTCAGCCGTTTCCCTCACACTCTTGTAAGAGATTACGTAATTACGTAAGGTTGGTGTCATGGAGCTGGAGCAGCGGGTCGCCGAGTTGGAGAGGCGGCTCACGGCACTGGAGCGGCGGGACTCCGAGTCCCCTCGTCTGGGCGACGGCGACTTCTGGGCGCTGGACGGGCTGAAACAGCAGCTCGCCCAGGTCGGGGAGGCCGCGGCCGACGGGGGAGTGCTCTACACGGGCTCGGTCCGGCTGCCCACCGGCGAGAGTTACGAGTGGCAGTACGGCGCCCTCACCGAGGCCCTGTTCGACGGGGACTGGGCGGACGCCGCCGATTCGTTCGCCGCGCTGGGCCACCCGGTCCGGCTGCGGCTGCTCCGCGAGATCCTCGGCGGCCTGAGGACGACCGCCGAACTGGCCGCGCTCGACGAGCTGGGCACCACCGGCCAGATCTACCACCACCTGCGCCAGCTGACCGGCGCGGGCTGGCTGCACGCCGCGGGCCGCGGCCGCTACGAGGTCCCGGCGGTCCGCGTGGTGCCGCTGCTGGTGGTGCTGACGGCGGCGCGGCCCTGAAGCCAAGACCATGAAACCAGGGGGAAAGATCATGTCCGTCCGCAAAGCCATGATGCTGCTCTACCGAGTGAGCTGGCTCGTCTTTCTCGCGCTGGTGCTCACCGGAGTCCTCTCCGAACCGTTGTTGCCGGTCGGCCTCACCTTCGTGCCCATGGGCGTGGCTCTGGTCATCGGGCTCACCCTGAGCCGTAGCGGCCCGAAGGGGGAGGCGAAGCAACGCCCGGCCGTGGAGGTCGAACCGCCGGTGACCGGCCGCTGGACCGCCCTCAACAGCCCGGCGGACAAGGTGCCGAGCCACGGTACGCACGTCTACGGGCAGACGTACGCGATCGACATCGTGGCCGATCCGGAGACGGAGGAGGGTGGGGCCCCGGCCCGCCCGCCGTTCCGCCTCTTCTGGCCGGTCGTACGCCGCAACCGCGACTTCCCGGCCTTCGGCGCCCCGCTGCTCGCGGTGGCCGACGCCACGGTCGTGAAGGCGAGCGACGGCCAGCGCGACCACCTGAGCCGCAACTCGCTGCCGGCCCTCGCCTACCTGATGCTGATCGAGGGAGCTGCACGAGACCTTCTCGGCGCACGTCGGATCATCGGCAACCACGTGATCCTCGACCTCGGCGGTGGCACGTACGCCGTGTACGCCCACGTCCAGCGCGGCTCGCTCCGGGTCAAGGCCGGGGAGACCGTGCGCGCCGGCCAGATGCTCGGGCGGGTGGGAAACTCCGGCAACACCACCGAACCGCACCTCCACTTCCATCTGATGGACAGCCCGGACCTCGACGCCGCCCGGGGCGTCCCCTTCACCTGGCGGGGCGTCGGAGTGCCCGCGAACAAGGAGACGTTCACGGTCGGCGAGCAGGCCGAGGTGCAGGCCGGGACGCCGGCCGGGGAGCAGGTCGCGGAGGCCTGACCCGGGCGGGCGATGTCAGTGGGGCCGGTTAGTCTCGGCCCCATGCCCCCGGCCAAGAAGCGCCCGCGCGCCTACGACCACCTCAGGACCCGGACGGCGGTCCTCGCCCAGTTCGCCCATGTCCGGGACGCCGTCCCCGTGTTGACGCCCGACCAGCTCGCCCGGCCGACCCGGCTCGGCGACTGGACGGTGCGCGAGCTCGTCGTGCACATCGCGATGGGGCTGAGCAGCGTCGCCCGGTCCGTGGACCTGCCGGAGCCGCCCGGGCCCAAGCCCCAGCTCACCCTGCTGGAGTGGCCGGCGGCCCCCGCCGCGCACGCCGCCCGGATCGCCGAGGACGTCGAGGAGGTGGCGGCCGGCCGCCCCGACCTCGCCACGCTGTTCGAGGAGGCGGAAGCGGGGTTCGCCGAGGCGGTCCCGGCCACCGGCACGGGGGAGCGGCTGCTGTCCGTCCGGGTCGGCTCCATGCGGCTGACCGACTATCTGGTCACCCGGACCGTCGAGCTGGTCGTCCACACGGACGACCTGAACGAGGCGCTCGGGCTGGAGATCCCCTACGACCGCCAGGCCCTGGCCGCCTGCACCCGGCTGCTGGCGGACGCCCTCGCGGACCGGGCGCCCGGCGGTTCGGTCGAGGTGCGGGTCCCGCCGTTCGCGGTGGTGCAGTGCGTCGGCGGGCCCAAGCACACCCGGGGCACCCCGCCGAATGTCGTGGAGGCTGGCCCGCTGACCTGGATCCGGCTCGCCACCGGGCGTACGGAGTGGGCGCGGGCCGTGGAGGACGCCGAGGTCAGCGCCAGTGGTGAGCGCGCCGACCTGGCCGCGCTGCTGCCGCTGATGGGCTGAGGCGGCCGCCGCGAAGCGGAGCGGGCGGAACCGGATCCGCCCCCCGTTCCGTCACATCGCCATGCGCACACAACGGATGACCCTCAGCGTCAGTGTCCTGGCCCTCCTCACCCTCGCCGCCTGCGGTACGGAGTCGGGTTCCGGTTCCGGCTCCGGCGACGGCGGCGACACCGTGCGGAGCGACGTCCCCGTCACCGGGGTCGCCTGGAGCGTCGACTCGGTGACCGTCGGCGGCACGAAGACCGAGGCCCCGGAGGGGGCCCGGATGGAGATCGACCCGAAGGGCCGGGCCACGGCCGACTTCGGCTGCAACCACATCGGTGTGGACGCCCGCGTGGAGGGCGACCGGATCACCCTGGGCAAGCCCGTCACCACGCAGATGGCGTGCGACGAGGACATCGAGAAGTTCGAGAAGGCCGCCATCGACGCGATGGGCGGCGAGCTCACCGCGAAGCTCTCCGGGGAGAAGCTGACCCTCACCAAGGAAGGCGGCCACACCATGGAGCTCAGCGAGGAGAAGCCCGCCGATCTGGTCGGCACCCGGTGGGCGGTGACCACGCTGCTCAGCGGTGAGACCGCCACGACCGTACCGGCGGATCTGCCGAAGGAGCGGGCACCTCATCTGACCTTCGCCGACGACGGCACCGTACGGGGCAACTCCGGCTGCAACTCCTTCAGCGGCCGGGCGACGGTCAAGGGCTCCACGATCACGTTCGGGCCGGTGGCCGGCACCCGGAAGATGTGCCCGGAGGCGGAGATGGAGACGGAGCGCGCGGTGCTCGCCGCCCTGGACGGCAAGGTCACGTACACGATCAAGGGCAAGGCCCTCACCCTCACCGCCGACGACGGCAAGGGCCTCGGTGCCACGGCCGCCCGCCCGGGGTCCGAAAGCGCCTCCCAGCACGGCTGAACCCGGAAGGCAGACGTGCCCGGAGCCGCGGCGCGCGCCGAGCGGGCGGACGCCGGCCCCGCCCCGACCGGCCCCGCCCCGACCGGCCCCGCCCCGGCGGGACGTCGGCCCCCGCCCCGACCGGCCGGGGCCGACCGGCCGGGGTTCGACCACCGGGCACCAGGAAGCGGCTCAGGAACGCGTCGGATACGGGAGCAGGCCGGAGTCCGTCCTCTCCCACGACGCCCGCAGCTCGGCCAGCCGCTCCGGATCCGCCTTCGCGCGGTCGGCCTGCTCGCGCCGGTCGTCGGCCAGGTTGAACAGCTGGTCGGTCCCGCTCTTTCCCCGGTAGTACTTCCAGTCGCCGCGCCGCAGCGCCCGCTCGCCGCGCACCCGCCAGAACAGGTCGCGTTCCTTCGGCGTCTCGCCCCGCAGCAGATAGCCCGCGAGGCTGACGCCGTCCAGCGGGTGGGCGGGGTCCGGTCGCGCTCCGCCCAGCTCCAGCAGGGTGGCCGTCCAGTCGGGCGAGAACACCGGGAGGTCGCTGACCTGGTGGCCATCGACGCGGGCGGGCCAGCGCAGCACCGAGGGGACGCGGATGCCGCCTTCCTGGAGCGAGCTCTTGCCGCCGGCGAGCGGCCAGTTGTAGGAGAACCGTTCGCCGCCGTTGTCGCTGGCGAAGAAGACCAGGGTGTCCTTCTCCTGCCCCGACCGCTTCAGTGCCTTCAGCACCTCGCCGACCGAGCGGTCCAGGTCCTCGACCATCTCCGTGTACTTCTCGATCGAGCCGCCGTCGGCGTGCCGGAGGGCGGACCGGTCGCCCGCCTTGATCCGGCGGACGATCTCGGCGCTCGCCTCCGTGTCGCCGTCGGCTATCCAGGGCCAGTGCGGAGTGGTGAAGTTCAGGTTGAGCAGCCACGGACTGTCGCCGTGGTCACGCTGTACGTACTCGCTCGCCCGCTCCGTGAGGACCCGGGTGTAGTACCGCAGGTCCTTGTACTCGGCGTCGCCCTCGTACAGGTCGTACTCGCCCGCCAGGCCGAGCTTGGAGTAGTACTCCAGGGCACCGCCGAAGTTGCCGAAGAACTCGTCGTAGCCCGACCTGGTCGGGCTGTAGTCCGGCAGGTACCCGCAGTGCCACTTGCCGATCAGCGCGGTCGAGTAGCCGACGCCGCGCAGCAGGGAGGCCAGTGTCGGGTGGGTGGGCTCCAGCCCCACCGACCTGTCGGCGATGGGCTCGGCGAGCCCGCCCTTCGTACGTCCCGGATAGCGCCCCGTGTAGAGGCTGAACCGGGTGGGGGAGCAGGTCGCCGACCCCGAGTACGCATCGGTGAAGCGCACGCCCTGCCGCGCCAGCCGGTCCAGGTGGGGCGTCCGGATGTGCGGAGATCCGTACGAGGAGAGATCCGCCCAGCCGAGGTCGTCGCCGAGGATGAAGAGGATGTTGGGACGGCGCGCGTGCCTGCCGCGGGCGGCACGGAACGGACGTTCCCGTGTCACGGCGTCGTCGGCCGTTCCGGCGGCGGCAGCCGGAACGGCCGCCTGTATTCCGGCCGCGGTGACGGCGGTGGCGCCGACCGCGGTCGTGAAGGCGCGGCGGCTCAGCGGCGTACCGGATCGGTTGTCCGGACGTGCGTGTACATCGCGAGAGGTCATGAGGGCTCCTGGGAGGGCCTCGGGCGCCGGTCGGAGGAGGCGGCGCGAGGCAGTGGGCGCGACTTCCCGGCGGGCGGGGGCCCACGGACGGGCGCACCCGTCCGCAGGGGGCGGAGGAGGGAGGGAGATGAACGCGGGCACGCATGCCGGAGCCCGGGGCGGAGGCCCCGCGGGGGTTCGGGAGGTGCGGCAGTCTCAGGCGCGGCGACAGATGGCGCTCGCTACACGTCCCAGATCGACGTGCCGGCGCTCCACGAGCGTGATCGAGAGATCACCGAGGGGCTGCATGGGGAAGGAGCCTGCCAACGAGGCATGGGCCTGTCAACGGTGGTCTCGCACTGCGGACGGCGGCCCTCACCTTCCACCGTCCGCGCCGCTCACCCCGCCGCACAGGCTTGAGCCGCTCGCTCTTCGCCGCACGGGCGGCCCGTTTCCGCGGTTCGTCGTCGCCCGGGGAGCGGCTCACTCCTCCCCGGCCGAGTCCCGGGGTGTGAGGCTCACCACGAAACGAGTGTTCGGCCGGCGGCCGAGGCGGTGATCGGGCAGGTTCACCGAGCGCCACGGTCACCCGGGCGCCCTCGCCGGCCCCTACCCGTTGGTAATCGGCCTCCCGGCCCGGAAGTGAGCGCCGCGCTCGCCTCGCGGACCCCGTCCCGCCCACGCGGTGATCACGGAGCGTCACTGGCCGAAGTCCCGCGAATCGCCCGCCCCGGTCGGCGGGCGCGCCCGTTCCCCATGGACCGCCGCGGGTTTGCCCACCGGTCCCCAATTCGGACCAGTGGTCGATCTCGCCTACACTCGGTGCCGTGCCCCGTGGTGATGGACGACTCAACCACGACCTGCTCCCCGGAGAGAAAGGCCCCCAGGACGCTTGTGGCGTCTTCGGTGTCTGGGCTCCGGGTGAAGAGGTCGCCAAGCTCACCTATTTCGGACTGTATGCCCTGCAGCACCGTGGACAGGAATCCGCGGGCATCGCAGTGAGCAACGGGTCCCAGATCCTGGTCTTCAAGGACATGGGACTGGTCTCGCAGGTCTTCGACGAAACGTCTCTGGGTTCCCTCCAGGGCCATATCGCGGTCGGTCATGCCCGCTACTCCACCACCGGCGCCTCGGTGTGGGAGAACGCGCAGCCGACGTTCCGTGCCACCGCGCACGGCTCGATCGCCCTCGGTCACAACGGGAACCTGGTCAACACCGCCCAGCTCGCGGAGATGGTCGCCGACCTCCCGCGCAAGGACGGCCGTGCCACCCAGGTCGCCGCGACCAACGACACCGACCTGGTGACCGCGCTGCTCGCCGGGCAGCGCGACGAGAACGACAAGCCGCTCACCATCGAGGAAGCCGCCGCCAAGGTGCTCCCCGACGTCAAGGGCGCGTTCTCCCTCGTCTTCATGGACGAACACACGCTGTACGCCGCCCGCGACCCGCAGGGCATCCGCCCGCTGGTCCTCGGCCGGCTGGAGCGCGGCTGGGTGGTCGCCTCCGAGTCCGCCGCGCTCGACATCTGCGGCGCCAGCTACGTACGCGAGATCGAGCCGGGCGAGCTCGTCGCCATCGACGAGAACGGCCTGCGCACCTCCCGATTCGCTGAAGCGAAGCCCAAGGGCTGTGTCTTCGAGTACGTCTACCTGGCCCGTCCCGACACCGACATCGCCGGGCGCAACGTCTACCTCTCCCGGGTGGAGATGGGCCGCAGGCTGGCCGCCGAGGCCCCCGCCGACGCGGATCTCGTCATAGCGACCCCGGAATCCGGCACCCCCGCGGCCGTCGGTTACGCCGAAGCCAGCGGAATCCCGTTCGGCGTCGGACTGGTCAAGAACGCCTACGTCGGCCGGACCTTCATCCAGCCCTCGCAGACCATCCGCCAGCTCGGCATCCGGCTCAAGCTGAATCCGCTGAAGGAAGTCATCAAGGGCAAGCGCCTGGTGGTCGTCGACGACTCGATCGTCCGCGGCAACACCCAGCGGGCCCTGGTCCGGATGCTCCGCGAGGCGGGCGCCGCCGAGATCCACATCCGGATCTCCTCGCCGCCGGTGAAGTGGCCCTGCTTCTTCGGGATCGACTTCGCGACCCGCGCCGAACTGATCGCCAACGGCATGACCGTCGACGAGATCTGCACCTCCATGGGTGCCGACTCCCTCTCGTACATCTCGATCGACGCGATGATCGAGGCGACGACGATCCCCAAGCCGAACCTCTGCCGCGCCTGCTTCGACGGTGAGTACCCGATGGAGCTCCCGGACCCGGAGCTGCTCGGCAAGCAGCTGCTGGAGACCGAGCTGGCGGCGGGCCCGGCGGCGACCGCCGCGGCCGACGCGCTGCGCCGTCCGTGACCGGACGCGCCGCCGCATCCCCCACCAGCCCCGTATCTCCACACGAAAGATCCCAGGCCATGTCTGAGACAACAGGTGCTTCCTACGCGGCGGCCGGCGTCGACATCGAAGCCGGTGACCGTGCCGTCGAGCTGATGAAGGAGTGGGTGAAGAAGACGCAGCGCCCCGAGGTCGCGGGCCTCGGCGGCCTGGGCGGCTTCGCCGGCCTCTTCGACGCCTCGGCGCTGAAGCGCTACGAGCGCCCGCTCCTGGCCTCCGCCACGGACGGTGTCGGCACCAAGGTGGACCTGGCGCGTCGGATGGGCGTGTACGACACCATCGGCCACGACCTCGTCGGCATGGTCGTGGACGACCTCGTCGTCTGCGGCGCCGAGCCGCTGTTCATGACCGACTACATCTGCGTCGGCAAGGTGCACCCCGAGCGTGTCGCGGCCATCGTGAAGGGCATCGCCGAAGGCTGCGTCCTGGCGGGCTGCTCCCTGGTCGGCGGCGAGACGGCCGAGCACCCGGGCCTCCTCGGCCCGGACGACTTCGACGTCGCCGGAGCCGGTACGGGCGTGGTCGAGGCCGACCGCCTGCTCGGCCCGGACCGTATCCGCGCGGGTGACGCCGTGATCGCCATGGCGTCCTCCGGTCTTCACTCCAACGGGTACTCGCTCGTCCGCCACGTGGTCTTCGACCGGGCCGGCTGGTCCCTGGACCGCGAGGTCGAGGAGTTCGGCCGCACGCTCGGCGAGGAACTCCTGGAGCCCACCCGGATCTACTCCCTGGACTGCCTGGCCCTCACCCGGACGACCGAGGTGCACGGCTTCAGCCACGTCACCGGCGGCGGCCTGGCGAACAACCTGGCCCGGGTCATCCCGGACGGCCTGCACGCCACCGTGGACCGCTCCACGTGGACGCCCGGCGCGGTCTTCGACCTGGTCGGCAAGGCCGGTCAGGTCGAGCGGCTGGAGCTGGAGAAGACGCTCAACATGGGCGTCGGCATGATCGCGATCGTCCCGGCCGACTCGGTGGACGCCGCGCTGACGACCCTGGCCGACCGCGGGGTCGACTCCTGGGTCGCGGGTGAGATCACCGAGCGCGGTGAGCACACCACGGGCGCCGAGCTGACCGGCGACTACGCCCGCTAGGCACCGTCACGCCGTGGTGCGCGGGGCGGCGGCCCGCCCGGCGCACCACGGCCCCACGACAGCTGGGAAGCCGGATCGGGACACACAGAACCCGGCCCGGGGCAGGCCCGGACCGGGTTGATGTGTCAGCGCGAGGTCAAGCGCCGCGGCGCTGTGACGACGGACCGGACTGATCGTCCTGATCCTCGTCATCATCCTGGTTGTAGCGATCCGCGTACTGTGCGTACGGGTCATCTTCCTCGTCGTCGTCCTCGAACGGCTCTGCGTTCGGTGGCTGACTCGAAGGCGATGCGCCCAGCTCATTGGCCAGACGCGACAGGTCAGTCCCGCCGCTGCTGTACTTCAGCTGGCGGGCGACCTTGGTCTGCTTGGCCTTTGCCCGGCCGCGCCCCATGGCTCGACCCCCTCGGTGACGGGGCTCGACGGCCCCAGAGTCTTGACACGCGTTCATGTTTCAGGACGGACTCTCGGCAGAGAGACCGTGCCCGTAGAGCTTTAACGGTACCTGCTTCCGTGGCCATACGGTACGCCGCCCGCATCCCGGTCCCGGCACAGGGCCAGCGAGGAGCCCCGTCCTCCCTGGTCAACTGCGATTTTAACCTCTTGTGGAGGTACGACCCGCCGACCGGCGTGAATCTTGTCTCGCCGGTCGGCGGGCCGTAGCGGTGGCCGAGGGGCGCCCGGTCAGCGGGCGCGCGCCTGAGCCATCCGCTGTTCGGCGAGCCGGTCGGCCGCCGCGGCCGGCGGAATCCCATCCGCCTTCGCACGTGCGAATATTTCCAGCGTGGTGTCGAAGATCTTCGTGGCCTTCGCCTTGCACCGGTCGAAGTCGAACCCGTGCAGCTCGTCGGCCACCTGGATCACGCCTCCGGCGTTGACCACGTAGTCCGGCGCGTAGAGAACCGACCGGTCGGCCAGGTCCTTCTCGACGCCCGGGTGCGCCAGCTGGTTGTTGGCCGCGCCGCACACCACCTTCGCGGTGAGCACGGGGACGGTGTCGTCGTTCAGCGCGCCGCCGAGCGCGCACGGCGCGTAGACGTCCAGGTCCTCGGTGCGGATCAGCGTGTCGGTGTCCGCCACCACGCTGACCTCGGGGTGCAGATCGGTGATCCGACGCAGCGACTCCTCGCGGACGTCGGTGATCACGACCTCGGCCCCGTCGGAGAGCAGGTGCTCGACGAGGTGGCGGCCCACCTTGCCGACCCCGGCGACGCCGACCTTGCGGCCGCGCAGCGTCGGGTCGCCCCACAGGTGCTGGGCCGAGGCCCGCATGCCCTGGAAGACGCCGAACGCGGTGAGCACCGAGGAGTCGCCCGCGCCGCCGTTCTCGGGGGAGCGGCCGGTGGTCCAGCGGCACTCCCGGGCGACGACGTCCATGTCGGCGACGTAGGTGCCGACGTCGCAGGCGGTCACGTAGCGGCCGCCGAGCGAGGCGACGAACCGGCCGTAGGCGAGCAGGAGTTCCTCGGTCTTGATCTTCTCCGGGTCGCCGATGATGACGGCCTTGCCGCCACCGTGGTCGAGACCGGCCAGGGCGTTCTTGTACGACATACCGCGCGACAGGTTCAGCGCGTCGGCGACGGCGTCCGCCTCGGAGGCGTACGGGTAGAAGCGGGTGCCGCCGAGGGCCGGGCCCAGGGCGGTGGAGTGGAGGGCGATGACGGCCTTGAGGCCGGTGGCACGGTCCTGGCAGATCACGACTTGCTCGTGACCTCCCTGATCCGAGTGGAACAGGGTGTGCAGGACGCCGTTAGTCACATCGGTCACTGTGGTGACTCCCAAGTACGAAGCGGCGGAGGCCCTCCTGGGGGTGGGGAGGGCCCCGGACCGACCGGCACGGCCGGTCCGATGGGCAAGAGCGTAAGTCCTCCGGCGGCGCGGATCCGCCCCCGTGCGGAGGATCACCCCCTGGGGGTGTACCGCCGTGACACGATGCGTTGCATGTCGGTGGTGTCTTCGGTGCTCGTCCCTTACACGTCCTACCTCCGGATCTACGAGCCGCTCGCCGCGTTCGCCGAGCCCGAGCGAAGCCACTGGGCGCGCTACGCGCGGCGCGAGGACCTTCCCACGGCCCAGGACGAACTGCGTCGCTCGCTGGCCGACTTGGCGTCGACGCCGCCGGTCGGGGTGCCCGTGCACGAGAGCGGCGACGCGTTCGTGGCGGAGCTGGACGGGGTGGTGTGCGTCTGCCCGTGGCGTACCAGGCTGCGGGGCTGGCTGGCCCTGGAGGAACTGGAGGGCATGTTTCCGGCCAACGTGCTCGACGCCGTGCTGCCTGCGGTGGTGCGTGGCCAGACCTCGGCGGATCACGAGCGCTGGCGGCGGCGCCACCCGGACGCGAGGCCCTGGATCCGCACCACGGTGTGGCAGGTCCCGGTGCGCTGGTTCGTCCTCTTCCGCGACGAGGAGCGGGAGTACGCGGCGGCGGACGGCGAGGGGACGGGCCCCGCGCTGCGCTACCGCACCCCGATGGTCGAGGCCCGCCGCCGGCTGGCGCGGGCGCTGCGCACGCTGCGCGAGAACGTGCCCGAGGGCCCGCTGACCGAGGGCCTGGTGGACGTGGGGCGCTGGCTGGAGGAGTTCCATCCGCGCTCCCTGGTCGAGCTGGACTACGGGGGCCTCGTGCACGCGTTGCCGGCGGAGCGGCTCGCCGGGGACCGGTCGGCGGCGGATGTGGCGGAGGGGCTCGCCGCGCTGCGGGACGGCGACGGCGAGGGCGCGGGGAAGGCGTACGCGCGGCTCGCGGAGCGCTGGCGGGCGGTCCGGGACCTCCAGTTCACCAATTGACGTGAAAAGGCCCACAGCGGCATCAAGGTGACGGAACCGGGGCATCCTTCATCCAGGACGGCCGAGAGACCGGCGGACGGGCCGCGAGGCCGGGGTGTACGGAAGGAGGGGGAAGCCGGGTCGCCTCGACGGAAGGCGACGGTGGGCGACGAAGAGGGGCTCGGCAGACAGTTGACGGGCCGTGAACCTGCGTCCTGTGTGGCGCGTGTGATGTGTGGGGCGGAAGCGTACTCCGCTGGGCCCGGGACCTACGTCCTGAACCGGGCCTTTGCCTCAAGCGTGATGGACAGCACTAACGGGGCCCTTGCGCCTATCCCTACTCCTCATGCCAAAATAGGACAAGGAGTCCGGGGAGGGCTCCTTCTGTCCAAGTAAGGGCAGGATGCTCGACATTGCACTGTATGGGGGGTCTGACGACTCCTGATCGCTCTGTGACTGATCGTTACTGGGGCGTGACTGTCCGCTATGGCATGGTCCATCGGCTTCCGTCGCTGATGAACACCTGGGAGGGCAATTCCATCGGTTTGGCCGACGTGGCTGGACGGATGGTGTAGTTGTAGTGCCGAGGACAAGCCGTTCGTCCTATAACCGACTCGGCCCGCGTCCGCCATTTCGGGCAACGCGGGTCAAGGTGCAGAATTTAGAGGAAAGAACCGAGAAGGTTCGGTTCTCCCGAGGAGGCCGCTCATGACCGCTCGCACCCCTGATGCCGAGCCGCTGCTGACCCCGGCTGAGGTTGCCACGATGTTCCGCGTGGACCCGAAGACGGTCACCCGTTGGGCCAAGGCTGGCAAGCTCACGTCCATCCGCACGCTCGGTGGACATCGCCGGTACCGCGAGGCTGAGGTCCGCGCACTGCTCGCGGGTATTCCGCAGCAGCGCAGCGAGGCCTGACACACCCCGTCTCGCAGCAATACAGCAGCACAGCATCACCATCCGGGCAGCTGCAAGGTCCCCCAACCCCAGCCGCCCACCCATAGCTCCACTCGACGGACGCCTGCCCCAACGGGCGTCATACCTGTGTCCTACGGGTGCCGTCGTATCGATCGCGCTGGACTCCGCCGGGTCCAGCGCGATCTTTTTTGTGCCCGGGGCGGGTCCCCGCGGCCCTCTCCCGGCCCTCGGTGGCGGCCGTTCCAGAACCGCGCGGTCGGTCGGCTTTCAGGGGCTGACGGGGGCGTTCGTGGGTCTGTGAGCGGGTCTGTGCGGGAGTGTGGGTGAGCGTCCGGGACGCGGTGGGACAGCCCCGGACGGAACGGTCCTCGTGAGCCTGCCACCCGCGTGCAATTGCACATATTAAATTCACCAGTTGTAGGGGAGGCGTAAAATCCCCCGGTCTGAAAACTGGTTCGGTGACTACCGTCACACCATCTGATGCTTGCCAACTTCGAGCCTGCCACTGCGCGGACGCGGAAGCATCCGGCCGATGGTCATGTCGCGGAGGGTCTTTCGGCCCCTGCCCCAGCCCCGGTCCCTGCTCCGGTCTCGCCCTCGTCGGGCCGTCCGGCGGGCCGCCGGCCCCCGGAGGCGCCCTGCGGGGCCTCGGAGGGGCCTTCGGGCGCCCTCCGCTCCCTGTCGCCCCCGGGCTCCATGGCGAGGCGCAGGAGGCGATGGCAGACCGCGCAGTGCCGGGTGAGGTGGCGATAGGCGGAAGCGGCCGCCAGATGGGCGCGCAGCAGTGCGCGGATCTCGTGCCGTGCTGTGGACGCGGACATACGAGCCACCTCCCGGTGAGCCCGGCCGTCCCCCGCCGTGCGAAGCGACGCGGAACGCCGAGAAGCATGGACGGCCTCTGCTTCTACGGGGTACCGGTGGCGGTGGTCCGCGTCAAGACGGTCTGCGTCACGACGCGAGAAAGCCCGGATCGAAAACGATCCGGGCTTTCTTCTACTGCGGTCCTGACGGGATTTGAACCCGCGGCCTCCACCTTGACAGGGTGGCGAGCACTCCAAACTGCTCCACAGGACCAGGTTTTCGCCGCTTGCCTTGCGGCTTGCTGCGAAACCAGACTGTACAGGAGGTGGGAGGCCCAGGTCGACTTCACTTCTGGTGGTGACTCCGTCACCGTCTCCCGGGCCTCTCCGGAGCCTCCGCGTCAGGGTGCGAGGGCGTCGATCGCCTTCACGATCCGCTTGTCCGAGACGGGGAACGCGGTGCCCAGCGCGTGGGCGAAGTAGCTGACCCGCAGCTCCTCGATCATCCAGCGGACGTCCAGCGCCTCCTGCGGCACCGGTCGGCCCCGCGGGAACTGTTCGAGCAGCCAGGCGTACTCGTCCTGCATCTCGTGGACCTTCGCCATCCGCGTGGTGTCCCGCTGGACGGCCGTCGGCATTTGCTGGAGCCGCCGGTCGGCCGCCACGAGGTAGCGCATCAGGTCCGGCAGCCGGCGCAGTCCGGTGGCCGTAACGAAACCGGGCGGTACGAGACGGGCCAGCTGATCCCGTACGTCCGTGACGTTGGCCACCAGCGTCAGGCTGTTCGTCGACTTCAGCCGGCGTTCACAGGCCTGCCACGCGGCCAGGATCTGCTGCACCTGGTCGATCGTGCGGACGGTCAGGTCCACCAGATCGGCGCGCACCTTGTCGTGCAGCGCCCGGAACGCCTTCTCGTCCCACGCCGGCCCGCCGTGCGCGGCGATCAGCCGGTCGGCGGCGGCGGTGGCGCAGTCCTCGAAGAGCGCCTGGACCGAGCCGTGCGGATTACGGGAGAGGGCCAGCTTCTGCTGGTTGGAGAGCCGGTCCGAGGCGAACTTCGCCGGGTGCACCGGGATGTTCAGCATGATCAGCCGCCGGGTGCCGCGCCACATCGCCTGCTGCTGCTCGGCCTCGGTGTCGAAGAGGCGTACGGCCACGGTCTCGCCCTGGTCGACGAGGGCCGGATAGGCCTTGACCGGCTGCCCGGCGCGACGCGTCTCGAAGACCTTGTTCAGTGAGCCGATCGTCCAGTCGGTGAGCCCGGACCGCTCGATGGACTCCCCGGAGGGCCCCGCGGTCGCCGCGGCCGCCTTGGAGAGCGCCTGCCGGGCCTTCGGCCGCAGCTGGAGCTTCAGCGCCTCCAGGTCCTTGTCCTCGGCGACCTTCCGCCGCCGCTCGTCGACGATCCGGAACGTGATCTTCAGATGGTCCGGGACCCGGGAGAGGTCGAAGTCTTCGGCCGTGACCGGCACGCCGACCATCCGCTGAAGCTCCCGGGCCAGGGTGAACGGCAGCGGTTCCTGGAGCGGGACCGCCCGGTCGAGGAACTTGTCGGCGTAGTTCGGGGCGGGGACGTAGTGCCGGCGGATCGGCTTGGGCAGCGAGCGGATCAGCTCGGTGACGACCTCCTCGCGCAGCCCCGGAATCTGCCAGTCGAAGCCCTCGGACGTGACCTGGTTGAGCACCTGGAGCGGTACGTGGACGGTCACGCCGTCCGCGTCCGCACCGGGCTCGAACTGGTAGGTCACCTTGAACTTGAGCTTCCCCTGCCGCCAGGAGTCCGGGTAGTCGTCCTTGGTGACGGCCCCGGCCTTCTCGTTGATGAGCATGGAGCGCTCGAAGTCGAGCGCGTCCGGCTCCTCGCGCTTCTTGTTCTTCCACCAGGAGTCGAAGTGCGCCCCGGACACGACGTGCTCGGGAATCCGCTGGTCGTAGAAGTCGAACAGCGTCTCGTCGTCCACGAGGATGTCGCGGCGGCGGGCGCGGTGCTCCAACTCCTCGACCTCGCCGAGGAGTTTGCGATTGTCATGGAAGAACTGGTGGTGGGTGCGCCAGTCGCCCTCGACCAGGGCGTTGCGGATGAACAGATCCCGCGAGGCCTCCTGGTCGATACGACCGAAATTGACCTTGCGCTGAGCGACGATCGGCACCCCGTAGAGGGTGACCCGCTCGAACGCCATCACCGCGGCCTGGTCCTTCTCCCAGTGCGGCTCGCTGTAGGTGCGCTTCAGCAGATGCCCGGCCAGCGGCTCGATCCACTCGGGCTCGACCTTGGCGTTGACCCGCGCCCACAGCCGGGAGGTCTCCACCAGCTCCGCCGACATCACGAACCGGGGCTGCTTCTTGAACAGCGCCGACCCGGGGAAGATCGCGAACTTGGCGCTGCGCGCGCCCAGGTACTCGTTCTTCTCGGTGTCCTTCAGTCCGATGTGGGACAGCAGCCCGGCCAGCAGCGAGGTGTGCACCGCCTGCTCGGGGATGGAGGCCTCCGCCTTGGGCTCCTCGACGGTGATGCCCATCTGCTTGGCGACCGTCCGCAGTTGCGCGTAGATGTCCTGCCATTCGCGGATGCGCAGGAAGTTCAGGTACTCCTGCTTGCACATCCGGCGGAACGAGGACGAGCCGCGTTCCTTCTGCTGCTCGCGGACGTAGGCCCAGAGGTTCAGATACGCCAGGAAGTCGGACGTCTCGTCCTTGAACCGGGCGTGGTTCTGGTCGGCCTGGGTCTGCTTCTCCGCGGGCCGCTCGCGCGGGTCCTGGATGGAGAGCGCGGCGGCGATGACCATGACCTCGCGGGCGCAGCCGTTCCTGTCGGCCTCGATGACCATGCGGGCCAGGCGCGGGTCGACGGGCAGCTGGGAGAGCTTCCGGCCGAGGGGCGTCAGGCGTTTCTTCGGATCCTTCTCACCGGGATCGAGCGCCCCCAGCTCCTGGAGGAGTTGCACGCCGTCACGGATGTTGCGGTGGTCCGGCGGGTCGATGAAGGGGAACTTCTCGATGTCGCCGAGCCCGGCGGCGGTCATCTGGAGGATGACGGAGGCCAGGTTGGTCCGCAGGATCTCCGGGTCGGTGAACTCCGGCCGGGTGACGAAGTCGTCCTCGGAGTACAGCCGGATGCAGATGCCGTCCGACGTACGGCCGCAGCGGCCCTTGCGCTGGTTGGCGCTGGCCTGGGAGATCCGCTCGATCGGCAGCCGCTGGACCTTGGTGCGGTGGCTGTAGCGGGAGATACGGGCGTTGCCCGGGTCGATCACGTACTTGATGCCGGGGACCGTCAGCGAGGTCTCGGCGACGTTGGTCGCCAGCACGATGCGGCGGACGACGCCGTTGGGGGTCCGCTGGAAGACGCGGTGCTGCTCGGCGTGGGAGAGGCGCGCGTAGAGGGGGAGCACCTCGGTGTGCCGGAGGTTGCGCTTGTTCAGCGCGTCCGCGGTGTCCCGGATCTCGCGCTCGCCGGAGAGGAAGACCAGGACGTGACCGGGGGCCTCGTGGCCCAGCTCGTCGACGGCGTCGCAGATCGCGGTGATCTGGTCGCGGTCGGAGTCCGCTGTGTCGTCGTCGGCCCCTTCGAGCAGAGGGCGGTACCGCACCTCCACCGGATACGTCCGCCCGCTGACCTCCACGATCGGCGCCTCGCCGAAGTGGCGCGCGAACCGCTCCGGGTCGATGGTCGCCGAGGTGATGACGACCTTCAGGTCAGGGCGCTTCGGGAGCAGCCGGGCCAGATAGCCGAGCAGGAAGTCGATGTTCAGCGACCGCTCGTGGGCCTCGTCGATGATGATCGTGTCGTACGCCAGCAGCTCGCGGTCCGTCTGGATCTCGGCGAGCAGGATGCCGTCCGTCATCAGCTTCAGATACGTCGACTCCGGGTTCACCTGGTCGGTGAAGCGGACCTTCCAGCCCACCGTCTCGCCCAGCGGCGTCTTCAGCTCGTCCGCGACCCGCTCCGCGACCGTCCGGGCGGCGATCCGCCGGGGCTGGGTGTGCCCGATCATGCCCCGGACACCGCGCCCCAGCTCCATACAGATCTTCGGGATCTGCGTGGTCTTGCCGGACCCGGTCTCCCCGGCGACGATCACGACCTGGTGGTCGCGTATCGCCTCCAGGATCTCGTCCTTCTTCTGGCTGACGGGCAGCTCTTGCGGGTACGACAGGGCCGGCAGCCGGGCCGCGCGCGCCGCGAGCCGGCTCGCGGCTTGGCCCGCCTCGGCCGCGATCTCGTCCAGCACGGACTGGCGGGCCTCGGGCTTGCGGATGCGGCGCGCTCCTTCGAGGCGCCGGCCGAGCCGGTTCGCGTCACGGAGCGAGAGCTGTCCGAGCTGGGACTGGAGATCGGCGAAGGAAGTAGACATACGGCCCCCAGGATCTCACCCGGGCCCACGGAGTGGCGACCTCATTTCGCGCGGACTGCGTCACGCGGCACGTACCATTTCGGGCAGTCGAGCGCTCCGTCACCGTCGCTTCCGAGAGAAAGGCCCGGTCCCGTGTCCCGTACGCAGTGGTGGAGCCTCACCGCGCTGCTCGCGGTCGTCGTGGGACTGCTGTGCGGACCGGCGGCGCTTCCGGCCGCCGCGCTCGGAGCTCCGGCGCCTTCCGCTTCGGCGCCGCCTTCCGCTTCCGTGCCTTCCGCTTCGGCGCCGCCCTCCGCTTCCGCGCCCTCCGCTTTCGCGCCGGAGACGACCGGAGTGCGGGAAACGCCACCGGCCCCGGTGGCCGAAGCCGCCGGAGCCGACACCCCGGTCCCCGGCTGCGGGAAGCTCCGCGACCACGACGGCGAGCCGGCCGTCCCCACCCGCGCCCGCTCCGCGCACGACCAGGCGCCCGGCCTCGCCCCGTGGGGGCTGCCCGCGGCGACGGGCGCGCTGCCGGCCGAGCCGCCGCCGGGGACCCGGGCCCGCGCCCCGGCCCCGCACACCCCGACCCCCGTGGAACTCTCCGTGCTGCGGGTGTAGGCGGGCACCGCCCGACCCGCGCCCTTCTTCCCTCTCCTCCCGCACCACCAGCCCGGAGTGCCGCATGCCCACGCCCAAGAAGCCCGTTTCCACGGGCCAGAAGTCCTCCTCCCGCAAGCCTTTGGTCTACGGCGCCGTGATCGTCGCTGCCGCCGGTCTCCTCGGCTTCGCCTCCTACCGGGCCACCGCGCCCGACGACACCGCCCCGGACACCTCCTCCGCCCCGGCCGCCGAGGTCTCCGCCGACCCGAACGAGGGCGTCTACCCGGAGCTGGCGAAGCTCGCCCGCCGGGACGCGGACGACAAGCTGGCCATCGGCCGCGCGGACGCCCCGGTCGTCCTGATCGAGTACGCCGACTTCAAGTGCGGCTACTGCGGCAAGTTCGCCCGGGACACCGAGCCGAAGCTCATCGAGAAGTACGTCGAGGACGGCACGCTGCGCATCGAGTGGCGCAACTTCCCGATCTTCGGCGAGGAGTCCGAGAACGCCGCGCGCGGCGCGTGGGCCGCCGGGCAGCAGGGCCGCTTCTGGGAGTTCCACAGCGCCGCCTACGCCGAAGGGGCGAAGGAGAAGGGCTTCGGCAAGGACCGGGTCGAGGCGCTCGCCGAAGAGGCCGGGGTGAAGGACCTGAACCGCTTCCGGGAGGACCTCGACGGCAAGCCCGCCCGGGACGCCGTCGCGAAGGACCAGGAGCAGGCGTACAGCATCGGCGCGACGTCCACCCCGTCGTTCCTGATCAACGGCCGCCCGATCGCGGGAGCACAGCCGGACGAGACGTTCACGCAGGCCATCGAGACCGCCGCCGAGCAGGCGAAGGCCACCGGCAAGGACGCGGCCAAGGACACCGGCAACGCGGGCAACGACGCCGAGGACCCCGCCAAGTGACGGCGGACATCGGCTACTTCGCGGCCTTCCTCGGCGGGCTGCTCGCCCTGGTCAGCCCGTGCAGCGCGCTGCTGCTGCCGGCCTTCTTCGCGTACTCCATCGACTCCACCTCCCGACTGCTGGCCCGCACCGGCATCTTCTACGCCGGGCTCGCCACGACCCTCGTCCCGCTCGGCGCGGCCGGCAGCTACGCGGGACGGCTGTTCTACGGACACCGCGACGCCCTCGTCACGGGCGCGGGCTGGCTGATCATCGTGCTCGGCGTCGCGCAGATCATCGGCCTGGGCTTCGCGTCCCGGCGGATCGCGGCCCTCAGCGGCCGGATCCGTCCCACCACGGCGTTCTCCGTCTACGCCCTGGGCGCGGTCTACGGCCTGGCCGGATTCTGCGCGGGTCCGATCCTCGGCAGCGTCCTGACCGTCGCGGCGGTCAGCGGCAGTCCGGTCTACGGCGGGCTGCTGCTGGCGGTCTACGCGCTCGGGATGGCCGTACCGCTCTTTCTGCTCGCCCTGCTCTGGGAACGCTTCGACCTCGGCCGCCGGGCCTGGCTGCGCGGCCGTGCCGTCCGGCTCGGCCGGTTCGAGCTGCACACCACGTCGCTGCTGTCGGGGCTGTTCTTCATCGGGCTCGGCGCGCTGTTCCTCGTGTACGACGGGACGACCGCGCTGCCCGGCCTGCTGGGGGTCGACGACTCGTTCGCGGTCGAGCAGTGGGCGCGGAACCTGGGCGAACAGGTGCCGGACGGGGTGCTGTTGGGAGCGGTGGTGCTCGTGGCGCTGCTGGTCCTGGGTGCCCGGGCCCGGCGGCGGCGCGACACCGACGTACCCACGGAAGAGGCGGAGAGGGCCGAGGAGACGGGGAAGGCCGAGAAGGTGTGACACGGCGAAGGCCCCGTCCATCGGACGGGGCCTTCGGGTGGTGGCTGGGGCCGGGATCGAACCGGCGACCTATCGCTTTTCAGGCGATCGCTCGTACCAACTGAGCTACCCAGCCACGCAGCCACTGGGGCTGCAGCGGTCCTGACGGGATTTGAACCCGCGGCCTCCACCTTGACAGGGTGGCGAGCACTCCAAACTGCTCCACAGGACCAAGCAATGCGCGAGACAAGTCTCGCACACGGTGAAACGTGCCCCCAACGGGATTCGAACCCGTGCTACCGCCTTGAAAGGGCGGCGTCCTGGGCCACTAGACGATGAGGGCTATTGGCCCGCCTGTTCGCTTTGCAGCGCGTCGGGGACGTGAGAAGCATATGGGATGTGCGGGGCTATCGCCAAAACGGTTTACGGCGAGGGAGTGGAGCGTGCCGGGGAGCGGGTGGCGGAGGGCGAGGGGGACGGCGACGGGGTGGAGGAGCGCGGCGCGTCCTTCTTCAGGTTCTCCTCCGGAAGATGGCGGCTGACCTCGGCGGTCGTCAGCCCGAGACCGCCCAGCGTGATCTCGTCCCAGGCCTGGAGCCGGCGGGTGGAGCGGTCCATGTAGAGCACCGAGGCGTGCACCTTCTCCGGCTTCTCGTTCTGCACGGCGCGCAGCCCGCCGCCGCCCGTGGAGCCCTCCACCTTCAGCCGCGTGCCGAGCTTCAGCTGCTCGTTGATGCGGCGGTGCAGGTGGCCCGACAGCACCAGCGGGACCGTGCCGTCGGTCTCCCGGGCGGTGTTCGGGTCGTGAGCGACGGCGATGTCGACCGGGGTGCCCGCGCGCTCCTGGTCGCGCAGCGCGGAGGCCAGCCGCGCCCCTTCGAGCTGGGCCGCCTCCTTGCCGCCGACCGGGGCGGTCCGGTCCGGGGTGAAGGAGGCGTCGCCGGTGCCCGCGATCCGCAGCCCGCCGACGTTCACCGCGCCGCCGTCGTCCAGGACGCTCACGTTCTTGAACTTCTCCAGATAGGCCTGGGTGATGGGGGAGTCGTGGTTGCCGCGCACCCAGACGTAGGGCGCGCCGAGATCGCGGATCGGGTCGAGGAAGCCGTTCTCGGGAGCGGAGCCGTGGTCCATCGTGTCGCCGGAGTCGACGATGACGTCGATCTCGTACTGCTCCACGAGCGAGGCGATGATGTGCCAGGCCGCCGGGTTGAGATGGATGTCGGAGACGTGCAGGACCCGGATGGTGCCGGGATCGGGCTGGTAGACGGGGAGCGTGGAGGTCGCGTCGTACAGCTTGGTGACGTTGGTGACCAGGCGGGCCAGTTCCTGCTGGTAGATGTCGAACTCGGTGACGATGGAGCGGGCGTCGCCGACCAGGGACGGGGCGCTGGAGAGCAGCCCGGAGAACTTCGGCTCCAGGACGGACTTCGGGTTCCAGGTGGCGTACGCGCTGACGCCGGACGCGGCCAGCAGGGTGAGGGCGAGCCCGCCGGCGGCCAGGGCGCGGCGGGGGCGGCGGTAGACGACGAGGCCGAGCGCGGTCGCTCCGGAGACGACGGCGACACAGGAGCGCACGGCCAGCTCCCGGGTGCCGGCGGCGACGTCCCGGGTGACCTCGTCCTGGAGGCTGGAGAACCGTTCCGGCTGGTCGACCAGGGCCTGGGAGCGTTCGGGGTCGAGGCGGTCCACGTCCACGTCGAGCCGGAGCGGCGCGCTGTGCGAGTCCAGCTCCAGGGCGCCGAGCGGGGACACGTTGATCTTGCTGCCACCGGTCAGGGAGGGGCGCAGCGTCATGTTGGTGTCCATGGGGCCGACCGGCGTACGGACGGAGCCCACGGCGAGCAGCCCCAGCCAGGCCCCGAGCACGACGACGGCGAGCATGCCGAGGGCGCGGAGGTACGGGCGGCGGACCGGGCCCGCCAGGCCGGGGCGGCCGGGCGTACGGGTACGGACGGTGTCGCGGCCCCGGGACTTCGGGCCGACGAGCTGGCTGAGGCGGTGCCGGACGCGGTCGGCTGCGGCACGGAACGGGGCGCGGACCATTGGGCCCGTATGCCCCGGTACGGCCTTCGCCATGCCGGGCGGGCTCCCCGGTCATGAGTCCGGTTCGGTCGCCATCCGCCCGCACTCCGCCCCCGTACGGGACAATGGCCGGGTGCTGGAGATGACGCGCGAACAGTTCGAGGAGCTGGTGAGCCAGGCTCTGGACCGGATCCCGCCGGAGCTGACACGGCTGATGGACAACGTGGCGGTGTTCGTCGAGGACGAACCGGAGCCCGGCGACCCCGATCTGCTCGGGCTCTACGAGGGCACCCCGCTCACCGATCGCGGTGAGTGGTACGCCGGGGTGCTGCCGGACCGGATCACCATCTACCGGGGGCCGACGCTGCGGATGTGCGAGACGCAGGAGGACGTCGTCGCGGAGACCGAGATCACCGTGGTCCACGAGATCGCCCACCACTTCGGCATCGACGACGAGCGGCTGCACGCCCTGGGCTACGGGTGAGCGAGCAGGCCCCGAGGGAGCTGCCCGAGCCCGGCCCGCCCGCCGCCCCGCAGGCCCGGGTGCTGGCGGCGGTGGCGGCCGGCGGCGCGCTCGGCGCCCTCGCCCGCTACGGGGCCCTGGTGCTGTGGCCCGGAGCGGGCGGCTTCCCGTGGACGGTGTTCGCCGTCAACGTGAGCGGCTGCGCCCTCATCGGCGCCCTGATGGTGCTGACCGTCGAGCGGGGCCGGGTGACCCACCCCCTGGTGCGGCCCTTCCTCGGCGTCGGCGTGCTCGGCGGCTTCACGACCTTCTCGACGTACGCGGCCGGCGTCTCGGACCTGCTCGTGCGTCAGGAGGCCCTGACCGCCCTTGCGTACGCGGCGGCGACGGCGGTGGCGGCGCTCGGGGCGGTGTGGGCGGCGGCCGCGGGCACGAGGAGGTGGCTGGGCCGGGGCTCCGGGGGCTCCGGCGACCCCCGTGGTTCCCGTGGTTCCCGTGGTTCCCGTGGCGAGGGACGGGTCGCGTGAACTGGCTGCTGGTGGCGGTCGGCGGGGCGGTGGGCGCGCCGCTGCGCTATCTGACGGACCGCGCGGTGCAGGCGCACCAGGGGAGGGGCGTCCCGTACGCCTTTCCATGGGGCACCTTCACGGCGAACACGGCGGGCAGCCTGCTGCTCGGGCTGCTGACCGGCGCCGCGGTGTCCTCCCCGGCGCACGCCCTGCTGGCGACGGGCCTGTGCGGGGCGCTGACGACGTACTCGACGTTCTCGTACGAGACCCTCCGCCTTGCCGAGACGGGCCGGGCCTTCCTGGCCGCGGCCAACGTCCTGGCGTCGCTGCTGGCGGGCCTGGGCGCGGTGTTCCTGGGGGCGGAACTGGCGGGCGGGTTCGGGGGGTAGCGGGGGCGGCGCCGGGAGCCGTCCGGGCGGGTGCCCGCGGGCGGTCGCGCGGAGGCGTCGGTGCGGCCGCGGGTGGCGGGCGGGGGCTTCACCGTGGTGCCCGGGGCCGTCTCGGCGGACGTCGCGCCGGGCGGGGCGGGCGTGTTCTGCGCGGTGCTCGGGGGCTGTTGCTCGGGCCGTCGCGCGGGCGGGTGGCGTTTCGGGCGTGTCTCCGGCGGGGTCGGGGGAGTTGGGCACGGTGCGACGCCGTTCCGCTCGCTGCTGTTCCCCGCTCCGCCCCGGTGCAGGGCTCTCCGCTTCCGCCCATCGCCCTCGTTTCCCGGTCCCCGTTGCCTGTTGCCCGTTCCTCGCTCTCCGCTCCCCGGTCCTAGCTCTCCGCCCCCTCGCCCCGGAGGTGCCACTCGTGCGCCAGTTGTCCGTCCCTGCCCGCTGGGCAGCCGTCACCGCGCTGACGATCGCCGCGTCCACCGGCTGTATGAGCGTCGGCGAGGACGACGCCCGGGCGCCGGGGCCCTCACGGTCCGCCGGCCCGAAGGGCTCCGCCGCCGATCCGGCCGGGGACGCGGTTCCCGACTCCGGGCGGACCGGGAGGCGCGTCGGCGGCGTCCACCCCCAGTCGGACCGGGCCGTGCCCGGGAGCAGCCCGAGCCCGGACGCCTCCGGTGCTGTGCCGTCGGTCACTCCCGAGGACCCGCGCCCCGAACCGGCCGCGCCCGGGCCCACCCGTGGCGGCCCCCCGCCCTCGCCGACGCCCTCGACGCCGGGGCCGGGGGAGCCGCCGCCGACCACCCCGGAGCCACCGGCGCCGCCGACACCGGCCCCGGACCCGGAGCCCGATCCGGAGCCCCCCGCCCCGTCGGAGCCGCCCCCCTCCGCCTCGCCCGCCGCGCAGCTGCGGGCCCATGCGCTGAAGGGACCGGAGGGCGCCGGGCCGCGGCGGACTCCGGAGGCATCACCGCAGGTGGGGCCGGTTTAGCCGGAGGTCTTCGGAGGCTGGTTTGCGCAATGTGGGTGAGAGTGCGTATGGTGGTAGATCGTTTGATCCCATTGCCCGGCGCCGACACAGAAGAGCGCCGTGTGGCGCGTACTCTCCCTTGCCGTGGCTGGACCGCATTGAGGCGGTCGAAATTGCGAATCACGGAGTTATGGGCGCGTGCCGAGACTCCGGAAGGTTTCGCATTTCGCATGTCAATTTCCAGTTCTGACCACACCGTCATGCCCGAGAACGTCGACAACGCCGAGCTCGCCGAGCTCGTCGAGGCCGCTGTGACCGAGGCCCCCGCCGGCGCCACCGCCCCGGCCGTCGAGAAGACCGTCGTCGCCGAGAAGTCCGTCGCGGACTTCATCACCGACGCGCAGACCGACACGCAGGCCGACGTTCCCGTCGAGGAGATCGCGGACTCCGCCGAGGAGATCGCCGACGAGGCCGACGCCGAGCCGACCATCACCTTCGGTGACCT
Source organism: Streptomyces sp. NPDC102283 (assembly GCF_044766265.1). NCBI lineage: Bacteria > Bacillati > Actinomycetota > Actinomycetes > Kitasatosporales > Streptomycetaceae > Streptomyces > Streptomyces sp. NPDC102283. The sequence continues at coordinate 287,130 of NZ_JBIWLQ010000012.1, forward strand.
GGGCCTGCCCGAGGGCATCGTCCGCAAGCTCGCGCAGAACGGTGTGACCGCCCCCTTCCCGATCCAGGCGGCGACCATCCCGGACGCCCTGGCCGGCAAGGACATCCTCGGCCGCGGCCGCACGGGCTCCGGCAAGACCCTCTCCTTCGGTCTGCCGCTGCTGGCCTCGCTCTCCGGTGGCACCACCGAGAAGAAGAAGCCGCGCGGCATCATCCTCACCCCGACCCGTGAGCTCGCGATGCAGGTCGCGGACGCGCTGCAGCCGTACGGCGACGTGCTCGGCCTCAAGATGAAGGTCGTCTGCGGCGGTACGTCGATGGGCAACCAGATCTACGCGCTGGAGCGCGGTGTCGACGTCCTCGTCGCCACCCCGGGCCGGCTGCGCGACATCATCAACCGCGGCGCCTGCTCCCTGGCGAGCGTCCAGGTCGCCGTCCTCGACGAGGCCGACCAGATGTCCGACCTGGGCTTCCTGCCCGAGGTCACCGAGCTGCTCGACCAGATCCCCGGTGGCGGTCAGCGGATGCTCTTCTCCGCCACCATGGAGAACGAGATCGGCACGCTGGTCAAGCGCTACCTCTCCAACCCGGTGACGCACGAGGTCGACAGCGCCCAGGGCAACGTCACGACCATGTCGCACCACGTCCTCGTCGTGAAGCCGAAGGACAAGGCGCCGGTCACGGCCGCCATCGCCGCCCGCAAGGGCCGCACGATCATCTTCGTCCGCACCCAGCTGGGCGCCGACCGCATCGCCGAGCAGCTCATCGAGTCCGGCGTGAAGGCCGACGCGCTGCACGGCGGCATGACCCAGGGCGCCCGTACGCGGGTCCTGGAGGACTTCAAGAAGGGTTACGTCAACGCGCTCGTCGCGACCGACGTCGCCGCCCGCGGTATCCACGTCGACGGCATCGACCTGGTCCTGAACGTGGACCCGGCCGGCGACCACAAGGACTACCTGCACCGCTCGGGCCGTACCGCCCGCGCCGGCAAGTCCGGTGTCGTCGTCTCGCTGGCGCTTCCGCACCAGCGCCGCCAGATCTTCCGCCTGATGGAGGACGCGGGCGTCGACGCCTCGCGCCACATCGTCCAGGGCGCGGGCGTCTTCGAGCCGGAGGTCGCCGAGATCACCGGCGCCCGTTCGCTCACCGAGGTCCAGGCCGACTCCGCGAACAACGCCGCCAAGCAGGCCGAGCGCGAGGCCGCCGACCTGACGAAGCAGCTGGAGCGCGTCCAGCGCCGCGCCGTCGAGCTGCGCGAGGAGGCCGACCGCCTGGTCGCCCGCGCCGCACGCGAGCGGGGCGACGACCCCGAGGCCGCGGTGGCCGAGGTCGCCGCCGAGGCCGAGGCCGCCCTCGTGGCAGCCGTCTCCGTACCGGAGCAGCCGGCCGCCCGCGACGAGCAGCGCCGCGACGAGCGGGGCAACTTCGAGCGCCGCGACAACCGCGGTGGCGACCGTGGTGGCTACCGCGGCGGCAACGACCGTCGTGACGACCGTCCCTCCGGTGGCTTCCGTTCCGGTGGCGGCGGCGACCGTCGTGATGACCGTGGTGGGCGTTCGTTCGAGCGTCGGGACAGCGACCGTCCCTCCTTCAACCGCGACCGTCGCGATGACCGTCCCTCCGGTGGCTTCCGCTCGGGTGGCGGCGGCGACCGTCGTGATGACCGTGGTGGGCGTTCGTTCGAGCGTCGGGACAACGACCGTCCCTCCTTCAACCGCGACCGTCGCGATGACCGTCCCTCCGGTGGCTTCCGCTCGGGTGGCGGCGGCGACCGTCGTGATGACCGTGGTGGGCGTTCGTTCGAGCGTCGGGACAACGACCGTCCCTCCTTCAACCGCGACCGTCGCGACGACCGTCCCTCCGGTGGCTTCCGCTCCGGCGGCAGCGACCGCCCGTTCAACCGTGACCGTCGTGACGACCGCCCCTCGGGCGGCTTCCGCTCCGGCGGCGGCAGCGACCGCCCGACCGGTCGTCGTGACGACCACCGCGGCGCCAACACCGGCACCAACACCGGTTCCTTCGGCCGCCGCGACGACAAGCCGCGCTGGAAGCGCAACGGCTGACCCCCGCCCGGCCGGCACCCGGCCGAGCAGGTCCGCCTGACAGACCGGCAGGGCCCGTACGCCACCGAACCGACTCGGTGACGTACGGGCCCTGTTGCTGTTCCCGGGCCCGGAAGCCCGCCTCCCGGGCCACGCGACGGGCCCGACACCGATACCGGATCGGCTGCCGGGACGGGGCGGGCTATGCTCGGGGGGTGATCCGTCGAGGGCCGTTAGCTCAATTGGTCAGAGCAGCGGACTTTTAATCCGTTGGTTGTGGGTTCGAGTCCCACACGGCCTACCTCTCGGCCCCAGGTCAGAGCACTGCTCCGGCCTGGGGCCGCTGCTTGTCCGGGTTCCTTTCGGCAAGGTGCTCCCCGTGAGGCGGGCGATAGTATCCGCGACCTGCTGTCGAGCTGAGGAGCCGGGCGCATGACGACCATTGCCGTGACCGGGCACATGGACCTGACCGACGAGACCGTGCCCCTGGTACGGGCCGCGTTGCGCGAGCTGCTCGCCGAGTACAGCGACGACCTGACGGGGGTGTCCTGCATAGCCGCCGGATCCGACAGCCTCTTCGCGGAAGTCGTCACAGCCATCGGTGGCCGTCTCGTCGTGGTGATCCCCTCCCGGGACTACCGGGAAGCGAAGGTCGGGCCCGACCACGCCGCTGTCTTCGACCACTTGGTCGAAGCCGCCGGGGAAGTGGAGACGCTGCCGCACCCGAGAGCGAACAGGGCTGCCTACGAGGCGGCCAACGCCGAGCTGCTGCGCCGTGCCGACCGCCTCGTCGCGGTCTGGGACGGCACGCCTCCGTCGGGAAAGGGCGGCGGTACCGCCGACACCGTCGAGCTGGCCCGGCAGGCGGGGCTGGCGGTCGACGTGATCTGGCCGGCCGGAGCCGCTCGGCGCGGGTGACGCCGAACGCGGGAAGTGCCGACGCCCGCGGCCGGCGCGGTGTCGTCGCGGCCGGCGGTGAGAGGGCGTGAGGGGGCGAGGTCAGGCGGGGGCCTTCTCCGCGTCGGGTTCGATGGAGCGGCGCCTGACGAGCAGCACGATGATCAGGACGGCCTGGAGGACGATGATGAGGGCCATGCCCGGGGACGCCTGGGGCTCGTCGCCGACGAGGTTGGAGAACAGGCTGGTGTCCCACAGCCCGTGCACGAGCATCGGCAGCAGGATGACGCCGCCGACGCGGAGGCACAGGTAGAAGAAGTAGCCCGACGTGGAGACGATGAGCGCCTGGAGGACGGCCTGCGCACCCGCCCCGATGGCGTTGCTGACGTGGACGAGGCCGAAGACGAGCGAGGAGAAGAGGGCGACCTTGCCCTCGGTGAGCCCGGCCCGGCGGAAGACCTGCACGCCGATGCCCCGGAACATGAGCTCCTCGCCCACGCCGACGAACAGGCCCAACAGGAGCAGGCAGGCCACCAGGGAGACGCTCTGGTCGCCGAGGTGACCGTAGTTCAGGCCTAGCAGGGCGACGGCCAGCATGGAGGCCGGGACCCAGCGCACCCAGCGGCGAACGGGTGCGCGGTAGTGCAGGACCTCGCCCCACCAGCCGAGCCAGGTCACGACGGCGGCGGCGAAGACGATCGACGCCCCGATCGGGATCAGAGCGTTGCGCACGAGGGATTCCGTGGTGGGGAACGCGCTGTCGGAGGAGCTGGTGTCCACGCCGGTCAGGAGTCCCAGGCCCTGGATGATGCCCGCGTACACGACGACGATCACCAGGAACCACGGCCACGCCAGTCGTCGCCCCGGCCGGCCGTCCCGTATCGCGCCCGTCTCGTCCCGCACCCGCGTCACCCTCTTCTCCGATGGCGCGAGCACTGCCGTCGCTCCGCCTGCCGTAGCCACACGGTCAGGTGCGGACTTTCCCAAAGATCTCATGCGGAACAGGGCAAAAGCCATGAGGTTCCCTGGGGTCGACGCCCCGGACCCCGGCCGGGGAGCTGATCCGTAATTGGTCGAAGGCGTGCCGGGAATGCCGTAGAGTTGTGTTTACCGACGCGGGGTGGAGCAGCTCGGTAGCTCGCTGGGCTCATAACCCAGAGGTCGCAGGTTCAAATCCTGTCCCCGCTACTGAAGACCCGGGCCCGGCACGCACAGCGTGCCGGGCCCGGGTCGTTTGCGGCGCCGTGCTGGTCAGGCTTGACCTTGACGCAGCGTAAAGATCTAGCGTTTCCGGCATGGAGTGGTCCATTCAGGAAATCGCCCGACAGGCCGGCACCACGAGCCGCACGCTCCGGCACTACGGAGACCTCGGCCTCCTCACGCCGAGCCGGATCGGGAGCAACGGCTACCGCTACTACGACCAGGACGCCCTCGTCCGGCTGCAGCGCATCCTGCTGCTGCGTGAGCTCGGTCTCTCGCTGCCCGCCATCAAGGACGTGCTCGTGGGGCAGCGGGACACCGCGGTGGCGCTGCGGGCGCATCTGCGGCTGCTCGAACAGGAACAGGCGCGCATCGGGCGGCAGATCGCCTCGGTGCGGACCACTCTCCACAAGACGCAGGAGGGGATGGAACTCATGGCCGATGAAGTGTTCGACGGCTTCGACCACACCGCCCACGAGCAGGAGGTCACCGAGCGCTGGGGCCGGGACGCGTACGAGGAGGGCGACCGCTGGTGGCGTTCGCTCGGGGACGAGCGGAAGAAGGCCTTCCAGGACGAGCACGAGGCCATCGCGCGCGCCTGGGGCCGGGCCAGGGAGGCGGGGCTCGCCGCCGACGGGGCGAAGGCGCAGGACCTCGCGCGGCGGCACTGCGCGTGGCTGTCCTCGGCCAAGGAGCCCAGCCGTTCGTACGTGATCGGGCTCGGCGAGATGTATGTCGCCGACCCTCGCTTCGGAAAGAACTACGATCGCTACGGGGACGGCACCGCCGCCTTCGTACGGGACGCACTGACGGTATACGCGGAACACCGGCTCTCCGACTGACCACGGAAGGCCGGACCGCCGTCCGCCTTCCCCCTATTCGGCCGATGCGGAGCAGCCGCTCGGCGCGGCTCCGGGAAGCCTGGGCGGGGCGCTGTACCGTCCGCAGCCGTGGGTGGACCGGGCAGGAGTGCACAGGTGGGGATGGCCGACGAGCGGCGCAGCGGCACGGCGGGGAGTTTCGACGCCGTGGGCCGGGTGGTGTTCGGGTCCCGGGAGGGGCAGCTGACGTCCGACGGGCGGCGCACCGGGCGGTTCGTCCGGATGCTGCCCGCCCTGCTGATCCTCGGCGGGCTGGTGTTCGACTGGCTGGCTCCGCCCAACTTCACGGCGGTTCCGCTGTTCGTCGCGGCCCCGTTGGTCGCCGCGCCGTTCTTCTCGAAGTCCCGGACCGTCCGTACGGGGATCGCCGCGGTCCTCTCCGTCATCGCGATGCGCCTCTCCGACGGGACGTCCACCCAGGTGGTCCCGGTCATCGAGATGATCACCGTGCTCACGGCCTCGGTGCTGGCCCTCGTCATCAACGGCGTCGTACGGCGCGGCAACGAGCAGCTGGCCTCGGCCCGGGTCATCGCGGAGACCGCCATGCGGGCCGTGCTGCCGACCCCGGCCGAGCGGATCGGCGGGCTCCAGGTGGCCGCGCGGTACGAGGCGGCGCAGGCGGACGAGTTCGTGGGCGGTGACCTGTTCGCCGTCGCGGACACCCCGTACGGCGTACGTGTCGTCGTCGGAGACGTACGCGGCAAGGGGCTGGACGCCGTCGAGGCGGTGGCGGTGATCATCGGGGCGTTCCGGGAGGCGGCCGAGCAGGAGCGTTCGCTGGAGGGCGTCGCTCAGCGGCTGGAGCGGGCGCTGGCCCGGGAGGGGACGCGGCGGTACGGGCTGGACGCCATGGAGGGGTTCATCACCGCCGTGCTGGCCGAGATCCCGCCCGGTGCGGCCTCGTTGCGCCTCGTCAACCGCGGTCACCCCGAGCCGATCCTGCTGCACGCGGACGGCGGCCTGGAGGTGCTGGCGCCCTCGGTGCCCGCCATGCCGCTGGGGATGGACCTGGGGGTGTGGCCGGACCGGTCCGACGAGTGGGCGATGCCCGCCGGGGCGACGCTCCTCGCCTTCACGGACGGCCTGTCCGAGGCCCGGGACCCGAACGGGGTCTTCTACGATCCGGCGGCCCGGCTGCGCGGCCGGATCTTCCCGGGACCGGAGGAGTTGCTGTCGGCGCTGACGGACGACGTACGGCTGCACACCGGCGGGCGGACCACGGACGACATGGCGCTCATCGCGGTCGGCCGGCCGGCGGAGGGGCAGCCCGTGCGCCGGACGACGGTGAAGATCGTGGGCCGGGGCGACGACTCCGGGCGGTGACGGGGCGTCGGCGGGCCGCCGGGAGATCAGCGGCAGGGCGGCGGTGGGGCGTCGGCGGGGTGAGGACACGGTGCGTGATCGAAGAGCACCGCTCCGCATAACACTTGACACACCGTCAGAAAAAGTGGTGTGGCTGAGTCGCGGTCAAGTCGCCCGATTGCGCCCGTTTGCCACCCGTACATCCCTGCCGTGTTCGTTAATGATCAACAGGAACAGCTTGGAATAGGGCCCGTCTGTCTATTAACGTTCGATAACGCAGCGCGGTCGTCACAGCCGTCGTCAGAGACGGCGCCGCGCGCGAGCGCCGAATTCCGCAAGGGAACCGGGGAACCACCTACATGGGGTGAATCGGACGCCTGCGTCTCGTGAGAGACGGAGGGGCCCGTAGGAGACCTTCCTGCTCCGAACCCGTCAGCTAACCCGGTAGGCGAGAAGGAAGGAAAGGAGTGCGCCCACGTGGCGTCCAACAAGCCTGCCCCTGAGGCCCCGTCACCCTTCAGTGCCGACACCTTCGGCGACGGGGAGCGCACCTGGGAGGAATGGAACCCCACCGCGGAGTCCATCCGTCCCGTGCGCGGCAAGCACCGCGTGGCCAAGCAGCGTGGTCTCGCCCGTAGCTCCACCGTCCTCGGGGTCGGTGTCATAGCGGCCGTCGGTGCGGGCGGCATGGCCACCGCGCAGGACAAGGCGCCGGTCTCCATCTCTCTTCCCGATTCCATCGTGGACAACCTCCCCGACGCCAAGTCCCTTCCCGGCGTCGGGTCTTTGATGTCCGACGAGGCGGAGGCCGCCCCGGTCGCCGCGTCCGCGCCGCTCACCACCGCCGGCCTCACCAGCGCCGAGGCGGAGCAGGGCACCGACGCCGGCGAGGCGCTGCGCGCCCGGATCCTCCAGCAGGCCGAGCAGCAGCAGGCCAGCGCCGACGCCGAGGCCAAGGCCGCCGCCGAGAAGGCAGCGGCCGAGACCGCCGCCGCCGAGGCCAAGCAGCAGCAGGACGAGGCCGAGGCCGCGGCCGCCGCGAAGAAGAAGGCGGCGGAGGAAGCGGCGAAGAAGAAGGCGGAGGCCGAGCGCCTCGCCAAGCTGGCCGCCAGCTTCTCCCTCCCCACCTCCTCGTACACGATCAGCTCGACCTACGGTCAGTCCGGCGCGATGTGGTCCTCCGGCCAGCACACCGGCCTCGACTTCGCCGGGTCCACCGGTGCGCCGCTCAAGGCCGTGCACAGCGGCACGATCACGTCGGCCGGCTGGTCGGGCTCGTACGGCTACCGCACGGTGCTCCAGCTCGATGACGGCACGGAGATCTGGTACGCCCACCAGTCCTCGATCGACGTCTCGGTCGGCCAGAAGGTCACCACCGGCCAGACCATCGGCCGCATGGGCGCCACCGGCAACGTGACCGGCACCCACCTCCACCTGGAGGTCCGCACCGCGGGCGGTTCCGCGATGGACCCGCTGGCCTGGCTGAACAGCAAGGGCCTGAACGTCTGACCTCCCGGCCCCGCGGCTGACGTCCCTCGTCGCCGCCACGCAACCCCGGCAGCCCTGACGCACACCCCCCGACGTCAGGGCTGCCGGTCTGTCCGGGCACGGCATCGCCCGCCGGGCGACGGAATACCGCACCCGCCCCGGCCCGTTGAACCCGCACATGACTTCCGCGCGCACTCTCGGCTCCTCCGACCTCCAGGTCTTCCCCCTCGCCCTCGGCGGCAACGTCTTCGGGTGGACGGCGGACGAGGACCAGTCCTTCGCCGTCCTGGACGCCTACGTCGCGGCCGGCGGCAACTTCGTCGACACCGCCGACGCGTACTCCGCCTGGGTCGAGGGCAACGAGGGCGGTGAGTCGGAGACCGTCATCGGCAAGTGGCTCGCCTCCCGCTCCAACCGGGCCGACATCGTCGTCGCCACCAAGGCCGGCGCCCATCCCGACCACCGGGGTCTGGCCGCCGGCACCATCAAGGGCGCGGCCGAGGCATCGCTGCGCCGCCTCGGCACCGACCACATCGACCTCTACTACACGCACTTCGACGACGAGACCGTCCCGGTCGAGGAGATCATCACCGCCCTCGACCAGCTGGTGAAGGAGGGCAAGGTGCGTCACATCGCTGCCTCCAACATCAGCCCCGAGCGCCTGCGCGCCTCCCTCGACTTCTCCGAGCGCGAGGGCCTCGCCCGGTACGTCGCCCTCCAGCCGCACTACAACCTGGTCTCCCGCGACACCTACGAGGGCGGTCTCCAGGACACCGCGGCCCGCGCCGGCCTCGCCGCCGTCCCGTACTACGCGCTCGCCTCCGGCTTCCTCACCGGCAAGTACCGCCCCGGTACGACCGTGGAGAGCGCCCGCTCGGCGAAGGCGGGCGGGCACCTGGAGTCGGAGCAGGGCCGCAGGGTGCTGGCCGCCCTCGACCGGGTCGCCGGGGAACGGGACGCCGAGATCGCCACGGTCGCCCTCGCCTGGCTCGCCGCACAGCCGACCGTCGCCGCCCCGATCGCCTCCGCCCGTACGGTCGAACAGCTCCCCGCCCTCGTCGCGGTCGCCGACCTGCGGCTGACCGACGACGAACTCGCCCTGCTCACCGAGGCGTCGGCCTGACGGAACCGGACGCCGGCGCCCCCGACGTCCGCTGCGGCTACGGCTACGTCGGCGGGCGACGGTGGCTGGGTGGCGCGCTGCCGTACGGCTGGGGCGGCGGGTAGGCGGCGGGGCCGTATCCGGACGCGTGTCCGTGCGTCTGTCCGTATCCGGGTGTGTGCCCGGGGCCGTAGGCGTGTCCGTACCCGTTGCCGTACCCGTGCCCGTCGGCGTACCCGCCTCCGTTTCCGTACGGCGACGGCATGGCGCGGGCGTGGTGGGCGCCCGGGCGGGCCGCGGCCCTGCCCCGCGTCCGGTCCGGCTGCCAGTGGCGGGCCAGGTCGCGGGCCATGCCCCGGGCCCGCATGGAGGAGAGCGCCGACGGCTCGGCGGGGGTGAGCCAGCCTGCCGCCGCGTAGGCGGGCAGCTCGGCCGCGAGGGCCCGCAGCTCCCGCTGGCGCGACCAGATCGCCAGCCAGGTCACCAGGCCGAACGCCGGGACCATGACGATCCCGTACACGGCGTAGAAGCCGTACGGTCCGAAGGACGACGAGCCGTTCCACAAGGCGTGCAGACCCATGGCCAGCACCAGCCCGAGCAGTGGCAGGGCGATCCGGCGGACCCGGTGGCGGCGGGCGCTGACGGCCGCGAAGCCGAAGCCGAGGCCGGTGAGGACCGTGAACAGGGGGTGCGCGAACGGCGACATCACGATCCGCACGAAGAACGTCCCGGCCGTCACCGAGGCGAACCCGGAGCTGCCCAGCTGCTGGTCCTCGCCGAAGGCGTTGCCCAGATAGAGGATGTTCTCGGTGAACGCGAAGCCCGTCGCGGTGAAGCCGGCGACGACGACGCCGTCCACCACCCCGCTGAACTCCCGTCTGCGGAACAGGAAGATCAGCAGCACGGCCGCCGCCTTCGCGCTCTCCTCGACCACGGGGGCGATCACCGTCGCCCCCAGGGTGTCGGCGCTCGCCGGATCGGCCGTCGCGGTCGCTATCCAGCGCGTCGCGAACGAGTTGGCGATGATCGCGACGAGCGCGGCGGCGCACGCGCCCCAGGCGAAGGAGAACAGCAGATTCCGCCAGGGCCCCGGCTCGACCCGGTCCAGCCAGCGGAAGGCCGCCATCAGGAGCGGCACCGGAAGCACCGCCAGGCCGAGACCGACGAGGAACCCCTCCGGGCCGGTCTGCTCCCGGACGAGTGCCAGGATCACCAGCCCGCACAGCACGAGCGCCACGATCACGGCCCCGGCGCGGAACACCTTGCTGCGCCACACCATGCCGACGCGGTGCGGCCGGTAGCGTCCTCGGCCGCGCTCCGGAGCGGCGCCCAGGACCTCGTCGAGCCGCTGCTCACGGAGGACCGGGACGGCGGGTCGAGCCTGCTGATGCTGCACGGAGGGGTCGGACACCTCTCGACCCTAACGAGAGCACCGACAACCGGCGACGGCGCATCCGGCCAGGACCTGGCCGTACGGCGCGGTGAGCGGCCGGATGCGGGCGGTGCGTCAGACGCGGGCGAACAGCAGGTCGTGGACGACGTGCCCCTTGTCCAGGCCCTGTCCTTCGAACCGGGTGAGCGGGCGGAACGCGGGACGCGGGGCGTACCCGCCGTCGGCCGCGGTGTTCTCGAAGCGGGGGTGCGCGGTGAGCACGTCCAGCATCTGCTCGGCGTACGGCTCCCAGTCGGTCGCGCAGTGGACGATGGCGCCGGGCCTCAGCACCGGGGCCACCAGGTCCAGGAACTCGGGCTGGATCAGGCGCCGCTTGTGGTGCCGGGCCTTGGGCCAGGGGTCGGGGAAGTAGACCCGCAGGCCGTCGAGCGACTCGGGGGCCAGCATCTCGCGCAGCAGGATGACGGCGTCGCCGTTGGCCACCCGTACGTTGGTCGAGCCGGCCTTGTCCGCGAGGCCCAGCAGATTGCCCTGGCCGGGCGTGTGGACGTCGACCGCGAGGATGCCGGTGCCCGGGTCGTCCGCCGCCATCTGCGCGGTGGCCTCGCCCATGCCGAAGCCGATCTCCAGGACGACGGGCAGGCCGTCGAAGAGGTCGGCCAGGTCCAGGACGCGCTGTCCGTCGATGTCCAGGCCCCACTGCGGCCACAGCCGCTCCAGGGCGTCCTGCTGGCCGGTCGTGACCCGGCTGCGGCGCGGCTGGAAGCTGCGGATGCGGCGCTCGTGGTGCGAGCCGGCGGGGTCGGCGGCGGGGCCGCCGGGGAAGCGGGGCTCCTGGCGCAGTCGCCGTGCGCGCTCGAAGGAGGCGGCCCGCAGCGCGGCGGCTTCGTCGGCGGCGGCTTCGGCGGAGGCGGGGTTCAAGGGCTGCTCAGACACAATGACCGGATTCTACGGCGGGCGGCTTCCACCCCGTCCCCTGAGCCCGGCGCAGCGCGAGCCGTGCCACCTCCCGGCCGATGGGCAGGCACGCCGTCGCGGCGGGCGACGGGGCGTTGAGCACATGCACGGTGTGCGGGGCCTCGCGGATCAGGAAGTCGTCGACCAGCGTGCCGTCCTTCAGCACCGCCTGGGCCCGGACCCCGGCGGGCGAGGGGCGCAGGTCGTCCTCGGTGACGGCGGGCAGCAGCCGCTGGACGGCCCGGGTGAACGCGGACCGGGACAGCGAGCGGTGCACCTCGCCCGCCCCGTACCGCCAGTGCCTGCGGGCGATTCTCCAGGTGCCCGGCCAGCTCAGCGTGGACAGCAGTTCGGCGGGGCGGACCTGCGGCCAGGTGTATCCCTCGCGGGCCAGGGCGGGGACCGCGTTCGGCCCGACGTGGACGGAGCCGTCGAAGCCCCGGGTGAGGTGGACGCCGAGGAAGGGGAACGCCGGGTCCGGCACCGGGTAGACCAGGCCGCGCACCAGCTCGGGGCGGGCCAGCGCGTAGTACTCGCCGCGGAACGGCACGATCCGCACCCCCGGGTCGTCCCCGGCGAGACGCGCCACCCGGTCGCAGTGGAGGCCCGCGCAGTTGACCAGCACCCTGGCCCGGACGACCGGGCCGTCCGCCGTGCGCACCGCGACGCCCCAGGGGCGCCGGTCTATCGCGGCGACCTCCGCGCCGTACCGCACGATGCCGCCCGCGGCGGTGATCTCGGCGGCGAAGCGCCGGGCGACGGCCGTGAAGTCGCAGACGCCCGTCGTGCCGACCCGGATCGCCGCGAGGCCCCGGACCTCCGGCTCGTACTCCGCGATCTGGGCGGGGCCCAGCTCCCGCACGGGCAGTCCGTGCTCGCGGCCGCGCTGCACCAGGCCGTGCAGCCGGGGCAGCTCGGAGCGCTCGGTGGCGACGATCAGCTTGCCGGTGGTGGCGTGGGCGATGGAGTGCTCGGCGCAGAAGTCCGCCAGCTCGGCGGAGCCGCGCAGCGCGTACCGGGCCTTGAGGGAACCGGGGCGGTAGTAGATGCCGCTGTGGATCACGCCGCTGTTGCGGCCGGTCTGGTGGCGGGCGGGGCCGTCCTCCTTCTCCAGGACCGTCACCCGGGTGCCCGGCGCGGACCGTACAAGCGCGTACGCGGTCGACAGACCGACGATCCCGCCGCCGATCACCAGCACATCGCAGTCGTACTCCGCGTGCGTCATCATCACGCCACCTCCCACCCCGATAGTGCACTGACCCACTGACAACCGGCTCAAACCCCGGCCGGGCAAGGCGTGGCGCACACTCCGCCCGGCGGGTCGCCCGCCGGGCGGCTTCCGTCGCCCTGTTCAGCCCTGTTCAGCCCTGTTCAGCCCTGCTCAGCCCGGGGTGACCAGCAGCGGGCGGGCCCGCTCCCGCAGCTCCGCGACGCGGGGCTCGTCCCCGTACGGCTCCAGGCGGTGGAGCAGATCGCGCACGTACTCCGTGGTGCGGGCCGAGGAGATCCGCCCGGCGACCTCCACCGCCCGGGTGCCCGCCGCGCAGGCCGCGTCCAGATTGCCCGATTCAAGCTCGGCGACCGCGGAGACGACGAGCCGCAGTCCGTGACTGCGGACGAACTCCTCGGTCGGCCGGGACAGCGCCTGCTCGGTGAAGCGCCGCGCCTGGCGGGGGGCCTTCAGGTCCCGGTAGCACTCGGCGGCGTCGGCGGCGAACCGGTCGTAGCCGTAGAAGCCGAGCCAGGGCGGGTCGGAGTCGCCGGCCCGGGACCTCTCCAGCCAGCTTTCCGCGCCCTTGAGCGCGCCCCCCGCGGCCGGTGCGTCGCCGGCCTTCGCGTGGGCACGGGCCTCCACCAGCCGGAAGAAGCTCATGGTGCGGGCGGTGGCGAGACCGCGGTTGCGCTCGACTGCCGCCTGGGCGAGGTCGACGCCCTCGTCGGCGAAGCCGCGGTAGGTCGCCTGGAGGGACATCGAGGCGAGGACATAGCCGCCGAGCGGGACGTCCGCGGCGGCCCGGGCCAGGCGCAGGGCCTGGATGTAGTAGCGCTGGGCGGCCTCCTGCTGGCCGGTGTCGAAGGCCATCCAGCCCGCCAGGCGGGTCAGCTCGGCGGACGCGCCGAACAGGGCCCGCCCGACCTCGTCGGTGTACGAGCCGAGGAGCAGCGGTGCGGCGTCGACGCGTAAGCACTCGGGAACCATGGAGGAGCGCCAGTCGCCGCCGCCGTACTTGGAGTCCCAGCGCCGGGCGTCCTGCGCCGCCTCACGCAGCTTCGACACATCGCTGTGCCCGACCCGCAGCGGTGAGGCGTCCGCCACGGCCTCCGGGCCGGGCTGGAGCGGGACGGAGGCCGCCGTGCCGGGTGTGGCGCCGCCGGTGTGGAGGAGGTGTGCGCCCCGGGCGTCCGGCGCGGTGCCCGGTCCGCGGGCGCCGGCCCCGCCGGAGCTCTCGGATCCGCCGCCGCGCGCCCCGAGGACGGCGGCCCGCGCCGCCGTCGGGTCCCGGGCCACCGACGGATCGGCGGGGGTTATCAGCCAGCGCGAGGCGGGCGTCGCGTAGGCGCTCACGGAGAACGATCCCGCCAGGGACTGCCATATCCCGCCGCCGCCCCGGCGCCCGGCCAGATCCAGCCGGTACAGCTCGGTCGCCGACCGGACCGCCTCGCCCACGTCCCGGGGGAAGGCGAGGCCGACCTCCGGGGCGGGGTCCGCGTCGGCCAGGCCGATCTCGTGCAGCGGGACCGGCCGGCCGAGCTTGGCCCCGATCGCCGCCGCGATGAGATGCGGCGCCGCGCCCTGCGGCACCATTCCCTTGGCGACCCACCGGGCCACCGAGGTCTTGTCGTAGCGAAGTGTCAGACCGCGCTGTGCTCCGAGGTCGTTGACCCGCCGGGCGAGCCCGGCGTTACTGATTCCCGCGAGGGCGAGAACCGTGCCGAGCTTCTCGTTCGGCCCGCGTTGCTCCCTGGACATGCGCCACCCCTCGACACACAGACAGCCGCCGCGTCACCGAGGACGGCGCGCGGCATTCGTACCGATGCCTCCCCAGGTTCGAACCTCCGTACTCCGCCTGCACACGCATGTGGCCGAGCCCCGAGGAATATGCCCCCCTGCTGAGAACACCAGTAAACACAGCGTAGTTCTCCCTATCCCTACCGTTAAGGGGCAGACGTCCGGATGGCGGGATTGTTGTCCGTGCGGGCGGTCCGGCCCGCCCGGGCGGCGGCGCGCGGGCCGGGGTCCGGCGTGCTCCCGGTGTGTGGCCGTGCGCCTGGCCGTGCGCTCTGGCCCGGCCGTCGCCGTGACGCTTGTCTGGGACCTGCGTGGGTCGGCCCGCTGCACTGGACTCAGTGGGCTGGGGGAAACCGCCGCTCCATTCCCCGCGGGCGGTGGACCGGTCCGGGAGGTGAGGCCCACCTCCCGGACTGTGCGTGGAAGGGTTCGCCGGGGGGCGCGGCACGACATGCGCGCAGGGTGGCGCTTCGAGAGAATGGCCGAATAGCGACGGTCCGGTGAGGGTCTGGCCAACGGTCCGACTATGGCCGGATATCGGCGCTGTTTCCGGGCGGCGCCGGCCCCTCCCCGTTCACGGGGGCGGGCCGGGGCGGCGCGGGGACCGGTCGGCCCCGCCTCCGTAACTCCCGGAACCGACAGTTCCGTTGCCGTCGTCGCGGTGAAGACCACACCGGGCCTTTGCCAGGGGCGCATGCTCTTCCGGCGTGCGCTGCCCGTACACCCTCTCCTGCGGCATTGTCGTGGCAGCATGTCCCGCAGCGGCGTTTCGCTCGTCAAGTGCGCCGTTTGTCCACAGCCTGTGGAGGCGGCGATGCGTTGGTTGGTGGGATGGAGCAGTATCGCCGCGAGCTTCGGCACCGTCGGAGCCGTCGGAAACGGCGGAGAGGGGCGCACGGTTCACCCCGTGGGCTCCCAACTCCTGTGGGGAGACCCGGATCCGCTGTGGGCGGTCGGCGACTGGCGGCCCGACGAGATCCGCGTCATCGGCGTCGCGACCCCCGAAGGGGCGCCCACCGCCCGCCTCGCGGTCCTCGGCTGCTGCGGCGCCACCGACGAGCAGCTGCGCGTCGGGCTGCTCTCCGCGCGGGGCGGCGCGATGCGCCATCTCACCGCCTGGCCCGGCAGTTACACCGCCGTCGTGCAGATCGGCCGCCGCATCACCGTCGCGGGCGACCTCGCCGGAGCCCGGCCCGTCTTCCACACCCCCTGGGCCAACGGCACCGCCTTCGCCACCGCCGCCCTGCCGCTCGCCGACCTCATCGAGGCCCAGCTCGACATCGGGCACCTCGCCGCCCTGCTCGCCTGCCCCGAGACCCCCGAGGCCCTCGGCGACGGCACGCCCTACGTGGGCGTGAAGCGGGTCCCGCCGGGCCACGCGCTCATCCTGCGGGAGGGCTCGCGGGAGATCACCGGATACGAGGCCGTCGCCTCGCTCGCCGTCGCCGCACCCCAGGCCGACCCGGTGCACGCCGTGGAGGGCGTACGGGACGCGCTCGTCGAAGCCGTACGCGCCCGGCTCACGGCCCCGCGCCACGCGCCGGAAGCCCAGCCGCCGGACCCGGGGCCCGTCCCCGGCATGGGCCCCGCCGACCGGCGCGCGGCCCGGGGCGGACCCGTGGCGGGCATCGGCGCCGACCTCTCCGGAGGCAGTGCCTCCGCCACCCTCGCCCTGCTCGCCTCCGGGCTGCCCGGGCTCCCCGGCACCCTCCTCGGCCACGGCACCGGCGCGGGCGAGCGTCTCCTCGCCGTCACCTTCAACGACCTCACCACCCGCGGCGACGAGGACGAGCTGGAGCGCGCCCGCGCCATCGCCGCCAACCCCCGCCTGCACCACGTGGTCGTCGCGGCGGGCGAAGAGGCCCTGCCGTACGCCTCGTTGGAGGCCGGCGCGCTCACCGACGAACCGGCCCCCTCCCTCGTCCTCGCCGAACGCCACCGCCGCCGGCTCTCCGCGGGCAGCGCCGACCACCTCGTCGGGCACGGGGCCCGACAGGTCCTGGACGCCCACCCGGCCCGCCTCGCCGACCTCCTGATGGACCGGCGCAGACGCCACCTGCTGCGCCCCGTCGCCGCCCTGACCAAGGCCGAAGGGCCCACGGCGCACTCCCTGTTCGTCCCGCTGACGGTCTACCGCGCCGCCCGCCGCCTGGCCCGTACGTCGTACCGCACCGGCCTGGAGTCCGCCGCAGGACTCCTCCCCGACGCCAACCGCCACGCCCCCGGCCTCGGCACCCCGGCCGACGCCTCGCTCGCCGCCCTCGCCTGGTCGCGCCCGGGGCCGGCGGCGCGCTGGCTGACGGGGGAGGCGCTGGCCGAAGTATCGGTTCGCCTCCAGGAGGCGGCGATCCGGCCCGCTTCCGTGCAGCGCCCGGGGGAGGCCCGGGCCCGCGCCGCGCTCGCCCGAGGGGCCGCCGACCACCGGATCCTGGAACAGGCCGCGGAGATCCGCAGCCAGCGCCTGCACGCCCCGTTCCTCGACAACCAGGTCGTCCGGGCGGCCCGCGCGCTGCCCGAGTCCCTGCGCGTCCAGCCCGGCGCACGGGCCGCGATCCTGCGCCGGGTGCTCGGCGGGGCGGGCATCCACGAGCTGCCGCCCGGCTGGGGCGCGCCCTCCCAGGCCACCTCCACCGCCGTCACCCGCACCGGCCTGCGCATCGCGCTGCCCGACCTGATGGCCCTCTTCGACGCGCCGCTGCTGGCCGACGCGGGCCTGGTCGAGGCCCGGGTGGTCCGCAAGGCCCTGCGCGCCGCCTCCGAGGGCGAGCCGCTGCCCCTGGACGGTCTGGCGGACCTGGCCTCCACCGAACTGTGGCTGCGCCGCCTGCTGGCCCGGCGCGGAACCTGCTGGACGGGTACGGCCGCTCCGCGCCAGCGCGCGGTCGCGGGCGGTGTGATCCCCGCCCGGCGCACGCTCCAGCCCTGACCGGAAACGCTCCGGTCCTGGCCGGAAAGCGATGCCGGAAAGCGCGGCCCGGGAAGCGCGGCCCGGGGCGCGCGTACGGCTCAGGCGCAGCTGATCCGGGACTCCGCCCAGTCGGCGAGAGCCACTTCGCCGAACGGCGTCCGAGGCTCCACGACGAGACGGATCGAGGACTGGCCGGCGATGTTCACGCTCACCGGGACGGCGGGATCGCCGCCCTCCACCACCGGGGAGCGCCACAGCCGGGCCCCGTCCCCGTCGAACACGGAGAAGCGCACGGAGCCGAGCCCCATGGTCAGATCGTCCACGCCGACCATGGCCTCGTAGCGCGTGCAGGACCGGTTCAGCCGGATGGTCACCGAGGAGCGGGCGTGCACGGTCACCCCGTGCGCGTAACGGGTGGAGGCGATGGACACGTTCGAGCGCTGCCAGACCCAACTGCTCTGCCCCACCACGATCTCCGGCTCGCTCCGGTCGCCGAACACGGAGTACGCCAGCTCGCTGACCTGGTACACCTCCGGGGCGGGCGGGGGCGGCGTGGGCTTCGGGGGCTTCGGCGTCGGCTTCGGGGCCGGCGGCGGGCTCGGCGCCGGGGGCGCGGGCTTCGGCGGCGGCTCGGGGGAGGGCGTGGGGCTCGGCTTCGGCTCCGGGACCGGCTCGGACGGGGCCGGGGGTGCGGGGGCGGCCGGAGGCTTCGGTGCCGGTTCCGCGGACGGCGGGGGAGGCGGGGGAGGCGGCGTGGGCACGGCGGGCGCCACGACCGGCGGCTTCGCGACCGGCTCGGGCTCCGGCTTCGGCCGGTCGTCGCCGACGAGCGCCCACACCAGACCGGCCGCGGCGGCCACCACCACGGCGGCGGCGATCCCCGCCTTGGCGGGCGCGCCGAGCCCCTCGGAGGCGGCCGCACCTCCGGCGGCCCCACCGGCCGAACCGGACCCGGTGGCCGCCGCGGCGGCTCCCGCTCCGGCGGCCCCTGCCGCGCCGCCGGCCACGACGCCGGCGGCCTTGAGCGCATACCCGGCGGCGAACCATCCGATGACCGCGACCGGCAACAGCGCCGGAATCCCGGCGTTGACATGATCCAACTCGCCTGCCGCCAGACGGCACTTGGCGCATGCGTCGAGGTGCTTGCGCAGCCCGCGTTCGGCCCGGGTCCGCAGACCGCCCCGGGCGTGGGCGCCGAGCCGGTCGGCGTACTGCGCGCAGTCCCCGCCGGTGGTGAGCGCCCGGCTGACGTGGGCCTGGAGGTAGGCCTGCTTGAGCCCTTCGCGGGCGCGGCTGGCCAGGACGGCGGTGGCGTTGGCGGTGAGGCCGAACAGCGGGGCGACCTCGCTCGGCGACTCCTCCTCCACCGTGGTGTGCCACAGGACCGCCTGCCAGCGCTCCGGGAGGCTCCGGAACGCCTGCATCGCCATCGTCTGCTCGGCCTCGTGCATCGCGAGGACGTCGGCGCCGAGGTCGAGGGTGTCGTCGTCGGAGAGCTCGGCGGAACGGGAGGCCTGGGCGGCGAACACCGCGAAGTCGTCGACCAGATGCTCGCGCTTCGCACTCTTCGTCCAGGCGGCGGCGACATGGCGGACGGCGGTCATCAGATAGGCCCGGACCGCTTCCGTCGGCCCTTTCCCGCCCCGTACGGCCTGGAGCGTGCGCGCGAACACCTCGGCCGTCAGGTCGTCGGCGGTGTGCGCGTCCCGGCAGCAGCTACGGGCGTAGCGCAGGACGGCGCCCGAATGCCGCCGGAACAGCTCCTCGTAGGCCTGGTCGTCGCCGGCGCGCATGTCCTCGATCAAGCGGGCGTCGGACAGCCCGAGATCGGGGGCCCCGCTGCGGCCCGCGCGCTGCTGCGGAACCGCGTGGGCGTCGATCGCGCCGGAGGCGTCCTCCTCGGCGACGGCGGGCCACGGGCCGGGCAGGACGGTGCCGCCCTCGGCCGCACCGTCCGACGGGCCGCGCACGGCCTGGGGCGGCACCTGCCCGGCGGACGGCCCGTCCGCCTTCGTGTCCCCGTCTGCCGCCGCGATCTCGCCGAGCGGCTCTTCCTGCTGCTCGTTACCGCTCATCGCGGAAGCCCCCGTAAACACCCTTGGACCCGAATACCGGCCAAGACTGCCACATGGCTCAATCGCGCTGGCGCCTCAGCCCCGCCAACCACTCATCCGGGGCGTTTTCTCGAATGCGAGTACTAGAGGCCCTGCTTTTGGGGAATGACTCTCCGCTGATTCGTCCACCGGAACCCGCTCGGCGTTCGCCTTCACCGGCCGCGCGCATCCGCCCGTCCGCATCCGCCCGTCCGCCCGGCGCTGCGGGCGAGACGGATGGATGGACGGACGGACGGACGGAAGCGGACCGTTGAGAGACCGGGACGACCGATACGGGACGGCCCGGCACAGGCTCACCGGCACGGGATCACCCATGCGGGACCGATGCCGGGCGAGCGGGGCCGGGGCCACCGACGTCACGCCGGGCGCGACCTGAGCCCCTCCAGCAGGATGTCCAGCAACCGGGCCGAGGCCGCGGCCTGCTGAGCGGCGTCCGGCAGGGAGGGAGCCGCCGTGGCGATGACCAGCAGCACATCGGCCACCGTCACGTCCCGGCGCAGCTCACCGGAGTCCCGCGCCCGGTCCACCAGCCGCCCCACGACCTCCAGCAGCTCGACCGCGCCGGTGTCCTCACCGAGGCCGTCGAACCCGTCGGCGCCCCCGGACCGCCTGCCGACGACGCGGAAGTCGTCCTGGCCCACTCCCTGCCGCTGCTGTGGAACGCGGGTCTCGTCCACCGCGCCCGGAGCCGTGCTCGCCCCGGGAGCCGCCGGCGCACCCGGCTCCTCCCCGTCGGCGTCGGCCCCGACCCGCAGCACGTGCGGCGGCAGCAGCCTGCCGGCGCCCGACGCCACGGACGTACGCAGGAAGCGGGAGAGCGCCGACCAGGGCTTCTCCTCCTGCCCCAGCGCCGTACGCGCCTGCTCGGTCAGCCGTGAGGTCTCCTCCTCGGCTATCCGGCGCACCAGCACGTCCTTGCTCGGGAACCGCCGGTAGACGGTGCCCACGCCGACGCGCGCGCGACGCGCCACGTCCTCCATCGGAGCGCCGTAACCCAGCTCCCCGAACACCTCGCGAGCCGCCCGCAGCACGTGCTCCAGATTGCGCTGTGCGTCGACGCGCAGCGGAGCCGAGCGCGGCGCGCTCGCGGTCACCGCCCCTCCCGCAGTCGCCGTTCCCGACGTCGTCGCCCCGCTCGGGGCGTGTCCGGCAGCGGCCGAACCCATCGCAGCGGCACTCACCGCCGCCGCGGAACGCACGGCGTCCGCCGAGCTCATGACGCCGAGCGCTCCCACGGAGCCGAGGCGTCCTTGGTCCTCGGACGCGCGCGAGAGCGCAGCCTGGCCATGCTTATCCTGAATATGCATAACTTCCCCCGGTTATGACGTCTCCCCCCGGAGACTTCCCGCCGTTTCAGTCGAGGAGCGGAGCACAACGAAATCCGCACACGACACCCCGACGGGTTACGAACATAGTTGAGCCCGCGTCAATTCAGAAGGGGGTAGTTCCGCATGGGGCGCCCCCCGATCGGACCAAGATCCGATCGACACCGGAACATCGCCCCTCCACTTACCGCGTGCGTAGCGCCTGACCTGCGCGGCTGTCGCTCCTCGCCTCCCACGCACCCCGAGGGCCGTGAGGGAACCTCCGGTCACACAATTTGCCGGGCCTGTGGACAAACCACTGACTCCGTTGCGTCATGGGGTGGTGATGGCTCCAGATTCCCGGGGGACGACCCCCGGCACCCGGCCAGGTGTGCGCATTCTCGTCGTCGGCGGCGGCTACGTCGGGATGTACACAGCGCTGCGTCTCCAACGGAAGCTGAAGCAGAGACTGAAGCGCGGCGACGCCGAGATCGTGGTGGTCACGCCCGAGCCGTACATGACGTACCAGCCCTTCCTCCCCGAAGCGGCGGCCGGCTCGATCTCGCCGCGCCACGTGGTCGTGCCGCTGCGCCGCGTCCTGAACGACTGCACGATCGTCATCGGCGAGGCCCAGCGCGTCGACCACGCCAAACGGACCGCGACGGTCACCACCCTCGCCACCGGTGAGGACGGCACCGGCGCCCTGGAGATCGCGTACGACGAGGTCGTCATCGCACCCGGATCCGTCTCGCGCACCCTGCCCGTCCCCGGTCTCGCCGAGTTCGGCATCGGTTTCAAGACCGTCGAGGAGGCCATCGGGCTGCGCAACCACGTCATCGAGCAGATGGACATCGCCTCCGCGACCCGCGACCCCGCGATCCGCGACGCCGCTCTCACCTTCGTCTTCGTCGGCGGTGGCTACGCGGGCGTGGAGGCGCTGGCCGAACTGGAGGACATGGCCCGCTACACGGCGCGGTACTACCACAACATCAAGCCGGCCGACCTGAAATGGATCCTGGTCGAGGCCTCCGGGCGCATCCTCCCCGAGGTCGGCGAGACCATGGGCACGTACGCCATCGGGGAGCTGCGCGGCCGGAACATCGACGTACGCCTCGACACCCGCCTCGACACCTGCGAGGACCGCGTCGCCGTTCTCAGCGACGGCTCCCGCTTCCCCACCCGCACCCTCGTGTGGACCGCGGGCGTCAAACCGGCCCCGCTGCTGGCCGCCACCGACCTGCCCCTCACCGAACGAGGCCGGCTCCGCTGTACCGCCACCCTCGGCGTCGAGGACATGCCGCACGCCTGGGCCGCCGGCGACGCCGCGTCCGTACCCGACCTGACCGCCGCCGAACCGGGCCGCGAGACCGCCCCCAACGCGCAGCACGCGGTGCGACAGGCGAAGGTCCTCGCCGACAACGTCCTCGCCTCGGTCGACGGGCGGCCGCTCAAGGAGTACCGGCACGCGTACGTCGGATCGGTCGCCTCCCTCGGCCTGCACAAGGGCGTCGCCCACGTCTACGGTCGCAAGCTCAAGGGCTACCCCGCCTGGCTGATGCACCGTGCGTACCACCTCAGCCGGGTCCCGACGTTCAACCGGAAGGCGCGCGTCCTTGCCGAATGGACCCTGTCCGGCCTCTTCAAACGCGAGATCGTCTCCCTCGGCTCGCTGGAACATCCCCGTGCCGAGTTCGAACTCGCGGCGGGCGGCGGCTCCGGGACCTCGGGCCTCCCCGGCCCCGGCCGTCGGAAAGGGCCCGGAGAACCGCCGGACGACCGCCGGACGGACGGCTGACCGCCGGCTGACGGGACGTACCCGGCGCGGCGCCCCGGCCAGGCAGCCGACAAGGGGCTCCGACCGCACATCCGACCCGGGCCGGCACCGGACCGATCGAGGGGCACCACGGCGACGGGGGCGGCGACTGTCAGTACGGTCGGTCACACTGGACGTGTGACCATAGGTGGGCCCACACCTGCACAGAGTGACCCGGTCGGCAGTAACCAACAGTGACCAGCAGCGACGCACCAAGCACGACGAGGCCCGGCTGCGCCTTCCCGGGGGCATGGCCCCCGGTGCCCCCGAACACGGCAGAAGAAGCAGCCCGCCCGAGCGGACCAGACCGACACACGAGGCCAGAAATACCGTGAACTTCACGCGTTGGAGCGCCCGCCTTCCCGGAACGCAGCGCCGAGCCGCCGCGCGGGACGACCGTAGTTCCGTGCCGGCGGCCCGAGCCGAGTCCGCCCGGGCGGACGGCTCGCCCGCTCTGCTGGACGACGTCTCCCCGGCGCCCTCCGGCCCCGCCGCGACGGAGGCCCTCCCCGGACCCGCCCTCGACGACCTCTCCGCCCGCGAGATCCTCGCCCGGCTCCCCGCCCCCGTCGCCCTGCTGCACGGCCCGGACCACCGCGTCGCGTACGTCAACGACGCCTACGAGGCCGCGTTCGGCCCCCGCCCGTGCGGCGTTCCCGCGGCCGAGGCCATGCCCGAGCTGACCCAGCTCAGCGTGGTCCCGCTGCTCGACCAGGTCCTGCGCAGCGGCACCGCCCGGACGGTCAAGTCCCGCAGGACCGCCGAGGGCGGTTCGTACACCGTGACCTGCACCCCTGTCGCCGCCTGGGGCAACACGGCGGACGAGAGAGACGAGGGAGACAAGGGAGACGACAGCACGGCAGGGGACAAGGGAGGCGACGGCAGGGCCGACGGCAAGAGAGAAGGCGGCGTCCTCGTGTACGCCGCCGACGTCACCGACCACGCCGAAGCCGCCGAACGACTGCGCACCAGCGAGCGCCGCCACCGTGAAACGGCCGTCACCCTCCAGCGCTCACTCCTCCCGCAGGAGCTGGAACAGCCCGACGACCTCCGCATCGCCGCCACCTACCAGCCCGGCGGAACCGACGCCGCGGTGGGCGGCGACTGGTACGACGTCATCACCCTCGGCGCGGGCCGCACCGCCCTGGTCATCGGCGACGTGATGGGCCGCGGGGTCCGGGCCGCCGCCGTGATGGGCCAGCTCCGCACCGCCGTCCGCGCCTACGCCCGGCTCGACCTCCCGCCGCACGAGGTGATCCAGCTGCTGGACGGCCTCGCCGCCGAGATCGACGCCAGCCAGATCGCGACCTGTGTCTACGCCGTCCACGATCCGAACGAGGGGCAGCTCGTCTACGCCTCCGCCGGACACCTCCCGATCCTCGTCCGCGACGAGGACGGCACCGTCCACCGCGCCGCCGACCCCACCGGCCCCCCGCTCGGCACCGGCGGCTGGGTCCACACCTCGGGCACCATCGCGCTGCCGCCCGGCTCCACCGCGGTCCTCTACACGGACGGCCTGGTCGAACGCCGCAGCGAGGACATCGACGAGGGCGTCGCCTCACTGGCCCGCGCCCTCTCGGGCGCCAAGGGATCACCACAGGTGGTCTGCGACCGGCTGATCCGCTCCCTCGGCGTGACCGCCGAGCACGACGACGACGTGGCGGTCCTGGTGGTCCAGCACCCCGCCCGTACCGGGTCGAACGCGGAGCTGTTCCACAACGCCGCGCTCGACCTCCTCGGCGGAGTCGAGGCCGCCCCGCGCGCCCGCGCCTTCGCCACCGGGGTCCTGAGCTCCTGGCGCTTCCCCGTCGAGCTCCGCGACCTGGGGGTCCTCGCCACCAGCGAACTGGTCGCGAACTCCCTCCAGCACGGCACCCCGCCGATGCGCCTGGGACTGCGCCGTACGGACCGCCGGCTGATCATCGAGGTCACCGACGGCGACGACCACCTGCCGCGCCGCCGCCAGGCCGAACCGGCGGACGAGGCGGGCCGAGGCATCTCGATCATCGCCTCGATCGCCACCTCGTGGGGCAGCCGGCGCACGCCGGGCGGCGGCAAGGCGGTCTGGTGCGAGTTCGCCCTGCCGCGGTGAGCAGGGCCGCCGCTCCGTCAGTGACCGGCGGAAGCGGCGGCGGAGGCCGAGGGAGACCCGGCCCCGGCGGCTCCGGCCTCCGCGCCGTCCCCGCCCTCGGGCAGTGACACCGCCACCACCCGCGACGGGACGACCGCGAGCGACGGCTGGTCCTGTACGGGGGTGAGCCGACGCCCGAGCCGCAGGGCGAGCCACGTGATGCCCAGCGAGAACAGCACGAAGGTCACGATGTACGGGCCGTGCAGCGACGCCCCCATCGGCCCGCCGACTGCCGGACCGACCGCGAGCGCGAGCTGCTTGCACAGGGCGAACGCCGAGTTGTACTGCCCGACCATCGACTCCGGCGCCAGATCGGCGACCAGCGGGGCGACGGTCGGCGACAGCATCGCCTCACCCAGCCCGAACAGCGCGTACGTCGAGATGAACGCGGCCGTCGCCATGGCCTGGCTGCCGTGGCCCAGCCCCGCGTACCCCGCCACGATCCAGGCGAACGCCCAGATCAGGCCGACCGCGGCGATGACCCGGCTGCGCCGCCGCCGCTCCACGAGCCGCAGCACGACGAACTGCGCCACGACGATGACCGCGGTGTTGGCGGCCAGCGCGAAGCCGAGGGTGGAGGGCTCGATCCCGGCGGCCTCCGTGCCGTACGCGGCCAGGCCGGACTCGAACTGCCCGTAGCAGGCGAAGAACAGCACGAACCCGAGCACACACAGCTGCACCATGGCGCGGTGCGAGAGCAGCGCCCGCAGGCCCCCGCCCTTCGCGGCGGAACCGTCCGCAGGGCGGATCCCGCCGAGCGAAGCCGGACGGGGCATGCGCACGGTCGTCACGACGACGCCGAGCACCACGAACATCACGGCCTCGATCAGGAAGAGCATCGTGAAGCTCGCCGGACGGCTCACGTCCACCAGCTGCCCGCCGACGAGTCCGCCGAGGCCGAGCCCCAGGTTCTGCAGGAAGAACTGCGTGGCGAAAGCCCGCGTACGGGTCGCGGTGCTGGAGCACCACACGAGCATCGTGGCGAGGGCCGGCTGCATGACGGCCGTGCCCGCGCCCAGGACCGCGGCGGACAGCACGGCGGCCGGAACACTGCTCGCGAACCCCAGGGCCGCCGCCCCCACGGAGGCCAGAACGGAGCCCACCACCAGCACGGGCAACGGGCCCCGCCGGTCGATGGCCCGCCCGGTGAACGGCAGGACGGCCAGCGCTGCCATCGCGAAGGCCGCCAGGACGACTCCCGCCGTCCCGGCGCCCAGATCCCGTACCTGCGCCACGTAGACGTACAGATACGGGACGGTGAACCCGAGCCCGAACGCGCTCAGCGCGCTGCCCAGCTGGATCCGCCGCAGCGCTGCGCCCATCTCCCTGGTCACACTCACCTACCTCAAGAACTCGAAGGCCCCGAGCGCGGAGCGTCGAGACCTGACACGAAGAAATCAGACTCGAAGACTTTAGCACTAAAGTTAGAAGGTGAAAACTACAGAGTGAAGGACTTCAGGGGGTGGAGGCGTGCCATACTGCCCGCCATGTCTGAGAGCACCGAGGAGCCCGGCCCCCACGAGCCGAGCCTCGACGAACAGATCGCCGCCTATCAGCGCGAGTTCCGCGACCTGGACCTCCAGGTCGAACAGGTCGTCTCCGCGCTGGGCCGGCTGAACCGCCGGATGAACGTCGCGTACGGGAGACAGCTCGCCGCGCTCGGCATCAGCAACGCCGAGTGGGAGGTCCTCAAGACCCTGGTCCTGGCCGGCGCCCCCTACCGTCTGGGCCCGGGCGAGCTGGCGAAGCGCCTCGGCCTCACTCCGGCCGCCATGACCCATCGCATCGACCGGATGGCCGGCGAGGGCCTGGTCACCCGCGACCGCGACGAGAACAACCGGGTCCGCGTCATCGTCGAGCTGACGGACGAGGGCCGTACGAAGTGGCTCGAGGCGATGCGCATGGCGAGCGACTTCGAGGAGGACCTCCTCCAGGACCTCTCCGGAGGCGAGCGCGGTGTCCTCGGCGAGCTGCTGGTCCGCCTCCTGCGCCGCGTGGAGCACGCCCAGCCGGACGCCGGAGGCCGGCTCACCGACCTGGACTGAAGACGGCAGGACAGAGGCCCTGCGGAGGCCACCGGGGGAGGGTTGACACGCCCCTGGTAGATCCGTAAAGTTCTCCGAGTTGTCACGGAGCCGGACGGTTCCGAGGCAGCCGATCCCGCCGCGAACGCGGCAACCAAACTTCAGCACGATCTCCCACTTGGGATGATTTCGGCATGCCGGAATTCATTGCGAAGGCCCGATTATGAGCCGCCGGGGGAATCCGCTAGAGTTTGAGCGTCGGAACGGCCCAACGGTCGTGAGGACAAGCCCCGCTGACTGGGAATCAGGCCCGAAAGAATCTGATAGAGTCGGACTCGCCGGAAAGGGAAAACGCGAAAGCGAAGGACCTGGAAAGCGAGATGCGAGGCCCGCTTCGACCGGGAATCGGACACGAAAGAGTCTGATAGAGTCGGAAACGCAGGACAGCAAGACAAAGTAGTAAACGAAGGGAAGCGCCCGGAGGGCCCCGGTGATACGGGACCGAAGGAAGCGTCCGTTCCTTGAGAACTCAACAGCGTGCCA
>NZ_JBIWLQ010000013.1:0-240572 GCF_044766265.1 Streptomyces sp. NPDC102283
CAGACCCCAAGCCCTACGTCTGGACCAAGACCGCGGACGAGATCCTCGAACGCCTCGCCTCATATCTGAACAGAATTCCTGACTCAGAAGACTAGCGGTCGCGACTCGTACGGCCGTGCCAGTCCAGGCACATCACCAGGGAGTCGTCCGCCGCGGGGCCGGACCCGCGGTGACCCAGCAGTTCCTGCAACATCACCCTGGGCACCTGCGGGGCGGGCAGGAGACGAGTGCTGTTGATCGACGCGGCCAGTGCGCGGAGGCTGTACTTCTCACCGCCCGGGGACAAGGCGTCGTAGACGCCGTCGCTGACGAAGAGCAGCCGGTCTCCGGGTTCGACCCGGAAGTGCTGCGGGACGTAGGCGGTGTCCTCGAACATACCCAGAGGCATCTGCGCCTCCAGCTCGATCTGCTCGACGACCCCTTCGCGTACCCGCCAGACCCGAGGGGAACCGGCGTCGATGACCTCCACATTCCCGGTCGGAAGGTGGAAGCGGAAGAGCAGCGTCGACAGGTACTGGCTGCCTCCGTGCTGCCCGTACACCGCCTGATCGGCCAGATACGCCTGGTCGCTCAGGCCGAGGCCGGCGCGGCGGGCGTTGCGCAGGGCGTTGACGGCGAGGTTCGTCAACAACGCGGCGTCGATGCCTTCGCCCATGCCGTTGCTGACGGTCAGGTACAGGTCATCGGCCGAGGCCGACCAGTCGAAGCTGTCACCGAAGATGGCGTAGGCGGGCTCCAGCTGGGCCCCCAGGCTGTACTCCGGGCGGGCGCAGGAACGCCCGGGCAGCAGCTGCCACTGCATCTCGGCGGCCAGGGTCAGCCGTTCCGCCCGTCGTGCCTGCAGGAAGAGGTCGGTGTCCCGTTCCGCGACGACCACCTCGTGCGCCAGCGCATCGGCGCACTCCTGCAGATCCTCCAGCACGTCCGCCGCCGGACCGTCCGCCCCCTCCACCGGCACGGTGACACTCAGGATGCCCAGCCGGTCGCCTCGGACGCCGACCGGCAGGTGCACCGTCACCGTGGATGCCGAGTGGTCGTACACACAGTGCGGTTCCTGGGCGCCGAACGCGCGTCCCGGGGCGCTGTCGTGCACCGAGACGGGAGGGCGCGTATGAGGCAGCACCTCGACGGGCTGCAGCCTCGTCATGGCGTAGTCGACCAGCAGGAGATCCACCGCCCGGGCATGATGGCGCTCCTCGATCACGGAACGCATCACGTCGAAGATCTCGTGGGGCGCGGCCGAGCGCAGCGAGCGCTCCACCGCACTGGGTCTGGGTCTGTCCACCGGTGCCGAACCTACCTTCTTGCGTTTGACTCCATCAAAGCGGCTGTCACCATCGACCGGCCGGGACGGGCCGCGAGGCCCACCCGGGAGTGTCACACGCACAAGGGCTCATGACCGCCCCGATCGGCCTGCCCCGACGAGCTCGTGCGCTGTGGCGTGGGAAGCAGAGCTCTGAATCGTCGATCATCGCCGACCTGTCTGAGATGAGCGGCGGCGGGTAGGCGGGAGAGGTCGCACCCGCAGTGAACGCGGGTGGATGTTGACGGGGGCACGTTTCATGGAGCAGTCGATGATGTACGGCAGGGCGGAACAGGAGCGGCGGGAGGCAGCCGGCACGAGCACCATGCAGGGCAGCGCCGCATACGAGATGACCTCGGGTGAGATCGCGCGCGCCCGTGAATTCGTGCGGTACTTCCTCTCCCGGGCTGAGGCCCTGCACGGGGCTTCCGTTTCCGAGCGTGCGGTGGACGTGGCGCAGCTGGTGGTGAGCGAGCTTGCCACGAACGTGTGCAAGTACGCGCCGGGTCCGTGTTTGCTGGATCTCGAGACCGACGGCAGCATGCTGGACATCACCATGTGGGACTCCGGCTCCGTACTTCCCGCGGCTTCGTCCGCCGATCCGACCCGAGTGGGCGGGCACGGACTGGAACTGGTGCTCATGGTCTGCCAGAGCTTCGAGATCCGCCGGGAGCCCGTCGGCAAACGCGTCCGCGTCCAGCTCTCCCTCCACGACAGCCCCAACGGGAACCCGGCCGGCCAGACCACCTGGTAGAAGCTCCCTCGGCGGTGCCGCCGGAGCGCGCGGAAGCCGTCGCGGGTCGGACGGGGTGCCTTGGCCCGGCAGGACGACGGGCCGAGCCCCGCGACCGCGTTTCCCGGCCGGGTCAGGCGAGCCCGAACGACCGGATCGCCGCGAGGAATTCCTCCGGCCGTTCGGTGTGGATGAGGTGCCCGGCGTCGATGGTGACCAGCTCGGCCTCCGGTATCGCCCGGGCCAGCTGTGCGAGCTGCTCCTGGTCGATGTGGCTGGTGGGGCCGCCGCCGATGACGAGGGTGGGCGCGGTGATCTCCGGGAGCCGCCCCCGGACGGCCGGGTCGGGGTCGTTCAGCTGGACGTCGATGTCGGGAACGACGGGCCAGTCGAAGTCGAGGGTGCCCTCCGGGCGGGCGGAGGGCGGCCGGGGCTGGTCGAGCGGGAGGAGGGGCGGCGCGTCCTCGATGACCAGCCGTCCGATCAGGCCCGGTTCCCGCTGGGCCAGGAGGTAGGCGGCCACCCCGCCCATGGAGTGCCCGACGACGGTCGCGCCGGCCAGGTTGCGGGCCTCCAGGAAGGCGTGCAGGTCGTCGCGGAACGTCTCGAAGGAGTAGCGGCCGGGCCAGTCGCTCAGCCCGTGGCCCCGGAAATCGGGGGCGTACACACGGTGGTCGGCGGCCAGGTCCTCCGCGATCCGGGTCCAGGTCCCGCTGGATCCCGCCCGTCCGTGCAGGAGGACGACGGGCGGGGACGCCTCGTCGCCCCACGCCCGGTATGCCAGCCGGACCCCGCCCGCCTGCACCGTGCGGACGTCCGGGTCGAGGAAGGCGTCCACCGTACGGGCGAAGGCTCCCGGGTCGTCCAGCCACGGGAAGTGCCCGGCACCCCGCTGGACGACGAACTCGGCGCCCGGGAACAGCGCGGCCAGCTCCGTGGCCCGGTCCGGGCTCGGGTGGCCGTCGTACTCCCCGGCGAGGACGAGGACCGGCACGGCCAGTGCGCGCAGGGCGGCGGCGGTGGCGGCGGGGTCGTGAATCCCTTCCCCGCTGTAGTGGCCGCGTGCCTCCGCGTTGGTCTGTCCGGCGGAGGCTTCGGCGTGGGCGCGGGCAGCCGCGTCCCAGCGGCCGTAGGTGAGGGGCCGGACGGCGGGCCACAGCTCGGCGAACGGTCCGCCGGCGAGCAGCGCCTCCTGGGCGGCCCTGGCCTCGGCGTACCAGGGCTCGTCGCGCCGCAGCTCGGCGGCCTCGCGCAGGTCCTGGTCGCTGATCTCGATGCCCGCGGCCCGGGTGCTGGGCGTGACGAGGGTCAGGGTGCGCAGCCGGTCCGGATGGCGGGCCGCGTACAGCAGGGCCAGGTCGGCCCCGGCGGAATGCGCCAGTACGTCGATCCGATCGAGGCCCAGGTGTTCGCGCAGCGCCTCCACGTCGTCGACGAGGCGATCGCAACGGTACGTCGAGGGGTCCTCGGGCACACCGGAGTCGCCGGTGCCGCGGAGGTCCAGCAGCACGAGCCGGCGCCGGGCGGCGAGCCCTCCGAGGTCACCGAGATACGCGCTCGCCCGCATCGGCCCGCCGGGCAGACAGATCAGCGGCTCCCCCTCCCCCACCAGGTGATGGGCGAGCGGAGTCGTGTCGTACGCGGAGAAGATCGGCATGTCTCCCATCCCAACAGGTAGCCGTGAGCGGGCGCACCGCACTTCGCCGCGGGCTGATCCGCCGCGAACTCCGCGTACCTCTTGCCAGCACCCATGGCCGCCTGAATTACTGCTCCCAGGAAGATCGACCGAATGATCGGTCGCCCCCTTGCGGCCGGTTTGTCACGCGCCGGCCGCCTGTTTCGGAGGGAAGGGCCTTGATGACGGCCATGCTGGACGCGGCGGAACGGCTCGGCCGCGGCGAACTGGAGGCCCTGCAACGGGAACGGCTGCGGTCCACGCTGCGCCACGCGTACGACAACGTCCCCTTCTACCGGAACGCCTTCGACAACGCGGGGCTGCGGCCCGACGACTGCCGGACACTCGCCGATCTGGCCCGGTTCCCCTTCACTGTGAAGGCGGACCTGCGGGACAACTACCCGTTCGGGATGTTCGCCGTGCCGGAGCACGAGGTGCGCAGGATCCACGCCTCCAGCGGCACGACGGGGCGTCCCACGGTCGTCGGGTACACCGAACGGGACCTGGACACCTGGGCGGACGTGGTGGCCCGTTCGATCCGGGCTGCGGGCGGGCGGCCCGGCCACAAGGTCCATGTGGCGTACGGATACGGGCTGTTCACCGGCGGGCTCGGGGCGCACTACGGTGCCGAGCGGCTCGGCTGCACGGTGATCCCGGCCTCCGGGGGCATGACCGCGCGCCAGGTCCGGCTGATCCAGGACTTCCGGCCCGAGATCATCATGATCACGCCGTCGTACATGCTGACGCTGCTGGACGAGTTCGAGCGGCAGGGCGTCGATCCGCGTTCGACGTCCCTGAAGGTCGGGATCTTCGGCGCGGAGCCGTGGACCGAGGAGATGCGCCGGGAGATCGAGAACCGGTTCGCCATCGACGCGGTCGACATATACGGACTCTCCGAGGTGATGGGCCCGGGGGTCGCGCAGGAGTGCGTGGAGACGAAGGACGGACTGCACATCTGGGAGGACCACTTCTATCCGGAGGTCGTGGACCCGTTCACCGGTGAGCCGCTGCCGGACGGCGAGGAGGGGGAGCTGGTCTTCACCTCGCTGACCAAGGAGGCGATGCCGGTGATCCGCTACCGCACCAGGGACCTGACGCGGCTGCTGCCGGGCACGGCGCGGACGTTCCGCCGGATGGAGAAGGTCACCGGCCGCAGCGACGACATGGTGATCCTGCGCGGGGTGAACCTCTTCCCCACCCAGATCGAGGAGATCGTGCTGCGTACGCCTGCCGTCGCCCCGCACTTCCAGCTGCGGCTGACCCGGCACGGGCGGCTCGACGCACTGACGGTCGTCGCGGAGGCGCGGGCGGACGCGACGGCCGACGAACGGGAGGAGGCGGCGCGGTCCATCGCGGCGGCCGTGAAGGACGGCGTCGGGGTGTCGGTGAGCGTCGAGATCGTGGATCCGGAGTCGCTGGAACGCTCGGTGGGCAAGATCCGGCGGATCGTGGATCTGCGGGAGTCCGGCACGGGCTGAGAGAGCGCCGGTGACGGGCGTGTTCACACCACCGCAACACCCGTTCCCACGATGCGGACAGCTGCCGGGAAGTCTCGACAGGGAGGGCCGGGCACTGCCAGTCTCCCGCTATGCATCTCGCCAACCGGCCCCTGGTCACCGCCCTCTGCTCCGCCGTCGCCCTCTGCGCCGCCCTCACGGGCTGTGCCCCGCAAGCGGAGGAGAAGGCACCGGACCGGGCCGCCGGTGCGACGGCGTCCTGCGCTCCCGGCAAGCTCGCCACCCAGGTGTCCGGCAAGGTCACCGTCGGCACCGACAAGCCCGCCTACGCCCCCTGGTTCTCCGACGACGAACCGTCCAACGGGAAGGGCTTCGAGTCGGCGGTGGCCTACGCCGTGGCGAAGGAGCTCGGCTACGGCCGCGACGCGGTGGTGTGGCAGCACACGCCGTTCAACAGCGCGTTCGCGCCCGGTGCGAAGAAGTTCGACTTCGACATCAACCAGGTCTCCATCAGCGAGGAACGGAAGAAGGCCGTCGCCTTCTCCTCCGGCTACTACGACGTGCGCCAGGCCGTCGTCGCGCTGAAGTCGTCGAAGGCCGCGAAGGCGACGCGGGTGGCCGACCTCAAGGACGTGAAGCTGGGCGCCCAAGTGGGCACCACCAGCCTCGACTTCATCACCGACCTGGTGAAGCCGAGTGAGAAGCCCGCCGTCTACCAGCGCAACGACTTCGCCAAGTCGGCGCTGAAGACCGGTCAGGTGGACGCCATCGTCGTGGACCTGCCGACCGCCTTCTACATCACCGGGGCCGAGGTGCCCGAGGCGGAGGTCGTGGGCCAGTTCGCCGCCCCCTCCGGTGATCCCGAGCAGTTCGGTCTGGTCCTCGACCGGGAGAGCGCGCTCACCTCCTGTGTCAGCGCTGCGGTGGACGCCCTGCGAAAGGACGGCACGCTCGCCGCGCTGGAGAAGAAGTGGCTCTCCGAGGCCGTCGACGCGCCGGTGCTCACGTGACCCTGCACAAGGCGCCGGCCGTCCATGAGGACGCCTACGTCCCCTCCGAGCGCCGGATCGCCCGCGAGCGGTACCGGCGGGCCCGCACCCGGCGGGCCACCGCGATCGCCGCGACCAGCACCCTGGTATCGGGCGCGGTGCTGTTCCTGCTGATCACGGGCTCGCCCGGCTGGACCCGTACCAAGGAGACGTTCTTCAGCGCCCATTACGCGCGCGTCGCCTTCCCGCAGGTCATGGAGGGGCTGTGGCTGAATCTCCGGCTGCTGGCCGTGTGCGGTGCGGCCGTCCTGGTGTTCGGCCTGCTGCTGGCCGTGGCGCGCACCCTGCGCGGGCCGGTGTTCTTCCCGGTGCGCGCCCTGGCCACCGCGTACACGGACTTCTTCCGGGGGCTGCCGCTCATCATCTGCCTGCTGATGGTGGTGTTCGGGGTGCCCGCCCTGCGGCTGGAGGGGGTGACCACCGATCCGGTGCTGCTGGGCGGCTGCGCGCTGGTGCTGACGTACTCGGCGTACGTCGCCGAGGTCTTCCGGGCCGGCATCGAATCCGTGCATCCCTCACAGCGGGCGGCGGCGCGTTCGCTGGGGCTGAGCAGTGGGCAGGCGCTGCGCTTCGTCGTGCTGCCCCAGGCGGTGCGGCGGGTGGTGCCGCCGCTGCTCAACGACCTGGTGTCGCTCCAGAAGGACACCGGGCTCGTCTCGATCGCCGGGGCGGTGGACGCCGTGTACGCGGCGCAGATCATCGCGAGCAAGGACTTCAACTACACCCCGTACGTCGTCGCGGGTCTGGTCTTCGTGGCGCTGACCATCCCGATGACCCGGCTCACCGACTGGGTGACGGCCCGGATGGACCGGCGGCGGGCCCAGGGAGGGATCGTATGAGCGTGACACCGACCCCGGAACCGACCGCTCCGGTGCTGCGGATGGAGGCGGTCCGGAAGTCGTTCGGGGCGTCGCCCGTGCTGCGGGACGTCGACCTGGAGGTGGCCCCGCACACGGTGACCGCCCTGATCGGCGCGTCGGGGTCCGGGAAGTCGACCCTGCTGCGCTGCGCAAACCTCCTGGAGGAGATCGACGACGGCGCGATCTGGCTGGAGGGCGAGGAGATCACCGATCCGCGGGCCGACGCGGACGCGGTGCGCCGCCGGATCGGCGTGGTGTTCCAGGCGTACAACCTCTTCCCGCATCTGACCGTCCTGCAGAACATCACCCTGGCGCCGCGCCGCGTCCACGGGCTCTCCCGGCCCCGGGCCGAGGTGGAGGCCCGCGAGTTGCTGGAGCGGCTGGGGCTCGGGGCGAAGGCGGACGAGTATCCGGACCGGCTCAGCGGCGGTCAGCAGCAGCGGGCCGCGATCGCCCGGGCCCTGGCCGTACGCCCCCGGCTGCTGCTCCTGGACGAGATCACGGCCGCCCTGGACCCGGAGCTGGTGGGCGAGGTGCTGGGTCTCGTACGGGAGGTGAAGGAGGACGGCATGACGATGGTCATCGCCACCCACGAGATGGCGTTCGCGCGTGAGGTCGCCGACCAGGTGTGCTTCCTGGACGCCGGGGTGGTGCTGGAACGCGGCACGCCCGAGGAGGTGTTCGGCGCACCCTGCCAGGAGCGCACGCAGCGGTTCCTGCGGCGGATCGTGGCGGCGGGGCGGCTGTAGCGCGGCGGAGGGCGGCCGGGCGAAGGGCCCGCGCGCTGTTCAGCCGGTCCGCTCGACGGGCCACCGGGCTCGGGCCAGCTCGTCCCGCAGTTGCCGCTTGAGGATCTTCCCGCTGGCGTTGCGCGGGAGCGCCTCCACGAACACGACCCGCTTGGGCGCCTTGAAGGCGGGGAGCTTCTCGCGGGCGTGGGCGATGAGTTCGCTCTCGTCCGCCTCGCCGCGCAGGACGACGACGGCGGTGACGGCCTCGATCCAGCGATCGTCGGGAAGGCCGATGACGGCGGTCTCGGCGACGGCGGGGTGGGTGTAGAGGGCGTCCTCGACCTGGCGGGAGGCGACCAGGACGCCTCCGGAGTTGATGACGTCCTTGACCCGGTCGACGACGGTGAGGAAGCCCTCGGCGTCCCGGACCGCGAGGTCGCCGGAGTGGAACCAGCCGTCACGGAAGGCTTCCGCCGTCTCCTCGGGCTTGTCCCAGTAGCCGGAGCACAGCTGGGGCGAGCGGTAGACGACCTCGCCGGGGGTGCCGTCGGGGACGTCCTCGCCCTTCTCGTCGACAACCCGGGCCTCCACGAAGAGGACCGGCCGGCCGCAGGACTCCATCCGGCCCTCGTGCTCGTCGGGGCCCAGCACGGTGGCCAGGGGGCCGATCTCGCTCTGGCCGAAGCAGTTGAAGAAGGCCAGGTGCGGAAGGCGTCCCCGCAGTCGTTCCAGGACGGGGACGGGCATGATCGAGGCCCCGTAGAACGCCTTGCGCAGTCCGGCGAGGTCGCGGGTGGCGAACTCCGGGTGGTTGGCGAGGCCGATCCAGACGGTGGGCGGGGCGAACAGACTGTCGGCCGCCCCCGCCTCCACGAGGTCGAGGATCGTGGCGGCGTCCGGGGCGTCCAGGATGGTGTTCTCCGCGCCGACCGCCAGATACGGCAGCAGGAACACGTGCATCTGGGCCGAGTGGTAGAGCGGCAGGGAGTGCACGGGCCGGTCGGTCGCGGCGAGGCCGAGCGCGGTGATCGCGCTGACGTACTCGTGGACCAGGGCCCCGTGCGTCATCATCGCACCCTTGGGCAGCGCGGTGGTCCCGGAGGTGTACAGCAGCTGCACCAGGTCGTCGGAGGCGGGCGGGCGCCGCGGGGTGAACGCCCGTTCCGTCTCCAGGGCGTCGAGCAGCGAGCCGGGTGCGTCGCGCAGCGCGCGCACCGGGAGTCCGGCGGGGAGCCGCGCGGCGAGGTCCGGGTCGGTCAGGACGAGGGAGGAGCCGGACTGTTCGAGGAGGTAGGCCAGGTCGTCACCGGTGAGGTTCTGGTTGACCGGTACGTGGACGAAGCCGGCCCGTGCGCAGGCGAGGAAGCCGATCAGATAGGCGTCGGAGTTGTGCGCGTAGGCGGCCACCCGGTCGCCGGGGGCGAGCCCGTACTCCTCGGTGAGGACGGCGGCGGCCGTGGAGACGGCGGCGTCCAGGGAGCGGTAGGTCCAGGCCCGGCCGGCGTACCGCACGGCGGTCCGTCCCGGGGTGCGCCGGGCGCTGCGGGTGAGGACGCCGTCGACTGTGCTGCTGCGTACACCTGTCATGGCGTGATCCTGTGCGTCCGGGCCCCCGGGGTCAAGAGTCCGGATACCGACCAGACGGTTGACAGCTCCCG
Source organism: Streptomyces sp. NPDC102283 (assembly GCF_044766265.1). Lineage (NCBI taxonomy): Bacteria > Bacillati > Actinomycetota > Actinomycetes > Kitasatosporales > Streptomycetaceae > Streptomyces > Streptomyces sp. NPDC102283. Next base: position 9,467 of record NZ_JBIWLQ010000013.1, read on the forward strand.
GGGCTGCCTGGCTGAGTGGCGCGTGGCTGTCCGGACGGGCCGGACCGTCCGCCGTGCCACCCGCACCGGTGGGAGGAACACCTCGACGTTACGCAACCGTCTGGGACTGCTCGGGGTCGCCGGTCTCGCCCTGTTCACCGTGTCGGCGTCACTGCCGCCGGCCGTCGCGTCCGGGGCCCAGGAGACACGGCACCCGTCCGGGGGCGGTCTCTCCGCCGTCATCCGGTACACGGAGGTCTGCCACGAAGACGGCGGATGGCCGTCACGTCATGCCGAAGGACCGTGTCCACCAGGTGGGCCGCGTGTCGTAGCACTCCAGTGCGCTGTGCCCCTCGTAGTCGCTCTCCAGCGGTTCCTCGGGGACACTCACGTAGCCCAGTTCCTCCAGCGCCCGCTCCGCGGTGGCGAGGTCGGCGGGGTCCAGCGCCCCCTGCTCCCGGGCGTCTTCCGTACCGAGGAAGGCTCCCGGGTTGTCGGCGCAGACCTCGGCGAGTGAGCCGAACCTGCTCACACAGACCACGATCCGCCTCCCGCAGACCGTCGCCTCGGCCGGCACGCGGACGCGCCCCTACTCGCTGGTGTCCCGCGCGTCGTGCTCGTACTCGCACGGGGCCCCGAAGTCCGTCTCGAGCCGGCGCACGAGTGCGCGCAACGCGAGGCGGGGCGCGGAGGGCTCGTAGTGCAGCGGCCACTCCGGCCGTTCGGGGCCGTCGAGTGCACGCAGGAGGGCCGCCAGCCCGGTCTCGCTCATCGCCATCCGCCCATACTGCCGTCCGGCGCGGGTGGGACGTGCTCGGTGAATACGGCACCGGGCCCGCGAGCGGCGGGCGGGCCCTCGCGGACCCGTTGTCCTACAGGGGGCGTCGGCGCCCCTCCCAGTACGGTTCGCGCAGCCGCCGCTTGTAGAGCTTGCCGTTGGGGTCGCGGGGCATCGCGGCGATGAAGTCGAGGCTCCGGGGCCGCTTGTACCCGGCGAGCCGCTCCTCGCAGTGGGCGAGGATCGCGGCGGCGAGCGCCGGGGACGGCTCGTGGCCCCCGGCCGGTTCGACGACGGCCTTGACCTCCTCACCCCGGTCGGCGTGCGGGATGCCGAAGGCGGCGGCGTCCGCGACGGCGGGGTGGGTGAGCAGGGCCGACTCGATCTCGGCGGGGTAGATGTTGACCCCGCCCGCGATGATCATGTCGATCTTGCGGTCGCGGAGGAAGAGGTACCCGTCCGCGTCGAGCACGCCGAGGTCGCCGACGGTGAAGAAGTCGCCGATGCGGTTCGTGCGGGTCTTGGTCTCGTCCTTGTGATAGCTGAAGCCGCCGGTGCTCATCTTCATGTAGACGGTGCCCAGTTCGCCCGGACCCAGCCGGTTGCCGTCGTCGTCGAAGACGGCCAGCTCGCTGATCGGCCAGGCCTTGCCGACAGTGCCCGGCTTCTTCAGCCAGTCCTCGGCGGTGGCGAACGCTCCCCCGCCCTCGCTGGCCGCGTAGTACTCCTCGACGCAGCTCCCCCACCAGTCGATCATGGCGCGTTTGACGTGGTCGGGGCAGGGTGCCGCCCCGTGGATGGCGTGCCGCATCGAGGAGACGTCATAGCGGGCCTTCACCGCGTCGGGGAGTGCGAGCAGGCGGTGGAACTGCGTCGGGACCATGTGGGTGTGGGTGCACCGGTGGGCGTCGACGAGGCGCAGCATCTCCTTCGGGGACCAGCCGTCCATCAGGACGAGTGGGTGACCGATGTGGAGTGCGGCGCCCGCGAACTGGAGCACGGCGGTGTGGTAGAGCGGTGAGCAGACCAGGTGGACGTTGTCGTCGAACGGGCGGATGCCGAAGATGCCGAGGAACCCGCCGAGGTAGGTCTCCTCGGGGCGTTTGCCGGGCAGGGGACGTCTGATGCCGCGGGGGCGGCCGGTGGTGCCCGAGGTGTAGTTCATGACCCAGCCCAGGGTGCGGTCGTCGGGCGGGGTGGCGGGGTGGCCTTCGAGGAGTTCGGCGTAGGGGCGGCAGCCGGGGACCGTGCCGACGCCGTAGCGGTGGGTCGCGGGCAGTTCCGCCTCGTCGGCGGCGGCCGTGGCGGTGGCCGCGAAGCGTTCGTGGGCGATCAGGACACGGGCGCCCGAGTCGGCGACGATCCAGGCGATCTCGGGGCCGACGAGGTGGTGGTTGACCGGGACGAGGTAGAACCCGGCCTGCGAGGCGGCGAGGTGGGCGGTGAGGAGTTCGACGCCGTTGGGCAGCACGACGGCGAACGCGTCTCCCTCGCGCAGTCCGGCCGCGCGCAGTCCGTGGACCATGCGGTTGACGTCTGCGTGCAGGCGGCCCGCGCTCCACTCCTCGCCGTCGGGGGCGATCAGGACGGTGCGGTCGGGGTCGGCGGCGGCCTGGGCCCAGAAGCCGCCTGGCGGCTGGTTCACGTGGCACTCCTTCCGGCGATGCGGTTCATGCGGGTGACGGCCCGTTCGAAGCCCCGGGTCAGGTCGTCGACGACGGCCCGGACGCTGCGTTCGCTGGTCATCCGGCCGACGATCTGCCCGACGGGTGTGCCGAGCAGCTCGTCGACCTCGTACTTCTGGATCCGGGACACGGCCTCGGCGACCAGCAGCCCCTGGAGCGGCATGGGCAGGGTGCCGGGTCCCGCCGTGTCGTCCCAGGCGTCGGTCCACGCGGTACGGAGCTGGCGTGCGGGCTTCCCCGTGAGGGCTCGGGAGCGGACGGTGTCGCCGGAGCCCGCGGCCAGGAGTTTGGCGGTCAGGGCCGGGGAGTGCAGGTCGGCCTCCTCGGTGGTGAGCCAGAGGGAGCCGAGCCAGACGCCCTGCGCGCCGAGGGCGATCCCGGCTGCGGCCTGTTCGCCGCTGCCGATGCCTCCGGCGGCGAGGACGGGCAGCGGGGCGACGGCCTCGACGACTTCGGGAACCAGCACCATGGAGCCGATCTCGCCGGTGTGGCCGCCGGCCTCGTATCCCTGGGCGACGACGACGTCGATACCGGCCTCCGCGTGCCGCCGGGCGTGCCGGGCGCTGCCTGCCAGGGCGGCGACGAGGACGCCGTGGTCGTGGGCCCGCTCGATGACGTCGGCGGGCGGGGAGCCGAGGGCGTTGGCGAGGAGTTTGATCGGGTAGTCGAAGGCCACGTCGAGCTGACCCCGGGCGACCTCCTCCATCCAGCCGGTGATGCGCCAGCCGGACACCTCCCCCTCGGCCAGCTCGGGCACGCCGTGGCGGGCCAGGAGTTCCGTCACGAATCCGCGGTGCTCGGCGGGGATCATCGCCTCGACGTCCGCCTCGGTGACGCCCTCGACCTTCTTGGCCGGCATGACCACGTCGAGGCCGTAGGGCTTGCCGTCGGCGAGTCCGTGCAGCCGGTCCAGGTCGCGCGCGAGGTCGTCGGGTGCGGTGTAGCGCACGGCTCCGAGCACGCCGAAGCCGCCGGCTCTGGTGATGGCCGCGGCGACCTCGGGGAACGGCGTGAAGCCGAAGATGGCGTGCTCGATTCCCAGTTGCTTGCTCAGCTCCGTCTCCATGGGCGGCAGGATGCCGCAGCCGGGCGGCCGAGGGAAGAGTTTTTCTGATGCAGCGTCAGATTCTTTGCGGGCCGGGACGCACCCGGGAGCGCGCAGGTGACAGTAACCTCTGCGGCGGCAGGAACTTTCACTGATCGGCGAGATTTCGGAAGTTACTTTCGCGCAGGCTCCGGCGCACGGGCAGGGCCCCGTGACCGGACGTCGGGCGCGGGAAGGAGTTGCGGATGACCGGGGACATGCGGGGCAACGGGCGGGCGCAGGAAGGGCGGGGCGCGCGCGGGGGTCCCGAGCGGGCCGGGGGCCGCGGCTCCACGAGCGGCCCGCGTCCGGCCGAAGACCAGGGCGCCGGCGCCCGCGTGGGCGGGAGCGGCATCGCCCGGCGGCGGCTGGGCGGCGGGATACTGGCGCTGGGCGGCGCCCTCGCGCTGACGCCGATTCCGCTCGCGGGCGCGACCGCCCGGAACGGGCCGGGCGCGGGGACGGCGGACGAGGCTGCGGACACGGGAGCGGGCATGGAGTCAGGGGCGCACCGGCCCACGCTGCGGCGCGGGAGCGCCGCGCGCGCCGGGCTGCTGGAGGGCCCGCTGGACCAACTCGTCCGGGACGCCGAGGCCTACCTCGCCGACTCCCCCGCGCACCCGTGGTACGCGGGCGCGGTCCTGCTCGCCGGGCGGGGCGGGACGGTGGCGCTGCACCGGCCGATCGGCAAGGCGGTGCGCTATGCCGCGTACGACGAGAAGACCGACACCGGGGTGGAGTTCCCGGCGGACCAGCAGATCGCGATGGCCGAGGACACCGTCTTCGACCTTGCCTCGATCTCCAAGCTGTTCACCTCGCTTCTGGCCGTCCAGCAGATCGAGCGCGGCGAGCTGGAACTGGAGGCCACCGTCGCCGCCTACCTCCCGGACTTCGCGGGCGGCGGCAAGCAGGACATCACCGTCCGCCACCTGCTGACGCACACCTCGGGTTTCCGTTCGTGGATCCCGCTCTACGAGGAGCCGACCCGGGAGGGGAAGCTCCGGATGCTGTGGGAGGAGGTCCCGGCGAGCACCCCGGGCAGCGCCTACCTCTACTCCGACCTCAATCTGATCTCGCTGCAGCTGATCCTGGAGAAGATCACCGGCCGCCCGCTGGACGCGCTGCTCCACGACGAGATCACCGCCCCGCTCGGGATGCACCGCACCCGCTACAACCCGCCCGCCTCCTGGAAGCCGAAGATCGCGGCGACCGAGGACGCCCGGCCGCCCTGGTCCGGTCTCGATCGCGGGCTGGTCTGGGGCGAGGTGCACGACGAGAACGCCTTCGGCTTCGGCGGAGTGGCGGGCCACGCCGGGGTGTTCTCCTGCGCCTGGGACCTCGCGGTCCTCGCCCGGACCCTCCTCAACGGCGGGGTCTACGGTCGCTCCCGGATCCTGTCCGAGGAGTCGGTCGACCTGCTGTTCACCGACTTCAACACCGCGTTCCCGGGCGATGAGCACGGCCTCGGCTTCGAGCTCTACCAGCACTGGTACATGGGCGCGCTGGCGACCCCGCGCAGTGCGGGGCACACCGGATTCACCGGGACCAGCCTGGTGCTCGACCCGTCGACCGACACCTTCCTCATCGTGCTCGGCAACTCCGTGCATCCGGTCAGGAGTTGGCGCTCGGGCAGCGCGCCCCGTGTGGCGGCCGCCAACCAGCTGGCGCGGGCCGTTCCGGTCCGGCCCGAACGCGGGCGCACCGCGTGGTTCTCCGGGATGGCGAGCGCGTCCACCGCCACCCTCACCCTGCCCGCCCTGCGCCTGGAGTCCACACGGGCCCGCCTGGAGTGCGCGCTGTGGTGGGACACCGAACCGGCCGCCGACGGCCTCTTCCTGGAAGCGTCGGCGGGGCAGGACTGGCAGCCGGTGCCGTTCACCACCCTCGCGCCGGGCCCCGGCCACCGCCCGGAACCGCGGCCGCACCCGGCGGGCTCGGCGACCGGCTGGTCGGGGCGCGTCTGGCACCGGCTGGAGGCGGACCTGACGGCCTGGCGCGGCCGGGACGTACGCCTGCGGTGGCGCTACGCCACCGACCGGCTGTACGTGGGACGCGGCGCGTACGTGGACGGGCTACGGGTCCGCGACGGCGCCCGCACGGTCTTCGACGCGGAGCGGCCCCGGGACGCCGGCCGGATCGAGGCGACGGGCTGGGCGCCCTCGGCGGACTGAGCCCCCGGCGACCGGTCCCCTCACCCTGCCGGAGCCACCGCGCCCGGAGCCACCGCGCCCGGACTCGCCGCGTCCACGCCCACGGGCACAGGCGCGGTCGACTCCCGGACCACCAGCCGCGGCCGGATCAGCAGGGAGCGGCCCGCCGAGGGCGCCGACTCGATCCGGGCGCGCAGTTGCTGGAAGGTCTCCGCCGCCATCTCCGTCAGGGGCTGGCGGACGGTGGTGAGCGGCGGCTCGAAGAGGTCGGCGAGCAGGATGTCGTCGAAGCCGACCACCGACACATCGCGCCCGGCGGTGCGCCCGGCGTCCTTGGCGCCCCGGCAGATCCCGATCGCGCACATGTCGTTGATGGCGACGAACGCGGTGGGCGGGCGGGGCCCGGAGAGCAGTTCGCGGGCGGCCTTGCGGCCCAGTTCGGCCGCGTCCTTGTCGCCGAACTCGGCGGTGTCCGCCCCGGGCCAGACCGTGGCGTCGGCCGGGTCGAGCCCCGCCTCCTCCAGCGCGGCGCAAAAACCCCGGAGCCGCTCGCGGCGGTTGACGCTGTTGACCGAGCCGGAGACGAAGGCGAGTCTTCGGTGGCCGAGTTCGAGGAGATGGCGGGTGGCCAGCTCCGCCCCCATGGCGTTGTCCACGCTGATGCTCGCCAGTGACGGCGGGTCGCCGGCCTGGGCCGTGCGGTCGAAGGCGACCATCTTCAGCCCCCGGCTGAGCAGCGGCTCGACGTGTTCGAGCGAGGGCAGCGAGGAGCAGAGCACCACTCCGCTGACCCCGTCCGCCAACAACTCCTCGCCGTACTTGAGCTCCCGGGCGGGGTCGCGCTCGCTGTTGCAGAGCAGCACGTGGTACCCCTCGGCGAGCGCCATGGCCTCCAGCTCCCGCGCGAGCGAACCCCAGAACGGGTTCGCCACGGAGGGCACGATCAGGCCGATCACCTTGATGCGGCCCGTGCGCAGCATGCGCGCCGCACGGTTGGGCCGGTAGCCGAGGCGCTCGATGGTCTGCTCGACACGGGCCAGGGTGGCCGCCTGCATACGGTCGGTGCGCCCGTTGAGGACGTTGGAGACCGTACTCGCGGAAACGCCCGCAGCCGCCGCGACCTGATGGATCGTTACCCCGCTCATGCCACCTCCGGTTCGAAACTCCCTGACGACTCTAGTGTATCGATTTACTGACGTCTCTCTACCGATACACCCGTAACTTGCTCGAAAAATTTTTGTGCATCAGCTGTTGACGTCGCTCCAGGGGCATTCCTAGTCTCAGTGCATCGATTTACCAGCACTTCCCAGCCATGGCTGGGACACCGTCACTGGATCGATCCACAAACTCCGCCTCAAAAGGGGTGCCTCATGGAACTCAACAGACGGTCGCTGCTCGCCGCCATCGGTGCGGGCACCGCCGCCGCGCTCACGGGCTGCGGCACCGGCACCTCGGCGGCCGGCTCCGCCGACGGTCCCGCCGAGGGCGAGATCACCCTCCTCACCCCGATCTACGAGGGCGCGAAGGGCAAGAAGCTGCTGGAGGGCGACATCCTCGGCGGGTTCCGGAAGAAGTATCCGGACGTCGAGGTGAACGTGGACTACACCACGTACGACCAGCTCAACGAGAAGATCACCACCGGGCTCGCGGGCGGCCTGCTGCCCGACGTGCTGATGATGGGGGTCGGCTGGATCCCGCCGTTCGCCGCCAAGGGGGCGATCGCGGAACTGCCCGAGAAGCTGGCGAAGACCCACGACTACGAGAAGCGGGTGCTGGAGCCTTCGCGTCACGACGGCAAGCTGTACGCCCTGCCCGTGGTGCTCGACACCCGCATCGTGGTCTACCGCAAGGACCACTTCGCCGAGGCCGGCATCCGCAAGACGCCCGCCAACTGGTCCGAACTGCACGCTGTGGCAAAGCAGTTGACGAGGAAGGGTCGGGTCGGGTTCGACCCCTTCTCCATCAATCTGCGCCAGTGCTGGGAGACCTTCCTCTTCGCCAACGGCGGCCGGTTGTTCAGCGCGGACGGCAGGAAGCCGCTGTTCACCGACGCCCGCGGGGTGGAGGCCCTCCAGTTCTTCAAGGACCTGGTGGCCGACGGTTCGGCCGACTACGCGCGCAAGACCGACGTCGGAGCACCGTCGAACGTGCAGACCGGCCAGGGCTCGATGATGATGACGACCAGCGCTCTGTGGGTCCAGGTCAAGGAGCAGAGCCCGGAGCTGATCGAGCAGGACAAGCTCGGCTCGTTCGTCCTGGCCAACCGCAGGCCCGCGATGCTCCAGGGCGGCACGCTCGTCAGCCAGTCGGCGAGCTCCCGGCACCCGGCCGCGGCCCGTGCGCTCGTGGAGTGGCTGGCCACCCCCGAATCGATCCTGGGCGCGGCCCAGCAGCGCGGTTCGGTGCCCGGACTGCGGGATCTCAGCGACACCGCCTACGTCAAGGAGAACCAGTTCGTCGACCTCTCCCTGAAGAACCTCCAGCACGCGACGTCCGAGGGCGGCACCGCCGCCTGGATGGAGATCCGCGAGAAGATCGTGCCGACGCTGGAGCCCGCGATCGTGGGCGACCAGTCGGCGAAGGACGCCATCGCGGAGCTCGGCCGGCTCGCCGAGGCCGCCATCGGCCGGATGTGAGGACCCGTCACTGTGGGAGCGACATCCGTACTCAAGGCGCGGCCCGTGCGGCCGCCCGCACCTCCTGAATCGGCGCCGACCCGGCGCACCCGCCGGACCCCCACGGGCCCCGGACGCCGACGGCGCCGGGCCGGCATGCTCATGGTGGCGCCCGCGCTGCTGCACGCCTCGCTGTGGATCGGCCTGCCGGTACTGGCCGCGGTGGTCCTGGCGTTCACGAAGTACGACGTGCTGACCGCCCCGCAGTTCGTGGGTCTCGACAACTTCCGGGACATGCTGGACGACACGGTCTTCCGCAAGTCCATCGTCAACACCGTCGTCTACACCTTCTTCACCGTGCCGTTCGGCATGCTGCTGGGCCTGCTGCTGGCCATGGCCCTGCACACCGGCCTCAAGGCCCGTGGCGTCTTCCGCACCGCGGTCTTCCTGCCCCAGGTCACGGCCACGGTCGCCATCGCCCTGGTCTGGCTGTGGATCTACAACCCGGGCAACGGCCTGCTCAACGCACTGCTGTCGTTCCTCGGCATCGACGGCCCGGCCTGGCTCTCCTCGACGACATGGGCGATGCCCTCGGTGATCCTGGTCGGCATCTGGCAGGGCATCGGCATGAAGATGCTCATCTATCTCGCCGCGCTCCAGTCACTCCCCAGGGAGCTGTACGAGGCGGCGTCGGTGGACGGCGCCTCGAAGGTCCGGCAGTTCTTCTCCATCACGCTGCCGCTGCTGAAGCCCGCCACGTTCTTCGTGCTCATCACGTCGATGATCAGCGCGTTCCAGTCCTTCGACCAGATCTACATCCTCACCGACGGCGGCCCCGCCAACAGCACGACGATGATGACCTACGAGATCTACAAGTCCGCCTTCCGGGAGTTCCGCGTCGGATACGCCTGCGCCCAGTCCCTGGTGCTGTTCGTGCTGCTGATGGGCTTCACCCTGGTCAACCGGCGGATCATGGGAGGCACCCGTGGCCACAGTTGATACGCGGAAGCCGGTGGACGTGAGCGCCGCGAAAGCGCGAGGGCACGGCGGCAGGCGGCCGGTGTCCCCGGGCCGGATCGCGCTCTACATCACACTGTCGGTGATCTCCCTGCTGATGGTGGTGCCGTTCGTCTGGATGGTGATCACCTCACTCAAGTCGCCGGTGGAGATCGCGTCCCAGGACGCCGGACTCCTGCCCGGAAGCTGGCAGTTCAGCAACTACGTCGAAGCGTTCCGGGCGGCCCCGTTCGCCACGTACGCCCGCAACAGCTTCATCATCGCGATCAGCCACACCGTGCTGAACGTCCTGGTCGCCTCCATGGCCGGGTACGCGCTGGCACGGATCAGGTTCCGCGGCAGCGAGGTGATCTTCTACCTGTTCATCGCGGCGCTGATGATCCCGACGTACACGAAGGTGCTGCCGGAGTTCCTGATCGTCCGCTTCATGCCGCTGGCCGGCGGGAACGACATCCTCGGTCAGGGCGGGAGCGGCTGGCTCGACACCTGGTGGGCCCTGATCGTCCCGGGTGCGGTGACGCCGTTCGCGGTCTTCCTCTTCCGCCAGTTCTACCTGGACCTGCCGGTGGAGCTGGAGGAGGCGGCCCGCCTCGACGGCCTCGGCGAGTTCCGCATCTACGCCCGGATCATGACGCCGCAGGTCAAGCCGGCGCTCACCACCGTGGCGCTGCTGACCTTCGAGTCGTCCTGGAACAACTTCCTGTGGCCGTTGCTGGTGACCCGGACGGACAGTCTGCGGGTCATCCAGGTCGGGCTCTCCGTCTTCAAGACGGAGAACGGCACCCAGTGGCACTTCCTGATGGCCGGCACCACGCTCGCCACCCTTCCCATGGTCCTTCTCTTCCTCGTCGGCCAGCGCTACTTCGTGCAGGGCTTCGCCACCGCCGGTCTCAAGTGACCGGCCCCCGGCCGCCTGTGGCCGGGCACCGCATCCGGCCCCCGGCGGCCGGAAACCGAAAGGGCTTCACCCATGTCTGCTGATCTTCAGGGCTCCCGCGCGCTGGTGACGGGGGCGGGGCACGGCATCGGCCGCGCCATCGCGCTCGCACTGGCAGAGGCCGGCGCCGACGTCGCCGTGCACTACCACTCCTCCGCCGACCGGGCGGCCGACACGGTCTCGGCGATCGAGGCGCTGGGCAGGCGCTCCAAGGCGTTCGCCGCCGACGCGACCGTCACCGCGGACGTGGACCGGCTGGTCGAGGAGGCGGCCGGCTTCCTCGGCGGACTCGACATCCTGGTCTGCAACGCCGGTCACCTCGTCGGCCGCTCGACCATCGCCGAGATGAGCGACGAGCACTTCGACCGGGTGATCTCCACCAACCTGTCCTCGACCTTCCGCACGGTGCGGGCGGCGCTGCCGCATCTGACGCGGTCCCCGGCCGGACGCGTCATCACCATGTCCTCGCTCGCCGCGCACAACGGCGGCGGCCCCGGCTCGGTGGCGTACGCCGCCGCGAAGGCCGGGATCCGCGGCTTCACCAAGGGCCTGGCCAAGGAGCTGGCCGGCACCGGCATCACGGTCAACGCGGTCGCGCCGGGCTTCATCAAGGGCACGGCCTTCCACGACACCTTCACCGCGCCCGCGGCGCAGCAGGCCATGGAAGCGGGCATCCCGGTCGGCCGCGCGGGCACCCCCGAGGACGTGGCGTCCGCCGTCGTCCACCTGGCCTCGCCCGCCTCGGGCTTCCTGACGGCGACCACGACGGACATCGACGGTGGCGTATGGCCGCGTTGAGGCGGATCGCGCGGGAGCGCGGCGGCTGGTGGCACGCGTACGTATGCCCGGCGCACGGAGTGGAGCTGGAGCACGGCGACCTCCTCGCCGGGGTGTTCCCCGAGGGCGGTGCGCGGTGTGCGCACGGCTGCCGGGTGGACACCGAAGCGGTACGGGGCGGGTGGCTGGTCCTCTCGCACCAGGCCTGGGCCCGTCATCTGCGGGTGCTGGCGCACCGGGGCGAGCGGGCGGAGGCGGTGGAGCGGCTGGGCGAGTACGCGGGCCTGTACGCCGAGCTGGCCGCCGACCGGCACGGCGAGGCCCAGGGCTGGATGCTGCGCGGCCGGCTCTTCCACCAGGCGCTGACGGACGCCATCTGGGCGGTGAACGTCGGGCACGCGGTGATCACGCTCGCGGAGAAGGAGTCCGGGGATCTGGCGGCGGTGCTGCCGCTGCTGGAGGCCCTGGAGGAAGCGGCGCTGGAGGCCCGGGACGTGCTGACCGCCCAGGGCCACCTGGCCTCCAACTACACGGCGTGGCTGAACGCGGCCGGTGTCGCGGCGAGCCGGGCGGCGGCGGCCGTCCGGTCCACGGCATGGGAGGGCGCCGGGTGCTGGTTGGAGGGCGAGCACGGGCTGTACGCGCATCTGCGCGTGGCCGTCGCGGACGACGGCTGGGAGTGGGAGGGCAGTACCTACTACCACGGCTTCGTGCTGCGGGCGGCGTTGCTGGCGCTGCGCTCCACCGATCCGTCCGCCCTGCCGACCGACGTGGTGGGCGTGCTGGCGGGGATGACGGACGTGCTGGCGGCCGTCGCGACGCCGGGCGGTGTGCTGCCCGCCCTGCACGACGGCCCCTACCGGCGCGACGCTCTCGGTCTTGAGTGGCTGGAACTGATCGCGCTGGCCCGGCAGTCGGTGCCGTCGGACGCGCTGGACGCGGTGGCGGACCGGGTCCGTGCGGAGCTGGGTGACGCGGACGACGCGCTGGACCGTGAGCTGGGCGGCTGGTTCGCCGGGCCGCCGCTCCCCCGACGGGCCGCTTCCGCCCCGGTCACCGTGTTTCCCTCGACCGGGTACGCGGTGCTGCGGGCGGCGGGCATCCACGCCCTGGTGGACTTCGGCCCGCACGGCGGATCGCACGGCCACCGGGACAAGCTCTCGCTGTATCTGTACGGCGACACCACCGCGTGGCAGCCGGACCCGGGCCAGGTGCCGTACGCCCACCCGGACTTCCGCGACCTGTACACCTCGACGGCGGCCCACCCCACGTTCCGGGTGGACGGCGCCGAGCAGGCCGAGTGCGCCGGTGCGCTGACGGCGGCGGACGCCGTCTCGGTGACCGTTGAGGTGACGGAGGCGTACGAGGGTGTCCGGGCGGTCCGCCGGGTGGCCGTCGGCCCGTGCTATCTGGTGGACCTGCTGACGGTGGAGGTCACGGGCCGAAAGGACCCCCGCGTCACCGCCCAACTGCGGCCCGGCACCGCGCTGGACGTGCAGGTGCAGGCGGCGGGCCCGGTGCGCACCACCTGGTACGGGGACGAGACGCTGCACGGCTGGCACACCCGGAGCGCCGGGGTGCCGGTGCGCCCCCTCACGCTCCCGGGTCCCGGTCCGGCGGACGACCCGCAGCGCGCCCTGCCCCGGGTCGACTTCACGGCCGATGGAGCGCACGTCGTCTTCGCCTCGGTCTACCAGGCGGCGTCGGCGGGCCCCGCGGTGAGCGAGGTGCGGCTGGACGGCATGGAGCTGACCGTGGAGCTGGCGGACGGTTCGCGGTCCCGCTTCCGGACGGAGGGCTGAGCCGTGCTGCTCTCGGCGACCCCGCCGCCCGGTCCGCGCCCCGCCCAGGAGACCCGGGTGCGGGAGGAGGCGGCCCGGCACCGCGGGCTGGCCCCGCCCCGCACCCACCCGCCGGCCAGCATCACCTGGCTGGGCCCGGCCGCGTCCAACCCGGCGCTGGCCTACCGGATCGGCGGCGACCCGGCCGATCTCGCGGAGAGCGTGCGCTGGATCGAGGCGGCGTCACGGCTGCCGCACTGGGGCCGGGCCCATATGCCCGACCACGACCTGGACGCCGGCTGGCTGCTCCACCACCTGGCGCTCGCCCTGCGCTGGATCGGGAACGACCTGCCGGACGACGTGGCCGCTCTGCTCCGCTACAAGCTGCTGATCCAGGGGCGTCGCCTCTACGACTTCGCGGTGGCGAGCGAGGGCCGCTGGTGGTCGTCCTCGTACTGGCAGAACCACAACTGGATCTGCTATGCCGGTCTGGCGACGGCCGGCTACGTGCTGGGCAAGGAGGAGTGGACCGAACGGGCGAAGTCGAACCTCGCCACGGTGCTGGAGGTGCTGCCCGAGGACGGTTCGCACGCGGAGGGAGTCGTCTACTGGCGTTACGGAGTCCCGTTCCTGGCGATCCATCTGGATCTGCTGGCGGAGGCCGAGGGTGTCGACTGGTGGGACCGGGGAGGCTTCATGGCGAACACCTTCGGCTACCGGCTGCACCAGAGCGCCCCCGGCTTCGCGTTCACGATCGACCACGGTGACTGCCACGACCGGCGCAGCGGCCACAGCGCCGGGCTCTACTACCGGCTGGCCGCGCAGTACGGCATCGCCGAGGCGCAGTGGCTGGGCGACCTGGCATCGGGCGAGCTGCTGTGGACGGAGGCGGAGCACAGCGGGGTGCGGCCGGGCATCCTGCCGGAGGCGTATCTCGAATACCTCTGGTACGACCCGGCGGTCTCTGCGGCCCGGCCCACCGCGACCCGGGCCTTCTTCCCGGACCTCGGGCTGCTCGCGGCCCGGACCGGCTGGGACGCGGACGCCACCGCGGTGTCGTTCAAGGCGAGTCCGGGCGGCGGTCACCGGGCCTGGGAGACGAGCGCGAAGCACCGGGCGGAGCTGGGCCACGAGACGCTGAACCAGGGTCACCACCACCCGGACTCGGGCTCCTTCGTCCTGCTGTCGGGGGGCGCCCACCTGGCCGTGGACGACGGTTACAGCAACCGCAAGCGGGCGGAGCACCACAACCTGCTGCTGGTCGACGGGCAGGGGTACGCGGACGAGGACCGCTACCACGTCTACGAGGGGATTCCCTATCTGCGGCAGGCCCGGCAGCGGGACGTGCTGGTGGGCGACGAGGAGGGATGGGCGCACGCCACGGCGGAGATCGCCGCGATGTACGACCCGGCCCTCGGGGTCGGCCGGCTGGACCGGACCCTGGTGTTCACCCCGGCGGGGCGCCTGGCCCTCCTGGACCTGGCGGAGTCGGAGGAACCGCGGGAGTGGACGTTCCTGCTCCGGACGGACCGGCCGACGGAGGAACACGGCGACGGCAGCCGGCTGATCAGGTCCGGCGAGGCCACCGCCCGGGTGCGGCGGCTGGCCCCGGACGAGGCGTCGGTGCGCACCGGGGTCATGGAGGTGGCGGCGAATCCGACGTCCAGCACTCCGGAACTGCGGCTCACCCGCACCCTGCACACGCTGGACGTGACCACCCCGGCCTGCCGCGCGGGCCTGTTCCTCACCGCCATCACTCCGGACGCCGCGTGCCCGGTCGCGGGGGCGGAGCTGACCGAGGGCCACGGAGTGCGGTTCGCGGACGGCGAGGAGAGCGTGCTGCTCTCCCCCGTCGCCCGCCGTATCCGGGGGGTGGGGATCTCGGCGGACGCCGCCGCCGTCCTGCTCACCGCCGCCGGAGCCCCGTACGTCGTGGCGGCGACCCGGCTGGAGCTGGCGGACCGGGTACTCCTCGACGTAACGGATCCGTACACAGGAAAGGTCGGGTAGATCATGGGGACCCCTCTCGCCGGGGCGGTGGCGTCGCCGCCCGTTCCGGAAGCCACCCCGTCGGGCTGGCCGACGCTGCTGCGCCGGCTGGAGTTCGTCGCCTACCCGGCCGCCGCCGGGGCCGCGTTCACGCTGCTGGCGCTGGGCGTGGTGACCTGGCTGCCGGCGCTCGCCGCGATGGGCCGCGCGCTCCAGCGGTGGCGGGTGGACGGGGACAGCCGATGCTTCGCCAACACGCTGGCCGCCTTCGGCGGTTACTGGCGCGCGCTGTGGCCCCACGGTCTGCTGTCCACCGCCGTCGCGGTCGTCCTGGTCGGCAACACCCTGCATCTGCTGGGCCGTTCGGAGGCGTGGACCTTCCCGTTGCTGGCCGCGCAGGTGGGCATCGCAGCGGCGTTCGTGATCCATCATGTGGCGTTCGCGGCCGAGGCGGGCCGGGAGCCGGACGGCGGTGTCCGGTCCTGGTCGGCCGGGGCGCTGGCACTCGGCTTCGGCTCCCCTGCCCGGGGCACCGCCCTGCTCGGCGCGGCGATCTCCGCCGCCCTGCTCTCCCTCGTCGTACCGCTGGGGCCACTGCTGCTCGGCCCGAGCGTTCCGGTACTGCTCGCCCTGTCCTTCGCCGATCCCAGGAGGCACACCTCGTGACCCGTCCACCGCGCACCGCCCTGGCCGCCGCGCTCGTCGTCGGCCTCGCCCCGCTCGTCGTGACCACGCCCTCGGCCGCCGCCCCTGCGGCGGGCGCGTACTACGTGTCGCCGTCCGGCAGCGACGCCAACTCCGGTACGTCGGCGGGCGCTCCGCTGGCCACGATCCAGAAGGCGGTGGATCTGGCTCCGTCGGGCGCGGTGGTGAACCTGGCGCCGGGCACCTACCGGCAGGACGTGGTGACCGCGCGGGCCGGGGTCACCGTCACCGGCCCGTCGAACGCCGTGGTGAAGGGCGCGGGCGACGCCCGGATCATCCAGGTCCGGCACGACGGCACGACGCTCAGCGGCTTCACCGTGGACGGGCTGCACGGCTCGGCCTCGGACGTTTCGGGCTACCGGCTCAAACTCATCTATGTCATGAGCACGACCCCCGGGAACGGGGTGGGCGGCCTGCGCGTCACCGGCATGACCCTCAAGAACGCCGCCGACGAGTGCCTGCGGCTGCGCTATCTCGTCACGGGGGCCGAGGTGGACGACAACACCATCACGGACTGCGGGGTCGCCGACTTCGTGTTCGACGGGGGCGGGAAGAACGGCGAGGGGATCTACCTCGGCACGGCTCCCGAACAGCAGGGATCCAACGGGGCACCGGACGCGGCGGCCGACGTCAGCCGGAACAACCGCGTCCACCACAACACCATCGTCACGCGGGGCAACGAGTGCGTGGACGTGAAGGAGAACGCGACCAACAACTACGTCGAGCACAACGACTGCAGCGGCCAGCGCGACCCCAGCTCCGGCGGGCTCGACGCCCGGGGCAGCGGCAACATCTTCCGCTACAACACCGTCCACGACAACGTGGGCGCGGGCGTCCGGCTAGGCGGTGACACCGCGACGGACGGCACCGCGACCTCCGTCTACGGCAACACCATCACCGGCAACGCGGGCGGCGGCATCAAGTTCATGCGCACCCCGCAGGGCCCGGTCTGCTCCAACACCATGAGCGGCAACACGGGTGGCGACGCCGTGGGTACCTACGGCAGCTCCTACGACCCGACCGGTGTGTGCCCGAAGTGAGCGGCCGGGGGCCCGCGAGACGCGGGGTTCTGTACGCGGCGGCGGCAGCCGGGGCCGCCGCGGTCGCCGCCACAGCGACGGACGCGCGCGCGGCGGGGGCGGCCGGCCCCGCGCGTTCGGGCTGGACCACGTCCTGGGCCACGGCCCAGACCGCGCCGACCGCCACCGACCCGGTGGCGTACGCGGGGCTGACCGACGGCGACTGCACGGCCGTGCTGCGGCTGTCGGCGGGCGGAGCGGTGCGGCTGCGGTACGCGAACGCCTTCGGGACCGCGCCCGTGCTGGTCGGCCCGGTGACCGCGGGCGGCCGACCGGTGACCTTCGCCGGACGGAGCCAGGAGTGGCTGGCGGCGGGCGCGAGTCTGACCAGTGACCCCGTCGCGGGGC
Source organism: Streptomyces sp. NPDC102283 (assembly GCF_044766265.1). Lineage (NCBI taxonomy): Bacteria > Bacillati > Actinomycetota > Actinomycetes > Kitasatosporales > Streptomycetaceae > Streptomyces > Streptomyces sp. NPDC102283. The sequence continues at coordinate 26,391 of NZ_JBIWLQ010000013.1, forward strand.
TGCGGGTGGCGGACGGGGCGCGGCTGGAGGTGCGGACGCGGGTCCCCGGCCCGACCGGCCCGCTCTCCTTCCACCGCAACACCCATGCCTGGCACACCGTCGACGGGGTGCGCACCCGGTCGGTCCTCCTGCTGACCGGGGTGGAGACCACCGGGGCGCGCGGCCCGGTGGTCGCGGTGTTCGGCGACTCCATCGCGGAGGGCGTCGGCACCCCCGACGACGCCGATCTGCGGTGGCCCGACCAGCTGGCGCGGCGGCTGCCCGGTTCGGCCGTCGCCAACCTCGGCATCAGCGGCAACCGGCTGCTGCTCGACGACGACCGCTTCGGGCCCGGCGGCCAGGCCCGCTTCGACCGCGACGTCCTCGGGCTGCCGGGGCTGCGTACGGTGCTGGTGCACCTGGGCGTCAACGACCTCCAGCGGCCGCCGGGCCAGAGCGGCCCGGACCAGGTCCTGGCCGGATACCGGCAGGTGGCGCTGCGCGCCCGGGGCGCCGGGCTGCGGGTCGTGGGCGCCACCATCACCCCGTTCGAGGGGTGGACCCGCTGGTCTCCCGAGCTGGACGCGGTCCGCGGGCAGATCAACCTGGCCGTGCGCACCGGGCGCATCTTCGACGGGGTGGCCGACTTCGACGCCGCGCTGCGCGACCCGGACCGCCCTTCTCGGATGCTCCCCGCGCACGACAGCGGCGACGGTCTGCATCCGGGCCCTTCGGGTCACGCGGCGCTCGCCGCCGCCGTCGACCGCCGACACCTTCTGTGAGCCGCCGTGGACCGAGATCCTCGGCCGGCCGGCATCTCGCACCGGCCGACACCTTCCGTGAGCCGACACCTTCTGTGAGAGGCGACATGACGAACCGAGGCACCACCCGGCGCACCGTCCTGACCGGTGCGGCCGCCCTGGGCGCGGCGGCGACGCTGCCCCTGACCCTCGCCGGTCCCGCCCACGCCGCGTCCGGCACGGCACGGACCGGGGCCGAGGACGCCGCGGCGCTGCGCAGCCGTTGGCACACGCTGCTCACCGGCGGCCCCGGCCTCGACCGGGACGACGAGCGGATCGTCGCCGCGACCGCCCGCGTGGGGCGGGCCGGGGCCACCGCCGCCACCGGCCTCGACCCGTCCCGGACGGACGGGCTGTTCCCCGACCTGACCAGCACGACGCTCTCCAACCACGTCACCACGTCGTTCAAGCGGCTGGCGACGGCCGCCACCGCCTGGGCGGTACCCGGCACCCCGCAGCACGGTGACACGGCGCTGCTGGCGAAGCTGCTGGGCGGCGTCGACTGGATGCTGACCCACCGTTACGGCCCCGAGCACACCCGCTTCGACAACGACTGGGACTGGGAGATAGGCGCGGCGCTCGCGCTCAACGACACGGCGGTGCTGCTCCACGACGAGCTGGGCGCGGAGCGCCTGGAACGCGTCACGGCCGCCGTGCTCCACTACACGCCGGACCCGAACCTGTGGCGGGTGAACCGGCAGATCGCGACCGGCGCCAACCGGGTGTGGGTCTCCACCGTGGTCGCCGTCAACGCGGTGCTGCGCGGCGACGGCGACGCGCTGGTCCGGGTCCGTGACGCCCTGTCCGACGTCGAGGGTTCGGGCGCCAACAGCGTCCTGGCCTTCAACGACACCGGCGGCGCGGCGGCCGGGACGGGAGAGGGGTTCTCGTCCGACGGCTCGTTCCTCCAGCACTACAAGCATCCGTACAACGGCGGCTACGGCAAGGAGCTGCTGGGGAATCTGTCCCGGTTGCTCAACCTGCTGGCCGGTACGGCGTGGACGGTGACCGATCCCGATCTCGACAACGTGCGGGGCTGGGTGGACGACGGCTTCGACCCGCTGATGTTCCGGGGCGATGTGATGGCGTCGGTGTGCGGGCGGGAGATCGCCCGGCCGAGCAAGCAGGGGCACGCGTCGGCGCAGACGGTCGTCGAGGCGGTGCTGCGGCTGATCCCGTGCTTCCCGGGTGAGCCCGCCGACCGGTTCACGGCGCTGGTGAAGCAGTGGATCGCCGAGGACGGCTACCGGGACTTCCTCGCCGTGACCGACCTGGCCTCGCTGGTCGCCGCGCAGCGTGCGATCGCCTCCGCCGTCCCGGCCCGGGGCCCGCTGGTCGCCCACAAGCAGCATCCTTTGATGGACAAGGCGGCCCACCACCGCCCCGCGTTCGGGCTCGGCATCTCCGCGTACTCCACCCGGATCTACAACTACGAGTCGATCCAGAACGAGAACCTGCGCGGCTGGCACCTCTCGGACGGGATGGTGCTGCTGTACACCGACGATCTCGGTCACTACAGCGAGGACTACTGGCCCACCGTCGACCCGGCCAGGCTGCCCGGCACCACCGTCATCGCCGGGCGCCCGGCCGACGCGGCGGGACAGCGCACCACCAGCACCGCCGACTGGGCCGGCGGCACCGCGCTCCCGGACACGACGCTGGGCGCGTACGGGATGGAGCTGCGGGCCTTCGGCAGCACCCTGCACGGGCTCAAGAGCTGGTTCTGCCTGGACGACGTCATCGCCTGTGTCGGTTCGGGCATCACCGCGGAGGCGGGGACCGCCGAGACCGTGGTGGAGAACCGCAAGCTGCGCGACCCGCGGGCCGCGCTCCTCGTGGACGGCACGGCCGCCCCGGACAGTGCCGGCTGGTCCGCCGAGCTGGCGGACGTCCGGTGGCTGCACCTCGCCGGAACCGGCGGGTACGTCTTCCCCCGGCCCGCTTCCGTGCGCGCCCTGCGCGAGGAGCGCACCGCGACCTGGCGGGAGATCAACCGCAAGTACGGCACCGACACCCCGGTCACCCGCCCGTATCTGACGCTCTGGCACGACCACGGCGCGGCTCCGAGCGGGGCCGGCTACTTCTACCTCCAGCTCCCCGCCGCCTCGGCCGGGCGCACCCGGCTGCTGTCGGCCGCGCCGCCGGTGGAGCTGGCCGCCTGTTCGACCGCCGTGCACGCGGTGCGGCGCGGTGCGGACGGGCTGCTGGCGGCCAACTTCTGGCAGGCGGGCTCGGCGCGGGAGCTGAGCTGCGACGGTCCGGCGTCCGTCCTGGTGCGCCCGAAGGGGCGGAACGTGGGCGTCGCCCTGTCCGACCCCACCCACCTGCGGTCCACCGTGGTCGTCGAGCTGGCCGGACGCGGGCTGACGCTCGCGTCGGGCGGCCCCCGGGTGAGCGCGGCGCGCACGCCGGGCGGCATCCGGATCACCGCCGACACGTCGGGGCTGCGCGGCGCGACCCTCGACCTCACCCTGAAGAGGAGCTAGAGCCTTGCTGTTCGACATGGATCTGGAGCGGCTGCGGGAGTACCGCCCCGAGCCGCAGGAACCGGCCGACTTCGACGCCTTCTGGGAGAAGACCCTCGCGGAGAGCGCCCGGCACGACGTCGATGCCCGGTTCGTGCCGTACGGGACGGGACTGGCGACCGTCGACGTACTCGATGTGACGTTCAGGGGCTGGGAGGGGCAGCCGGTGAAGGCGTGGCTGATGCTGCCGAAGCAGCGCCCCGGGCCGCTGCCCGCCGTGGTGCAGTACGTCGGGTACAACGGCGGCCGGGGCATCCCGTACACGTGGCTGACCTGGAGCGCGCTCGGTTACGCGCACCTGGTGATGGACAACCGGGGGCAGGGCGGCGGCGGCAAGAACACCGCCGACACCCCGGACATCGGACCCGAGGGTCACGGTTCGTCCTCGCCGGGCTTCCTGACCCGGGGCATCGAGGACCCCCACCGGCACTACTACCGGCGGCTCATCACCGACGCGGTCCGGGCCGTCGACGCGGCGAAGGCCCATGACGCGGTGGACTCCGAGCGGGTCGCCGTCCTGGGCGGCAGCCAGGGCGGCGGGCTCGCGCTGGCCGTCGCCGGGCTGCGGGACGACGTGGCGGCGGCCGTCGCCGACGTGCCGTTCCTCTGCCACTACCGGCGGGCCTCGCAGATCACGGACGCCGGACCGTACGCGGAGATAGCCCGCTGGCTGTCGGGGCACCGCTTCCGCGTCGAGGAGGCGATGGAGACCCTGTCCTACTTCGACGGGGTCAACTTCGCCGCGCGCGCGAGCGCTCCCGCGTGGTTCTCGGTGGGGCTGATGGACCGGATCTGCCCTTCCTCCACGGTGTTCGCGGCCTACCACCGCTATGCGGGGCCGGCCGAGATCGAGGTGTTCCCGTACAACGGGCACGAGGGCGGCGCCGAGTACGACCTGCCGCGCAAGCTGGGTGCGCTGCGGGGGGTCTTCGAGGATTGAGGCGGCCGAGGGGACGGTGTCACCGGCCCAGCGCGGCCATCGCCGCGTTGTGGCCGGGGACCCCGCTGACGCCACCACCGCGCACCGCGCCCGCCCCGCAGAGCAGCACGTTGACGTGCGCGGTCTCCACACCCCAGCGCCCGGTGCCCTCGTCCGCGTACGGGAAGGAGAGGTCGCGGTGGAAGATGTGGCCGCCGGGCAGCCGCAGATCGCGCTCCAGGTCGAGCGGGGTCTTGGCCTCGATACAGGGTTCGCCGTTCGCGTCGAGGGCCAGGCAGTCGGTGACCGACTCCTCCAGGTGCGCGTCCAGTTCGGCCAGGGTCGCCCTCAACAGGGCCGCGCGGGCGGCGTCGTTGTCGGCGGCGAAGAGCCGGGCCGGGGCGTGCAGGCCGAAGAGGGTGAGGGTCTGGTAGCCGCGTGCGGCGAGGTCGGGGCCGAGGATCGAGGGGTCGGTCAGCGAGTGGCAGTAGATCTCGGAGGGCGGGGCGGCGGGCAGCCGTCCGGCCGCAGCGTCCCGGTGGGCGTCGGCGAGCTGCCCGTACCCCTCGGCGATGTGGAACGTGCCGGCGAAGGCCTGCCGGGGGTCGACGGACCGGTCGCGGAGCTTCGGCAGCCGGGTGAGCAGCATGTTCACCTTGAGCTGCGCGCCCTCGGCGGGCGGCGGCGGGGTGTCGCCGAGGAGGGTGGCGAGGGCCTGCGGTGAGGCGTTGACGAGCACGCGGCGGGCCGCGACGACGTGTTGTCCGTCCGGGGTGCGGACGGTGACCTCGGCGTGGGTGCCGTCGGTCTCGATCCGGGTCGCCTCGTGCCGTACGCGGATCTCGGCGCCCGCCGCACGGGCGGCCCCGGCCAGCGCGTCGGTGAGCGCGCCCATGCCGCCCACGGGGACGTCCCAGTCACCGGTGCCGCCGCCGATCACGTGGTAGAGGAAGCACCGGTTCTGGAGCAGCGAGGGGTCGTGGGCATCGGCGAAGGTGCCGATCAGGGCGTCGGTGAGGACGACCCCGCGTACCAGGTCGTCGGTGAAGTTCTCCTCGACGGCCACCCCGAGCGGTTCCTCGAACAGCATCCGCCAGGCATCGGCGTCGTCGACGCGCTCGCGCAGCGCGTCCCGGCTCGGCAGCGGCTCGGTGAGCGTCGGGAAGACCCGTGCCGCGAGCCGTTGCGTCATGGCGTAGAACCGCTGCCAGGCCGCGTACTCGCCCTCGCCGCCGGTCAACGCGGCGAAGGACCCCCGGGTCCCGTGGCCCGCGACGAGCAGCCCGGTGGGGCGTCCGTCGCGCACGGCGGGCGTGTAGGAGGAAACGGTCCGCTTGCGTACGGCGAAGTCGAGGCCGAGGTCCCGGACGATCTTGTCGGGCAGCAGGGACACCAGGTAGGAGTAGCGCGAGAGCCGGGCGTCGACCCCGGCGAAGGGGCGGGTCGAGATCGCCGCTCCCCCGGTGGTGCCGAGACGTTCCAGGACGAGGACCGACTGCCCGGCACGGGCCAGGTAGGCGGCGGCGACCAGGCCGTTGTGGCCGCCGCCCACGATCACGGCGTCGTAGCGGCCGCGGGCGGGCGCACCGGGGCCGAAGGCCCCCTGGGGGGCGGGCCGACCTGCGGGTGACCGGGGCTCGGGTGTCTGGGGTGCGGGCATGCACCTTCGTAACACGCCGCCTTCCGTCCCGGCCAGAGGTGGCGTGCGTCCCGGTCGCGCGAGGACGCCGAGGCCGGGACGGACGCGGGACGGGCGGGCGGATCAGGTGCGGTGCGGTCCGGCGGCCTCCGCCGACCGTCCGAGCCGCTCCAGGCAGTGCGCCTCGTCGTCGCGGGCCGCCAGCGTCTGGGGGTGGTCGGGGCCCAGCACCCGGCCGCGCGCCTCGGCGACCTCCCGGTACGCCACCAGCGCCTCGCTCCACCGGCCGAGCCAGCCGAGCCCCGCGGCGACCTCCCGGCGGCTGACCACGGTGTCCGGGTGATCGGGACCCAGGGTGCGTTCCCGGAGGGCGCAGACCTCGCGTGCCTCCGCGAGCGCCTCCTCCCAGCGGCCCGTCCGCCCCAGGTTGACCCCGAGGCCGTGGCGGGCACGCAGCGTCTCGGGGTCGGCTGCGCCCGCGGTCCGGGTGCGGTCGGCGACGAGGAAGCGGTACAGCTCCAGGGCCTCCGCGTCGCGGCCGAGCCGGCCGAGGCTGATGCCGGTCTCGTAGCGGGCGGCGAAGGTGTCGGGGTGATCGGGCCCGAGAGTGCCCGCGCGGGCCCTGGCCACGTCCTGGAAGGTCTCCAGCGCCTCCGCCCAGCGGCCCAGCCTGCCCAGGGAGTACGCCACTTCGTAACGGGTCGTGAGGGTGTCGGGGTGCGTCGGGCCGAGCAGCCGGGCGCGGGCGTCGGCGACCTCCCGGGCCAGCTGCCAGGACTCCTCGGGCCGCCCCAGCCGGCTGAGGTTGAACGCCAGGTTGTGGCGGCAGCGCAGGGTGTCGGGATGGTCGGGGCCCATGACGCGCTCGCGGACGGCGAGGACCGCCTCGTACACCTGGTGGGCCTCGGCGTGCCGGCCGAGACGGCCCAGTGCGTGGGCGGTCGCCTGGCGGGCGGCGAGCGTCTGCGGGTGGTCGGCGCCCAGGGCGCGCTCGCGGCCCTCGGCGACCCGGGCGAACTCGCGCAGCCCTTCCTCGGCCCGGCCCGTACGGCTGAGGGTGAGGCCGAGTTCGTAACGGCTGGCGAGGGTGTCGGGGTGGTCGGGGCCGAGGACGCGGCCACGCTGGGCGGCGACCTCCCGGTGCACCTCGCCCGCCTCCTCCCAGCGGCCCAGCCGGCCGAGGTCGATGCCCGCGCCGTGTCGGCCGTCGAGCGTGGCGAGGAGATCGGAGGCGGGGAGCCCGGCCGGCCCGGATGCGGCGGGGCCGGAGTGCGGGGCGGTGGCGGAGTGCCGGGTGCCGGTGGTCCACCGGCCCGTCAGCCCGGCGGCCGGGTCCGGCCGCCTGGCGGCGGGGCCCGTCGCGCCGGTCGCCCGGTGTCCGGCGGTCATGGAGCGGGTCCAGGCGGGCAGGGCCCTCGGGCGCGGAGCCGCCGGCCGCTCGGCGCCGGACAGGGCGAGGGGCCCCGGCCCGAGCGCGGGCTGTTCGCCGGTCCGGCCGAGGACGATGCGGCGGCGCAGGTCGCCCGCGTCGACGGGCCGCTCCTCGGGGGCCTTGGCGAGCAGGTCGAGGACGACACGGTCGAAGAAGCCGGGCAGGTCGGCACGGTGGGTGCGCAGTGGTTCCGGCGGAGTGTCACGGTGTCCGACGAGCACGGCCCAGGCGTCGTCCTGGTCGAAGGGCGGTACGCCGGTGGCGATCTCGTACAGGACGCAGCCCAGCGAGTAGAGGTCGCTGCGGTGGTCGACCTCCTTGCCGCTGATCTGCTCGGGCGACATGTAGTGCGGGGTGCCCATGGCGAGGCCGGTGGTGGTGAGGCGGGAGGTCATGCCGATGTCGTGGCCGAGGCGCGCTATGCCGAAGTCGCAGATCTTCACCGTGCCGTCGGTCAGGCGCATGATGTTGGCGGGCTTGAGGTCGCGGTGGACGATGCCCTGCCGGTGGGTGTAGCCGAGGGCGTCGGCGACCTGTTCCGCGATGTCGACGACATGGTCGACGGGCAGCGGGTGCTGCTGGTTCTCCTGAAGGAGCTGGCTCAGGTTGTGCCCGTCGAGCAGCTCCATGACGAGGTAGAGCACGCCCTCGTGCTCTCCGAAGTCGTGCACGACCGTGACGCCCCGGTGCTGGAGGGAGGCGGCCACCCGGGCCTCGCGCCGAAAACGTTCGCGCAGGATGCGGGTGAACGCCTGGTCGTGCTGGGGACCCATGGGTTTGAGGCATTTGACGGCGACCTGACGGCCCAGCGACTCGTCGCGGGCGCGCCACACCTCGCCCATGCCGCCTCGCCCGATCAGTTCGAGCAGTCGGTACCGGCTCTGGATCAGCCTGGTGTCCGCCATCTGCCGCTTCCCGCCCCCGTTGTTCCCGCTGCTGACGCTGTGCCCTCCCCGGCCCGTCCAGTATGGCGGCCGGTCCGCGGAGTCGGTACGCGGCGGGGCGGCTGTCGGGCCCCAGCCGTGCCATCGCCCCGAGGATATGACCGGGCGGCAGCTGCCGACGCGCGGAGCCGCAGCTCCGGTCCGTCGACGCCGTGCACCTGCCAGGTGACCGACCGGGGCCCGAGGAGCCCGGGGTCGGGGCGTGGCGGAGAGGCGTCGTTCTTGCGCGTGCACCGCCGGCCCGGCGGTGCACGGGGGCGGTGCCGGTACGCGTACGGACCGGGACCGGAACCGCGATCGACGGTACGCCGGGGAGGGGTGTTTCCGGCAGGGCGGGTCGGACGGCGGCCGAGGCCGGTTCACGGCGGTCGAGCGGCTCAGGGGGCGTGCGACGCCTATTCGGCACGCCGCTTGGAATACCCCCTGGGGGTATGTTGTTATAGCGGGCGTCCCCAGGACGGAAGACACCCGAAGGCACATCACGAAGGTGGAGTCACGATGAACAGCAATTCCGGCCACGACATGAGCGGCCACGGCGGCGCCCGCCCCGGCGGACTCTCGGTCTCCGAGAGCGGATACACCCTCGAACTCGACTCGACGATCTTTCCGGCCGGAGTACGGACGGTCAGCTTCCGGGTGACCGGTCCCGACGGACGACCGGTCACCGGGTTCACCCCCGAACACGAGAAGAAGCTGCACTTCATCGCCGTCCGGCGCGACACGACCGGATTCCAGCACGTGCACCCGGTGATGGACGGGAACGGCACCTGGAGCGTCGACCTGACGCTGGAGCCGGGAGACTGGAGGTTCTTCGCCGACGTCCGTCCGGCCGGCCACGGCGGGACCATGACCCTGGGCATCGACGCCTCGGTCGCCGGGCAGTACGCCCCGCAGCCGATCTCCGAGGGCTCGCGCAGCGCTCACGTCGGCGCGTACACCGTCACCCTCGACGGCGAACTCCTGCCCGGCACGGCGAGCGACCTGACGCTCACCGTCAGCCGGAACGGTCGGCCCGTCACCGATCTTCAGCCCTACCTGGGCGCGTACGGACACCTGGTGGCGCTGCGGGTCGGCGACCTGGGCTACCTCCACGTCCACCCGGAGGGCGAGCCCGGAGACGGCGTCACCGAGCCCGGCCCCGGGATCACGTTCATGGCCGCGGCGCCGTCGGGCGGCGTCTACCGCCTCTACCTGGACTTCCGGCACGACGATGTCGTCCGGACGGCCGAGTTCACGGTACGGACCACTGCGACCACTCCCGGCCCGCACGCCGCACCCCGGGCCGCGTCCGAGCACACGGGCCACCACCACGGCGGCCACGCACACCACTGACCGACCCCGGGAACGTCACCGGCCGACCGGGGCACTCGATCCGTCGAGCGCCCCACCACCCTCCAGCACAGCCTCCCGTCGGAAGGACCGCCATGCCCCGCCTGACCCGACTCACCCCCGACACAGCGGTCGGCGCGTCGCGCGACCTCCTCGCCGAGCTGGTCTCCCGGCACGGCGAGGTCGGGGACATGGTCTCCACGATGGCGCACTCGCCCGCCGTCCTGGGCGGCTATCTGCAGCTCGGCCGGGCCATGGGGCGAGCCAAGCTCGACCGCAGAATCAGCGAGCGGATCTCGATCGCCGTCCAGACCCGGCAGGGCTGTCTGCTCTGCCTGGACGCCCATGTCGGCGCCGCTCGGAGGATGGGAGTGGACGAGGGCGAGATCGAACGTGCCCGCGCGGGCACTTCTGACGACCCCGGGATCGCGGCGATCATCGCCCTCGCCCTCCAGGTCCACCGCGAGCCGACGTCGATCACCGACGCCCAGGTCATCGCGCTCCGCGAGCACGGCTACAGCGACCGCGCGATAGCCGACGTCGTCGGCGTCGTCGCACTCAACGTTCTCACCGGCGCCTTCAACCTGCTGGCCGGCCTCACCCCGGAGGGCGGCGGCGATGCGTAGAGACACACCCGCCTCCCCTCGCGGGGCGCGGCCTCCGGCACGGGGCCGCGCCCCGCCGCACGGCACCGGAAGGACACGCCATGCGCCTGTTCGCCAACCGCGACTACCGCCGCCTGTTCAGCGCCCAGATCGTCGCCCTCTTCGGCACCGGGCTGGCCACCGTGGCCCTCGGACTCCTCGCCTACGACCTCGCGGGTCCGAGCGCCGGCGCGGTCCTCGGTACCGCCCTGACCATCAAGATGGTCATGTACGTGGTCATCGCCCCGATCGCCGCCGCGTACGTCGACCGCCTCCCCAGAAGAACCCTCCTGACCGCCCTCGACGCGATACGCGCCGTGGTGGTCCTGGCCCTGCCGTTCGTCACGGAGATCTGGCACATCTATCTGCTGGTCGGCCTGCTGCAAGCAGCGTCAGCGGCGTTCACCCCGACGTTCCAGGCCGTGATTCCCGACATCGTCGCCGAGGAGTCCGACTACGTACGCGCCCTGTCCGCCTCCCAGGTCGCCTCCACGATGGAGAGCCTCCTCTCCCCCGTACTGGCAGCGGTTGCCCTGGCGTTCCTGAGCTTCGACCGGCTGTTCCTGGGCACCTCCGCCGGATTCCTCCTCTCCGCCCTGCTCGTGCTGTCGACGCGCATCCCCGAGGCCCGTCCCAGCACCCACACCCGGGCATGGGACAGGGCGACGGCAGGGATCAGGACCTTCCTCCGGACACCTCGACTGCGCGGCATCATGGCACTCAACCTCGCGGTCGCGGCGGCGGGCTCGATCGTCGTCGTCAACACCGTCAACTACGTCCGTGACGTGCTCGGGGGCTCGCAGTCGGCCGTCGCGTGGATGCTCGCCGCCTCCGGCACCGGGACCCTGCTGGCCGCCCTCGTACTGCCCCGGGTACTCGACCGGGTCGCGGCCCGGACGGTCATGGTGGCCGGCGCCGGAGTCCTCGTCGGCGGCACGGCCGCCGCGGTGACGCTCGCCGCGGCCGGCCTGACCACCTGGACCGGCACGGCGGTCGTCTGGGCCCTGATCGGCATCGGCATGGCGCTGGTCATCACCCCGACCGGCAAGGTCCTGCGCGCCTCGGTCGAACCGAACGCGATCCCCGGGGTCTTCGCGGCCCAGTTCTCGCTTTCGCACCTCGCCTGGCTGATCACCTACCCCATCGCCGGATGGCTCGGCACGAACACCGGCTTCGCCGCCGCCTGGTCCGCCCTCGCGGCGCTCGCCGCGGCGGGCGCGATCGGCGCCCTCCTCCTGTGGCCGCGCCACGACGGACGAGGAGCCGGGTCCGGGCCCGTGACGCCCGTCCCGGACAGGCGCCCGGATCGGTCCGCCCTGTCGAGGGCCGCATAGAACGCATGGGCGGCCGCCGACGTCGCGCGGGCCCCTGCGGAGCCCGGCGACGGAGCCCAGCGACCCCCGGCCGACACATCCGATCGGCCCCGACCGCAGCTCGGCATACCCCTAGGGGGTATATTGCTCATTCGAAGCGAGGTACCCCCCTCCCGTATAGGAGACAGCTATGTCAACACCGTCCGCCCCTCCCGGTCCACGCCGCTGGACGGCACTCGTCCTCATAGCCCTGGCCCAGTTCACGGTCATCATGGACACGTCCATCATTGGCGTGGCCCTCCCCAAGATGCAGGTGGACCTGGGCTTCTCTCCCGAAGGCCTGTCCTGGGTGTTCAACGCCTATGTCGTCGCCTTCGGCGGGCTTCTGCTGCTCGGTGGGCGGCTCTCCGACCTGTTCGGCGCCAAGCGGATCTTCGTCGCCGGCTGGACCGTGATGGCCGCCGGATCCCTGGTCGCCGGACTCGCCTCCGAGGTCTGGGTCGAACTGACCGGGCGCGCCCTGCAGGGCGTCGGCGCCGCGCTGATCGCCCCGTCCGCCCTGACGCTGCTGATGATGCTCTTCGGCTCCCGCCCCAAGGAGCTGACCAAGGCGCTGGCGCTGTACGGCGCCGCGGCCCCGGCGGGCGGCACCGCCGGAGTCTTCCTCGGTGGCGTGATCACCGAGTACGCCAGCTGGCCCTGGGTGTTCTACATCAACATCCCGATCGCCCTGACCGTGCTGGCCTTCACCCCGGGGGTCATGCCCTCCTCTCCCGTCCGCCGCGGATCCGTCGACCTCGCCGGAGCGGCCACCGTCACCGTGGGACTGGCCACCGCCGTCTACGCCATCGTCCGTGCCCCGGAAACCGGCTGGGGCTCGGCCGAGACCTGGCTCGTCCTGCTGGCAGGCGTGGCGCTGATCGCCGCCTTCGTCGCCATCCAGTCGAAGCGCCGCGAGCCACTGATGCGGCTGGGCATCTGGAAGGCCCCCGACCTCGCCGGGGCGAACATCGCGCAGCTGCTGATGGCCGCCGCGTGGATCCCCATGTGGTTCTTCCTCAACCTGTACCTCCAGCAGGTGCTGGGACTGGGAGCGTTCGCCTCGGGCGCCGCCCTGCTGCCCATGACGGTCGCCATCATGATCATGATGATCGTCCTGGCGCCCCGCCTGATGGCCCGCTTCGGGAGCAAGCCACTGATCGTCACCGGCCTGCTGGCCCTCGCGGCAGGCATGCTGTGGCTGTCGTTCGCCCGGGCGGACGGCACCTTCTGGGTCGACGTGCTGCCCGCCTCCCTGCTGGCCGCGGCCGGCATGTCGCTGGCGTTCATCCCCTCCCTGGGCACCGCGCTGTCCAGTGCGCGCCCCGAGGAAGGCGGCCTGGCCTCCGGCATCGTCAACACCGGCTACCAGGTCGGCTCCGCTCTCGGGCTGGCCGCGATGACAGCCGTGTCCGCGGCGTACGGCGCCCGGGAACTCGGCAACCCCGAAGCTCTCACCGACGGGTTCTCCGCAGCCTTCGTCGGGGCGGCGGCACTCGCGGCCGTGGGAGCGGTCGCGTCACTGCTCACGCTGCGCGGGACGCCCGCCCAGGGCTCCGCCCCCAGCGAGAAGCAGCCCGTCTAGGGCGTGTTTCGACCGCACCCGCGGGGACGGCCCGGCCGGGCCGTCCCCGCGGGTGCGGTCGGCTGAGCAGCGCGGGAACGTCTCGACGCTCGTCGCCGGGACCGGCGGAGTCACGGGTCCTCCCGGGGCGTGGACGATTCGGGCGCGCGGGAGGCCCCTGCTGCCGCCCGTGCGGTGCTTCGACCCTGATGCGCGCGGAGGGCCCGCTTCTCGCCCGAAGAGCCGATCGCTCCCCTCACCGCCGCACGCGCGGCATGCCCAGCCCGATCCACGAGATGATCTCCCGCTGGATCTCGTTGTTGCCGCCGCCGAAGGTGAAGATCACGGCCGACCGGTAGCCGCGTTCCAGTTCGCCGTGGAGCACGGCACCGGCCGAGCCCTCCTTCAGCGCGCCCGCGGAGCCGACGATCTCCATCAGCCAGGCGTAGGCGTCCCGGCGGGCCTCGGAACCGTAGACCTTGACCGCCGAGGCGTCCTGGGGGGTGAGCGTGCCCTCCTGGAGGGCCGCGACCATCTGCCAGTTGAGCAGCTTCATCGCGTCGAGGCGGGTGTGGGTGCGGGCGAGCAGGGCGCGGACCCAGCCGAGGTCGATGACCCGGCGGCCGTCGGCGAGTTTGGTGTCGGCGGCCCAGCGCTGGACGTTGTGCAGGGCGCGGACCGCCATCGTGCCGTGGGCGGCGAGCGTGACGCGTTCGTGGTTGAGCTGGTTGGTGATGAGCCGCCAGCCCTTGTTCTCCTCGCCGACGCGGCGGGACACCGGGACGCGGATGTTCTCGTAGTAGCTCGCCGTCGTGTCGTGCGAGGCGAGGGTGTTGATCAGGGTGCAGGAGTAGCCCGGGTCGCTCGTGGGGACGAGGAGCATGGTGATGCCCTTGTGGGGCGGGGCGTCGGGGTCGGTACGCACGGCGAGCCAGACCCAGTCCGCGGTGTCGCCGTTGGTGGTCCAGATCTTCTGTCCGTCGACGACGTACTCGTCCCCGTCGCGGACGGCGCGGGTCCTGAGAGCGGCGAGGTCGGTGCCGGCGTCCGGTTCGCTGTAGCCGATCGCGAAGTCGATCTCCCCGGCCAGGATCCCGGGCAGGAAGTGGGCCTTCTGCTCGTCGGTGCCGAACCGCATGATCGTGGGCCCGACGGTGTTCAGGGCCATCAGCGGCAGCGGCACGCCGGCCTGGGCGGCCTCGTCGAAGAAGATGAACTGTTCCATCGGGGTCAGTCCCCGGCCGCCGTACTCCTTCGGCCAGCCGACCCCCAGCCAGCCGTCGGCGCCGAGCCTGCGGACGGTGTCGCGGTAGAAGCGCTTCTGGGCAGCGGGCTCCGCGTAACGGGCATAGGCGTTGTCGGGCACCAGGGTGGCGAAGTAGGTGCGCAGTTCGGTACGCAGCCGCTGCTGCTCAAGCGTGTATTCGAGGTGCACGGCCCCTCCAGAGTCTCGCTTCGGCGTCGTCCGTGTGCGGCGGCGCACACAGTAGAACGTGTTGCAAGAATCCGGAAGGGCCGGCGGGACGTCCGGCAGTCGCGCGGACCGGCTGGCAGCCGCGGGGGCGGTGTGCCGTCCACGGCCTGAGGCCGGGCCCTCGCGGTCAGCGCTTGACGGCGCGCAGCACCACGAACTTCGGGTCGCCCGCGACCGTGGTGCAGTTCCCGAAGATCCGGCGCAGGTGAGTGTGGTAGGAGAGGTGCCGATTGCCCACCACCCAGAGCTCGCCGCCCTGGCGCAGGGCGGTCCGCGCACCGGCGAACATCGTGCGGGCCGTCGCGTCGGTGGTCGCCATGTGCGAGTGGAAGGGCGGATTGTTCAGCACCAGGTCCACGCTGCCCGGATCGAGGTCGCCCAGACCGTCGCCGACCAGGAAGTCGGCCTTCGCACCGTCCGGCGCACCGGCCCGGAAGGTCTCCTCCGCGGAGGCGACCGCTCCGTAGGACTCGTCGACGAAGGTGAGGTGCGCCTCAGGGTTGGCGATGGCGGCGGAGAGCCCGAGGACCCCGTTGCCGCAGCCCAGGTCGACGACCCGGACGGCCCCGGACCGGGTGGGCAGGTGCTTCAGGAAGAAGCGGGTGCCGATGTCGAGGCGCTCCGCGCAGAAGATCCCCGCGTGGTTGACGGCGGTCAGGCCGGCGACCGGGCCCACGTCTGCGGGCAGCTCGTAGCGGTAGGGCCACGGGCTCGGCGTACGCGGCAGCGCGGGGTCCGGGGTGCAGAAGACGAGCCGCGCCTTGCGCACCGCGAGGGAGGTGCGGGTCGGGCCGATGATCCGCTCGAAGAGCTTGAGCGTGGAGGTGTGGATCTCCTTGACCATGCCGGTGCCGATGATCACGGTGCCGGAGTGGACGGCGGGGGCGACCCGGTGGAGCTGGTCCTCCAGGAACGCCAGGGACTTGGGCACCCGGACGATCAGGACGTCGATCCGGTCCGGCGGGGTGTCGCGCGAGGACAGCAGCCGGACCGCGTCCTGGTCGATGCCGTTCCGGGCGAGGTTGGCGAGGGTCGCGCGCCGGGCCAGGTAGGAGTCGCTGATCTGGACGGGCCGGTGTGCGGCCAGGGCGGTGGCGAGCGCCCCCCACCGGTCCCCCACGACCGCGACCGTCCCCGAGAGGTCGACCGGGCCCGTCTCGGGGTCCGTCAGCTGCCGGAGCAGGTATTCGTCGGCGGCGTCCCACGCCCGGAAGGGGTCGCGCGGGTGCTCGGGGAAGCGGGCGAGCTCGAAAGCGCCCTGTGAGGTCGTCAAACGGTTCATATGTCGCTCAGGCTAGCCGAGGGAGCCGGGGCGCGCCCCACACGCTCCCCGGCTCCCCGGCCGCTCCACCTCGGCGTACGGCTCCGCGCGCCCGCCCACCGGGTGCGGCCGCGGGCCCGCCGGGCCGTCAGGGCAGTTGTTTGTCGATGGCCGACCGCCCCTCGGCGGCCAGCTTGCGCCGTGCCCATTCCAGGGTCTTTGGCGTCAGGTCCCGCCCGGAGGCGAGCACCAGGTCCTCCGCGCTCGGCCGGTCGCTCGCGCCCGTGTGCAGGAGCCGGTCGGGCGTGACGCCCTCCGGGCCGGCCACGGCCGCGGATACGGATTCGGGCTCTTCGCTCATGCCGCCTCCTCGTCCTTGCGGCAATTCTCGCCCCCCGCGGACCCGGCCGCATCCGAGAAACGCTCTCCCGTTACCCGGGAGGGTGAATCTGCCCTTGGGGGGCCCGGGGAGTGGGCAGGAGAGGGAGGTCGTTGCCCCATTCTCCGAGGCGGTGCCCATGCTCCACGGTGTCGACGTCAGTGCCTATCAGCCCTCCTACGACACGGACGGACTCGACTTCGTCATCGTCAAGTCCACCGAAGGCCGCACCTATGTCAATCCGCGTCTGGACGCGCAGGTGAAACGGGCCAGGGACGCCGAGTGCGTCGTCGGCTTCTACCACTTCCTCTGGCCGGGAGACGTGGCGGACCAGGTGGACTACTTCCTGAGCAAGACCCCGGAGAAGGCGGGCGATCTGCTCGCGGTCGACTGGGAACAGACCGGCGGCGGTACACGGGCGAGCAACGCGGACAAGGACCGCTTCATCCGCGCGGTGAAGCGGGAGCGGCCCGACCACCGGGTCCTGCTGTACTGCAACCGCACCTTCTGGCTCGACCACGACACCACCGACTACGCGGGCGACGGGCTGTGGATCGCCGACTACGGCACCGCGGGCAAGCCACGCATCAAGGCGGACTGGCGCATTCACCAGTACACCGACGACCCTCTCGACCGGAACGTGGCCGACTTCGACTCGGTCCGTGCCCTGCGCGACTGGGCGGCCGGCTAGCGACGTGCCACGTCTCCCCGGAGCCTGTCGGCTCCGGGGAAGCGCGGTGGCCGACCGCATGGCGCCTCGACGCACCCCGGGCGCCACCCCCACGTCCCGCATGGCCGGAATGAGGTCACGCGCCCACGGGGGCTGCTTAGTGTCGGTCGGAAGCGCGGGACGGAAGGCTGGTTCACCTGGCGACCGGACAATGGACGCGGCCGCCGGCGAGGAGCCACCGGCGTTCGGTCTCCTACGGACAGCGACCCGGTGCCGACCGATGACACCCCGCGTCCGCGGCCGAGAGACGGAGCTGAGAAATGCCGGCGCCATCGCCCCAGGGCGACGAGACCCACCTGCACGGGTGCATGATCGGCCTGTTCTGGATAGAACGGGACCGGGTCTGTCTGGGCTCACCTCCGACCGAGGAGGACCCCGGTGTGTTCCTCTTCCCGACCGGGCTCTCGGTCGGTGAAGGCGCCCGGCGACAAGCATGGTCCTGGGCCGATGTCACGGACCTGCGGCTCCTGGACGTTCCGGTCCGTTCGTCCGCCGCCCGGTGGGCGACCCGGGTGATGAGCGTCGCCGCGGCGGCGCTGAACGCCTGGGGTCCGGACGGCCCGACGATGATGACCGCCGTGCTGTGCGTCAGGGGCGACCAGCGTGTCGAGACGCCGGTCTTCTCCGGCGCGGCCACCGCGTACACCCGGCGAGAGGTCGACCTCTCGCTCGGGCTCCTCTCCCATTTCGTGCGGGGCAGCGCCACACCGGCCCTGCTGACGCGGTGGTGGCACGAGAATCAGCCGTCCGACGTCCTGCACTCGCACGAGCGGGAAGCGGTTCTCGAGGACTGGACGGCACCCCTGATGTGAGGCCCACGCACTCTCCGGGGCTCGCGCGCCGGGAGTCCCTGGACCACCGGGTCGCACGGCGTACCCGCGTCCCCGGAGGCTTCCCCGCAAGGCCTTTCTTGACCTGCACATGATAGGTACACAGTGTTCACCCGTGGGGCGCGGTGCGTGTGGAAGGCTCCCGCCTGACCACCTACCGCACGGCCGCCGCGCGAGCACCACGACCCAGGGTCCTCGCCGCGACGCCCGCGTTCCGGAGAGGACACCCCACATGTCCCGTCGTCACTCGTTCTACGCGCGTCCACTGCTCGCCGCGGTGGCAGCCGTCACCGTGCTCGCCGGCACGGCCGCCGCGGCCCCGTCGGACGCCTCGCCCGGTCGTCACACGGCCACCGCGGCGGCGCTCGACGACACCTACTACCAGGAAGCGCTCGGCAAGACCGGCGCCGAGTTGAAGTCCGCCCTGCACACGATCATCAGCGACCAGACCAAGCTCTCCTACAGCCAGGTGTGGGACGCCCTCAAGGCCACCGACGAGGATCCCGCCAACTCCTCCAACGTCGTCCTGCTGTACACCGGGCGCTCCCAGTCCAAGAACGACAACGGCGGCAACTCGGGCCAGTGGAACCGGGAGCACGTCTGGGCCAAGTCGCACGGTGACTTCGGCACGGCGACGGGTCCGGGCACCGACGTCCACCACCTGCGGCCCACCGACGTCAAGGTCAACTCCACGCGCGGGAACAAGGACTTCGACAACGGTGGGAGCGAACTGGGCGACGCTCCAGGCAACTTCACCGACGGCGACTCCTTCGAGCCGCGCGACGAGGTCAAGGGCGACGTCGCCCGCATGGTCCTCTACATGGCCGTGCGCTACGAGGGCAACGACTCGTTCGCCGACCTCGAACCCAACGATCAGGTGAGCAACGGATCCGCGCCGAAGATGGGCAGGCTGTCCGTTCTGAAGCAGTGGAGCCAGGAAGACCCGCCGGACACCTTCGAGAAGCGCCGCAACGACGTCATATTCGACCGGTTCCAGCACAACCGGAACCCGTTCATAGACCACCCGGAGTGGGTCGGCGCCATCTGGTAGCCCCGGCCCACCCGGCGGTACCGGCTCAGTCCTCCCCGGCCAGGGCCTGCGCGCAGCCCTCGACGGCGCCTTCACGGGTGGCGTAGCGCGGCAGGTCCTGGCCGGTCCGTTCCCGCACGAGGTCCAGGTGTCCCAACAGGTCGTTCGGATCGACGACCGCCGCGCGTCGCCCGTCGCCCGCGAGCCGGGCGAGCCCGGTGTGCAGCATCGCCAGGGCCACGGAGTCGACGGACGTGACGTCGTGCAGGTCGAGGACGACCGAGCCCCCGCCCGGCCCGGACTCGTCCAGGGCGTACAGCACGCGCTCGGCGGCCGTGAAGTCGATGGACCCCTGGGCGACGACGACGCCGACCTGTTGGTGGAGTACCCGTTCGTGCCCGGCCGAGGGCGCCGAAGGCAGGTCGTCCGCGGTGGTGACGAGGGTGACGGTGGAGCCGGGGAGCGCGGGATTGAGCATGAGATGGAGCCCGTAACGGTCCGACATCGCCTCCAGTGCGGCGTGGCCGCGTACCGATCCGCCGGTGGCGTCCAGCGGCGGGCTGTAGGTCGCCACCCCGAAGCGGGCGGGGCCCACCGCGATGAGCCCGCCGGACACCCCGCTCTTGGCGGGAAGGCCGACGCGCAGCAGCCATTCGCCGGAGCCGTCGTACATCCCGCAGGTCGCCATGACGGCGAGGACCCGGGCGGCGACCTCGGCGGGGACGACCCTCTCGCGGGTCACCGGGTTCACTCCGCCGTAGGCGAGGGTCGCGGCCATCGTGGCGAGGTCGACGGCGGTGACGCGGATCGCGCACTGGCGGAAGTAGCGGTCGACCGCCAGGACCGGGTCGACGGGCATGGTGCCGGTGGAGCGGATCAGGTAGGCCAGCGCCCGGTTGCGGTCCCCGGTCACCGACTCGGAGCTGAACACCTCCTCGTCGACGTCCAGTTCGCGTCCGGCGAAGCAACCGAGGCAGTGCAGGATCCGGTCGAAGGCGGGTTCGTCCGGGGTGTCGGGGATCAGGGCGGTGGTGACGATCGCGCCGGCGTTGACCATGGCGTTGGCCGGCCTGCCCGTACCGGGTTCGAGGCTGATGGCGTTGAACGCCTCGCCGCTCGGCTCGGCGCCGACCCAGCGGCTCACCTCGTCGAGGCCGAGCAGGGAGAGCGCGAGGGCGTAGACGAACGGTTTGGAGACCGACTGAAGGGTGAAGGGGACCTCGGCCTCGCCCGCGACGTAGCGGTGTCCGTCCATGCTCACCAGCGCGAGACCGAACGCGTCCGGGTCGGCGAGGGCCAGCTGCGGGATGTAGTCGGCCGGCTTCCCCTCCCGTACGCCGACGAACCGGTCGCGCAGGTTCTGGAGGGAGTCGGTAACCGCGTCGGCGGCGCTCACGCCCGCGCCTCAGCCGCGCTCGGCCTGGGCGACCCGGGGGAAGGTCTTCACCCCGGCGGCCTTGCGGCTGTCGGCCTGGGCGGTGACCGTACGGCCGGGCGGGGCGTCCTCGACGCCGACGACGACGGTGTCGAGCACCTTGTCCTCGGCGTCGACGAACTCCACCTTCACGGCGAAGAACGTCGCCTCGTCGGTGGGGTTGGTGACCCGGACGAGCGCGCTGCGGACCTCCTCGGACGCGGTGAGCGGCAGGCCTTTGAGCGAGACGTCGCCGACGGCGTTGCCCCGGCCCTCGACCTCCTCAAGCCGCTTCGTCGCCTCCTGCCGGACGCGTTCGGACTCGGCGGACACCGAGGCGGCGAAGCTCTCCTGGGTACGGGGGCTCGGCGCCTCGGAAGGCGATTCCTCCGGTTCGGGAGTGAGGGTGTGGACGCCTTGGTCGGTGCCTTCGCCGCTGGTGTCGGAGTCGCAGGCCGCCGTGGAGGCGAACAGCAGGGCCGCGACGGCGACGGGGGCCAGGGCGCGTGCGGCTCGGCGCGCGGGGAAGTTCGCTTTCACGGACGGGTCCGTCCAATCCAGGAGAGGGAACGCGGAGGGGGTGAAGGGCTGTGCTCGGGTCACACCTCCTGGTCACCGAAGATGTCGCGGAGCTTCGCCTCGCGCTCGGTGTCGAGGTTGCTGTGGAGGAGTTCGGCGCCGTCGCCGGGCAGTTGTGCGCCGATCCGCTCGGGCACCTCGTTCATGGTCAGCAGGAACAGCGCCGAGGTCCCGGGTGTCACCTTCTCCTTGACCTCGGCGATGAAGTCGTCGTCGATACCGACATCCGCGAGCTTCCCGCCGAGCGCCCCGGCGGCCGCCCCGATGGCCGCGCCCAGCAGCGGCATGAGGAAGATCAGACCGAAGAGCATGCCCCAGAAGGTCCCGCTGAGGGCCCCGGCGCCGACGAGGTTCAGCAGCTGCTTCGTGCGCGGCTTGGCGCGGTCGGCGGGCCAGCTGACCACCGCCGCGTCGAGAATCTTGATCAGCCCCTCCTTCTGA
Organism: Streptomyces sp. NPDC102283; assembly: GCF_044766265.1. Lineage (NCBI taxonomy): Bacteria > Bacillati > Actinomycetota > Actinomycetes > Kitasatosporales > Streptomycetaceae > Streptomyces > Streptomyces sp. NPDC102283. The sequence continues at coordinate 47,656 of NZ_JBIWLQ010000013.1, forward strand.
AGCGACTTCAGCGCCTCCTCGACGCCCTCCGCGCCTTCGGCCGTCCGGAACTTCCACACGGTGAGCGTGGACATCGCGCAACCTCCCGCACTCCAAGGGCAACAACTCGCCCATATTAGGATCAAAAGGTATGAATTGACTCGTCGAAGCATCCGCTTCATACGGGAGCGGGTTCGAGCCCTGGGAGGGAACGATGGATACGGACGCCCTGACCGCCGACCTGTTGCGGGAGCTGCGGGCGACCCGGCCCTATCCGGCCCTGTCCCTGACCATGCCGACCCACCGCAAGGCCCCGGCCAACGCTCAGGACCCGGTCCGCCTGCGGAACCTGGTGGCGGATGCCGGACACCGCCTAGACGCCGATCCGCAGGTCAGCAGAGAGGTCCGGGCCGCCCTCATGGGCCGGCTGGAGCGGGCGGCGGCCGAGGTGGACCCGCGCGGGGCGCTGGACTCCCTGGTGCTCCTCGTCACCACCGACGAGTTCTGGATCTGGCAGCTTCCGCGCACCGCACCCGAACGGGTGGTGCTCAGCGACACCTACCTCACCCGCAACCTCGTCGCCGCCAAGGCCCAGACCCGGCCGTTCCGGGCGCTGACGGTCGCCGCCGACCACGCGACCCTGTGGATCGGCACGGGCGACGGCATCCGTCCGGAGGAGGTGGGCGGCTTCCCGCTGACCGCGCCGAAGGAGCCGCCGAACCCGCAGCGTGAGGAACGGATCGGGGACACCCCGAGCACCTTCAGTGACGAGGAGACGCGGAACTTCTTCCGCGATGTCGACGAGAAGCTGCGCGCGGTGCTCGCCGACGACCCGCGCCCGCTGTACCTGATGGGCCTCGCCCCCGCCCTCGCCCTGCTGGACGAGGTCGGCGAGAGCTCCGGGTCCGCCGTCGGCCGGGTCACCAAGGGCGCGCCGGCCGAGCTGTCGCCCGCCGAGGTCCTGAAAGAGCTGCGGCCCGCCCTCGAGGAAGGCGCTCGCCGGGCGGTGGCGGAGGTGGAGACCCGGCTCGACAACGCCCGAAGCGCCCATTCCTTCGCCGGTGGGCTCGACGAGGTGTGGACCGCCGTCCGTGAGGGCCGGGCGGGTCTGGTCGTGGTGGAGGAACACTTCCAGGCGGCCGTTCAGGTGACCGACGAGCACCTGGAGCCGGTGCCCGAGGGGAGCGCGCAGAGCGCGGACGGCGCGATCCGCGAGGACATCGTCGACGAACTGGTCGAAGTGGCGCTCGACGGCGGCGCCGACGTGGTCTTCGTCGAGGACGGTTCGCTGGCGGAACACGGCCGGATCGCGGCGGCACTGCGCTACTGACCGAAGCCGCCGGGGGGGGTGCCCTCCGCCGTCAGCCCAGGCGGCGGACCGGCTGCCCGTCGAGGAAGGCCCGGATGCCCTCCACGGCCTGGCCGTAGTAGGTCTCATAGTTGGCGCGCGACACATAGCCCAGGTGCGGGGTGGCCAGCAGACGCGGGGCCGTGCGGACCAGGTGGCCGGCCGGGAGCGGCTCGATGTCGAACACATCGGTCGCGGCCCCGGCGATGACTCCCGTGTCCAGGGCGGCGAGCAGGGCGTCCGTGTCGACGACGGCCGCCCTGGAGGTGTTGATCAGATACGCGGTCGGGCGCATCAGGGCGAGTTCGGCCGCACCGATCAGGCCCCGGGTCCGGTCGCCGAGCGCGAGGTGGACGGAGACGAAGTCGCTGGAGGCCAGCAGTTCTTCCCTGGAGGCGGCGAGCGTCGCCCCGACCTCGTCGGTGCGTTCCTTCGTGAGGTTCTGGCTCCACGCGAGGACGTCCATGCCGAAGGCCAGGCCCACCTGCGCCACCCGGCCGCCGATCTTTCCGAGTCCCAGCAGCCCGAGCGTCCGCCCGTGCAGATCGGCGCCGAGGGTGGACTGCCAGGGGCCGTCCGTGCGCAGGGCCTCCGTCTCGGGGACGATCCCGCGCGCCAGGCAGAGCAGCAGCGCCCAGGTCAGCTCGACGGGCGGGGTGGAGGAGCTGGCGGTGCCGCAGACGACGACGCCGTGCCGCTTCGCGGCGTCGAGGTCGATGACGGAGTTGCGCATGCCGGAGGCGACGAGCAGCCGTAGCCGGGGCAGCCGGGCGAACAGCTCCGCCGGGAAGGGCACCCGCTCGCGCAGGGTGACCACGATGTCGAAGTCGGCGAGGGCCGCGGCCGCTTCGTCCTCGGTGGCGAGGTGCTCGGTGAAGGTCACGACCTCGACGTCGGCGGTCACGGGCGACCAGTCGACGACGGTGGTGGCGACGGACTGGAAGTCCTCGATCACGGCACAGCGCGGCTTCATGGCGGCCTCTCCGGTGGGTCTCGGGTCGCCGCCCATGATCGCTCAACTTTCCGGCCGCGGGAACAGCACCCGGTGACCGACGCCTTCAGCCGCCCCACGTCCAGTCCACGACCTCCGGCAGGTCCGTGCCGTGCTCGCGGATCCAGGCGTGGTGGCGGGTCCGGACGTCCGCCATCTCCTGGCGTACGGCGACGGCCCGGACGCCGAGCCCCGGCACCCGGTCGATGACGTCCATGACCAGCCGGTAGAGGTCGTTGCGGACGACCATGTCGAACGGCGTGGTCGTGGTGCCTTCCTCCTTGTAGCCGCGCACATGGAGGTTGGCGTGGCCGTTACGGCGGTAGGCGAGGCGGTGGATCAGCCACGGGTAGCCGTGGTAGGCGAAGATCACCGGCCTGTCGCGGGTGAACAGGGCGTCGTACTCGGAGTCCGGCATACCGTGCGGGTGCTCAGCGTCGGGCATCATGCGGGCGATGTCGACGACATTGACCACGCGCACGGACAGCTCCGGCAGATGGCGGCGGATCAGGTCGGCGGCGGCCAGCGTCTCCTGGGTGGGTACGTCCCCGGCGCAGGCGAGGACCACGTCCACCTCCCGGCTGCCGTCCTCGGTCCCGGCCCACTCCCAGGCTCCGGCCCCGCGCGCGCAGTGGGCGCGGGCCTGGTCCAGGGTGAGCCAGTCGAAGGTCGGCTGCTTCCCGGCGACGATCACGTTGACGTGGTCCCGGCTGCGGAGCGCGTGGTCGGCGACGGAGAGCAGGGTGTTGGTGTCCGGTGGGAGGTAGACGCGCACGACCTCGGGGCTCTTGTTGAGGATGTGGTCGACGAAGCCGGGGTCCTGGTGCGAGAAGCCGTTGTGGTCCTGGCGCCAGACGTGCGAGGTGAGCAGGTAGTTGAGCGAGGCGATGGGCCGCCGCCAGGGCAGTCGGCGCGAGGTGCGCAGCCATTTGATGTGCTGGTTGACCATGGAGTCGACGATGTGGGCGAACGCCTCGTAACTGGAGAAGAGCCCGTGCCGTCCGGTGAGGAGGTATCCCTCCAGCCAGCCCTGGCAGAGGTGTTCGGAGAGCATCTCCATCACGCGGCCGTCGTGGGCGAGGTGTTCGTCGGTGGGCAGGGTGGCGGCCTGCCAGGCCTTGCCGGTGGCCCGGTAGAGGGCGTCCAGCCTGTTGGAGGCGGTCTCGTCGGGGCCGACGACGCGGAAGTCCCTGCGGTCCGCGGTGGCGGCCATCAGGCTCTCCAGGAGGCCGCCGAGCACCTTGGTCGGCTCGTGGAGGGATGTGCCGGGCTTGTCGACTCGTACGGCGTGGTCCGCCGGGTCGGGCAGCGGGAGGTCGCGCAGGAGCAGCCCGCCGTTGGCGTACGGGGTGGAGCCGAGCCGGGCCGCTCCCCCGGGCACGCAGGCGAGGACCTGTTCGGTGGGGCGGCCGTCGGCGTCGAAGAGTTCGACGGGCCGGTAGGAGCGCAGCCACGCCTCCAGTTGCCGCAGGTGTTCCGGGTTGTCGCGGACGCCGGAGAGCGGGACCTGGTGGGAGCGCCAGGTGTTCTCGACGGGAAGTCCGTCGACCTCTTCGGGTCCGGTCCAGCCCTTGGGGGTACGCAGCACGATCATGGGCCAGCGGGGGCGCTCGGTGGCGCCGTCCTCCCGGGCGGCCCGCTGGTACGCGCCGATACGGTCCAGGGCGGTGTCCATGGCGGCGGCCAGTGCCCGGTGGACGGCGGCCGGGTCGTCGCCGCTGACGAAAAGGGGGTCGTGGCCGTAGCCGCGCAGCAGCTGGCCGAGCTCCTCCTCGGGGATGCGGGCGAGGACCGTCGGGTTGGCGATCTTGTAGCCGTTGAGGTGGAGGATGGGCAGGACGGCTCCGTCGTGGACCGGGTCGAGGAACTTGTCCCCGTGCCAGGAGGTGGCGAGCGGCCCCGTCTCGGCCTCGCCGTCGCCGATCACGCACGCCACCACCAGGTCCGGGTGGTCGAAGGCGGCTCCGTAGGCGTGGGCGAGGGAGTAGCCGAGTTCGCCGCCCTCGTGGATGGAGCCGGGTGTCTCGGGAGCGACGTGGCTGGGCACGCCGCCGGGGAACGAGAACTGCTTGAAGAGCCTCCCCATGCCCTCGGCGTCCCGGCCGACGTCCGGGTAGGTCTCGGAGTAGCTGCCCTCCAGCCAGGAGTTGGCGAGGACGGCCGGTCCCCCGTGGCCGGGCCCCCACACGCACAGAGCGCTCAGGTCGCGGCCCTTGATGACCCGGTTGAGGTGGGTGTGGACGAGGTTGAGACCAGGCGAGGTGCCCCAGTGGCCGAGCAGCCGGGGCTTGATGTCCTCGGGGACGAGTGGCCGGGTCAGCAGAGGGTTGGCCATCAGGTAGATCTGGCCGACGGCGAGGTAGTTGGCCGCGCGCCAGTGCGCGTCGAGCGCGGCGAGTTCGTCGTCGGGGAGGGCGGAGGGAGCGGAAGGCGTACGGGGGTCGCTCACGGAGCAGGTCTCCTCGTCGGGTGACGGCGTACGGGCGGGGTGTCAGGACGCCTCGGGCCCGTACCAGAGCGTGGTGGCGTTGCAGAACTCGCGGATGCCGTGTCCGGCCAGCTCACGGCCGTATCCGGAGCGCTTGATCCCGCCGAAGGGCAGGGCCGGGTGTGAGGCGGTCATCCCGTTGAAGAAGACCCCGCCGGCCTCCAGGTCGCGGGCGCAGCGCTCCTGCTCGCCCGCGTCGCGGGTCCAGACGTTGGAACTGAGTCCGAAGGGGGTGTCGTTGGCCAGGCGGATCGCCTCGTCGAGGTCGGCGACCCGGTAGAGGGTGGCGACCGGGCCGAAGGTCTCCTCGCGGTGGACGCGCATGGCGGTGGTGACGGAGGCGAGCGCGGTGGGTTCGTAGAACCAGCCGTGCTCCAGGCCGCCGCCGAGCTTGTCGGGACGGCGTCCGCCGCACAGCACCTCGGCACCGCGTTCGACTGCGTCGTCGACGAGTTCCTCCAGGTCGGTGCGGCCCTGTTCGGTGGAGAGCGGTCCGATGTCGGTGCCCTCCTCCAGCGGGTCGCCGACGGTCAGGGCGCGCATGCCCGCGGTGAACCGCTCGGCGAAGGCGTCGTACACGTCGGCGTGCACGATGAAGCGCTTGGCGGCGATGCAGGACTGGCCGTTGTTCTGGGCGCGGGCGGTGACCGCGGTGGCGGCGGCCTTCTCCACGTCCGCCGAGGGCAGGACGACGTACGGATCGCTGCCGCCCAGCTCCAGCACGGTCTTCTTGACCTCGTCGCCCGCGGTGGCGGCGACGGCCCGGCCGGCGGGTTCGCTGCCGGTGAGGGTGGCGGCGACGACGCGCGGATCGCGCAGGACCGCCTCGACGGCGCCCGAGCCGATCAGGAGCGTACGGAAACAGCCTGCGGGGAAGCCCGCGCGGTGGAAGAGGTCCTCCAGGTAGAGGGCCGTCTGGGGCACGTTCGACGCGTGCTTGAGAAGTCCGACGTTGCCCGCCATCAGCGCGGGGGCGGCGAAGCGCACCACCTGCCAGAGCGGGAAGTTCCACGGCATCACGGCGAGGACCACGCCGAGGGGCCGGTAGCGGACCAGCGCGCGGGAGGCACCGGAGTCCCGCACGTCGTCGGGGTCCGGGTGTTCGTCGGCGAGCAGCCCCTCGGCACGGTCGGCGTACCAGCGCATCGCCTTCGCGCACTTGGCCGCCTCCGCGCGGGCCGCCGTGACGGGCTTGCCCATCTCGACGGTCATCGTGCGGGCGATGGTGTCGCGGTCCTCGTCGAGGAGGTCGGCGGCCCGGTTCAGCCAGCCGGCCCGCTGCTCGAAGGATGAGGTGCGGTACTGGCGGAAGGTCTCCGCGGCGGCGGTGATCCTGCGTCCGGTCTCCTCCTCGCCGAGGGCGTCGAAAGACCTGATCAGTTCGCCGTTCGCGGGGTTGACCGTCGCGATGGGCATGGCAGTGGCCTCCTTGCATCGGTACTCCGACCGTGCCGCGCCGCACCGGTCAGCGCAACGCGGCACTCGCCTCCCCCGCACGTACCCGACCGACGCGGATCATGCGTGCCGGGGCAGCGCGTTCCGCGTCGGCCGGGTGAGAGGGCCGCGCCTTCGGGCGGTTACACGAGCGCGGCCACGGGAACGTGGCGGGCGGTGCGGACGCCGGGCAGCGGGGCGTGCGGGAGCAGGCCCGCGGGCCGCTGTGCCTCGGCGTAGCGGGTGAACCAGACCACTTTGCCGTCGGTGGTCCGGCAGGTGCCCCAGCTGTCGCTCAGGGCCATGACCCGGCTCAGCCCGCCGCCGGCCGGCAGCAGCCGCGGCATCCGGGCGCTGTTGTCCGCGACGGACACGGTCACGTGCCGCCCGGTCCAGCGGAGTTCGAGGACGCAGGTGTCGCCGTCGCCGACATGCCGGTGGACGTTGGTCAGGAGCTCGTCCAGGGCCCGGCACACCGGCCGGACGTGCAGGTCGAGACTCCAGTGACGAAGGTGTGCGGCGACGATCCGCCGCACCTGCGAAACGCGCTCTGCCGACACCTGCAGTTCGACCGAGTAGTGCCGGTCGGGTGGAACGGTCATCGTCGAGGCTCCTCACCACGAGGCCCACGTCTGTCACCCGCCGTACTGCACCCCGTCGTACGAACGAACCCCGAACACGAAGCGTGAGCACAGATCACTTCTGGGTCACTCATCAGGGTGCGTCGAGTGGGCCGGACGCGCAACAGCTGGGCCGTCCGTGCTGGTGGGCGGTGTCCGGTCGTAGGGCGGTCAGAGCAGGTAGGGCAGCAAGGTGTCCGGGGTGAGGGGCAGTTCGCGCAGCCGGGCGCCGGTGGCGTGGCGGACCGCGTTACCGATGGCGGCGGCGGTGCCGACGATCCCGATCTCGCCGATGCCCTTGCTGCCCATCGGGTTGAGGTGGCGGTCGTCCTCCTCGATCCAGTGCGCCTGGATGTCGGCCGTGTCGGCGCAGACGGGCACGTGGTAGGAGGCGAGGTCCTTGGCGGTGAAGTCGCCGAAGTCCGGGTCGATTCCGCAGCCCTCGGTGAGGGCCATGCCGATGCCCATCACCATGCCGCCGGTGAACTGGGAGCGTGCGGTGCGCTCGTTGAGGATCCGCCCGGCGGCGTACACGCCGAGGAGGCGGCGTACGCGCACCTCGCCCGTGACGGCGTCGACGGCCGTCTCGGCGAAGTGCGCGCCGAAGGCGTGCCGGGCGTACGGGGACTCCTCGCCGGTCTCCTGTTCGGTGTCGGCGGTGGTGGTGATCCCGCCGGCGGGCAGGGGGCCCGGGTGCTCCGCGAGGCGGGCGGCGAGGCCGGTCGCCGCCTTGTGCACGGACCAGCCCCAGGAGGCGGTGCCGGAGGAGCCTCCGGCCAGCGGGGCGGCGGGCAGATCGGTGGAGCCGATGTCGACGCGTACGGCCTCCGGGGCGACGCCGAGCACGTCGGCGGCGATCTGGGCCAGGACGGTGCGGGCCCCGGTGCCGATGTCGGTGGCGTTGACGGCGATGCTCAGGGCACCGTCCGCCGTGGCGTGGGCGCTCGCGGTGGAGCGGGAGACGAGGACGGGGTACGTCGCCGAGGCCACGCCCGTACCGATGAGCCAGCGGCCTTCCTGACGGGCGGCGGGCCGGGGGTCGCGGTCCTGCCAGCCGAACCGGGCCGCACCGTCGCGCAGACAGGCGGCGAGGCCCCGGCTGCTGAAGGGGAGGCCGCTGTCCGGTTCGGTCTCCGGATCGTTGCGCAGCCGCAGCTCCACGGGGTCCAGGCCGAGCGCGGAGGCCAGTTCGTCCATGGCGGACTCCAGGGCATACATCCCGGAGGCCTCTCCCGGGGCGCGCATCCAGGAGGGGCTGGGGACGTCGAGGGCGGCCACCCGGTGCGCGGTCCGGCTGTGCGGCGAGGCGTACATGACCCGGGCGGGCACGGCGGCCTGCTCGACGAACTCCTTCACGGTGGAGGTCTGGGTGACGACCTCGTGGCTGACCGCGGTGAGCACCCCGTCCAGGTCCGCGCCGAGCCTGACCCGCTGGATCGTGGGGGCGCGGTGGCCGACGACCTCCGCCAGCTGGGCGCGGGGGAACACCAGCTTCACCGGCCGCCCGGTGTGCCGGGCGGCCATCGCCGCGAGGACCGCCTGGGGGCGGGTGGTGCCCTTCGAGCCGAAGCCGCCGCCGACGTGCTCGGAGACCACGGTGATCCGGTCCGCCGCCAGTCCGAACGCCTGGGCCAGGCTCTCGCGGACCTTGGTGGAGCCCTGGCTGGAGTCGTGGACGGTGAGGTGTCCGTCGGCCCACACCGCGGTGGCGGCGTGCGGTTCCATGGGGTGGTTGTGCAGCGCGCTCATCCGGTACGTCGCGTCGACCTGGACGGGCGACCCCGCCAGGGCCCGCTCGACGTCGCCGCGGACCCGGACGGCGGGTGCGCCGGCGTTGGCCTCCTCGGGCGTGTAGAGGCCGGGATGATCGTCGGTGAGGATCACGTCGGGCTCGTCGCGTACGTACTCGACGTGGAGCTCCCCTGCCCCTGTCCGGGCGGCCTCCAGGGACTCCGCGATGACGAGGGCGATGGGCCAGCCGTGGTGCGGGACCCGGTCGTCCTGGAGCACGGCGAGGATCGGGTCGTCGGGCTCCTGGAGTTCGGGCGCGTTGTCATGGGTGAGGACGGTGTGGACGCCGGGGACGGCGAGGGCGTCGACGGCCCGTACGGCGGTGACGCGTCCGGCAGCGACGGCGGCCGGGACGGTCCAGGCGTAGAGGCAGCCGACGGGTGCCTGGTCGGCCGCGTAGCGGGCCGTACCGGTGACCTTGTCCCGCGCCTCTCTGCGGACGACGGGCGCACCGGGGAACTGCGGGGCTCGGGTGGTCATGGCGGTGGTCCTCGGGGGTCGGTGGGCGGACGCGCAGGGGCGTCCGGCGGTCGGGCGCGGGGCGGGTGGTTCAGCCGGGCCGGGTGGGCTGCCGTGCGGTGAGTTCGCCGAGCACGTCGAGGGCGAGCCGGCGGGCGAGGTCCACCTTGAACGCGTTGTCGCGCAGCGGCCGCGCCTCGGCCAGTTCGGCGATCAGGGCGTGCTGGAACACGGCGGGCGTGGCCGGAGCCCCGCGCAGCTCGGCCTCGGCCCTGTGGGCCCGCCACGGCCGGTGGGCGACGCCGCCGAACGCGAGGGTGGCGTGCTCCACGCGGCCGGCGTCCACCCGCAGCGTGGCGGCGACGGAGACGAGCGCGAACGCGAAGCTGGCACGGTCGCGGGCCTTGCGGTAGCGGGTGACCGCCCCGGGCGCCTGCGGCGGGAGCACCACCTCGGTGATCAGCTCGCCGGGCCTGATCACGGTGTCCTGGTCGGGGTTCTCCCCCGGCAGGCGGTGGAACTCGGTGACGGGGACGGCCCGTTCGCCCTCGGGTCCCAGGAGCACCACGGCCGCGTCGAGCGCGGCGAGGGCCACGGCCATGTCGGACGGGTTGGTGGCCACGCACTCCGGCGAGTGTCCGAGGATCGCCAGGTCGCGGTGGGTGCCCTCGCGTGCGGGGCAGCCGGAGCCGGGGAGCCGTTTGTTGCAGGGCTTGGAGACGTCCTGGAAGTAGCGGCACCGGGTGCGCTGGAGCAGGTTGCCGCCGGTGGTGGCCAAGTTGCGGAGCTGGCCGGAGGCCCCGGCCAGCAGCGCCTGGGACAGCACGGGGTAGCTCTCCGTGACGTCGGGGTGGGCGGCGAGGTCGCTGTTGCGCACGGTGGCGCCGATGGCGAGGCCGCCGTCGGCCGTCCGGGTCACCCGGTCCAGCGGCAGCCCGGCGACGTCGATGAGGACCCGGGGCGCCTCCACGCCGAGCTTCATCAGGTCCACCAGATTGGTGCCGCCGCCCAGGAAACGGGCGCCGGCGCCTTCCGCGCAGAGCCGGACGGCCTCGTCGGTGGAGGCGGGGCGCACATAGCCGAACGGTTTCACTCGATCACGTCCTCGATGGCTTCGACGATCCTGGGGTAGGCCCCGCACCGGCAGAGGTTGCCGCTCATCCGTTCCCGGATCTCGTCCGCGGCGAGTGCGACGGGTCCGCCCGGTCCGGTGGCGGCGTCCGGGTCGGTGACGTGCGAGCGGTGGCCGTCCGCGGCCTCGCGGAGCATGCCCACGACGGAGCAGATCTGGCCCGGGGTGCAGAAGCCGCACTGAAGGGCGTCGCGCTCGACGAACGCCCGCTGCACCGGATGCAGGTTCCCGCCGTCGGCGAGCCCTTCCACGGTGGTGATCGTGGCGCCGTCCTGGGCGACGGCGAGCAGCAGGCAGCTGTTGACCCGCCGCCCGTCGACGAGGACCGTGCAGGCCCCGCACTGGCCGTGGTCGCAGCCCTTCTTGGCCCCGGTGAGCCCGAAGCTCTCGCGCAGCGTCTCCAGGACCGTGGTGCGGTGGTCGACGGTCAGCGTCGTCGGGTCGCCGTTGACGTTCAGGGTCACGGTGGAGTGTTCGTCGACGACCGGTTCCGGTTCGAGGTCGGCTCCCAGAGCGAGGGAATCCATACGTGCGCCTTTCGCTTCGCCGCGGGGCAGGGTCGCCCCGGTCGTGTTCTCCTCCGGGCCGTCAGCGGCTCTCCAGCCGCAGCCTGACCTCCTGCTCCTGGTCGCCGGCGGCCGTTCCGACGACGCTCACCGCGAAGGCCCCGGTGAGATGGCTACGCAGCCGGTCGACGGCCCAGTAGCCGCCCTGGGCGTCCACCGTGACCGGCGCGGTGAGGCGGGCGGGGGTGGCGTCCGCCCTCGGTTCCGACACGTCCACGGTGGTGACCCAGACGGTCGGGCGGGGGCCCGAGGCCGACGTGGGCGTCTCGCCCATCGGGTGGTCGGACGCGAAGGCGGTGGCGAGCACGTCGAACACGGTCCGCGCGTCCTGGGTGTCGCAGCGGCTGAGCGAGACCACCACCTCCCGGTCCGCCGGGTGATCCTCGCCGCTCTGCTCGGGGGTGCTGTTCACCGTGGTTCCTTCCGCTCGGGTGCCGCCGGCCTTCGGGACCACTCCAGGCTGACCCCGCATCCGGCCGACGGCGACACGGGAAGCGTCCGAAAGAGGACTTGAGCTCCCGGAGGCCGGGCAGGAGGGCGGTCCTGGCCCCCGGTCCTGAAACGCGTTTCCCCTGAGATACCCATAAAACATGAATTGCTGTGAATAGCTGACTGATGCACTTCTCCTGGGGTATGCGCATTACATGGATGTTCTGAATGCAGTCAATGCGGTCGACGTGTCGGCCGAGGTCCCGCTCGCGGCGAGCGCGGGGGCCCTCGGGGTCGTCATGCCCATCGTGGCGCTGGCCGTCGTCGCCCTGCTCATCGGCGGCTTCATCCTCAGCAAGCGCAAGCACGACGCCGAGCCGCCGCCGCCCCAGCCCCATGAGCAGCCGCGGCAGCCGGAAGGGCGCACCCACATCGACCAGCACGACCCGCACGCCTCCGACCACTTCCCCACGGACGGCCACGCCCTGTCCCCGTACGAGCTCAAGGACCACGGAAACGGTCCGCTGCCGCCCGACGAGGAGCAGCCGCGCGGCTGAGCGGAGCTCGGCCCGGCCCGCGTTGCGGGACCGGGCGGGCCGGTCGACGCTGGTTGCTGGACCGCAGCGGCCGAGCAGGGCGCCGCTCCCCGAAGAAGGCAGTGGACCATGACCGGAAGCGACCCCCGTACGGCCTCGGCAGCACCGCTGACGGGGCCGGCCGCGCCGTGCTGGGTCACCCTGATGACCCGGAACCTGGAGACCGCCGAGCGGTTCTACGCACAGGTCCTCGGCTGGTCGTTCCGCCCCGGGCGGCTCGGGGCCGACTTCTCCGTGGCCTACCGCGGCGATATTCCGGTCGCCGGAGTCTTCGCCGTCTCCTCGGCCTACCAGGTCGCGGTGGCCTGGACGCCGTACTTCGCGGTGGAGGACGCGGATGTGGCCGCCGCCCGGGTCCGCGAGCGCAGTGGGACCGTGGCGGTGGGACCGCTGACGCTCGGCAAGGGGCGCGGCGTGCTGGCGTCGGACCGGGACGGGGCGTCCTTCGGCCTCTGGGAGCGCACCGAGGCCTCCGCCTCGCCGCCGGCCCCGGCCGACCACGCACACGCCTGGCTGCGGCTGCGGACCCGTAACGCCTTCGACGCCGCGATCTTCTACGGCGAGGTACTCGACTGGGCGAGCGGGCGGCCGGGCTGCTGCGATGTCGCGTACGAAGGTGACGAAGTCATCGTGCGGTGCGAGGGGCATCCGCTGGCCCGGATCAGCTCCGGTGCCGTGGAGGCGGCTGTCGACCCTGTGGTGCGCCCGCACTGGCAGGTGCAGTTCCCGGTGGCGGACCTCGCGGCGACGGTCTCCGCGGCCGGACGGCACGGCGGCGCCCTCGTCGAGGAGCGCACAGGCTTCGGGGGCACCGAGGTCACCCTGCGGGATCCGGACGGCGCGCTGTTCGCGGTGACCGACGTGCGCAGCCCGGCCTGACACGCTTCAGGTGGCACCGCTCCCCCGGTCGGAGGACTCGCCCCCGGCCCCGTCCCTGTCACCGTCGGACTCTTTCCCTCCGTCACCGTCTCCCTCGGCCCCGTCCTCGACCTCGGTCTCGCGTCGGCCGGAGCGCCCCCGGGCCAGGGCCCATACCGGGAAGACGAACCAGCAGGCCAGGAACCACAGGGCCATCGCGCCGACCAGCCAGAGGGCGAGCTGGTTGTGCAGGGCGACGCGCAGGATCAGCAGGAGCGCGGAGCACATCGTGCAGAACAGCAGCACCAGGCCGAGCACGGTCATCCGGGAGGCCCAGATGACCGTCTCGGGCTTCATCCGGCGGCCGGTGAGCAGACGGTGATAGGACACAGGGCCGATGAGTGCCGCCGCGGTCGCCGAGCCCAGCATCACCGTGACGACGTAGATGTTCCGGTCGATGTCCCCCAGGTCCTCGAACCGCGACTGGAAGACCACCGCGAGCAGAAAACCGAAAAGGATCTGCACCCCGGTCTGGGCGACGCGCAGTTCCTGGAGCAGTTCGGACCACTGCCGGTCCGCCCGCTCCTCCCGGGTCTCCCGACGGCCTCTGCTGGATGTCACGTGGCGTCCCTTTCCCTGATGGGCCCGGCGAGGACGGCGGCGTGCCGATGGCCGGATCTCACGGGTTCCCCACGGGCACGGGCGTAACCCCGTGGACCGGTGTGCGCGGCACGCCTATGATCACGGCAGGGCATCGCGCGTCGGTCACCGGCCGGGTGAGGCGTGGAGGTAGCCCGTGAGATGCCCGTTGGAGGCATTCCACCGTGCCAGTCGAGTTGAACCACACCATCATCCATTGCCGGGACAACCGCGAGTCCGCCGAATTCCTGGCGGATCTGCTGGGCCTGACGGCCGGAGAGGAGTGGGGTCCGTTCGTCCCGGTCGTTCTCGCGAACAGCGTCACGCTGGATTTCGCGACGATTCCCGCCGCTTCGATCACCCCGCAGCACTACGCCTTCCTCATTTCGGAGGCGGAGTTCGACACGGCGTTCGCGAAGATCCAGGCTCTGGGGATCGACTTCTTCGCCGATCCCCATCAGAAGATTCCTGGCGAGATCAACCACAACGACGGCGGACGGGGCGTCTACTTCCCCGATCCGAGCGGTCATGGCATGGAGCTGATCACCCGCCCGTACGGCGGTTGATCGCCGCTTGAGGCACCCGTCCCGGAGCCCGGCCGCGCACCGCGGCCGGGCTCCGGTCGTCCCCGGCCCCGGCGGGGCACGCCTCAGCCGATGCGGAGCAGGAGTTCGGGGCGGTCCCACATCACCGCGGGCGGATCGGCCCGTACCGTGCCGACGGGTTCGGCGCCGATGCTCCGGTAGAAACCCTCCGCGGGAGGGTGGGACACGATCCGGATGTCCGCGAGCCCGGCGCTCCGGGCCTCCTCGCGCAGATGGGCGGCGAGCAGTCTGCCGATGCCGAGCCCCTGGGCGGAGTCGGCGACGAACATCAGGTCCAGTTCCGGCGGGTCGAGGAGCAGTGCGTAGAAGCCGATGATCCGGCCCGTGTCGCCATCGGCGGCGACGAAGACCCGGTGCGCCTCGATGTAGTCCGGCCCGACCCGGTAGCCCTCGACCATCGGGGCGTACGGCCCCTCGTAGGCGCCTGATGTGCGGATCAGCCGTGTCAGCCGGCCGGCGTCGCCCGCCGCGGCCCGGCGGACCGTCACGTCGGCACGCTGTGGAGCGCGCCCGCGCCGCCGCCCTGCCCTGCCCGATCCCATACGGCGAGTATGCGGCACCGTGGGTGGCGGTTTCAGGCCGGGCGTCGTGCCTCGCGCCAGCCGCGGACGGTCCCGTCCACGTCGAAGGGGACCAGCCGCAGCGGCGGGCCCTCGGGAGGCATCCGGACCGCCCGCTCGATCTTCTCGTTCACCTCGGTCAGGATGCGCCGCACCTCGGCCTCGGTGCGGGCCGCGGACACCGCGCGGGGGACGTCCTCCGCCTCCTTGCGCAGGGCCAACGCGGGCGGCAGCATCGACACGCCCTCCCGCTGCATCTTCTGCTTGATCCACCAGGCCTCGTCGTACGGGCGTTCCAGGCCGGCGATCGGCTTGCCGAAGCCCGGAAGCGCGGAGAAGTCGCCGCGCTGTTCCGCCTCGTGGATCTGCCGGTCGACCCAGGACTCGAAATTGACTCCGGGTGGTTTGCGCTCCGTCATCGCGTGTCCCTCCGACCTGCCGCCGATCCGACGCTTTCACCCTACACGGAGCGGTGTGCCGAACCCTTCGTCGGAGAGCCGCTGCCTCGAACGGGATTCCGGGGGTACACGAACCCCTGCACACCGCCCGGCGGTTGCCGCCGGGCTCGTACCGAAAGGGGTTGACCACTGTGCGACAGCAGAGCTACGTACCGGCCGATGAACGTCGGGGGCGGTAGCCATGACGACAGCGATCATCATCATCGCCGTGGTCGCCGTGGCGGCCATCGCCGCGTTCTTCCTTCTTCGTGGACGCACGGCCGGCGGCAGGAGCCTGCGTGGCCGCTTCGGGCCGGAGTACGACCGCGTGGTCGCCCGGCACGGCGGCGACACCGCGGCGGCCGAGCAGGAGCTCGGCGATCGGGTGAAGCGGCACGGACACCTCGACGAGCGCCCGCTGACCGAGGAGGCGCGCGCTCGGTACGCCGCCCGCTGGGCGAGCGCCCAGGAACTGTTCGTGGAATCGCCGGAGCGGGCGCTCACCGAGGCCGACGCGCTGCTGGCCGATCTGACGCGCGAGCGCGGCTTCCCGGGCGGCGAGGACTTCGAGGACCGTACGGACGCGCTCTCCGTCCACCACGCCGCGCACGTCGACGGCTACCGCCGGGTGCACGCCGCTCGCCACGGGAACGCGAGCACCGAGGAGATGCGCGAGGCCCTGATCGAGGCCCGCGGGCTCTTCGACGGGCTGCTCGCCGGCGGCCCGTCGGGGCGTGAGCACGGCAACAGGCATCTGGTGAAGGGAAACGGTACGTCATGACGCGGACACCGAACGGAAAGACAGGCCTGCCCGAGGGTGCGGGACCCATCGACATGGGTACGCCCGTGAGGGGGTCGGACACGCCCGTGACGCCTCCGAGGACGGTCACGGGCGAGGAGCCGGCCGGCCGCACCGGGGCGGACTCCCGTACCGCCCCCGGCCCAGCGGTCTCCGAAACCCCGGGTCACACGGCCCCCCGAGACGGATCGGACGCCGCCCGGGGAGGCGGGGGCGATCCGCACCCCGGCAGGCCGCTGTTCGCCCCCGAGGAGCAGGAGGCGTTCGCCGCCCGGATCCAGCAGGCGGTGACCGGCTTCGTGGAGGACCCGCACCGGGCGGTGCGGGAGGCCGACGCCACCTTCGACGAGGTCGTCGCGAGCCTCGGGGCCGCCCTGGAGGAACGCGGGCGGCGCCTGCGCGCGGGGAAGGACGGGAGCGACCCTGCCACCGGGGCGGAGACCGAGGATCTGCGGATCGCGCTCCAGCACTACCGCGACCTGACGGAACGCCTCGTACGCCTGTAGCCCCCGGCCCGACCGGCCCCCCTTTCCGCGTCCTCGCCCTTACGTCTCGGCACCGCGCTCCGACCGGTTCAGCCGCGGACCACCAGGCCGTCGCGCAGCCGCTCCAGTGCGGCGGCGGGCACGCGCAGCCCGTCGCGCACATAGCCGTCGAGGCCGCCCCAGCGCTCGTCCATGGCGTCGAGCGCCACGTCCAGGTAGCGGGGGCGGACCTCGATGATCGCCGTGGCGACGGCGGGGTCGCCGCCGCCGTCCAGGAACTTCGTCACGTACGGGGCGAAGGCGGCCCGTACGGCGGGGTTGACCGCGAGGAAGTCCGACCGCACCGTCGCGCGGGCCGCTCCCAGGAGCATCAGCAGCACGGCTGCCGCCCAGCCGGTACGGTCCTTGCCCGCCGTGCAGTGGAAGAGCAGCGGGCGCGCGGCGGGGTCGGCGGCCGTCTCCAGGAAGGCCCGGTAGGCGGCCGCGGCGCCCGGCGAGAGGACCATCTTCCGGTAGGTCTCGGCGAACAACTCCTCGGCCCGGCCGCCCCCCAGCGCCCGTTCCGCCTCGACCGGGTCGGCGAGCAGGGACCTCAGCCGGGCGGGCGCCACGCCCGGGTGGTCTCCCAGCACGTCGGCGACGAAGAGCCTGGCCCGGTCCGGCAGCCGGTCCGGGGCCCACTGGCGCTCGTCGGCTGTCCGCAGGTCCACGACGGTGCGGATGCCGAGCGCGGACACCGCCCGGTCGCTCGTGGGGTCGAGCTCGCTCAGCTGACCCGAGCGGAAGAGGACGCCCTGCCGCACCCGGCGGTCACGGCCCAGGGCGATGCCGCCCAGGTCGCGCAGATTGACAACGGTGGCGGCCGGAACGGTCCGGGCGGTCTGCACGATGAACTGCCTCTTTCCCTGATGAATTCCAGGAATTCCACATATCGGGATCAATGTCGTATGCAGCAAGGAAAGCACCACCGGAGAACGTCGGCCGGCACCCCGGGGCGCCGGCCGGACATCAGTCCGACAGAAGCTTCGCCTTCTGGTCCACGAACTCGGCGTCGGTGAGGACGTCCCGCTTCCACAGCTCGGCAAGCCGCTCCAGCCGGGTGATGATGTCGTCCCCCGCGACCTCCTGGTCAGCGGAATTACCGGGCCCACCGGCCCCGAGGCGCTCGTGTGCGACGAACGTGCCGCCGGCCTCGCGGGCCGCACGGGCGAGCCGCGTGGTCCACAGGTCCTCCCGGACGACGATCGCCACGACATCACGGACCGGCAGTCCGCGGTCGAGCCTTTCGAGGTCCTCCGCACCCAGCACCGCCGCCTCCCCGCCCTCCGCCGTATCGGCGGGAACCACTCCCCCGGGGTCCAGCTCCCGCAGTTCCACCGAGGCCGGCGCGCCGCCCTCGGCCCTACGGACGAAGGCCAGGTCTCCGGGGCGTACGGCTCCGGACGACGCGGCTTCGGCGAGCACGGGGGCGACCGACCCGGCGAAACGACTGCCGGGGAAGGCGATGACGAGGTACTCCACAGGTCCGACGGCCACGGTCGCGTCCTCTCCGTATCCCGGCGGCCACAGGGGCGCCGGGGTGGATACGGCATTCCAGGGATGGCATCAAGAAATCAGGAAACTTCACACATAATATGCATCTCTGTCCTGATTCATACCGATGTCGAGAACCGTCGTGTTGCCGCCGCCCGCCCGCCCGGCCGGTTACGCGACCGTATGTAGAGGATCAAGTACATCTCCGCGAGGGCAAGGTCACAGCCTGTGCCCCTGCTGCTGGTTCGACGCACTGGCCTAGCATCTGAGCATGACGGTCCAGCCTGCTGACGGGCTCTCTCCGGCCGCCGCGTTCCCCGACCCCTCCCATGACCAGTGGCAGACCCTCGTCGAAGGCGTACTGCGCAAGTCGGGCAAGGAAGTCTCGGGATCGGCCGCCGAGGAAGCGCTGTCCACCACACTGGAGGACGGGCTCACCACCCGCCCCCTCTACACCGCACAAGACGAGTCGCCGGACACCGGCTTTCCCGGCTTCGCCCCCTTCACCCGGGGCAGCAGGGCCGAGGGGAACGCGGCC
Source organism: Streptomyces sp. NPDC102283 (assembly GCF_044766265.1). Classification (NCBI taxonomy): domain Bacteria; kingdom Bacillati; phylum Actinomycetota; class Actinomycetes; order Kitasatosporales; family Streptomycetaceae; genus Streptomyces; species Streptomyces sp. NPDC102283. Next base: position 65,943 of record NZ_JBIWLQ010000013.1, read on the forward strand.
GGCGGCTGGGACGTGCGCCAACGCCACACCCTGACCGACCCCGCCCGGCTCAACGAGGCGGTGCTCGGCGATCTGGAGAACGGGGTCACCTCCCTCTGGCTCACCGTGGGCGGCCCGGTGGGCGTCCCCGTCGACGGGCTCGCCCGGGCGCTGGAAAACGTGTACCTCGACCTCGCGCCCATCGCGCTCGACGCCCCGGCCGACCTGGACGCCGCCGCGACGGAGCTGCTGCGGCTGTACGGGGAACGCGGCGTCGCCAAGGACGAGGCGCGCGGCACGCTGGGCGCCGACCCGCTCGGCCACGAGGCCCGGACGGGCGTCGAGGCGGACCTCGCTCCCGCCGTACGCTGGGCGCGGGTGTGCGACGCGGAGTACCCGCGACTGCGGGCCGTCGCCGTGGACGCGCTGCCCTACCACGAGGCGGGCGGTTCGGCCGGCGAGGAGCTGGGGCTCTCCCTGGCCGCCGGCGTCGCGTATCTGCGGGCCCTGACCGGTGCCGGGATGAGCGTGGAAGCGGCTTGCGGGCAGTTGGAGTTCCGCTACGCGGCGACCGCCGACCAGTTCCTGACGATCGCCAAACTGCGCGCGGCACGCCGGCTGTGGGCGCGGGTCGCCGAGGCCTCCGGGGCCCCTGCCGCCGGGGCCCAGCGGCAGCACGCCGTCAGCTCGCCGGTGATGATGACGCGCCGCGACCCGTGGGTGAACATGCTGCGCACCACGTTGGCCACGCTGGGCGCGGGGGTGGGCGGCGCGGACTCCGTGACCGTGCTGCCGTTCGATCACGCGCTGGGGCTGCCCGACGCGTTCGCGCGGCGCATCGCCCGTAACACCTCGACGATCCTCATGGAGGAGTCGCACCTGGCGCGGGTCGTCGACCCGGCGGGCGGCTCCTGGTACGTGGAGCGGCTGACCGGCGAACTCGCCTCGGCCGCGTGGGCGTTCTTCCAGGAGACCGAGCGGGCGGGAGGGCTGCCCGCCGCCCTGCGCTCCGGGATGGTGGCGGAGCGGCTCGCCGCCACCTGGGCCGCGCGCAGTGCGAAGCTGGCCCGTCGCAAGGAGCCGATCACCGGGGTGAGCGAGTTCCCGCAGCCGGGCGAGCGCCCGGTGGAGCGCGAGCCCGCGCCCGACGCGTACGCCGGGGCTCCGGGCGGTCTGCCCCGGGTCCGGCGCGACGAGGCGTTCGAGGCGCTGCGTGCCCGCTCCGACGCGCACCTCGCGGCGACCGGGAGCCGCCCGAAGGTGTTCGTCGCCGCTCTCGGGCCGGCCGCCGCGCACACGGCGCGGGTCTCCTTCGCCGTCAACCTCTTCGGTGCGGGCGGGATCGAGGCGGTCCACGATCCGGTGTCGGTGGAGGCGGACACCGCCGCCGACGCGCTGACCGCCGCCGGGGCGACGGTCGCCGTGCTGTGCTCGTCGGACGCGCTGTACGCCGAGCGGGCGGAGCAGGTGGCCGCCGCGCTGAAGTCGGCAGGAGCGGCGCGGGTGTTCCTGGCCGGCCGGCCGGGCGAGTACGCCGAGGTCGACGCATACATCTTCGCGGGCTGCGACGCGGTCGCCGTTCTCACCTCCGTACTCGACCGCATGGGAGTGGCGTGATGACGACATCGCCCACGGATCGCCAACCCTCCGTTCCGGACTTCTCCGACGTGCCGCTCACGTCCACCGCGCCGCCCGCCGGCTCCGCCGGGGAGTGGCAGGCTGCCGTGACCAAGGCGGCCGAGGGCGCCGAGGCCCCGCTCTGGGAGACGCCCGAGGGCATCACGGTCAAGCCGCTCTACACCGGTGAGGACCTGGAGGGCCTGGACGCGCTGCACTCGTATCCGGGGATCGCCCCGTATCTGCGCGGGCCCTACCCGACGATGTACGTCAACCAGCCCTGGACGATCCGTCAGTACGCCGGGTTCTCCACGGCCGAGGAGTCCAACGCCTTCTACCGGCGCAACCTCGCCGCCGGGCAGAAAGGCCTCTCCGTCGCCTTCGACCTGCCGACCCACCGGGGTTACGACAGCGACCACCCGCGCGTGACGGGTGACGTCGGCATGGCCGGGGTGGCGATCGACTCCATCTACGACATGCGCCAGTTGTTCGACGGCATTCCGCTGGACCGGATGTCGGTGTCGATGACGATGAACGGCGCGGTCCTTCCGGTGCTGGCGCTGTACATCGTGGCGGCCGAGGAACAGGGCGTGCCGCCCGAGAAGCTGACCGGGACCATTCAGAACGACATTCTGAAGGAGTTCATGGTCCGCAACACCTACATCTATCCGCCCTCGCCCTCGATGCGGATCATCTCCGACATCTTCGCGTTCACCTCGCAGAGGATGCCGCGCTACAACTCCATCTCGATCTCCGGCTATCACATCCAGGAGGCCGGGGCGACGGCCGACCTGGAGCTCGCCTACACCCTGGCCGACGGAGTGGAGTATCTGCGCGCCGGTCGTGAGGCCGGGCTGGACGTCGACGCGTTCGCGCCGCGGCTCTCGTTCTTCTGGGCGATCGGCATGAACTTCTTCATGGAGGTCGCGAAGCTGCGGGCGGCCCGCCTCCTGTGGGCGCGTCTGGTGCGGCAGTTCGACCCGAAGAACCCCAAGTCCCTTTCCCTGCGCACCCATTCGCAGACTTCGGGCTGGTCGCTGACGGCACAGGACGTGTTCAACAACGTGACACGCACGTGCGTGGAGGCGATGGCGGCGACCCAGGGGCACACCCAGTCGCTGCACACCAACGCCCTGGACGAGGCGCTGGCGCTGCCCACCGACTTCTCCGCCCGCATCGCCCGTAACACGCAGCTCCTGTTGCAGCAGGAGTCCGGCACCTGTCGGGTCATCGACCCGTGGGGCGGCAGCGCGTACGTGGAGAAGCTGACGCGGGACCTGGCGGACCGGGCCTGGAGCCACATCGAGGAGGTCGAGGCGGCCGGCGGGATGGCGAAGGCCATCGACGCGGGCATCCCCAAGCTCCGGGTGGAGGAGGCCGCCGCGCGCACGCAGGCGCGGATCGACTCCGGGCGACAGCCGGTGATCGGGGTGAACAAGTACCGGGTGGAGACCGACGAGAAGATCGACGTCCTCAAGGTCGACAACTCCTCGGTGCGCACCCAGCAGATCGAGAAGCTGCGCCGACTGCGCGCGGAGCGCGACGAGGTGGCGTGCCAGGAGGCGCTGCGCGCGCTGACGGCCGCCGCCGAGCGCGACCCGGGCCCGGGCCTGGAGGGCAACCTGCTGGCGCTGGCGGTCGACGCGGCGCGCGCGATGGCGACGGTCGGGGAGATCTCGGACGCGCTGGAGAAGGTGTACGGGCGGCACGCCGGGCAGATCCGTACGATCTCCGGTGTGTACCGCAAAGAGGCAGGAGAGTCCCCTTCGGTGGACCGCACCCGTGCGCTGGTCGAGGCCTTCGAGGAGGCCGAGGGCCGTCGTCCGCGCATCCTGGTCGCCAAGATGGGGCAGGACGGCCACGACCGGGGGCAGAAGGTGATCGCCACGGCCTTCGCCGACCTGGGCTTCGACGTGGACGTCGGCCCGCTGTTCCAGACGCCCGGCGAGGTGGCGCGGCAGGCCGTCGAGGCCGATGTGCACATCGTGGGCGTCTCCTCGCTGGCGGCGGGGCACCTGACCCTGGTGCCCGCGCTGCGTGAGGAGTTGGCCGCCGAGGGACGCGAGGACATCATGATCGTGGTGGGCGGGGTGATTCCGCCGCAGGACATCGAGGCGCTGCACGAGGCGGGCGCCGCCTCGGTCTTCCCGCCGGGGACGGTGATCCCGGACGCGGCCCACGACCTGGTGACGCGGCTCGGCGCCGCGCTCGGCCACGAGCTGTGAGCCGCTGACCGGATGGCTGCGAAGATCGACATCGACGATTATGTACGGGGAGTACTCGACGGGAAGCGGGCGTTCGTGGCGCGCGCGATCACGCTCGTCGAGTCGACCCGCGCCGAACACCGGGTGCTGGCACAGCAGTTGCTGAGCCGGCTGCTGCCGCACGCGGGGGCGGCCCGGCGGATCGGGGTCAGCGGGGTTCCGGGCGTGGGCAAGTCCACGTTCATCGACGCGCTCGGCACGATGCTCACGGGGCTCGGGCACCGGGTGGCCGTACTGGCGGTCGACCCGTCCTCCAGCCGTACGGGCGGCTCCATCCTGGGCGACAAGACCCGGATGGAACGCCTGGCGGTGGACCCGGCCGCCTTCGTCCGCCCCTCCCCCACGGCGGGCACGCTGGGCGGGGTGGCCAAGGCGACCCGGGAGTCCATCGTGGTGATGGAGGCGGCGGGTTACGACGTGGTGCTGGTGGAGACGGTGGGCGTCGGGCAGTCGGAGACGGCGGTGGCCAACATGGTCGACACGTTCCTGCTGCTGACGCTGGCCCGTACCGGCGACCAGTTGCAGGGCATCAAGAAGGGCGTCCTGGAGCTGGCGGACGCCATCGCGGTGAACAAGGCCGACGGACCGCACGAACGTGACGCCCGCTCGGCCGCGCGCGAACTGGCGGGCGCGCTACGGCTGATGCATCCGGCGGACGCGGCCTGGACACCACCGGTGCTCACGTGCAGCGCACGCGAGTCGCTCGGCCTCGACACCCTGTGGGAGCGGCTGGAGCAGCACCGGGCGCTCCTGGAGTCGACCGGTCGGCTGGCGGCCAAGCGCCGCGACCAGCAGGTGGACTGGACGTGGACGATGGTCCGCGACGATCTGCTGGACAGTCTGCACAGCCACCCGGCGGTGCGGAAGCTCGCACCGGAGCTCGAACAGCGGGTCCGGGACGGCACGTTGACGGCGACGCTGGCCGCCGAGGAGATCCTCGGAGTGTTCCGCGGCGGCGATCCCGGTGCGGGCGGGTCGCGGCGCGGGGGCGGCGCGGGAGGGACCGGCTGAACGCGTCGGCGTCGCGTGCCGAGGCGGATGCCCACTGAGGGGCCCTGGAGTTCGCCACGGGCCCCTCGGTGTTTCCGGATATCGGCGCGCTTCCGCGGGCGGCGCGCGGGGGGCTCCTCAGAAGGGTTCGGCGGCCCGGAGGAGTTGCCGGGGCAGGCCAGTGCGCGTGCGTCATCGACTGCCACTCGCAGGTGGCCGTCCGGATGTTCTTCGACATGGACCGCACCCGACCCACGATCCGGCTGACGACGTCCTCCCGGGCCCTCGATACGACGGCCCCGGACACCTGATGACGGTCCATTCGCACGGCCACCGCCTCCGCCCCGGTCCTTGACCGCGTCTGGCCACGGACCGGGCGCCCCCTCCGACAGCCCGGCAGTCGTCGATCCAGGAGCGGGGGTGTCGCTCCGTCGGGGTCAGGCGACCGGTACGCGCACGGTCGGTACGACGACGGGCGCCCCGTCGGAGGTCGCGGTGAGGATCTCCGCCTCGATGCCGTAGAGCTCGTGGACCAGTGCGGTGTCCACGGTCTCGCGGGGCGGCCCCGAGGCGACGATCCGCCCGTCGCGCATGGCGACCAGCGTGTCGGCGTACCGTGCGGCGGCGGCGAGGTCGTGCAGCACCATCACGATGGTGCGGCCCTGCGCGGCGACTTCGCGGACCAGGTCCAGGACCTCCACGGCGTGGCCGATGTCGAGGGCGCTGGTGGGTTCGTCGAGCAGGACGACGGGAGTCTCCTGGGCGAGGGACATGGCGAGCCAGCAGCGCTGGCGCTGGCCGCCGGAGAGCTGGTCGAGCCGGCGTCCGGCCAGAGCGGCGGTACCGGTGGCCTCCAGGGCGCGGGTGACGGCACTCTCGTCCTCCTGCGACCACTGGCGGAACAGCCCCTGGTGCGGATGGCGTCCGTAGCGCACGAGTCCGGCGACGGTGACCGCCTCGGGTGCCTGCGGGGCCTGGGGCAGCAGGGCGATGCGGTGGGCGGCGTCGCGCTGGCGCAGTCGCCAGACGTCGGCGTCGCCGACGAACACCCGGCCGGAGCTGGGCTGGTGGAGGCGGGCCATGGAGCGCAGAAGGGTCGATTTGCCGCACCCGTTGGGGCCGACGATCGCCACGACCTGTCCGGAGGGGACCGTCAGGTCGACCTGATCCACGGCGGTATGCCCGGCGTATCCAGCGGTGAGCTGTTCGACTCGGATTTCCACGGGGACCGGCCTTTCCGAAGGACAGGGGCATCACTTTGCCCGCTGCCGCTAAAGTAAGGCTAACCTTAGCTCGCTCACGAGCCGACGTCCGCATCCGCGTGACCGTGCGGCCGTCGCCCGCTTCATGTCCCGTTGAACCCGGAGCCCTTGATGATCCTGCACCGCCGCCCCGCCCTGACCGCCGCCCGAAGAGCGGCGCAAGCCGTCGCCGTGCTCGGGGCTGCCACCCTGCTGCTGACGGCCTGCGGTTCGGACTCCGCACCGGGCAAGTCCGCCGGGAACAAAGCCGGGAAGGCGGACTCCGCCTCCTCCGCGACCCGTACGGTCAAGGACGCCACCGGCAGGGCCGTGGAGATCCCGGCGCAGCCGAAGCGCATCGTCACCCTGACCCAGGAAGACCTGGACGCGGTACTGGCGTTGGACATCAAGCCGGTCGGTATCACCAACGGGCAGGGGCTGGACAAGCCGCCGGCCTACCTCGCCGACAAGGTCGCGGGCATCGACGTCGTGGGCAACCTGCTCCAGCCGGTCATGGACAAGGTCGTCGCCGCGAAGCCCGACCTGATCCTCGCCGGTGACATGCAGGACGAGCAGGTACTGAAGCAGCTGCGGGAGATCACCCCGGCCACGCTGGTGACGATGGCGCCGACCGACGACTGGAAGCTGTTCTTCCGAGGTGTCGGCAACGCCGTCAACAAGCTGGACGACGCGAACAAGTTCATCACCGGCCACGAGGCCGCCGCCAAGGCCGCCGGTGAGAAGCTGGGCGCGAACAAGGGCGCCGAGATCTCCATCGTCCGCTGGAACCCGGACGGGCCGAGCTGGATGGAGAACAAGCAGTTCGCCAGCGGCGTCGCCCTGGAGATGGGGCTGAAGCGGCCCGCGTCCCAGAACAAGGACGGCAACGCGCACACGCCGTCGCTGAGCCTGGAGAAGATCAACGAGATCGACGGCGACTGGCTGTTCCTGTCGACGCTGACCTCGGACGGCGAGAAGGCGCTCAAGGACGTCCAGTCCAAGCCCGCCTACAAGGAGCTGGGCGCCGTCAGGAACGACCACGCGGTGACCGTCGACGGCTCGGTGTGGTCCACCCGCGGTGGCCCGCTCGCGGCGGACGCCGTCCTGAACGACTACGTCGAGGCGCTCTCGGCCAAGTGACCTCCGGGTGACTTCCACGCCGTGCGGCTCCGAGCTGCAGTTGCCGGTCGGAGCCGCACGGCGTCGGACGCCCCGGCAGATCCCACCGGGCCCCATAGGACTCTGTCAGGCCACGCCGGACGGACCGCCTGCTCCGGAGAGCCGGGAAGCCGCGAAGTCCGCGGCCGTCCACGCCATGCCCACCGCCCCGTCGAGCAGGGCCTGTTCGGCCGCCGGGGAGATGGCGGCCTCGGCGAACGCCGCCTCGTGCGGGCCGCAGGCCCCGCCAGTGATGTCGAGCACCGGGTGGATGGACGGCACCACGTGCGAGACGTTGCCCATGTCGGTGCAGGCGAACGGCGGACGCTCGACCGGTTCGGCGCGGCCCAACTCGCGGGCGTTGGCCGTCCAGAGCCGGATCAGCTCCGGGTCGCCCCGGAAGTCGAGGTAGTCGGGCTCGGGCCGCTCCAGCGTCACCTCGCAGCCGGTGGCGAGCGCCCCGGCACGGAAGCAGTCCTCGACCCGCTGCCGCAGCTCCCGCAGATCCTCGGCGGCCAGCGCCCGTATCTCGTAGGTGGCGGTGGCCCGCTCGGGTATCGCGTTGGGCGCGGTTCCGGCGGCGGTGGTGATGCCGTGCACCCGCCACTGCGGCGGCAGTTGCTGACGCAGGAGGCCCAGGGCGACCTGGGCGACGGTCAGCGCGTCGGCGGCGTTGCGGCCCTCGTGCGGGTTGAGGCTGGGGTGTGCGGCGCGGCCGGTGTAGACGACGTCGAGGGTGCCGAGCGCGAAGGAGCGGAAGTCGGCCATCTCGAAGGGGCAGGGGTGCACCATCATCGCGGCGTCGACCCCGTCGAACGCTCCGGCCTCCAGCAGCAGGGCCTTGCCCGCGCCCCGCTCCTCGGCGGGAGTGCCGACGACACGGACGGTCAGGCCGAGTTCGTCGGCGTACGGAGCGAGGCCGAGGGCCGCGCCGACTCCGGCGGCCGCGATGAGGTTGTGCCCGCAGGCGTGGCCGAGTCCCGGCAGGGCGTCGTACTCGCAGGCGATGGCCACGGTGACGGGGCCGGAGCCGATCGTGGCGCGGAACGCCGTGTCCAGGCCGTGGGCGGGCGCGGTGACCTCGAAGCCGTGCGCTGCCAGGAGTTCATGACAGCGGGCGGCGGCCCTGTGCTCCTCGAACGCGGTCTCGGGCTCGGCGTGCAGACGCCGGCTCAGGTCGAGCAGGGCCGGGGCGCTGGAGCCGATCGCCTCCCGCACGGCGGTCCTGAGGGCACGGATCCGCGCACCGGCCGCCTCGTCGGCCCCTGTACCGGCCCGCGTCTCGGGGCGTGGGGCTGCGGGGACGGTCATGGGCTCTCCTTGCGTTCCGGACCGCCCCGGGGCGGTCGCCTGCACTGTCGGAAATAGGTTAACTTAGCCTTACCTAAGTGTGCGCCGAGAGTCCGTGGCCCGGTGTCCGTTGTCCTTCAGGGGAGTCGTCACACACATGCATGAGCGTCCGCACCGCCCGACCAGCTCTTCGGCAGCACGCTCCGGCGGCGCGCCTCCCTCCGAACTCCCCCTCCTGGCAGCCCAGTCGGGGATCTACTACGCGCACCAGATGGCCCCTCTCGGCAGCGAGCTGAACACGGCCGACTGCGTGGAGATCGACGGACCGCTGGACGCGGAGCTGTTCGTGGAGGCCTTGAGACGGACGGTCGGCGAGGCGGAGACCCTCGCCCTGCGCGTGTCCGAGGCCGACGGCGTACCGACGCAGCGGGTCGTTCCCGCCGCCGAACCCGTGGTGCACCGGCTGGAGTTGGCGGCGGACCGGGCCGAGGCGTGGATGCGGGAGGACCTGGCCCGGCCGGTGGACCTCGCCGCCGACGGTGCGCTGATGACGCAGGCGCTGATCCGGGTCGGCGAAGGGCGCCACCGGTGGTACCAGCGCGTGCACCACATAGCCGTCGACGCCTACGCCCTGTCCCTCATCGGGCAGCGCGTCGCCGAGCGCTACCGGGCGCTGGTCGCCGAAGAGCCGCCGCCCCGGAGCCGGTTCGCCCCGCTGGGCGAGCTGACCGGGCAGGAGGCGGCGTACTTGGAAGGTGATGAGTACGCGGCGGACCGGGCGTTCTGGGCCACGCGCATGGCGGGCTCCTCGGTCACCGCCCCCCACCGCTCCCCCGACCCCTCGGACACACCGGACGACGCCCCGCTCCATCGGACCACCGACCTTCCCGCCGAGGCCCTGGAGCGGCTGTCCGGGGCGGCGCGTGCGGCGAAGGCGACCTGGGCCGAGCTGGTCGTGGCGGCGACCGCCGGGCATCTGCACCGGCTCACCGGCGCCGAGGACGTCGTGCTGGGACTGCCGTTGACCAACCGGCGGGGGCCTGCGGCGCTGCGGACCCCGGCCATGACCGTGAACGTGCTGCCGCTGCGGATCTCCGTGCGCCCGGGCGACACCGGAGCCGAACTGCTGCGCCGTGTGGTGCTGGAGATCCGCGAGGTCCGCCGTCATCAGCGCTATCCGCAGGCCGACCTCCGCCGCGACCTGGCCCTGGAGTCGGCCGACACCCCGCTGACCGGTCCGATGGTCAACGTCAAGCCGTTCGACGGCGCCCTGGACTTCGCCGGGGCCACGGGCACCGTGCGCAACCTCGCGGCCGGACCGGTGGAAGGCCTCGCGGTCGGCGCCGCTCCCGGCCCGGACGGGGGCCTGCGGCTCTCTCTCGACGCCAACCCCGCCGCGTACGGGCCGAAGGGCCTCGCCGCCCACGAGGAGACCTGGCTGCGCTATCTGGACGGCCTGACCGAGCTGCTGCTGACCGACCCCGAACGCCCGATCGGCACGCTGGATCTGCTCAGCGGCGACCAGGTACGCGAGGCCGTGACGTACGGTCGCTCCGAGCCCGCCGCCCCGCTGACCCTTCCCCGGTCGTTCACCGCGCAGGCGGCCCGGACACCGCACGCCGTCGCCGTGCGCTCCACCGTGGCGGGCACGTTCCGAGGGGCGACGTCCGACACGGACTCACGGGCGGGCACGGACGCCGCCGCCGGGCCCGGGGCCCGGCTCACCTTCGCCGAGTTGGACGCCGCCTCCGACCGACTGGCCCACCTGCTGGCCGGCCTCGGCGCTTCCGCCGCGGGCGGAGGGAGCCTCGGCACGGTGGCCCTGGCGCTCCCCCGGACCGCCGACATGGTCGTCGCGCTGCTGGCCGTGCTCAAGGCGGGCCGGGTCTGCCAGCCGCTGGACCTCGGCCACCCCGCCGCCCGGACCCTGGCTGTCCTCGGGGACGCGCGGCCGCTGTGCGTGATCGGCACGGCCGCGACGCTCGCCTCGCTGCCCGACCACGGGCTGCCGACCGTCGCGCTCGACGCTCCCGCCACCGCCGACGCCCTCGCCGCCTGCCCCGACGGGCCGCCGCCCACCGGGCCGTCGCTCGCGGACCCCGCCTACCTCATCCACACCTCCGGTTCCACGGGCCGCCCCAAGGGCGTCCTCGTCGGCCACGCCTCGCTCGCCAACCTCTGCGCCGGGCACGGCACGGACCACATCGCCCCGGCCGTCGCCCGGACCGGCCGGGAACGCCTCCGGGTCGCGCACAGCGCCTCGTTCGCCTTCGACGCGTCCTGGGACCCGCTGCTGTGGATGGTCCACGGTCACGAGCTGCACCTGCTGGACGACGCCGCCTACCGGGACCCCGCGGCGCTCACCGCGTACGTCGGCACGCACCTGGTCGACTGTCTCGACGTCACGCCTTCCTACGCCGAGGCGCTCATCTCCGAAGGCCTGCTGGACGAGGGCCGCCACCACCCGGCCCATCTGGTGGTCGGCGGGGAGACCGTCCCCGCACCGTTGTGGGAGCGGCTGACCGAGGCCGGGGCCGTGCACGCGGTCAACCTCTACGGGCCGACCGAGACGACGGTCGACGCCTACTACTGGGTGCCCGGGACCTCGGCCGCCCGGCCCGACGGCCGCCCCGTGCGCGGCTCACGCGTCTACGTCCTGGACTCCTCCCTGCGTCCGGTGCCCGCCGGTGCCACGGGCGAGCTGTACGTCGCGGGGGCCTGTCTGGCCCTGGGCTATCTGGGTCGCCCCGACCTGACGGCCGAGCGGTTCGTCGCGGACCCGTTCGGCGCGCCGAACGGCGCTCCCGGGAGCCGGATGTACCGCACCGGGGACCTGGTGCGGCGCCGCGAGGACCACACGCTGGAGTTCCTGGGGCGCGGCGACGACCAGGTGAAGATCCGCGGCTTCCGGATCGAACTCGGTGAGATCCAGGCCCGGCTGGCCGCACACCCGCGGGTCGCGGCGGCCGCGGTCATCGCCCGCGACACCGGCCACGGCAAGCGGCTGCTGGCCTACGCGGTCCCGGTGACGGAGCGTTCCTCTCCCGCACCGGGACCCGGGGGCGACGCCCTTACCGCAGACAGCGCGCCGCCCACCCCCGCCGAGCTCCGCGACCACCTGGCCGGGGCCCTGCCCGAGCACATGGTCCCCGCGACCGTGACGCTCCTGGACGCGCTGCCCCGTACCGCGAACGACAAGCTCGACCACCGTGCGCTGCCCGATCCCGAACCGCTCCCGCCCGCGGCGGGCGGCCCGGACGGCGCCGGCGACGGACCGCACGCCGAGATCGTGCGCGGGCTCTTCGCCGACGTGCTCGGTATCGCCGAACCCCCGGCCGCCGACGCGGGCTTCCTCGACCTCGGCGGGCATTCGCTGCTCGCCGCCCGACTGGCCGCCCGCGTCCGGGAGCACTTCGGCGTGCCGATGGGCATCGCCGACGTCTTCCGCAACACCACGCCCGCCGCCCTGGCGGCGCTGGTCCGCACGCGCGGCGACACCACCGCCTCCGTCCCGCTCTCCCCCGTGTCGCGCACCGGTCCGCTCCCCCTGTCCCCGGCCCAGCAGCGGCTGTGGTTCCTCCATCGCCTCGAAGGCCCCAGCCCCACCTACAACATCCCGCTCGTCCTGAACGTCAACGGCCCGCTCGACCGCGACGCGCTCCAGCTCGCCCTGCACGACCTGGCGGAGCGTCACGAGACACTACGAACGGTATATCCGCCCACTGACAACGCCACCGACAACGCCACCGACGCCACCGCAGACGGCGTGCGCGTGCGCGTGGGCGGCGGCGCCACGGACGACACCCCCCACCAGCGAATCCTCGCCCCCGACGACCCGGCCGCCCGTCCGGTGCTGCACCTGGCGGAGCCGGGCAGCGATCTGACGGAGGCCGTGCGCCACTGCTTCGACCTCGCAGGCGAACCCCCGCTGCGCACGGTCCTGTTCACCGACTCGCCGGACCACCACACCGTTCTCCTCCTGCTGCACCACATAGCGGGGGACGGCGCCTCCACCACTCCCCTGGTCCAGGACCTGGCCACCGCCTACACCGCCCGCACCGAGGGCCGCACGCCGGACTTCACCCCCCTGAGCGGCCAGTACGTGGACCACGCGGCCCGGCTCCAGCGGCTCCTGGGCACCCCCGCCGATCCGACCCCGCTCGCCGAGGCCCAGCTCGCGCACTGGCGCGACGCGCTCGCCGGGCTGCCGGACCAGCTGGAGCTGCCCACCGACCGGCCCCGGCCGCCCGTGGCGACCTCGGCGGGCGACACCGTGCCCTTCGCCCTGGACGCCACCGCGCACGAGGCGCTGCGCCGGCTCGCGCGGGCGCACGGGGCGACCGTGTTCATGACTGTGCAGGCCGGCCTCGCGGCCCTGCTGACCCGGCACGGCTGCGGCACCGACATTCCCCTCGGCACCCCCGTCGCGGGACGCGACGACGAGGCCACGGCCGGGCTCGTCGGCTTCTTCACCAACACCGTGGTCCTGCGCACCGACACCTCCGGCGACCCTGCCTTCGGTGATCTGTTGGACCGGGTACGGACGGCCACGCTCGCCGCGTACGAGCACGACGCGCTGCCCTTCGACCACCTCGTCGAGGCCCTGAACCCGCCACGCTCGCTGGCCCGGCATCCGCTGTTCCACGTCATGCTGGCCTGGCAGTCGCTCGCCGACGGACCCGTCTCCCTCGGCCCGGACACCACCGCGCGGCTGACCGCCGTGCCGTCCGGCACCGCGAAGTTCGACCTGACCCTGAACGCGGGCGAACTGCCCGGCGGCGGGATCGGGGGCTTCCTGGAGTTCCGCACCGACCTTTTCGACCGGTCGACCGCGCAGGCGCTCGCGGACCGGCTGTCCCGGCTGCTCACCGCGGCGGCCGAGCGGCCCGGCACCCCGGTCGGCCTGCTGCCCGTCCTCGGCGAGGACGAGGTCCACCGTGCCGTGGTCGAGGCCAACGGCCTCAACCACGACCGGCCGGTGCCGCTCACCCTCGCCGAGGTCTACGAGGTGGCGGCGCGACGGCACCCCGGCCGGGTGGCGGTCAGCTGCGAGGGCGCGTCGCTGACGTACGCCCAACTGTCGTCCCGGGCCCGGTCGCTGGCCCGGCTGCTGGCGGCCCGGGGGATCGGCCCCGGTTCGATCGTGGCGCTCGCGCTGCCGCGCTCCACGGACCTGGTGGCCGGGCTGCTCGCGGTGTCGCTGGCGGGGGCCGCGTATCTGCCGATGGACCCCGACTACCCGGCGGACCGGCTCGCCTACATGCTGGACGACGCCCGTCCGGCCGCTCTGATCACCGACATCGCGACTGCCGGGCGGCTGCCCGCGCACGATCTGCCGCTGATCACCGTGGACGGGGCGGCGGGCCTCCCGGACGGACCCCTCGGCCAGGCGGACCGCACCCGGCCGCTGAGCCCGGGTGACCCGGCGTACGTCATCTACACCTCGGGGTCCACCGGCCGCCCGAAGGGGGTCGTGGTCACCCAGCACAACGTGACACGGCTGCTGACGGCGACCGAGCACTGGTTCTCGTTCGGGCCGGACGACGTGTGGACGCTGTTCCACTCCTACGCTTTCGACTTCTCGGTGTGGGAACTGTGGGGTGCGCTGCTGTACGGCGGGCGGGTCGTCGTCGTCCCGTACGCGACCAGCCGTGACCCGCACGCGTTCCTGCGGCTGCTGGCGGACGAGGGGGTGACCGTCCTCAACCAGACGCCGTCCGCCTTCTACCAGCTGGCCGCCGCCGACCGGGATGCTCCGGGAAACGAACTGGCTCTGCGGTACGTGGTGTTCGGCGGCGAGGCGCTGGAGCTCGGGCGGCTGGCGGACTGGTACACGCGCCACCAGGAGAACGCGCCGACGCTGGTCAACATGTACGGCATCACCGAGACGACCGTCCATGTCTCGTATCTGGCGCTGGACCGGGCGACTGCCGCCTCCGCGGTCTCCAGCACCATCGGCGTGAACATTCCCGATCTGCGCGTCTATGTGCTGGACGACCGGTTGCAGCCGGTGCCGCCCGGGGTGACCGGCGAGATGTACGTGGCCGGCGAGGGGGTGGCGCTCGGTTATCTGGGCCGCCCGGACCTGACGGCGGGGCGCTTCGTCGCCGACCCGTTCGCGCATCTCTTCGGGGAGAGCGGCAGGCGGATGTACCGCTCGGGCGACCTCGCCCGGCGGCGCCCGGACGGCACGCTGGAGTATTTCGGCCGGGGCGACCAGCAGGTGAAGATCCGCGGCTTCCGCATCGAACTCGGTGAGATCGAAGCGGTGTTGGCCGCGCACCCGGAGGTCGCGGATGTGGCGGTCGTGGTCCGCGAGGACACACCCGGCGACAGGCGTCTGGTCGGTTACGTCGTCCCCGCGCCCGGCACGGACCCGGTCCCGGCAGCCCTGCGCGAGCACGCCGCCGCCAGGCTTCCGGCGCACATGGTGCCCTCGGCGGTGGTGGCCCTGGAGCGGCTGCCGCTGACCGGTAACGGCAAGCTGGACCGCAAGGCGCTGCCCGCTCCGGGCGTCCCGGTGAACGCCGGTGGGCGCGCACCACGCACGGTCCGCGAGGAGCAGCTCTGCGCGGTCTTCGCGGAGGTGCTGGGGCTGCCGTCCGCGGGAGTGGAGGACAACTTCTTCGACCTGGGCGGTCATTCGCTGCTCGCGGTGCGCCTCGCCGGGCGGATCAGGTCCGCGTTCGGCATCGAGGTGTCGATCGGCACGGTGTTCCAGGCGCCGACGCCCGCCGCGCTGGACGTGGCGCTGGACGTCTCGCGCGAGGAGGACCCGCTCGATGTGCTGCTGCCGCTGCGGCCCGCCCGCCCCGGCGACCGCGCCCCGGTCCACTGCGTGCACCCGGCGGGTGGTCTGAGCTGGTGCTACGCCGGTCTGATCCGCCACCTGCCGTCCGACGTGCCGATCTACGGTCTCCAGGCGCAGGGCGTCGGCGGGGCGACGGCGGACGATCCGCTGCCGACCACGCTGGAGGAGCTGGCCGCGCACTACGCCTCCCGCATCCGCGAGGTCCAGCCGGAAGGCCCCTACCGGCTGCTCGGCTGGTCGACCGGCGGAATCATCGCGCACGCGATCGCGGCGGTCCTCCAAGAGGCGTGCCAGGAGGTCGAGTTGCTGGCGATCCTGGACGCGTATCCCGCCGAGGGCTTCCGCGGCCTGCCGGTGCCCGACCGGGCCGAGGCTCTCGAATCGCTGCTCACCATGGGCGGTTACGGCCCCGAGAGCCTCGGGGACCAGGAGCTGAACACGGCGAACGTGGTGGAGGTGCTGCGCCGCGAGGGCTCCCCACTGGCGACGCTCTCCGCCGCGAGGATCGAGGCGCTCGGCGAGGTGTACCTCAACACCAACGACCTCGTACGGGCCTACGACCACCGGGTGTTCCGGGGCGATGTGCTGTTCTTCCGGGCCACGGTGGACACCATCGACGACACCCTGACGCCGGAGACCTGGACCCCGTACGTGAGCGGGCGCGTCGACAACACGAACGTCGCCTGCTCGCACAAGGACATGACCCTGCCCGAGCCGATCGCGCACATCGCACGCGTGGTCGCCGACCGACTGACCGAGCTGGAGAAGTGACACCGATGAGCGACGCATCCGCCAACCCCTTCGACGCGGACGGGGAGTTCCTCGTCCTGGCCAACGCGGAGGGACAGCACTCGCTGTGGCCGCTGTTCGCGGCGGTGCCCGAGGGCTGGTCGACGGTTCACGGCCCGTGCGCCCGCCAGGACGCGCTGGACCGGATCACCACGCACCGGTCCGGCCCCGTCCCCGTCTCCGCGCGGTGAGCGGGCTGCTGATCCGGCCCCGGATACGTCCGCGGGTCGCGGTCGTCCTCGTCTACACGGCCGCGATGTGCATGAACGGCCTGGACTCGACGATCGTGAACCCGGCGCTCTACACGATCGCGGGCGACTTCGGGCGACCGCTGTCGGCGGCGAACACCGTGGAGACGGCCTTTCTGGTCGCGCTCGCTGTGGGGCTGCCGGTGGCTGGCTGGCTGGGCGACCGCTTCGGCACGAAGCGGGTGTTCCTCGGCGCTCTGACCGCGTTCACGATCGCCTCCGCGGTCTGCGGTCTGGCCCCGGACCTCACCACGCTGGTGGTCGCCCGTGCCGTACAGGGCCTGGCGGGCGGGTTGCTGACCCCGGTCGGGATGACGCTGCTGTTCCGGGCGTTCCCGCCGCACGAGCGGATGAAGCTGGCCAAGGTGCTGATCGTGCCGACGGCCCTGATGCCGGCGCTCGGTCCGCCGCTGGGCGGGCTGCTCACCGAACACCTCTCCTGGCACTGGCTGTTCTTCGTGAACGTGCCGATCGGGGCGGCGGCGGTTCTGCTGGGCCTCTTCGGTCTGCGGGAGCATGTCGAGGGGCCGGAGGGGAAGTTCGACACGGTCGGCTTCTGGCTGGCCACTCCGGCGCTGGGTCTGCTGACGTACGCGCTCGGCTTCGGTCCCTCGCAGGGCTGGACGCGACCGGCCGTCGCCATGAGCGCCGCCCTGGGGTCCGTCCTGCTGGTGGCCGCCGTCCTGCACCAGGTGCGTGCCGGGACGCCGTTGCTGAGACTGCGGCTGCTCGCCGACCGGGTGTACGGGCCCGCCTCCGCGCTGGCCGGTGTGACGGCCGCCGGGCTGATGGGCGTGCTGTTCGTCTTCCCGCTGCTCTACCAGGCGAGCCTGGGCGCCTCGGCGCTGGACGCCGGGCTGAGCGTGTTTCCGGAGGCGGTGGGGCTGATGCTCGCCTCGCAGGTGGTGGACCGCCTGCTGCCGCGGCTCGGCCCCCGACTGCTGACCGTGCCGGCCCTGCTGGTGGCCGCCGCGGTCTTCGCGACGCTCGCCGTGCCCGGGGTGGCGGAGAACGCGTGGAGCGTGCGCGGGTTGATGTTCCTGATCGGCCTGGTGCTCGGCACGGCGGTGCTGACCGTGCAGATCTCCGGATTCGCGACGATCGCACCGTCCGACATGGGTCGGGCGATGGGCCTGTTCCAGATCGTCCGCACACTGGGCGGCGCGGTGGGCATCGCCGCCTGTGCGGCGGTGATCGGCGGCGGTCATGTGACGGAGGCCGCCGCCGATCCGGGTCCGTACCGCACCGCGGTCTGGGTGACCGCGGCGCTCGTCGCGGCCGGGGCCCTGATCGCTCTGCGGCTGCCGCGCGACGCCCCGCAACCGCCGCCGTTCGACGACCACGAGGGGGCGGACGGGCCGCCCGGCTCCGGCGAGAGCCTGGCGCAGGACGAGACTGGGGCCGTCAAGGGCTGAGGGCGCGAAGAGGGGGCGGGGACGGCATCCGGAGGGGGATGCCGCCCCCGCCCCCCTTCCTGTCGGGGCGTGGCGGGGTGGAACCGCTCAGCGTCCGCCGAGCAGTTCCGCCAGGCCGTCGGCGAGGCCGCCGCGCCAGCAGGCGTAGTCGTGGCCACCGTTGAACTCCCGGTAGCGGACGTCGTATCCGCGGGCGCGCAGCACATTGCGGAACCTGCGGTTCTCCGCGAGGAGCATCCATTCCTGGAGGCCGACCTCCAGGTGGAGCGTCACCGGCCTGCGTTCGGCCCGGGCGTACTGCCCGGTGAGCCACTCGCTGCCGCGTGCGTCGTCGGGCCACCAGAAGGAGCCGGACTGGGAGAGCGCGAGGCCGAAGCGGTCGGGGCGTCGGAAAGCGGCGAACGCGGCGGTGAGGCCGCCCGCGCTCTGTCCGGCGACGACGGTCCGTGCGGCGTCGGCCCCGGCCCCGTACTCCCGTCCGGCCCAGGGCAGCAGGGTGTCCGCCAGCCAGTCGACGAACGGGGCGCTGCAGGCCAGGTCCTCCATGCGCCGGCCCATGGTGTCGACCAGGACCGCGACGGTGGGGGGCAGGCCCCCGTCGGCGTGCAGGTTGTCGAGGATGTCGCCGACGCCGAGGACAGGGCCCCACATCTCGCCGTCGAGGAGCACGGCGAGCGCGTACGGGCCGCCCTCGGGGCGGTGGCCGTGCGGCAGGTGGACCGTGATCCGGCGGCCGTCCACCTCGGCGTCGAGCGTGCGCCCCCGGTCCACGTCGTCGCGCCGCCGGGTCCGCGACTGGGGCGGGGCTTCGGGGAGTTCGAGTACGGAGGCGGGGTTGCGGCCGTCCCGGGAGGGCAGTGGGGCGCGGTCGTTGAGCGGGTCGGGTTCGGCGTGGTCGAGGACCTGGAGCCAGGCGGCCCGGTCGGCGCGCAGCGCGTCCTCGCGGGTTCCGTCGGTGGCGTGGAACTGGTACGAGGCGCGGTGGTCGGCGCGCAGCCGGTGGCTGATCGCCCAGACGCCGGTGCCTTCGACGCGCTCCATCAGGTGCGGGGCGAGGTCGCCCGCGTGCCGGTCCTGGTCGGTGACCGTGTGGAGGAGGGCCAGGACGTGGGTGGCGGGGCGCTCGGGGTCCTCCCGGCGGACGAAGGTGACGAGCCGGTGGCCGGGGTCGCCCTCGGGGTCGGGCTCGACGAGCGGTGCGCCGGTGGTGCTCACGTAGCTCCAGAACGCCTCCTCGGCGTCGGGGCTGCCCGTGGTCACGTCCTTGAGGAGTGTGCGCAGGAGGGGGCTTCGCACGGTGTGGGCCTCGGTTCCGGTCGGTCCCGCGGGTGCGGGAGGGGCAGGGGCGGGTGCGGGAGGGGATGGCGGTTCGCGGCGCTGTGAGTTGGTCACGTGCGGGCGGCTCCTCAGACGCGGGTGGCGGCGGAGCGGCCGAGCAGCACCCAGAGCAGGAACGGGCCGCCGAGGACGGTGGTGACGATGCCGACGGGGAGTTCGACGCCGTCGAAGGCGATGCGGCCGAGGGTGTCGGCGGCGACCACGAGGACGGCTCCGGTGAGCATCGAGCCGACGAGCGGGACGCGCAGGGGTCCGGCGAGCCGGGAGGCGATGACCGGGGAGGCCAGCGCCACGAAGCCGACGGGGCCGCAGATGCCGACGGCGAGGCCCGCGAGGGCGACGGCCAGGAGCAGGGAGAGGGCCCGGACCCGGCCGGGGGCGGAGCCGAGCGAGGAGGCGGTCGCGTCGTCGAAGCGCAGGACGCCCAGGTGGCGGGCGACGGCGAGGGCGACGGGGACGAGGACGGCGAGGCCGATGAGGACGGGGACGGCGACGGAGTAGCTGCGTCCGTTGAGGCTGCCCGAGGTCCATACGTACAGCGAACTCGCCGAGGAGAGGGACCTGCGGGACAGGACGACCTGGGTGATCGCGGAGGCCAGCGCGGACATGGCGAGGCCGACGACGAGGACGCGGTAGCCGCGTTGGCCGAGTCCGCCGGAGACGGTGGTGACGACGATGACGGCGGCGAGCGCGCCGAGCGGCCCGGCCCACCAGGCGCCGAAGGAGCCGGTGGCGCTGATGGTGACGGAGAGCAGGACGGCGGCGGTGGCCCCGTCGTTGACGCCGAGGAGTTCGGGGGTGGCCAGGCGGTTGCGGGCCAGGGTCTGGGTGAGGCAGCCCGCGAGGCCGAGGGCGGCGCCCGCGGTGAGTCCGGCGACGATCCGGCCGAGGCGGAACCTCTGCACGAGCAGGACGTCGAAGCGGTCGCCCTGGCCGAACACCGCGCGGAAGGTGCGGCCGACGCCCATGTCGCTCTGGCCCGCGTAAGCGGAGAGGACGACGGCGAGCAGGAGGGCCCCGGTGAGGGCGAGGGCGGCGAGGGCGGCGCGCCGGGTGACGAGCAGGGACAGCGGGCCGCGCCGCAGGACGAGCGTGTCGGCCGGGCGGACCGGGAGCGTCTTCGGCGCGCGGCGGGCGGGGCGGGGCAGCGCGATCCGGAAGCGGCGGGGGCGGTCGGGGGAACGCTCCTCGGTGGCCGGTTCCGTCATGCCCATCGAGGCCAGTTGCCTGGAGCGGACGATGGCGATGAGGACGGGCGCGCCGATGAGGGCGACGATGACGGAGACGGGCGCCTCGAAGGGCCGGGAGACGACGCGTGCGGCGATGTCGGACACCGTCAGGACGCAGGCCCCGATGAGCCCGGCGAGCAGCAGCCGCGCCGCGAGCCGGGTGCCGGCCAGGGCCCGGGCGAGAAAGCCGGCGAGCAGGCCGAGGAAGGAGATGGGGCCGGCGAGCGCCACGGCGGCGGCGGTCAGGAGGGTGACTCCCACCGCGACGACCGTACGGATCAGGGGTGGCCGGTGGCCGAGGCTCCGGGCCAGGTCGTCGCCGAGGGCGAGGGCGGAGAGCGGGCGGGCGACCAGGAGGGCGACGACGAAGCCGAGGGCCAGCACCGGGGCGAGGCGGCCGAGTTCACCGAAGCCCTCGACCCCGGCGAGGGAGCCGAGGACCCAGAAGCGGAATCTGTCGTAGGTTTCCGCAGAGTTGACGACGATGACGCTGGTGAGCCCGCCGAAGGTCGCGCCGAGCGCCGCGCCGGCGAGGACCAGGCGCATGGGAGAGCCGCCGCCGCGTCTTCCGGAGATGAGGAGGACGAGGCCGCTGGCGACCACCGCGCCGACGAACGCGCAGACGAGGTAGGCGTAACCGGAGTCGAAGCCGAGGAGTGCGATGCCGGCGACGACACCGAGCGAGGCACCCGCGTTGACACCGAGCAGTCCGGTCTCGGCCAGCGGGTTGCGGGTGACCGCCTGGAGCAGGCACCCGGCGACACCCAGGGCGGCTCCGACGAGCAGCGCGGTGAGGGTGCGCGGGAGGCGCAGGTCGCCGACGACGAGGGCGAGCCGGGCGTTGTCGCGCGCGCCGTCCCGGCCCAGCAGGTAGTCCAGGACGCCGCCGGGGCCGACCTCGCCCGCGCCGATCGAGAGGGAGAGCGCCGTCAACAGCAGTACGGCGAGGGCCAGTCCGGCGACGGCCGCCACGACGGTCCGTCGGCGCGGGTCGGCCGTGGAGCGGGGATCCCCGGGTCCGGCAATGGACCGTCCGGATTCCGGGGTTGCTCCGTTCCCGGTTCCCGAAATTATTCCGTTCCCGGCTCCCGGGGACGCCTCCTCGCGTCCGGCGGGCACGGACTCCACCGTCCGGTCGACTTCGCCTCCATCCAACTGAACGGTCGTGGAGTCATGTTCGGGAGCCGAGGCCGTGGTCCCCGTGCGCGGCGTTTGCATAAGGTGAGGCTAGCCTAAGTAGATATCGGCGGCTCGACACCTTCTGGGCGGTCGGTTCAATTTAGGTTACCCTTACCTAACACCCGGAGGAGGTTGCTCATGCCTGAGCACATACCGGGCAGAAGCGGCGAGTTCATCGGCCGCACTGCTCTGGTCACCGGTGCCGCACAAGGCATCGGCGCGGCAGTCGCCGACCTGCTCGCCACCCTCGGCGCCCGCGTGGCCGCCACCGACCGCGCCCGGCCGGGCGTCGAGGCACTGGCCGCCGAGTGGGCCCTGACCCAGGAGAAGCTGCCCGGCGGCGAGCGCTCGGGAGGCAGCCTGTCCCCGTACGTGATGGACGTCACCGACCGCGCTTCGGTGGAGAGCACCGTGGCCCGGGTGGAGCGCCAACTGGGCCCGGTCGACGTCCTGGTGAACGTGGCGGGCATTCTGCGCTCCGGCCCGGCGGCCGTGCTCTCCGCGCAGGACTGGGCGGACACCTTCGCGGTGAACGCCACCGGCGTCTTCCATGTCTCCCAGGCCCTCGCCCCGCTCATGGCGGCCCGCGGATCCGGCGCGGTCGTCACCGTCGGCTCCAACGCCGCCGGGATCCCCCGTACCGGCATGGCCGCCTACGCCGCCTCCAAGGCGGCCGCCGCGATGTTCACCAAGTGCCTGGGCCTCGAACTCGCCCGCAGCGGCGTTCGCTGCAACGTCGTCGCACCCGGCTCCACCGACACACCGATGCAACGCGCGCTGTGGAACGGTCCGGGCGCCGAACAGCGCGTCATCGACGGGGACCCCTCGACCTACCGCACCGGCATCCCGCTCGGCCGGATCGCCGACCCCGGGGACATCGCGGAGACGGTGGCTTTTCTCGCGTCGGACCGCGCCCGCCACATCACCATGCAGGAGCTGTACGTCGACGGCGGCGCGACCCTGCGCTGACCGCCCCGGCCGCCCCTCGTTCTTTCCCTCACCTCCCATCCAGCCCCCCGCACCCGCTGACGGGACCATCGAGAATGGAGTCCCCGTGTCGACGGCATCCCAGGTCGCCACGCACACCGCCCCGGCCGATCCGGCCCATCCGGCCGTAGGAGCGGCCACTTCGCTGCTGGACGCCTACACGCCGGGCGACCACTTTCTCGCCACCCCCGCACGCACACTGCTCGCACGGGGTCCGGCCCTCCCTGTCCCGCACGACGAGAGACCGTTGACCGCACGGGTGGGCGCCACGCTTGCCGCGGCGGTCGCAGCCGGCCAACCGTCGCCGGTGGTCATGGGCGCCATCCCCTTCGACCACACAGCCCCGGCGGCCCTGAGCGTCCCGGAGTCGGTGCGCTGTGCGCCGCCGCTCGCCTCGGACCCGCTCATCGCCCTGCCCGCGAGCGCGTCCGCCGCGGGGAGCTGGCGGATACGCCCGGTGCCCGAGCCGGAGATATACGGCAAGGGCGTCGCAGCGGCCGTGGAGCGCATGTGGCGCGGCGAGTTCAGCAAGGTCGTCCTGGCCCGCACCCTCGAACTCACCTCCGAGGCTCCGCTCGACCTGCCCGCGATGCTCCAGCGCCTCGCCCGCCGCGACCCCTCCGGCTACACCTTCGCGCTGCCGACCGGCCCCGGGCGCACCCTCATCGGCGCCAGCCCCGAACTGCTCGTCTCCCGCCGCGGAAAGCGGGTCGTGGCCAATCCGCTCGCCGGGTCGACCCCCCGCAGCGCCGACCTCGCCGAGGACGTACGCCGGGCGGCCACGCTGCTGGAGTCCGTCAAGGACCTCCACGAGCACGCCGTCGTCGTCGACGCCGTCCACCAGGCCCTCGCCCCGTACTGCACGGAACTGACCGTGCCGCCCCGCCCGACGCTCATCCGCACCGCCACCATGTGGCACCTGTCCACCACGGTCACCGGCACCCTCGCCTCCTCCGACGCCTCGGCGCTGGAGCTGGCCTGCGCGCTGCACCCGACGCCCGCCGTGTGCGGGACGCCCACGCCGACGGCCCGTCAGGTCATCGCGGAGACCGAGCCGTTCGACCGCGGCTTCTTCACCGGAGTGGTCGGCTGGGGCGACGCCGAGGGCGACGGCGAGTGGGTTGTCACGATCCGCTGCGCCGACGCCGAGGAGCGCACGCTGCGCCTGTACGCGGGGGCGGGGATCGTCGCCGCCTCCGAGCCCGAGGCGGAGACCGCCGAGACCGCGGCCAAGTTCCGCACCTTCCTGAGCGCCGTGGGAGCAGAGCTGTGAGTACGCAAGCGGCGCCGGCCTGGCCCGCCGAGTTCGCGGAGAGGTACCGGGCGGCCGGCTGGTGGCGCGGGGAGACCTTCGGGGAGATGCTGCGGCAGCGCGCCGAGGACCATCCGGACCGGGTCGCGATCGTCGACCCGGTGGCGGGAAGCCGGTGGACGTACGCCGACCTCGACCGGCGCGCCGACCGGCTGGCCGCGGGTTTCCTCGCCCGCGACATCGCCAAGGGCGACAAGGTGGTGGTGCAACTCCCCAACATCGCCGAGTTCTTCGAGGTGATCTTCGCGCTGTTCCGGATCGGCGCGCTGCCCGTCTTCGCGCTGCCCGCGCACCGCGAGAGCGAGATCACCTACTTCTGCGAGTTCACCGGGGCGGTGGCGTACGTCGTCGCGGCCGAGCACGGCGGCTACAACTACCGCGAGCTGGCGTCGAAGACCCGCGCCAACGTGGGCACCCTGCGCCACGTGTTCGTCGCCCAGGGAGATCCCGGCGAGTTCGAGGCGCTCGCCGAGGTCGCCGAGGAGCCGGTCGGCTACGGCGGCCCGCGCCCGGACGACCTGGCCTTCCTCCAGCTCTCCGGCGGCAGCACCGGCGTACCGAAACTGATCCCGCGCACCCACGACGACTACATCTACTCGCTGCGGGGCTCCAACGAGATCTGCGCCGTCGACGAGCGGAGCGTCTATCTGTGCGTCCTGCCGGCGGCCCACAACTTCCCTCTCTCCTCCCCCGGTTCGCTCGGCACGCTGTACGCCGGCGGCCGTGTGGTGCTGTGCCCGGGGCCCTCTCCGGAGGTGGCCTTCCCGCTGATCGAGCGTGAGGGCGTCACCATCACCGGGCTCGTGCCACCGCTGGCCCTGCTGTGGACGGAGGCCGCGCCGGGCACCGCGCACGACCTCGGCAGCCTGGACGTCCTGCTCGTGGGGGGCGCCAAGTTCAGCGAGGAGGCGGCCCGCCGGGTGCGGCCCGCTCTCGGCTGCACGCTCCAGCAGGTCTTCGGCATGGCCGAGGGACTGGTCAACTACACCCGGCTGGACGACCCGGTCGAGACCATCGTCACGACGCAGGGGCGGCCGATCTCGCCCGACGACGAGATCCTGGTCGT
Organism: Streptomyces sp. NPDC102283; assembly: GCF_044766265.1. Taxonomy (NCBI): domain Bacteria; kingdom Bacillati; phylum Actinomycetota; class Actinomycetes; order Kitasatosporales; family Streptomycetaceae; genus Streptomyces; species Streptomyces sp. NPDC102283. The sequence goes on from NZ_JBIWLQ010000013.1 coordinate 90,856, forward strand.
CGACGACGAGGACCAGGAGGTGCCAACGGGTGAGACCGGCCACCTGCTCACCCGGGGGCCGTACACCATCCGGGGCTACTGGAACGCCCCCGAGCACAACGCCCGTTCCTTCACCGAGGACGGCTTCTACCGCACCGGCGACATCGTGCGGGTCACCGACACCGGGCACATCGTGGTCGAGGGGCGCGCCAAGGACCAGATCAACCGGGGCGGCGAGAAGATCGCCGCCGAGGAGGTCGAGAACCACATCCTCGCCCACCCGGCCGTCCACGACGCCAACGTGGTGGCCGAGCCGGACCCGTATCTGGGCGAACGCGTCTGCGCCTACGTGATCCTGCGCTCGGGCGCGGGTCCGCTCAAGGCGGTGGCCGTCAAACGGTTCGTGCGCGAACGGGGTCTGGCCGCCTACAAGGTGCCGGACCGGGTCGAGTTCGTCGACGCCTTCCCGCAGACCGGCGTGGGCAAGGTCTCCAAGAAGGACCTGCGCACGGCCGCCGCCCGCACCACTTCTCCCTCCCCGTCCCCGTCCCACTGAACGACTCCCCGAACGGAACCCTCCCCACCATGGCACTGCCCGCCATCGCCCCCTATCCCATGCCGGCCGCCGACGAGCTGCCCGCCAACCGGGTCGACTGGACCGTCGACCCCGCGCGCGCGGTGCTCCTCGTCCACGACCTGCAGAACTACTTCCTCACGGCGTACGACCGCCGGTCCGCACCGGTGCCCGAACTCCTCTCCCACGTGGCCGGGTTGAAAAAGGACGCGGCGCGGCTCGGCGTGCCGGTGCTCTACACCGCGCAGCCCGGCGGCCAGAGCGCCGAGGAGCGCGGGCTCCAGCAGGACTTCTGGGGCCCCGGACTCCCGGCCGACGAGCACCTGGCGGCCATCGCGGACGAGGTCGCGCCCGAAGCGGGCGACACCGTCCTCACCAAGTGGAAGTACAGCGGCTTCGTCCGCACCGATCTGCTGGAGCGCCTGCGCGAGCAGGGCCGCGACCAGATCGTCATCACCGGCGTCTACGCCCACATCGGCGTGCTCATGACCGCGTGCGACGCCTGGATGCAGGACATCCAGGCCTTCGTGGTGGCCGACGCGGTCGCGGACTTCTCGGCCGAGGACCACGCGATGGCGCTGCGCTGGGCCGCGGGCAAGTGCGCCGTTGTCACGACCGCCCGAACCGTCTTCGAAGGGAAGTGACCGTTGTGGCGCTCACGCTCGAACAGCTCCGTGCCGATGTCGCCGACGTCCTCGGCGAGGACCCCGAGGAGATCTCCCTCGACGAGAACCTGGTCGACTACGGCCTCGACTCCGTCCGCCTCATGTCGCTGGCCGCCGCCTGGCGCCGCGACCACGGCATCGAGGTGGCCTTCGCCGACCTCGCCGAGCGGCCCGCGCTGGAGTCCTGGGCCCCGCTGCTCGGAGTGACCGGCTGACGCTGGGGCCGGTGCTCCCCGCGGCGGCGCCGCCACTGGCGCGTCGCCGGGATACGGAGTCGGCGGGTGGCACGATCTCAGGGACGAGAGGACCGGGAATGAGCCACTACTGCGGGTGCCGCGATATCCCCCTGATCAGGGAGTTCATCGCCGAGCACGAGTCGGTCACCGATCTGGCCGGGGCGGCCGTGCGGGCGCTGGACGCCGGTGACCGCGACGGCGCGCGGAGCCTCGTGGGGCGCGTCGCCGTCGAGCTGCGGTCCCACTGGGCCGGGGAGGAGCGGGGGCTGTTCGCCGAGATGCGCGAGAACGAGGAGTACACGGCGTACGTCGACGCCCTCACCGTCGAGCACCGGGAGCCGGCGGACTTCCTCGACGCCCTCGACCTGGAATCGGCCCAGCAGCGGACCGCGTTCGTCCGGGCCGTGGAGGAGCGCCACACCCATATCGCCAAGGAGGAGGACGGCCTCTTCCCGGCGTCGCTCACCGAGTTGACCGGTGATCAGTGGGACCGGTCCATGGCGGCCTGGCGCGCGGCCCACCCGGGCTGAGCCGCGTACCAGGCCGTCCGGGGGCGGGGCGGACCGTCCAGGCCCCCGGGCGGCTTCCCGATCGGCTCAGGCGTCGCCCAGCGCCTCGGAGACCAGGGCCCGGGCCTCCTCCTGGACCCGGGCGAGGTGGCCGGGGCCCTGGAAGCTCTCCGCGTACACCTTGTAGACGTCCTCGGTGCCCGAGGGGCGGGCTGCGAACCAGGCGCTGTCGGTGCAGACCTTCAGGCCGCCGATCGGCGCTCCGTTGCCGGGGGCCTCGGTGAGCACGGCGGTGACGGGTTCTCCGGCCAGGGTGTCGGCCTTGACCTGCTGCGGGGAGAGCCGGGCCAGGACGGCCTTCTCCTCGCGGGTGGCGGGTGCGTCGACGCGGGCGTACGCCGGGTCGCCGAAGCGGTCGGTGAGCCGCGCGTAGTGCTGGGAGGGGGTGGAGCCGGTGACGGCGGTGATCTCGGAGGCGAGGAGGGCCAGCAGGATGCCGTCCTTGTCCGTGGTCCAGACGCGTCCGTCGCGGCGCAGGAAGGAGGCCCCGGCGGACTCCTCGCCGCCGAAGCCGAGGCTGCCGTCGTAGAGGCCGTCGACGAACCACTTGAAGCCGACCGGGACCTCCACCAGGGTGCGGCCGAGGTCGTGGGCGACCCGGTCGATCATGGACGAGGAGACCAGGGTCTTGCCGATGCCGGTCCCGGCGGCCCAGCCGTCGCGGTGGGTGTACAGGTAGTCGATGGCGACGGCCAGGTAGTGGTTGGGGTTCATCAGGCCGCCGTCGGGGGTGACGATGCCGTGCCGGTCGGCGTCGGCGTCGTTCCCGGTGGCGATGGCGTACGCGTCGCGCTGGGCGATCAGCGAGGCCATGGCGTGCGGCGACGAGCAGTCCATGCGGATCCTGCCGTCCCAGTCCAGCGTCATGAACCGCCAGGTGGGGTCGGCGAGCGGGTTGACGACGGTGAGGTCGATCCGGTGGCGCTCCGCGATCCGCCCCCAGTAGGCGACGGACGCGCCGCCGAGCGGGTCGGCGCCGATGCGGATGCCCGCGTCCCGTACGGCGTCGAGGTCGAGGACGGCGGGCAGGTCGTCGACGTACGCGGTCAGGAAGTCGTACCGGCGGGTGGTGTCGGCGGCCAGGGCCTGGGCGTACGGCGTCCGGCGGACGACTCCGAGTCCGGCCTCGATCAGGGCGTTGGCCCGGTCCTGGATCCAGGAGGTGGCGTCGGAGGCGGCCGGTCCCCCGTTCGGCGGGTTGTACTTGAAGCCGCCGTCGGCGGGCGGGTTGTGCGAGGGGGTGACCACGATGCCGTCGGCCAGGTGCTCGGTGCGGCCCCGGTTGTACGTGAGGATGGCGTGCGAGACGGCGGGGGTCGGGGTGTAGCCGTCCTCGCTGTCGATGAGGACGGTGGCCCCGTTGGCGGCGAGCACCTCCAGGGCGGTGACCCGGGCGGGCTCGGACAGCGCGTGGGTGTCCGCGCCGAGGAAGAGGGGCCCGTCGGTGCCCTGGCGGGCGCGGTAGTCGCAGATCGCCTGGGTGGTCGCGGCGATGTGGTCCTCGTTGAACGCGGCGGCGAACGCGGAGCCGCGGTGGCCGGAGGTCCCGAAGGCCACCCGCTGGGCGGGGTCGGCCGGATCGGGGTGGAGGGCGTAATAGGCCGTCACCAGCCGTGCCACGTCGACCAGGTCTGCGGACTGCGCCGGATGACCGGCCCGTTCGTGCACCATCGGGGCTCCTCGTACGTCTTCGTCGTCGGCCGGCCCGTGGGGGGACGGGCCCGGCGCACCGGGGAAACGATCACCCCGGTCCGTACCCGATTCTGCTCCCCCGACCGCCCGTGTGCGCGACCGGTTCACGCCTTCCTCGTGTCGCTCCCCGGCCGGAGCGGCGCCGCGCCCCCGGTCCGGAGCGGACCGGGGGCGCGGAAGCGCTACGGACGGGGGCTCAACGGCCCTGGAGGGACTTCACGTTGTCGCCGAAGGTCCAGCCCCGGGAGCCGTCCCAGTTCAGCGACCAGGTCATCAGCCCCTTGAGGGAGCCGTTGTAGTGCTTCCAGGCCTGCGAGACGAGTCCGGTGGACATGTGGCCGCCGCCGGCGCCGGGCTGGGCGGGCAGGCCCGGGACCTGCTTGTCGTAGGGCACCTTGATGGTGGTGCCCTGGATGACCAGCCCCTTGTTCAGGCAGTCGGTCTGGGCGGTGAAGCCCGCGACGGTGCCGGCGGAGTAGGAGTCGCCGGAGCAGCCGTACATGCTGCCGTTGTAGTACTGCATGTTCAGCCACCACAGGCGGCCGTTGTCGGCGTACTTCTTGATGATGGGCAGGTACGAGCCCCAGATCGAGCCGTAGACGACGCTGCCTCCGGTGACGTACGCCGTCTCGGGGGCCATGGTGAGGCCGAAGTTCGGCGGCATCGCGGCGAGGACGCCGTCGATGATGCGGATGAGGTTGGACTGCGACGCGGACAGCTGGTTGATGTTGCCGCTGCCGACGAGGCCGGTCTCGATGTCGATGTCGATGCCGTCGAAGTTGTACTTCTTCAGGATCGGGACGATCGTCTGGACGAACCGGTCGGCCACCTTGCTGGAGCTGAGGTCGATCCCTGCCGCGGCTCCGCCGATCGACATGAGGGTGGTGAGGCCGGAGGCCTTGGCCTGACACATCTCGGCGGGGGTGGCGACCTTGACGGTGTTGTCCATGCCGTCCTCCCAGAGGACGGTGCCGTCGGAGCGGATGACGGGGAAGGCCGCGTTGATGACGTTGTAGCCGTGCTGGGTGATGCGGGAGTCGGTGATCGGGATCCAGCCGAGCGGCGGGTGCACGCCGTTGGCCGCCCCGTCCCAGTTCTCCCAGTACCCCTGGAGCACCTTGCCGGTGGGCTTCGACTTGACCGCGCAGGTCTCGGCGGCGGCGGTGTTCGTCTCCGCGGTCCTCGGCGGCGCGGCTCCGACCAGCATCGGTACGACGAGTGCCGCCGCCAGGCCGAGGCCCAGCAGCCGTGATGTACGCCCCATGATCCGTACGTCCTTCCAGCCCGGGTCCGCCGCCGACGGGACGAAAGGTTCGCCCCGCCCCGCCCTATGTCGTGACCCTGCCAAACCGTAGAATGGTCCAGACCTTCGGTCAAGAGGTCTGGACCAGACCGCCCGTACCCGGTGAAGGGGGAAACGTCCGCGCAGGCGGTGCGCGCCCCCCTTCACCGGGCGTCGCGGATCAGGAGAAGCGCAGGGCGATGGTGTCGCCGACGCCGATCACCTTGTTGCGGGCGGCCCCGGCGAAGGCCGAACCGTCGACGGACACCTTCCAGGTCGCCGGGCCGGTGTTGGCCTTGCCGCTGACGGAGGTGATGGTTCCGGTGCCGGATGCGGGTACCACGGAGGTGACGCAGCCGGCCGGGGTGGACGCGCTCGTCGCCGCGGTCAGGACGTCGCCGAGGGTGGTGGTCGTGCCGGTCGGGGTGAACGCCACCGAGCAGACCTTCAGGGTGCCGGTGCCGTCGTCCACGGTGAGCGCCAGCTTCGTCGCCGTACCGGCCGTGAAGCCGCCCGACGCGACCCACTTGGGCGCGCCCGCGGTGACCGGGGTGGGCGGCGCCGCGGTGAAGCCGCCGCCCGCGACGGCGCGCAGGGCGTCGAGGGAGGAGTAGGCGGACGGGGCGGTGTCGGAGGGCTGGTACTTGAAGCCGCCGCCCGGGGTGAACTGCTGGGCGATCAGGAAGTCGACCGGGGTCCTGCCCGCCGGGGTGAGGAAGTCGCCGGTCTGCGGGTTGATGCCGCAGGCGTTGAGCCCGGAGACGGCCCAGCCGTTGGAGCTGGTGTTGATGCCGTACATGGCGTTGAAGGCGCCGGAGGTGTTGACCAGCTTGCTCTTGAGGAACGCCTTGGCCTGGAGGATGTCGGGGTCGGTGTTCGGGACGCCGGAGGCGCAGAGCGCGGCCATCGAGGCGCCGGTCATGTCGACGTCGCCCGGCTTGTTCAGCTCGGTCGCGTTGCCCTCGGCCTTGGCGTAGGTCCAGCCGCCGTCGTTGTGCTGGTTGGCCCGGAGGCGGGTGACGACCTTGTCGACGAGCGCCTGCGGAACCCGCTGGGCGCCCGTCTGGGTTCTGGCGCCGCCGAGGGCGAGGGCGGCGAAGACGGTGCCGTTGTAGTTGGCGGACGGGCCGAAGTAGCCGGCTTCCGCGTTCTGCCAGTAGCCGTAGATCTCGGCGATCAGGTTGCGCGAGGCGGAGACCCGGGCGGGGTCGATCCCGGCGGCGTACGCGTTGAGCGTGCCGCGCTGGTAGTCGGTGACGACGGGGGTGGCGGAGGGCCAGCCGGGGGTGGCGAGGAGGTTGCGGTAGACGGTGCGGGCGTTTTTGGTGGCGTCGCCGCCCGGTGTCACGTCCACGGCGGCCGTACCGGCGGCGGCGAGCGCGCTGAACGCCCACTCGTTGGAGAGGCCGGAGCCGGCGTACGAACCGTCGGCCCCCTGGAGGGACTTGACGTACGTCACACCATTGGTCTTCGAGGTGGCGATCTGGGCGGGCGTGGACGTCGCGGCGGCGGGCAGCACCGTGAGGGCGAACGCCCCGAGGGCGGCGGGTGCCACGAGCGCGAGGCGGCGGAGCGTACGGGGGTCGGGGGCGGTGGTGGACGTACGGATCGTGCCGGCGGTACGGGAGGTACCGGACATGCGGAACGTGAGAGAACGGGGCATGTGCCTGCTCCTGGGATGAGGGGCGTACGGCACCACAGCGCCTCCCGGGCCGCACGGGGCGGGGCAGGGCAGGCCGGGGTGGCCGACGCCCGGACGCGTGGGTACGGCTTCTCCTGGGACAACCACCGTCTGGGCATTCGGGCTCGGGAACGGCCCCCAGCCGTCCCACACCGCTGCGCGTCAGCCCCGGATTCGCACCGGGTTCCCCCCTACGGCAGGCCAGGACGCTACCCGAGGCGGCACGGCGGCGCCAGGGACGGTCCGGGCGTGTGCCGGAGCGGTCGCGGAGGAGACACAGGCCACCTTGACGGTCTCTTCGAGAGCGTGTTCCAATCCGCCTGATACGCACTCAGCCCCAGGGGAAGCCGGTCGGAATCCGGCGCTGACCCGCAACCGTAGGCCCGCCACCGCGCGGGCGAGCCGGAATGCCTGGGGCCAGGATTTTCAGCGAGAAACGCCGTCGCGGACTACGGCGTGGTTCGAACAGCTCCCTGCGGGCGGCCCTTTTCGCGGCCGTGCCCCGCCGGTGAGCCGTCTGCCACGCACGGCCCGCCCGGACGAGTCGAGGGGCCGTGGTGGGGACCGCACAGCAACAGCACCGGCACGTGGGGAAGAAGAGACTTCTGTCGCTGGTCTCGGCGGCCGCGGTGACCTTCGCCGCGAGCGTGGCGTTCGTCACCGGTGCGGGACCGGCGGTCGCCGACCCCGTCGAGAAGTGCACGGCCACCAGGGGCGCGATCGTCGCGGTGGACTTCGGACCGTTCGGCGGCGGTGTCGTGCGCGGCTGCGACACCACCCCGACCACCGGCTACGAACTCCTCCGCGACGGCGGCTTCACCACCGAGGGCACCCGGCACGACGGCGACGGCTTCATCTGCCGGATCGGCACCGGCTCGTTCAACTCCGGTAAGCAGTACCCGACTCCGGCCACCGAGGACTGTGTGCTGACTCCGCAGGCCACCGCCTACTGGTCGTACTGGATCGCCTCCCCCGGCCAGAAGACCTGGTCCTACAGCCCGCTCGGCGCGATGAGCCGCACGCCCGGGGCGGGCGATGTGGACGCCTGGGTGTTCGGCGGCACCGACGTGGGCGGCTCCACCGGCCGCCCCACCTTCACCCCCGACGAGGTCCGTGCGGGCGGCGGGGCGACGCCCGGTCCGACCGAAGGCCCGACCGACGGCCCGACCGACGGCCCGGGCGTCCCCGCCGGGGAGATCGACGTGCCGGCCGCCGCCCGCTGGGTGAGCGGTCAACTGCGCGACGGCACCCACGTGGTGGACGAAGGGGCCGAGGCGCCGAACGACTTCCTCACCACCGAGGCCGCGTACGCGCTCGCGGCGGCGAACGGCAAGGGCCCGGCCCTGGACAAGGTGACGGCCCATCTCGCCGGCCGCACCGGCGCGTACGCCTACCCGAACGGCACGGACGCGGCGCCCGACGCCCCGGCGGCCGCGCGGCTGGCGCTCGCCGCGGAGATCGCGGACGGCGACCCGCGTGACTTCGGCGGGCACGACCTGCTCGGCGACCTCAGGAAGCACGTGTGCCCGGCGGGCCCCGACGCGGGCAGCCCCACCCCCGGCTGTACCGCCAAGGGCGACTTCAACGGCGCGACCTATGCGGACGGGCAGGCGCTGGCCGTGCTGGCGCTGCTGCGCGGCGGGGTGGAGCCACCCGTCGAAGCCGTCACCCGGCTGACCCAACTGGTCTGCCAGGACGGCTCGGTGACCAGCATCCTCATCCGCCCCGGCGAACACTGCGACGGCGATCCGATGACCACGGGGCTGGTCGCGACGGTGCTGAGGGAGGCGGGCGGGCAGGACGCCGTCGTCGCCGGGGCGCGGACGTATCTGAGGAAGGCGCAGCTGGAATCCGGCGCGTTCCCGCCGGCCAACGGGGTGGCCACCGGCTCCGTGGCCGCCACCGCGTACGCGGCCCAGGCGCTGCGCGCGCTCGGTGACGGCGGCGCGGCGGACGCGGCCGTCGCCTGGCTGTCGCGGGAGCAACTGGACGGCGGGGGCTTCGGGTTCGACGAGGGCGCCACCGACCCCGCGCTGTACGCGACCGGCCCCGCCGTGCTCGCGGGTGCGGGCGTCGACCTGGTCACGCTGGTCGCGAAGGCCCCCGAACCCACGGACCCGCCGACCACTCCCCCGGCGACCATTGGCCCCACTCCCCGGCCGACGACCCGCCCGCCGGGGGCCGGCCCGGACCTGAAGAAGGGCATCGCCTACCTCACGCGCCCGTCCAACCTCCATCAGGGGCGCTACTACAAGGGCGACGAGAAGACGGGACGCGCCGATTTCGGCCTGACCATCGACGGCGCTTTCGCGCTGGCGGCGACCGGTCATGAAGACAACGCGCTGCGCACGATCGTGGACTTCCTGGAACAGGGCGGCGGGGACGGCGAGGGCCGGACCCTGGACGACTGGACCGGGCTGGGCGGCACGTACGCGCTCGGCGGATCGATGGGCAAGGCGGCCGTCCTCGCCCAGGTCGTCGAACGCGATCCGCGGGACTTCGGCGGCCGGGACCTGATCGCCGGCCTGGCCGACGCGGTCTGCGAGAAGCCGAGCACCGCACCGAACCGCAGCTGCCCGGCCGCGGGCGCCTACACCTACGCGCCGTCCGTCTTCGCCCACTCCCTCGGGGTCATGGCGCAGGTGCGCGCGGGCGAGGAGAAGGCCGCCGAGGCCCCGATCGCGTATCTCGCGGGGCTCCAGCACGCCTCCGGAGCCTGGCCGAGCCTGATCCCGGCGACGGGCGACTCGGAGGTGGACTCGACGGCGATGGCCGCCATGACGCTGGACCTGGTCCCGGGCGACGCGCACGCCGCCGCCGTGGACAGGGCGCTGGCCTGGCTGGCTTCCCGGCAGCTGGCGGACGGCGGCTTCCCCGGGGCGTCCGGCAACTCGGTCAACTCCGCGGGGCTCGCCGTGCAGGGTCTCTCCCTGGACGCGGAGAAGTACGACGCCCAGATCACGAAGGCGCTGAAGTTCCTCGCCTCGCAGCAGAACAAGGACGGCGGCTTCAACGTCGCGAAGGAGGGCCAGCGGGGCTCGGACATCCGCGCCTCGGCACAGGCCGTCGGCGGGGCCACCGGTGTCTCCTTCGGCATCCTGACCCGCGACCTGGCGGGCACCACGCCGAACCCGGTGCCGTCCTCCTCCGCCCCGGTGATCGTCACTCCCGGCGACAGCGCGGGCGACGGCGTCGTGAACGCCGACGGTCCCGGCGGCGGGGGCGCCCTCGCGTCGACCGGCGCCCAGGTGTTCGGCCTGGCTGCGGCCGCCGCGGCGCTGGTGCTGGCAGGCCGGCTCACGGTCGTGGCCGCCCGGAGACGGCGTACGGCGGCAGCGGGTGGTGAGCGGTGAGCCCGCGCCTCCTCCGCAGCGTCGCCAGGGCCCTGGGCGCCCTCGGACTGACCGGCGCGGCGCTGCTGGCCCCGGCCGGTCAGGCGTCGGCGGGCCCGCAGCCCATCGGCAGGTGCACCACGTCGTCGGGGGTGGTGCTGGCCGTGGACTTCAGCCACTGGGGCGGCCCCGTCTACCGTTCCTGCGGCACGACGCCGACGACCGGCTACGAGCTGCTCAACCAGGGCGGCTGGCGGACCACCGGCACCGGGCACGACGGCCCGGCGTTCATCTGCCGGATCGGCTACAGCGGACACCGGGGCGGCAAGCAGTACCCGACGTCCCAGCAGGAGGACTGCGTCCTCACCCCGCCGGCCTCGGCCTACTGGTCGTACTGGCACGCCGGCCCCGGGGAGGACACCTGGGAGTACAGCCAGCTCGGCGCGATGAGCTACCGGCCCCGGCCGGGCAGCGTGGACCTGTGGATCTTCGGCGGGACGAACATCGAGGGCACCAAGGGCCGCCCGACCGTCACCCCGGGCCAGTTGCGCGCCCACAACTCCCGCCCCGCAGAGGGTGGTAAGGCACCGGATCCGAAGCCCGATCCCGTGCGGACGACACAGCCGCCGGCGGACGGCGAGCAGCCTCCGTCTCCGCCGACCGCCTCACCGGAGGCCTCGGAGTCCGCGTCGCCCTCCGCTCCCGCGAGCGCGTCCCCGTTGGCCTCCCCCACCCGCTCCCCCGGCCCCTCCGCCTCGACGACGGGGGCTGCGGTGGCCGCGCCGGAGAAGCCGTCGAAGGTGGTGGACGCCGCCCCGGCGGCCGACGCGGAGCACGACTCCGGGTCCGTCGTGCCGGTGGCGGCGACGGCGGGCCTCGTGGTGGTCATCGGCGGAGCGGCCGTGTTCGCCGCGAAACGCCGTCGCCGTGAGCAGTAGTCACCGCGTGGCCCGGGCGCCGTCGCAGCCGGGCGCGCCGGTGTCCGCCGCCGGGCCGGACACCGGGGGCCGGCGGCTGCCGCGCACCCTACACCCGGTCGCCTGGTGGATCTGGGCGCTCGCCCTGGCCACGGCGGTCAGCCGGACCAACAACCCGCTGCTGCTCTTCCTGGTCCTCGCGGTGCTCGGCTTCGTCATCACCACACGCCGCACCGAGGCCCCGTGGGCCCGGGGCTTCACGTACTACCTCTACCTGGCGCTGGTGGTGGTGGCGATCCGGGTGGTCTTCCGGGCGGTCTTCGCCAGCGGAATCCGGCCGACCGACCACTACCTCTTCTCCCTGCCGCACATCCCGACACCCGACTGGTACGCGGGCATCCAGCTCGGCGGCCCGGTCTCGCTGGAGGCGCTGCTGTCCGCCGCGACCGACGGGTTGCGCCTCGCCTGCATGCTGTGCTGCATCGGCGCGGCGAACACCCTCGCCAACCCGAAGCGGGCGCTGCGCGTCCTGCCGGGCGCACTCTACGAACTGGGCGTCGCCGTGACCGTGTCGATCAGCGTCGCCCCCCAGCTGGTGCAGAGCGTCCAGCGAGTGGCCCGCGCCCGCCGGCTGCGGGCCGGCCGCAACAAGGGGCTGCGAGCGCTGCGAGGGATCGTGGTCCCGGTGCTGGAGGACGCGCTGGAGCGGTCGCTGCGGCTGGCCGCGGCGATGGACTCGCGCGGCTACGGCCGGGCCGGCTCGGCGACGCGCGGCTCACGCCGGCTGACCGGGACGCTGATGCTGCTGGGCATGTGCGGGCTGTGCGCCGGGGCGTACGGCCTCCTCGACGCGACCGCGCCCACGCTGCTGGGGCTGCCCGCGCTCGCGGCCGGTTCGGTGCTCTGCCTGGCCGGGCTGCGGCTGGGCGGGCGCCGGGTGACGCGGACGACGTACCGGCCGGATCCGTGGCGGTTCGCGGAGTCGGCGGTGGCGTCCTGCGGGGTGCTCTCCGCCGTGCTGCTGTTCGTCAACGTCGGCTACGACCCCGCCGAGCTGAACCCGTCCATCTATCCGCTGAGCTGGCCGACGCTGCCGCTCGTCCCGGCCGCCGCGATCCTGCTCGCGGGAGCGGCCGGGTTCCTGGCGCCGCCGCCCGCTCCGCCCACTCCGCACATCCCCGCGCAGCGCACCGAGGAAGCCGCATGATCACCTTCGACCAGGTGTCCGTCGTGTACGACGGCGCCGACGAGCCGGTCCTGCGGGACGTCGACCTGAAGGTCGACGAGGGCGAACTGTGCCTCGTGGTGGGGCATACGGGAGTCGGCAAGTCGACCCTGCTGGGCGCGGTCAACGGGCTCGTCCCGCACTTCACCGGCGGCACGCTGTACGGCACGGTCACGGTCGACGGCCGCGACACCGCCGACCACCCGCCGCGCGAACTCGCCGATGTCGTGGGAGTGGTGGGCCAGGATCCGCTGGACGGCTTCGTCACGGACACGGTCGAGGAGGAACTCGCCTACGCGATGGAGCAGTTGGCCATCGCGCCGGCCGTCATGCGCAAGCGCGTCGAGGAGACGCTCGACCTGCTGGGGCTTGCCGACCTGCGCCACCGGGCGCTGCACGAGCTGTCCGGGGGACAACAGCAGCGCGTCGCGATCGGTTCCGTGCTGACCTCCCACCCACGTGTGCTGGTGCTGGACGAGCCGACGTCCGCCCTCGATCCGACGGCGGCCGAGGAGGTGCTGGCGGCGGTGACCCGGCTGGTCCACGACCTGGGGGTGACGGTGCTGCTGGCCGAGCACCGGCTGGAGCGGGTGGTGCAGTACGCGGATCGCGTCATCCAGCTGCCGGGGGACGGCCGGGTGGTGTCGGGGGCGCCGACGGAGATCTTCACGGCGTCGTCGATCGCCCCGCCCATCGTCGAGCTGGGCCGGGCGGCGGGCTGGTCACCCCTGCCCCTGTCCGTACGCGACGCCCGCCGGGCTGCCCGCCCGCTGCGTACGGCGCTGGAGGGCACGGCGCCCCCGCCGGTGCGCGCCGCCCGGGGCGCCCCGGGCACGGAACTCCTCAGGGCCCGGGGGATCACGGTCGCGTACCGGGGCGCCCCGGCGGTCCGCGATGTCGACCTCGAACTGCGGGCCGGGGAGGTCACGGCGCTGATGGGCCGCAACGGCTCGGGCAAGTCGTCGCTGCTGTGGGCGCTCCAGGGATCGGGGCACCGCACGTCCGGGACGGTGCGAGTCGGCCGGGGCGGGTCCGGAGAAGCGGGCCCGGCACGCACGGACGGGAGCGGGCCCGGCGCACCGGGTTCGGTACGCCGGGGCGGCGGCGGGTCCGGCGCACCGGGCCGGGACCGACCGGCCGAGGGCGGGGATCCGAAAAGCCTGTCCGCCGCCGAGGCCCGGCGGCTGGTCGGACTCGTACCGCAGACCCCGACCGACCTGCTCTATCTGGAGAGCGTCGAGCAGGAACTCGACCAGGCCGACGCCGAGTCCCGGGCGGAAGGCGCCGGGCATCCCGCCCGGAGGATCCTGGACCGCCTGGCCCCGGGCATCGACGGTGCGACGCATCCGCGTGACCTCTCCGAGGGCCAGAAGCTGGCGCTGGTCCTCGCGATCCAGCTGACGGCCGCGCCCCGGGTCCTGCTGCTGGACGAGCCGACACGCGGTCTCGACTACCGCGCGAAGACCCAGTTGATCGCCATGGTGGACGAACTGGCGGCCGAGGGACGCTCGGTGGTCGTCTCCACTCACGACGTCGAGTTCGCCGCGCGGGCCGCGGACCGGGTCGTGGTGCTGGCCGAGGGAGACATCGTCGCGGACGGGCCGACCGGCGAAGTGATCGTCGCCTCCCCCGTCTTCGCCCCGCAGGTGGCGAAGATCCTGTCGCCGCTCCCGTACCTGACGGTGGACCAGGTGACGGCGGTGCTCCCGCACGAGGAGGCGGGAGCATGAAGGACCTCGCCGGCCGCTCCGCCGGGGCCATCCGCATCGCGCCGCGCGCCGGGATCGTGATCGCCATGGCGGCCTTCCTCGGCCTCGTCGCCTTCTTCTGGCCGTTCGTCGTCGCTCCGGGACGGTTGGGCGCGAACTACGCGCCGCCGCTGATCTTCGGCGTGCTGCTGGTCCTCGTCCTGTGCGTGGTGATCTCCGAGATAGCCGAGGGCGGCATCAACTCCAAGGCGCTGGCGATGCTCGGGGTGCTCTCCGCCGTGAACGCGGCGCTGCGCCCGCTCGGTGCGGGAACGGCGGGCATCGAGACGGTCTTCTTCGTCCTCGTCCTGGCGGGTCGCGTGTACGGTCCGGGCTTCGGCTTCACCCTGGGCTGCACCTCGCTGTTCGCCTCCGCGCTGATCACCGGCGGGGTCGGCCCGTGGATGCCGTACCAGATGTTCGGCTGCGCCTTCGTCGGCATGCTCGCGGGAATGCTGCCCCGGGCCACGGGACGCCTGGAGGTCATGATGCTCGCGGTCTACGGATCGCTCTCCGGCTATCTCTTCGGCTTTCTGCTGAACCTGTCCTTCTGGCCGTTCTCGGTGGACCCGAACAGCTCCATCGCCTACCTTCCCGGTCTTCCCTTCACCGAACAGTGGCAGCGCTACCTGGCGTTCGACGTCGCCACCTCCCTGGGCTGGGACACCGGACGCGCGGTCACGAACTTCGTCTGCGTCACGCTGGCGGGCCCCGCGGTGCTCACCACCTTCCGCCGGGCGGCCCGAAAGGCCCGCTTCCGGGCCCCGGTCCGCTTCGCTTCCCGGAATCAGGGCGGCGGGGCTCCGGCGGGGATGGATTCGGGGCCGTAGGGACCGTGATCGTTTCCGGGGGGAAGAAGCATGGACGGGGGCACGCTCGTCGCGACGGTGAGCGGCGTTTTCATCGCCGTATCGGGAACCGTGCTGGCCGATCGTCTGCGGCAACGGCATGAGAAGGACCGCGGGGCGCAGGAGCGACGACGCGCGGTGTACATCGAGTTCATCGCCGCCGCAGGGAGATGCCACACCCGGCTGCGCGGCATAGCCCAGGCGCAGGGCCCGGCCGTCGACCCGGACCTGCCCGCCCGTGCGGCATTCGACGAAGCGGCCGTCCACGAGGTGCGCGAGCGGTTCTTCATCGACGCCTCCGCCGACGTGGCCGGCGCCGGACAGGCGATGTTCCAGCAGTTGCGCCCCGTCCAGCGCGTCGTGGGCACGGGCGCCACGCACCACCTCACCGGCCTTCCACGACGCCTACCACCCCTATTTCGACATGGTGTGGGCTTACCGGGTGGCGGTGCGCGGCGAACTGAAGGACCGGACCTTCTCGCCCGCGTCCTTCGGGTGGGGCGCCTGGGACGGCAAGGAACGGTGCCCGGTGTGCCGGGGAAGCTCACTACGGGAGCGTGAGGCGGCGTGCGCGCCTCACGTCCCCGTCGGTGCCGGTGCCGGTGCCGGACGGTGACGTCCCGGGCTCCGTCGCCGGAACCCGGGTCTGCCCCAGCTACGACGCCCGGCGCTCCGGCGCCTCGGGCCCGGCCGGCAGTCCGGCCACCAGTACCGCTCCCACGATGACGTGCATCAGCGCCAGGACCGCCCGCGTTCCCCCGGCCATTTCGGATCCGGTCAACGGCAGGAACGACAGCAGGAGCACCGCGGCGGCGACCACGGTCCACAGGAGGCGCGGTCGGCGCGTGAAGCGTTCGAGAACGGCCAGCAGTCCCCAGCCCGCGAGGGACACCAGCAGCGCGAGGAGGACGACCGGGAACAGGCCGATGTCCAGCGTCTCCTGCGCCGCCGGGTCGGTGATGCGCAGCCGGTGCCCGAGGACCGGGTCGGTGACGAGCCAGACGAGAACGGGCACGAGCACGGCGACGAGGACCGTGGCCGCCCGGCGGCGTCGGTTCGAAGGTGCGGTCATCGGTCCGCTCCCCGGGTCGCGGCGAGTGCGCCGTGGAGGAAGACATCCGCCAACTGGCCCCCGGTGAGGCGTGACGGGTCGTCGGGGTGTGGGCGGGTGAACAGCAGGCCCAGGAAGAGTGCGGCGGCCTGTTCGACCGGCAGGCGAAGGGATGCGCTGTCGGGTGCCAGGAGTTCGGCGACGGCGCTCCGGATCGCACTCATCGACTCCTCGCGGCCCATGCCGCGGGCCTGTTCGCCGGCCGGGGTGTCACGGCGGCGGTGGCCCGAGGCGTGCAGGGATCCCGCGATGGCGCCCATCCGGTCCAGGTGCGCCTCCAGGGCGTCGGCCGCCTCGGCCAGGCGGTCGACCGTCGGGAGGTCGGCCGGAATGGACATCAGCTCGCGTACGGCGTGGTCGTGGCGCATCGCCTCGGCCATACAGGCGTCCAGAAGCTCCTCCTTGTCGGCGAAGACGCGGAAGATCGTCGCCTCGCCGATGCCGGCCGCGCGCGCGACCTTGGCGGTGGTGACACCGGCGCCGTACTCGGCGATCAGCGGAATGGCCGACCTGACGATCATTTCGCGGCGCTGTTCGGGGCTCATGCCCGCCGCACGCCGACGGGTCGCTGGCTTCTCGGTCATGGGCAGTACGGTACGGAGTGAGCACTCACTCCGTCAAGGTCCGGCGCTCTTCCCGCCCGAGGCCTCCTTCCGGCGCAACCACCGGAGCGCGGGACGCGTGATGATGGATGAGGGGCCGCGACACGACGGCGCTCCGCCGACACCGCCGGCCGGCGTTCCCGGAAGGGCGTTCACCATGTCCGCAGCCGGAGTGAAGACATCGATCGCAGCGCTGTTCACCGCGCTCGTACTGGCCGTGACCGCGGGATGCGCCGACGGCGACGGTTCGCCCCCCTCGCCCAGCAGCTCTCCCTCCGGTACGGGCGGGGCCTCCGGCGTACTCGCCGTGAAGATCGACAACGTGGCGCCCGCCCGCCCCCACACCGGTCTCGAACAGGCCGACATCGTCTACGTGGAGCAGGTGGAGGCCGGGCTGAGCCGGATCCTCGCCGTCTACTCCTCCGATCTGCCGCCGATCATCGGCCCGGTGCGCAGCGCTCGGGAGACCGACCTGGAGCTGCTGCGGCAGTTCGACCGGCCGACGCTGGCCTTCTCGGGGGCCCAGAGCAGGCTGCTGCCGGTCATCGACCGCGCGCCACTGGAGCCCGTGCCGCCCTCGAAGGCGCCGGGGGCGTACTTCCGGGGTCCGGACCGGGCCGCGCCGCACAATCTCTATCTGCGGCCGGAGCAAATCCCGTTCGAGGCCTCCGGTGTGAACGCCGTCGGGGAGCTGGGACTCGAAGTCGGCGCGCCGCCGCCCGGAGGCGATCGGGAGAACAGCCGTACGGTTCGCTATCCGTCCGCTTCCGTGACGTTCACGTGGTCCGCCGAACGCGAGCGCTGGCTCGTCTCCCTGGACGGCTCCCCCGCCCGCACCTCCGAGGGCGGGCGGCTCGGGGCCGGTACGGTCGTCGTCCAGGACGTGACCGTACGACCGTCGGACTTCAGCGACCGGTCCGGAAACGTCACTCCGTTCACCGAGACCGTGGGAGCGGGGAGCGCGGTCGTTCTCCGCGACGGCAGGGCGTACGAGGCCCGGTGGGCACGGGCCTCGGCCGACGCCGACACCGTGTTCAGCACCCCCGACGGACAGCGCGTCGATCTCGCCGAAGGGCCGCTCTGGATCCTGTACGCGCCGCGCGGGGGCACCGGGTCCGCGACGGCTCGCTGAAACACGGGAAGGGGCGTCCGGGCGCAGGAGGGGTCGCGCCGGGAGCCGCCCCCCGTTCGGTCAGCGGGAGCGGGACAGCAGCGCCCCGCCCGCGTACTGTGCCGAAGCTCCCAGCTCCTCTTCGATCCGGATGAGTTGGTTGTACTTGGCCGTGCGGTCGGAGCGGGACAGCGAGCCGGTCTTGATCTGGCCGCAGCCCGTCGCGACCGCCAGGTCCGCGATCGTGGTGTCCTCCGTCTCGCCGGAGCGGTGGGACATCACGGCGCTCCAGCCCGCACGACGCGCGGTGGCGACCGTGGCGAGGGCTTCGGTCAGAGTGCCGATCTGGTTGACCTTCACCAGGACCGAGTTGCCGACGCCCAAACGGATCCCCTCGCGCACCTGCGCCTCGTCGGTGCAGAACACGTCGTCGCCGGTGAGCTGGCAGCGGTGGCCGACGCGGGTGGTCAACTCACGCCAGCCGTCCATGTCGTCCTCGGCCATCGGGTCCTCGATGGAGACGATCGGGTACGCGTCGATCAGTTCGACCAGGTAGTCGACCTGTTCGGAGGGGGCGCGGCGCACGCCCTCGCCCGTGTACACGTACGCGCCGTCGCGGAAGAACTCCGACGAGGCCGGGTCCATGATCAGGCCGATGTCCGCGCCGGGACGGTAACCGGTGCGCTCCACAGCGCTCATGACGAAGTCGAGCGCCTCCTCCGCCGTACGCAGCGCGGGCGCGAAACCGCCCTCGTCGCCGACGCCGGTGGCGTGTCCGGCGGCGAGCAGGTCGCGTCGCAGGGTGTGGAAGATCTCGGAGCCCATGCGGACGGCTTCCGCGAAGGACCGCGCGCCCACCGGCGCGATCATGAACTCCTGGAAGTCCAGCGGATTGTCGGCGTGCGCGCCGCCGTTGATGATGTTCATCATCGGCAGCGGGAGAAGGCGGGCGTCGGCGCCGCCGAGATAGCGGTAGAGCGGCTGGCGGTGGGCCGCCGCGGCGGCCTTCGCGGCGGCGAGGGAGACCCCGAGGATCGCGTTCGCGCCGAGGCGCGACTTACCGGGCGTGCCGTCGAGCGCGACGAGCGCGGCGTCCAGGCCCGCCTGGTCGTCCGCGTCGCGGCCCACGACCGCGGCGGCGATCTCCTCGTTGACGTGGGCGACCGCACGGTCGACGCCCTTGCCGTGCCACTGCCCGGCGTCCCCGTCGCGCAGTTCCACGGCCTCCCGGGCGCCGGTGGACGCGCCGGAGGGCACCGCCGCACGGCCGAGGGAGCCGTCGACGAGGCGGACGTCGGCCTCGACGGTGGGGTTTCCCCGGCTGTCGATGATCCGGCGGGCGGTGACGGACTGGATGACGGTGGGCTCAACTGCCATGGGGGCCATGCGAGGTCCTTCCGAAGTCACACGCCGCGGCGATCTTGCGACAACGCCGGCGCGAGCCGCGACGGACGCAACTCTACAGCAATGCTGTTCAGCTGCACTGTTCAGATTGACTGTTCAGCCTCGCTGTTCAGCTGTGCTGCCCATTTCCGCTCCTCAGCCACCTGCGGGAACCCGCTGACGATCACGGGTTAAAGTGCCCTATGCCCACCCCGGATCCCGCCACCGCCGCCGCCGATCTGCGTATCGCCATGGGCAAACTCGCGCGGCGCGTGAAGCAGGAGGACCGGATCCCGCACGGCCAGGTCGCCGTTCTGGGCGTCCTCGACCGGGACGGCGCCATGACCACCAGCGATCTCGCGGTGGACCAGCGCGTGCGCCCCCAGTCGATGGCCCGCGCGGTGGGACTCCTCATGGACCAGGGCCTCGTCGTCCGCCGGGCGCACCCGACGGACGGCCGCAAGTCTCTCGTCGACCTCTCCGAGGTGGGACGGGCGGCGCTGGAGGCGGAGCGCGACCGCCGCGCCGACTGGCTCGCCCGGGCCATCGACCTCGAACTCGACGAGGACGAACAGGAGACACTCGCACGGAGCGCCGCCCTGATGGAACGGCTCGCCGCGTACTGAAAGTTGTTGCGGGAGGGTGGGCGCGGGCTGTCGGCCCGCAACACCCCACCCCGTCAGCCGGGCGGGACGAGCGAGTGAGCACGATGTGGCGCTCGATCCGAGTAGTCCACCTCATGCTCGGGCGGCATGGAACTGGCGAGGATCCTGGCCTGCCCGATCCCACTGGGCCTGGCGATTGCCGTGTGGTTCTCCATCATGTGACCTCTTCCGCTCGCGGCCGGGCGGGCGCGGTTACCGCGAGGATCTGCCGGTCCACGCCCGGCGGTGAGGACGATTTCCGCAGATCGATCACGACGCGATGCGTGCCCTGGTCCCACCGCTCGGCCGCGGTGGGACCGGACCGCGGGAAAGTGCGTTGTCGGGGGCGTTCGGGTGTGCCAGGGTCGCCCGGTGAAAGCTTCGCGATGTGACCTTCTGCGCCGCCAGTTCGACCTGACCTGGTCGCTGTTCGAGTACCACCTGGAGCGGCTCGACACCGAGGACTTCCTCTGGCAGCCGACGCCGTTGTGCTGGACGGTGCACCTGAGGGCCGACGGGCGGTGGACGCCGGACTGGGCGGAGACGGAGCCCGACCCCGTTCCGGTGCCGACGATCGGCTGGCTCAGCTGGCACATCGGCTGGTGGTGGAGCACGACGGTCGAGCACTCCCTGGGGCGCACCCCCCGGGACCGGGAGGACGTCACGTGGCCGGGCGACGCCGAGAGGGCCATCGGCCGGCTGCGTGAGCTCCGGGAGCAGTGGCTGGGGGTGCTGGACGGCCTTGACGACGCGGCTCTCGACGCCGCCGCTCCGTCTCCCTGGGGGCAGGGGCCGGACCACACCGTCGCGGACATGGCCGCCTGGGTGAACGCCGAGCTGATGAAGAACGTCGCGGAGATCGGACAGCTCCGGATGTTGCGCGCGGCGTCCTCGGGCTGACCGGGCAGCCGCGGCGCCGGCCGCCGTCCGGGTTCACCTGGCCACGGCCCGGCAGTAGGCCTCGTCGCCGGCGAGGAGGTTGCGGTGGGTGTCCTCGGCCGTGACGACACCGCCGTCCAGGACGAGCACCCGGTCCGCGGCGTCCAGGAGCGCCGGACTGCTGGTCATCACCAGAGTGGTGCGGCCTCTGCGCAACTTCGCGACGTTGCGCGCGATGAGCTGCTCGGTGACCGCGTCGACGGCCGTCGTGGGGTCGTGCAGGACCAGCATCTCGCTGTCGGCGGCCAGCGCACGGGCCAGGGAGAGCCGTTGGCGCTGACCGCCCGAGAGGTTCGCGCCCCGGTCGCGTACCACGTGGTCGAGCCCCTCGCGGTGCAGGGCGACCACATCGGTGAGCATGGACGCCTCGACGGCCTCCGTGATCGTCCGGCCGGTGCCCGCCGGGTCGATGTTCGTGCGGAGCGTGCCGGCGAAGATCTCCCCGTCGTACGGGTTCACCAGCAGGTGTTCGCGGACGGCCTCGATCGACAGTTCGGCGATCTCCCGGCCGCCGACCCGCACCACTCCCCCGTACGTGTGGGGAGCGGCGTTCACCGCGAGGACGGAGGCGAGGTCGGCCGCCGCGCGCGGCTGATAGGCGGCGATCGCCACGAACTCACCGGCCGCCACCGAGAACGTGACCCCCTGGAGCGTCCCGTGGCGTACGCCTTCGACCTCCAGGCTCCCGCCGGGCTCCGGGCGCCCGGTCCCCGCTGTCGTCACCGGCCGCGCGGAGAGGACCAGAGCCATGCGCTCGGCCGAAGCACGGGCCGTCATCACGTACTTGGGCATCTCGGCGAACAGTCTGAGCGGTTCCATGATGAACTGCGCGAGGCCCACGGCCATGACGAGTTCGCCGATGGTGATCCGGCCCTCGAACGCCAGCAGGCCGGCCGTCAGGGAGACGGCCGCGGCGAGGACCGCGTTGAGGGCCAGCGCGGTGCCCGCGTAGGCGCCGTTCACTCGGGCGACGGTGATCGCCTGGTGCTTGGCGTCCGTGCTGACCTCGCGGTAGGCCCCGAAGGCGGCGTGGTTGCCGCCGAACCCGTGCAGCGGGCGCAGCCCGTTGATCAGGTCGGCGACCTTGGCGCCCGCCCGGGCCACCTTGGCCTGCTGTTCCCGCGTACTGGCCCCGATCCGCTTGGACATCACGGCGAGTACCGACAGGATCGCGACGGTCCCCACGATCACCAGCAGACCGAGCCGGAGGTCGGCGAGGCCCAGGGCGATCGAGGCGACGACCACCGCGACCAGCGAGCTGATCAGCAGCGGCACCACCTCGATGATGTCGGCGGTCTGGTCGGCGTCCTCGGTGGCGATGGTCAGGATCTCGCCGGACTTGAGGTCCACGTCCCTGGCCACCGGCTGGAGCCCGCAGGCGGCCACCCGCACCCGCCAGTGGTGCGCTTCGGTGGTGTTGGCCTTCTGCAGCACGCGCATGCCGAACCGCCATGACAGGGACACCGTGGTGATGATCACGGCGAGCGATCCGATCGAGACGCCGAGCGAGCCGAGGCCGCGGTCCCGCATCGTGTGCTCGACGATGAGTCCGAGCGCGATGGGGAACGCGGTCTCCGCCGCCTGGTACAGGCTCATGAGCACGGTGCCCGCGATCATGGCGCCCTTGTTGCGGCGCAGGGCCGTCAGCAGGATGGCGGCCCCCGGGCGGGGCCGGGTGGTGTCGGAGGTCTTCATCAAGGTGGCGGGCGTTCGCTTCCGGGGTTCGCGGGGTGAACGGACAGATCGGGGATGGTGCTGACAGGACCGTACCCGCGGACCCGGCCCCGGTGTCCGGGCGGTGCCGGCCCACCGCGGCCGACGCACCGGCCGGTCCGGATGGTCCGGATGGTCCGGATGGTCCGGATGGTCTGGATGGTCCGGCCTGTGTCGACAACCCTGCGAGGCACTACACCTGACTGCCTTCTCGCCACGCGCGCCACAGTCGGGCGTACTGGCCGCCCAGCTCGACCAGTTCGCCGTGCGTTCCCTCCTCCACCACGCGTCCCGCCGACAGCACGGCGATCCGGTCCGCGGTCATCGCCTGGGTCAGCCGGTGGGCGACGAACAGCGTGGTCCGGCCGGAGCAGGCGGCCAGCACGGCGCGTTCCAGCTCGGCGGCGCCCTCGCTGCCCGCCTCCGCGGTCGACTCGTCGAGCACGACCACCGGTGAGCGGCTGAGCACCAGCCGGGCCAGGGCGATCTGGGCGACCTTGGTGACGTCCAGGCGCTCGCCGCCCTCGCCGACCACGGCGTCCAGACCACCGGGCAGAGATGCGGCCCACCCTCCGGCGCCGACCGTGCGCAGTGCGGCCCTGAGCTCGTCGTCGCTCGCGTCCGGCGCGGCGAGCCGCAGGTCGTCGACGAGCGGACCGGAGAACACGTGGGTCTCCTGGGTCAGGATGGTCACCAGGGCGCGTGCCCCCGCCTCGTCCGTGTCCGCGAGGTCGTGCGTCCCGATGCGCACGGACCCGGCCCGCGGTCTCCCGATGCCGGCGATGAGCGCGGCCAGGGTCGACTTGCCGGCGCCCGTCGCCCCGACCAGGGCGAGCGAACCGCCGGCGGGGATGGACAGGGACACCTCCCGCAGCACCGGTTCCTCCGCCCCGGGATAGCTGAAGGTCAGCCCCTCCACCGTGACCGGGTAGGGCGCGACGTCGGCGGGCGGTACGGATCCGTCGCCCACCAGCCGCTCCTCGGACGGCTCCTGGAACACGCCGACGAGGCGGGCGAGGCTCGCTCCGGACTTCTGCGCCTCGTCGAAGGTGAACATGATGGCGCCCAGCGGGGTGAACAGGCGGTGGAACATCAGCGGGGCGGCCGACACCTCACCCAGGGTGGCCGCGTCCGCCTCCAGGAGGGCGTATCCGACGAGCAGGATGAGGACGAGTCCGATGAACTCGGCCCGGTTCTCCCGGCCGACGAACCGCCCGAAGAAGCGGAAGACCTCCACGCCGAGATCGCGCACCCGCCACGACTCGCCGGTGACCCTGTCGCGTACGGCGTCCTCCAGGCGGTACGCCCGGACCGTGTCGATGCCGTTCAGCCCGCTGATCAGCGCCTGGGCACGGTCGGCCTGGGCCACCCGCTGCCTCCGGTAGAGGGGCGCCGAGCGGGGCAGGTACCAGCGCAGCGCGAGCGCGTACGCGGGCAGGGCGCAGGCCCCGGCCAGGCCGAGCCGCCAGTCGAGACCGAACATGCCGATCGTCGCGATGCCGACCAGGACGCCCGCCGAGAACACGGTGGGGACGGCGGTCCTGATTCCCTTGGAGATCACGGCCACGTCGTCGCCGACGCGGGACAGCACATCCCCCCGGCCGACCTCTTCGACGCGGGCGCTGGGCATCCCGAGCACGGCGCGGACGGCTTCCTCGCGGAGGCGCGCGAGCAGTTCGGCCCCGAGCTTCCCGGTCAGGAACGTGGAGGCCGCGGTGGCCGCCGCGCCGAACAGCGCGGCGGCCACCATCAGGACTCCGACGGTGAGGAGTATCGAGCGCGATCCGCCGCCGACCACCCCGTCGACGACCCGGCCGAGCAGCAGCACCGGGAGTACCTGGAGCGCGGCCCCGACCACCGTGGTGAGGACGGTGGAGGCCGTCAGCCACGGGGCCCGCCGGCAGTGCCCGGACACCCAGCGGGCGGCCTCACCCCCGCTCGCCGTGTGCAGGGTCACCGGGGCGGCGGGAGCGTCGGTGGCCGTCACCCGGAGACCGGATCTCGTCGGGGCACGGGGTGGTGGGTCGTCATCTCTGCCTGGTCTTCATCTCTGCCTGGTCTTCATCTCTGCTTGGTCTTCGTCTCTACTCGACCGAGGCGACGAGCTCGTCGATCGCGTACGGCAGGGAGAGCAGGGTGCCCTGGGACATCGCCGCCCCGACCGCCGGGCCCTCGCTGTCCAGCAGGTAGGAGACGTTGCCGTTCTTGACGGCCGGCAGGTTGGTGAACAGCTCGAACCTCTTGAGCGCGTCCGTGTCCGCCTTGTCGTTGATGACGAAGATGTGGTCGACGTCCACCAGATCGACGCGCTCGGGGGAGAGTTCGGTGGAGAAGCCGCCGTCGGCGATCTTGTCGATCTCGGTCTGGTAGGTGAATCCGGTGCCGGTGACGAGCCGTCCGCGTACGTCGGTGGAGGTGAAGGCCGAGATCGAGTCCTTGTACCAGGACAGCGCGACGGCCTTCTGCCCGCCGAACTCGGGGTGGGCCTTCTTCGCGGCGTCCAGCTTGCCCTGAATGCCCTTCACCAGTGCGGCGCCCTCCTTCTCCTTGCCGAGCGCCTTGGCGATGTGCACCGCGTTGTCCTGCCACGGGGCGCTGAAGAGTTCCTTCTCGGCCTTGGTGCGGCCCACGGTCGGCGCGATCCTGGAGAGCTTCTCGTAGGCCGCCTCGTCGACCTCGGAGTAGACCGCGATGATCAGGTCGGGGCGCAGGGAGGCGATCTTCTCGAAGTTGGGACCCGCGTCGCCGTTCTTCATGACGACCTCGGGACGTGTGTCGCCCCACTGGTCCTTCACCCAGGGCCACTGCGTGTTGATGTCGGGCGTCCGGCCCGCCGGGTTCGGGTACTGGTCGACCATGCCGACCGGCTTGACGCCGAACGCCAGGACGGCCTGGTCGTCGGTGTAGCCGACGGTGACCACCCGCTTGGGGGCCTCGGCGACCTCGGTGGATCCGAACGCGTGCTCCACGGTGACCGGGAACGCGCCGCCGGCCGCGGCCGGGGCGCCGTCGCTCTTCTCGTCCGCCGCGTCGTTGCCGCATCCCGCGAGGAGACCGATGCCGAGGGCGGCCGCGGACACCGCGGCGGCCAGCCGTCGCCACGGCTTCACATGCGTCGTTCGATGGAGAGGCATCCAAGATCCCTTGCTTTCGCGCTGTTCACTGCGCCCCGGTACGAGGGCAGCCAGACTGTACCGTGGCACGTGAGGCCAGCCTAGCCTTACCCGGTAACCTTCCACTGGTCAGGACGAGTTGAGCCGCCCCTCGGAGGTCGGCGGTCGGCCGGACGCCCCCTGGGACCCGGGCCGGACGTGCGCCCGGCCGATCGGCACGATGAGCGGCCGGTCGCCCACCGGGTCGTCGATCACCATGGCCCGCAGCCCGAACGCCTCGTGCAGCAGCTCGGCGGTGATCACGTCCCGCGGGTGCCCCTGCGCCAGGACGGCTCCCTCCCGCATGACGACGAGGTTGTCGCTGTAGCGCGTGGCCAGATTGAGGTCGTGCAGCACCATGACCACGGTGCGGCCCGACTCGTGCAGATCGTCGACCAGGTCGAGTACGTCGATCGCGTGGGCCAGGTCCAGATAGGTGGTCGGCTCGTCCAGCAGCAGCAGATCGGTGCCCTGGGCCAGGGTCATCGATATCCATACGCGCTGGCGTTGTCCGCCGGACAGCGAGTCGACGGACCGGTCGGCCAGGTCCGCCACCCCGGTCATGGCCAGCGCGCGCCGCACCACGTCGGCGTCGTCCGACGACCACTGCCGCAGCCAGCTCTGGTGCGGATGGCGTCCGCGGGCGACCAGGTCGGCGACGGTCAGCCCGTCCGGGGCGACCGGCGCCTGCGGCAGCAGACCGAGCTTCTTCGCCACGTCCCTGGTCCGGAGCCTGCCGATGTCCTCTCCGTCCAGCACGACGGTGCCGCCGGCCGGCTTGAGCAGCCGGGTCAGGGTCCGCAGCAGGGTGGACTTCCCGCAGCCGTTGGGGCCGATGATCGTCGTGATGACCCCGGGCGGAATGGCGACGTCGAGCTGGTCGATGACCGGCCGGTCGCCGTAGCCGACGGTGATGCCCCTGGCGGCCAGCCGTGGGACGTCCCCGACGTCGGCATCGGTCCGGGCGGTGAACTGAGCGGCCACAGGCCCCCCTTGTCGAGGTTCGCTTACTTCTACCATCTAGCGGAGGTTCGCCCGTACCAGCAGATACACCAGGAAGGGGCCGCCGATCAGGGCGGTGACCACGCCGACCGGCAGGCCGACCGGCAGGGCCGCACGGGCCACCAGGTCCGAGCCGATCAGCAGCAGCGCGCCCACCAGACCGGAGGCGATGACCGGCGGCGTCGGCCACCTGGCCAGGCGCATCGCCACCTGGGGCGCCACCAGCGCGACGAACGGGACCGGCCCCGCCGCGCTCACCCCCACGGCGGCCAGCAGGACCGCGCAGAGCAGCAGGACGGCCCGCACCCGGCCGAACCGTACGCCGAGCCCGGCGGCGACGTCGTCGCCGAGGTGCATCGGCTTGAACGGGAAGGCGACGACGGCCACGACGGCCAGCAGGACGAGCGTGCACCAGAACGCCACCCGCACCTCGTCCCAGGACCGGTTGTCCAGCGAGCCGACCAGCCACACCTGGGCGCGCGCCACGTCCCGTATGTCGGCCGAGGCCAGCAGCCAGGTCGTGACCGCCTGCATCATCGCGGTCACCGAGATGCCGATGAGGATCAGCCGGAAGCCGTCGACCCCGCGCCGCCAGGCGAGGAAGTACACCAGCAGCCCCGTGCCGAGACCGCCCAGGAGGGCCGCCGCGGGCAGTCCGACGGAGCCGGCCGCCGCGGCGGCGGTCCCGCCCGTCGCCGTCACCAGGAACACCGCGACGGCGCCCGCCCCGGCGGTGATCCCGAGGATGTCCGGGCTGGCGAGCGGGTTGCGTGCCACGGACTGGGTGATCGCCCCGGACACGCCCAGGGCGATCCCCACCACGAGGCCGGCCAGCGCCCGGGGCATCCGGAGGTCCATGACCACGAAGACGTCGACCTGCTCGCCCCGGCCGAAGATGGTGGCGATCACCCGGGAGAGGCCGATCGGGAAGTCGCCGATGCTGATGGAGAGGCAGAAGACCAGGAAGACCGCCGCCGCGAGCACCAGCGTGACCAGGACGAGCCAGGGCCGCCAGACGAACGACACCCGGCCGAGCCGCACACCCGGCGGCATCGACGCGTTCACTTCGGTCCCGTTCATGCGCTCCTGAACTTCCCTCGCCACACCAGGGCCGCGAAGAAGGGCGCCCCGAGGAGGGCGACCACGATGCCCGATTCCAGCTCACCCGGCCGCACGACCAGGCGGCCCACGATGTCGCAGACCAGCAGGACACCTGACCCGAGCAGACCCGCGTACGGCACCAGCCAGCGGTAGTCGGGGCCGGTCAGATACCGGGCCACGTGGGCCACCATCAGTCCGAGGAAGGCGATGGGGCCGCAGGCCGCCGTGGCGGCCCCCGCCAGCAGGGTGACGGCGACGATGCCGATCGTGCGGCTCACCGCGAGGTTCACCCCCAGCGCCCGCGCCACGTCGTCGCCCAGGTTGAGCAGGTTGAGGGCGGGCAGCGTGATCAGCGCCAGGATCAGGCCGACGGCCATGAATCCCGTCACCGGCCAGATGACGTCGAATCCGACGCCGGCCACGGAGCCGGCGTTCCAGAACCGCAGCGCGTTCAGGGACTTCTGGTCGGACAGCGCCACCGCCGCGGTCATCGCGGCGAGGAACACGGTGACGCCCTGCCCGGCCAGGGCGAGGGTCAGCGGGTTGCCCGCGCCCCTGCCGAGGCTCGCCAGGCCGAAGACGACGACGCCGGCGGCACCCGCGCCCAGGAAGGCGAACCAGACGTACTGGAACGGGTCGGTGAACCCGAACAGGGCGATGACCGACACCACCGCGAAGGAGGCCCCGGCGTTCACCCCCAGCAGTCCGGTGTCGGCGACGGGGTTGCGCGTGTACCCCTGGATCAGCGCCCCGCCGACCCCCAGGGCCAGGCCCGCCACGATCGCGAGGACCGTCCGGGGCAGGCGCACGGTCTGCACGATGAGCCGGATCTCGGTGAGCTTCTGGTCGGGGTCGGGATCCGCGAACAACCCGTGCCAGACCTCGCCGGGGCTCAACGCGCGCGCCCCGACGGCCAACGAGACCGTCGCCGCGATCACCAGCGTCACCGTGAGGAGGCCCAGCCCCACGACCCGCCGTCGCCGGGTGTCCGTCGTCCCCCCCGGCGCGGGGCGCTCCACTGCGGTGGTGAACATGTCGAGGAACGATATCCCTACGATCGGATCACTTGCGCTCGGCCCGTCCCGCGGGCCGAGCGCCGAACCCGCCGCGGGTCAGCGGTCGCCCGTCGCTCCGGGCGTCGCCCCGGCGACCGGCCGGGACTCGTCGGAGGTGGATTTGACCCGGCGGTCGAGCAGCGAGTCCAGGATCTCGCCGACCCGTATCGCGGTGTTGGAGAGCAGCGACGTGGTGATGCCGTGGGTGTGCTCCGTACCGCCCTGGAGGTAGATGCCGCACCGCAGGCCGGGCTCGGTCGCGATCCGGTAGTCACGCTCCACGCGGACGCGGCCCGCGTCGTCGCGCAGACAGTGCTCGCCGACCTCGCCGAGGATGCCGATCGGATCGGCGGGGCTGTAGCCGGTGGCGAACACCACGACGTCGGCGTCCAGTTCCGACTCCTCGTCGGTCACCAGGGATCTCACGGTGGCACGGACGCCGTCGGGCTTCTCCTCCACTCCGGTGACCCGGGACACGTTGAGGAAGCGCAGCCGTTCGGTGCCCAGCACCTTCTCCCGGTACATCTGGCGGTAGAGGTCGTCGATCAGGTCGATGTCCACGACGGAGTAGTTGGTGTTGCCGTGGTAGGCCATCAGCTGGTTCTTGACCTCCTCGGGGGCGGCGAAGTAGTCGTCGACCGCGTCGGGGTCGAAGATCCGGTTGGCGAAGCTGCTGTCGTCGGCGGGGCTGTAGCCGTATCGCGAGAAGACCGCGCAGACCTCGGCTTCGGGGAACCGTCGGTGCAGGTAGGCGACGTTCTCGGCGGCGCTCTGGCCGGCGCCGACGACGACGAACCGGGAGGGCGGGGGCGAGGCGCTCTCCAGTCCGTCGACCTTGCGCAACAGGTCGCAGTTGTGCCAGACGCGGTCGCCGCGCCGCACGCCGTCCGGCATGAGGGGGCGCAGGCCGGTTCCGACGACGAGGTTGCGGGCCCGGTGGACCGTGAGCACCCCGCCGGAGCGGACGGTCACGTCCAGGTGTTCCACGGTGCCGTCGTGGACGTACGGCGTGACGGCGACGACCTCGTGGCCGTAGGAGACCAGGTCGTCGACCTTGGCCGCGGCCCACTCGAAGTAGTCGTGGAACTCCACGCGCAACGGGAAGAGGTTCTTGTGGTTGATGAAGTCGACCAGGCGGCCCTTGCTCTGCAGGTAGCACAGGAAGCTGAACTCGCTGGCCGGGTTCCGGAGCGTCACCAGGTCCTTGAGGAAGGACACCTGCATGGTGGCGTCGTCGATGAGCATGCCGCGGTGCCAGCCGAAGCTCGACTGCTGCTCGAAGAAGTGGGCGGTGACCGAATCCTGCCTGCCGACTTTGCTGTTGTGCTCGCTCAACGCGATCGCCATGGCCACGTTGGACGGGCCGAAGCCGATGCCGATGAGGTCGTGGACCAGTGGTGTGTCGCCAGGAAGAACCTGTGACATGTCACTCCCATCGTCTGGGAAAGCCGCCTGTCAGGCGTGAGGGGAAGGGCTCGAAAGGCGGGCACGCCGACGGGCCGCCCACCAGAACTTAGGTGAGCCTAAGCTCACTAACTCGCCTTGTCGATAGTGCACATGAGGCGACACATCGCTGGTGGACCGTCACTTCTGGCTCAAAATAGGCGATGCTCGCGCCTCGCGAACGGCGCACCCCGGCCACGCCACCGCGGCCATCACATGTCCACGACCGGCCGGGGTGGGAGTGCGACCGAATGTGCGCCACCGGTCCGCGGCGAAGGACGGCGGTCTCGGCGGTCGCCCGCCGCCGGGGCGAACGGCCCGTCCAGAGCTATGCATTGCAGCAGCAAAAAGGGCTTGCCGTCGGCGATGCGCCCGTCGCGGGTCATGGCGAGGGCCTCGTCGAAGGGCAACTCCAGGACTCCGATGCCCACCGACACCGACACCCACGCCCACGCCCACGCCCACGCCCACAACACAATCCTCGAACAGCTCAGGGCCCTCGGTGGGGAGATCCCGCCGGCCCGTGACCGGTGACCGGTGACCGCGCCGCGCCTTCCCGACCGCTGTGCGGCGGCGGAGCGTCCCGGCCACCGCGGTCAGGCCGTCGCGTCGCCCCAGCCGAGGGGGTGCGGTCCGGCGCCTTCGTCCGGCTGCGGGGCCGACGGCTCGCCACCCGCCCGGTTGAAGTCGGTGAGCGCTTCGATGAGCGCCGTCCGCTGGTGCGGAGTCAGGCGCTCGACGATCGACGCGATCTCCTGACGCCGGCGGGCGGTGACGTTCCCGACCGCGCGACGCCCCTCCTCCGTGAGCCGGAGCAGCGTCTCCCGGCGGTTGTCCGGGTTGGTCTGCCGGTCCGCCAGCCCCGCCGCGATCAGCCGGTCGACCATGCGCATCGCCGTCGAGGGCGCCACCCCCAGCAGCTCCGCCAGCGTCACGAGCTTGGTGGCCCCACGCGAGGAGAGCACCACCAGCATCCGGAACTGCGGCAGCGTCACCCGGTCCTCGACCTCCGCCAGCGAGCGCGCCGACACCGCGACCAGCAACCGCGAGGCCGTCAGCACCGCCCCGGTCACCGCGTCCACATCGTCCATGCGCTCCGCAGGAGTCGCCTTCCTGGCCATGGCACCTTTCTACCCTGCTCCCGGCGCGGCGCGCCCCGCCCCCCGGTCTTCCGGGTTCCGAGCCGAGGAAGGGGATTTAGACTGTGCAAAGATTGCACAGACTAAGCTTCGAGTCGGCACCCGCTGTGCCGTCGGCCCCCGTTCGCGTCCAGAGGAGGCGTTGTGATGGCGTCACGACAACACGCCGGGCGCAGCCGCCCGCCCCTGCCGCGCGGCTGGCGTCGCCGCCTCGCCCGCCTGCCCATAGCCCTCTACCGCGTGGGCCTCGGCCCGGTCTTCGGCCGACGCCTGCTGCTCCTGCACCACACCGGCCGGAACAGCGGCCTGGACCGGCGGGTGGCCCTGGAGGTCGTCGCGCACGACCGCGAGGAGGGGGCCTGGTTCCTGGCCTCCGGTTTCGGCCCCGAGGCCGACTGGTACCGCAACCTGCGCGCCTCGCCGAAGACCACGATCCAGGTCGGCAACCGCCACTACGCCGTCACCGCCCTCTTCCCGAGCGCCGACGAGGGCGGCGAGATCATGGCCCGCTACGCACCCGCACACCCCCGCACCGCGCGTCGGCTGTGCGCCTTCATGGGCTTCGATGTCGCCGACGGCAGCACGGACGCCTATCGGCGGGCCGGCCGCCGCATCCCCTTCGTACGTCTCGAAGCCGCCCCCGGACAGCGCGTTCGGTGACCGGCCGCCCCCCGGACACGTCCTTACGGACCCGTGACGTGTGCGCGCCGTGCCCGGCACCGCGCGGCGCCGGGCCCTAGCGTTACGGTCATGCGCGTACTGGTCACCGGCGGAGCCGGGTTCATCGGGTCACATGTCGTCGCCGCACTCACCGCGGCCGGGCACGAGAGCGTGGTACTGGACGCCCTGCTGCCCTCGGCCCATCCCGGCGGCACGCCTCCGGAGCTGCCGGGCGACCGGGTCGTCGTCGGGGACGTCCGGGACCGGGAGGCGGTGGCGGACGCGCTGGCCGGGGTGGACGCCGTGTGCCACCAGGCGGCCATGGTCGGCCTCGGCAAGGACTTCGCGGACGCGCCGCTGTACGTGGGGTGCAACGACCTCGGTACGGCGGTGCTGCTGGCGGAGATGGAAGCGGCCGGGGTCCGGGACCTGGTGCTGGCCGGGTCGATGGTGGTCTACGGAGAGGGTCGCTACGCCTGCCCCCGGCACGGCACGGTCCGCCCCGGGCCGCGCGCGGAGGCCGATCTGCGGGCGGGGGACTTCGAGCCGCGCTGCCCGGACTGCGGAGCGGAACTGACGCCCGGCCTGGTCGCCGAGGACGCCCCCGTGGACCCGCGGAACGTGTACGCCTCGACCAAGCTGGCCCAGGAGCACCTGGCCGCCGCGTGGGCACGGGCGACGGGCGGCCGGGCGATGTCGCTGCGCTACCACAACGTGTACGGGCCGGGGATGCCGCGCGACACCCCGTACGCCGGTGTCGCCTCGTTCTTCCGCTCGGCCCTGGCGCGCGGCGAGGCGCCCCGGGTCTACGAGGACGGGGGCCAGCGGCGCGACTTCGTCCACGTCCACGATGTGGCGGCGGCCAACGCCGCGGCCCTGGAGGCGGTACGGGAGCGGGGAGACGCGTCCTTCGCGGCGTACAACACGGGCAGCGGCGAGCCGCACACCATCGGGGAGATGGCCGCCGCCCTGGCCGGCCCGTACGGCGGGCCGGACCCGGTGGTGACCGGGGAGTACCGCCTCGGGGACGTCCGCCATGTCACGGCGGACTCGCGGGCGCTGCGCGAGGAGCTGGGCTGGCGGCCCCGGGTCCCGTTCGCCGAGGGGATGCGCGACTTCGCGGCGGCCCCGCTGCGCGGTTCACATGACCGCCGGGAGGAGAACGCCGTCACACTGTCGGGAGCGTGACCGGGACGACGTCACACTGTCGGGAGCGTGACCGAGAAGCAACAGCCGCCCCGTACGTTGCGGACCTCGGCGCGCCCGGCGTGCGCCTCGACGATGCCGCGCACGATGGCGAGCCCGAGGCCCGCCCCGGCCGGCGGGGTGCGGGCGTGGCTGCCGCGCCAGCCGGTGTCGAAGACCCGGGGCAGGTCGTCCTCCGGGATACCGCCGCAGCTGTCGGTCACCGACAGCACGACGCCGCCGTCGGAGCGGTGCGCGGCGACGGCCACGGTGCCGTCCGGCGGGGTGCGGCGGATGGCGTTGATCAGGAGATTGCCCAGGACCCGGCTCATCTCCTTGCCGTCGACCTCCACCGGCACCTCGTCGATCCGGTCGCCGATCAGCCGCACCCCGTGCTCCCGGGCCAGCGGATCGACCCCGGCCAGCGCGTCGCCGACCAGGTCGTAGAGGGAGATCCGGGCCGTCGTCAGGGTGAGCGAACCGGCCTGGATCCGGGAGAGTTCGAAGAGGTCGCCGACCATGCCGTTCATCCGCTCGACCTCGGTCCTTATCTGCCGCAGATAGCGCCCGGAGTCGGCGGCCATGCCGTCCTCCAGCGCCTCGGCCATCGCCCGCAGCCCGGCGAGCGGGGTGCGCAGATCGTGCGAGATCCACGCGACGAGTTCGCGCCGCGAGGCTTCCAATGCGCGTTCCCGCTCCCGCGAGCTGTCCAGTTTGGCGCTGGTGGCGGCCAGTTCGCGGGCGAGTGCCGCCAGCTCGGCGGTGGACTGCCCGGCGGGCGCGGCGAAGGTGCCGCCGTCGCCGAACGACCGCGTGGCCAGGGTCAGTTCACGGCTGTGGGCAGCCACCCAGCGGCCCAGCAGGATGGCGGTGGCCAAGGAGACCAGGGCGGCCATGGCGACGACGGTCGTGACGACGTAGAGGTCGTGGGACGAGAGGAACATCGCCCAGGCGACCGTCAGCGTCCCGGCGAGCATCGCCGTGACGGCGACCCCGGCGACGACGCTCAGCGAGACCACCAGCGAACGGTGCCGCAGGAGGCGCAGGACGCCCGCGCCGAGAAGCCCGGCGGCCGCCGCTCCCAGAAAGGCGAAGAGCGCCATGAGCAGGACGTCGTTCACCGCGAACGGCCCCCGGCCGACGGCACGGGGGCGGTCGTCACGTCCGCCTCCGTACGGTGCGCTTCGGCGTCCAGGCGGTACCCCACGCCCCACACGGTGCGGATCAGCCGGGGGCGGGCCGGATCCGTCTCGACCTTGCCGCGCAGTCTGCGGATGTGGACGGTGACCGTCGAGAGGTCGCCGAAGTCCCACCCCCACACCTCCCGCATCAACTCCTCCCGCCCGAACGCCTTCCCCGGGTGCCGGAGGAGGAAGGCGAGCAGGTCGAACTCCCGCAGTGTCAGGGCCAGTCCACGCCCGTCGCGGTAGGCCTGCCGGGCCACCGGGTCGAGGCTCAGCCCGCCCCCGGAGAGCGGGGCGGCCCCGTCCGGCGGTACGACGGCCCGGGCGCGGCGCAGCACGGAGTCGACCCGCAGGACCAGTTCGCGCGGGCTGAACGGCTTGGTGACGTAGTCGTCGGCTCCGGTCTCCAGGCCGAGGACGCGGTCCTCCTCGTCACCGCGGGCGGTGAGCATGATGACGGGGACCGGCGCGTGCTCACGCATCCGGCGGCAGACCTCGAACCCGTCCATGGCGGGGAGCATCAGGTCCAGGACGACGAGGTCGGGGCGGTGTGCCGCGAACCGTGCCAGTGCGGCGGGCCCGTCGCCGGCCTGCTCGACGGTGTAGCCGGCGCGGTGCAGATAGCCCACGACGACCTCGGCGACGGTCGGGTCGTCGTCCACGACGAGGACCCGACCGCGCGCCCCCCGCGGAACGGGCGCCGGATGCCGGGCTGGCGAGGTGTTCTCCATGGCCTCCACTGTGGCACTTCCGTCCCGGAACACCCGGAGCCGACGGCCCCCATCCGGCCGATGTCCATGTTTCGTAAGAACCTGATGCCCAGAATGCCGGACTTGTCTCCGTAGGGTGATGCGGGTGACCGATTCTTCTGCCGCTCTTCCGACTCCGCCCGCCCCGCACACCGGCCTCCCCGGGGCCGACATCGTGCTGCCCTGCCTCGACGAGGCGGCCGCGTTGCCCTGGGTGCTCGATCGCATCCCCGACGGCTGGCGCGCGATCGTCGTCGACAACGGCTCGACCGACGGTTCGGCCGAGCTCGCCCGCTCCCTCGGCGCACACGTCGTCACGGAGGAACGACGCGGGTTCGGCGCGGCCTGCCACGCCGGACTGCTCGCCGCCGAGGCCGATTTCGTCTGCTTCTGCGACTGCGACGGCTCGCTGGACCCCGCGCTGCTGACCGGCTTCGTGCGGCGGATCGCGGACGGCGAGTGCGATCTGCTGCTCGGCCGCCGCCGCCCCGAGGGCCGGGGCGCCTGGCCGCCGCACGCGCGCGCCGGCAACCTGGCGCTGGCCCGGATGCTGCGCCGCCGCACCGGTCTGCGCCTGCACGACCTCGGCCCGCTGCGGGCGGCCCGCCGGAGCGATCTGCTCGCGCTGGACCTCACCGACCGGCGCAGCGGCTATCCGCTCCAGATGGTGGTCCGGGCCTCCGACGCCGGGCTGCGGGTCGCCGAGAGCGACGTCCCCTACCGGCCGCGCACCGGGAAGTCGAAGGTGACCGGCACCTGGCGCGGAACCTGGCAGGCGGTGCGCGACATGCGCGGCGTGCTGCGGGAACCACCGGCGGACCGCGCGTCCGGACAGGTTTCACGCCCGGAGACGGGGGCGGTCCGATGAGCGCGTCCGCGCACGAGGGCCGCTCGACGGGCGCGTACGGGCCCACCGAGCTGCTGGTCATCGCGAAGGAGCCGGTGGCGGGGCGGGTCAAGACCCGGCTCTGCCCGCCCTTCTCCCCCGCCGAGGCCGCCGAGCTCGCCGCCGCGGCGCTCGCGGACACGCTGGACGCCGTGCTCGCGCTTCCCGCCCGGCGGCGCGTGCTGGTCCTCGACGGGCGGCCGGGCCCCTGGGTGCCCGCGGGCTTCGAGGTGGTGGCGCAGAGCACGGGCGGTCTCGACGAACGTCTCGCCGCGGCCTTCGGCGGGTGTACGGGGCCGGCCCTCCTGGTCGGCATGGACACCCCGCAGATCACGGCCGCGCTGCTCGCTCCCGCTCTCGGCCCAAACGCCTGGGACGGTGTGGGGGCCTGGTTCGGTCCGGCCGAGGACGGCGGCTTCTGGGCGCTCGGTCTGGCGGATCCCGATCCGGCACTGCTGCGCGGGGTACCGATGTCCGTCCCCGAGACGGGTGCGGTACAGCGGCGCAGGCTGGTGGAGGCGGGGCTCGCCGTGCGCGATCTTCCGGTGCTGGTCGACGTGGACACCGCGGCCGACGCCCGCCGGGTCGCGTCGGCCGTGCCGGGCGGCCGGTTCGCCGCGGCGCTCGGCCGGCTGACCGGGGCGGGAGTGCGATGAGCACGACCGTGCCCTCGTCCGGGCTCGCCTCCCCGGTCCCGGCCGACCACGTCGAGCCCTCGGAGGCCCGCGCGGCGGCCGTCGGCGCCGTGGATGTCCACGAAGCGGCCGTCGGCGGAACGGATGCGCCCGGAGCCCCGCCGGTCCGCGCCGCTCCTTGGGAAGCCGACCCGTACGCCAACGCCCTCCGCACCGGCCGAGGTCCGCTGTACCTGCGCCGCAGCGACGGCTGGCTGCTGCCGCTGGACGTGGAGCGCTGGTGCTCCGACGCGGGCTCCGCCGACCTGTCCGCGCTGCACCGGTGCGAGGGGCCGGTGCTGGACATCGGCTGCGGGCCGGGGCGGCTGGTGGCGGAGCTGGCCTCGCTCGGACACCGGGCGCTCGGCATCGACGTCAGCGAGGCGGCGGTGGCCCGTACGCGCGGGCTCGGCGGCGCCGCTCTGCTCCGCAGCGTGTTCGACCCGCTGCCCGGGGAGGGCCGTTGGGGCACCCTCCTGCTCCTCGACGGCAACATCGGCATCGGGGGCGACCCGGCCGCTCTGCTGGGCCGGGCGGCCGATCTGCTCGGCGTCGGCGGGCTGCTGATCGCCGAGACCGCCCCCGTCGACGTGGACGAACGGGTCCGGGTCCGTCTGGACGACGGCCGGGACGGAACGGACGGGAGGACCGTCGCCGCCTCCGCGCGCGACGCCGAGCCGTTCCCGTGGGCGCGGATCGGGACGCCGGCCCTGCTGCGGCACGCCCGAGCGGGCGGCTGGCTCACGGCCGATCAGTGGGGCGCGGAGGGGCGGACCTTCGTCGCGCTGCGCCGTCCCGTACGGGAGCGGAGCGCCCGGACCAGCAGCCAGAGCGCGGAGAGCGCGAACAGCGCGCCGGTGATCAGCAGCCAGTTGCCGAAGTAGACGTCCGGGGAGGTGCCGGCGGCGGCCTCGTACCGCCGTTCGGTCCGCCGGGCGATCAGCGGGAACCAGATCAGCAGGAGCAGTCCGGAGAGGAACGCCGGCACCCGGACGAAGTTCACCAGGGCCTGCCGGGGGCCGAGCGCGGCGCGCAGCGCCCGGTCGGCCCCCGCGTACACCGGCAGCAGCACCAGGTCGTGCAGGACGGCCGACCCGGCGAACCAGAGCAGTACGCCGGCGGTGTCCCCGTCCAGCAGCCGTACGCCCGCGTAGCCGGCCAGGCAGAACGTGGCGGCGAGCAGCAGCAGGTGGAGCGGGCCCTCGCCGTACAGGCGGCGCGGCGAGAAACGCGAGCGGCGGGAGGCGGCGGACGCGGGCGGTACGGCTCGGGTGGACATCACAGCTCTCCGAACGTCAGGGTCTCGACCCACTTGGTGTTCAGCACCCCGGGCGCGGCGGGGACGATGATCCTGGCCGGGTAGCCGTGGTCGGGCGACAGCGGTGCGCCGTTCACCTCCAGCGCGAGCAGCGAGCGGCCGTCGCGGACCTGGTTGTCGCGGAGCGCGGCCTTGCGGAACGAGCCGCTGCGCTGGAGCGACTCGACGAACACGCCCGGCGGCCGGTCCGGGTATCCGGCGAGCGCCGCCAGGTAGGAGAGCCGCACTCCGCGCCACCGCTGGTCCGAGGTCGACCAGCCCTCCACGCAGGCGATCGGGAGCGCGGCGCCGTGCTGTTCCATGGCCAGCAGCTCGGCCCGGGAGAAGCGGAACTCCCCGGCCGGCCCCCGTACCGTCAGCCGCCAGCGCTCATCGGTGTCGGCGGGCCTGATCCGTACGGCGGCGGCGGTCTTGTTGATCTGGAAGGCGTTCGGGCCGGGCCCCGGGTCGGTGCCGCCGCGCGGGGTGAGGAGGGCGATGCGGCGCAGCGGCCCGTCGAAGCTGCGACCGGCCGAGGTGATCAGCAGAAGGAGTGAACCGGCCCCCACGAGGGCCAGCGCGCCGCGCCGGGACAGGGTGGCGGGCAGCGGGTCCGGGGCGGTGAGGGTGTCCGGTTCGCCGCGCGGGATGCCGCCCCGCAACACCCGTACGGCCTGCGGCGCTTTGAGGGCCACATGGGTGACGAACCCGGCGAGGAAGACCCAGGCCCCGTAGAAGTGCAGGGTGTAGAAGGACCCGGGGAAGAGGTAGTCCAGCTGGATGTTGAGCAGTCCGGTGATGAACTGGAACAGCGCCCCGCCCACGAGCAGCAGCAGCGAGATCCGTTCCAGGGCGTGGCCAACGGAGCGGGCGGGCGGCAGCGCGAAGAGCCGGGGAACCACCGACCAGAGCTTGGCGAGCAGGACGGGCACGAGCACGATGCCGACGGTGACGTGCAGGCCCTGGGTCAGCCGGTAGAGCCAGTGCGGGCCGGTCGGCCAGGAGAACAGGTAGAAGCCGAGCCACCCCTTGCCCGGGGTCTTGTCGTTGACCCGGTTCAGGTCGGGGTTGTAGGCCGCGTACGAGAGCAGACCCGTGACGAACAGCAGGGTGAGTCCGACGAGCAGGATGACGCCGAGCACGGCGGTGAAGCGCGCTCCGCGCACGGGGCTGCGCCAGAATTGCGGGTCGGCAGGGGTGCGCAGGGCGCGGAGGGAGTCGGGGAGGGAGCGGATGCGACGGCGTTCGGGCATGGGGCCGACGCTAGGCGGGGAACAGCGCCGACGGGCGGACGCGACTCCTGACGGAATTCTGACGTCGCGGCGGCAGGGCGGGGGAACGGGCATCGCCGCAACAGGCATCACCGCCTGAAGAGCGAATCTGACGGATCCGTGACGCGGCCCTGCCGTACCGCCCGATCGCCGCCCGGTGTGCATAGCGTGCCAGCGTGAAGACCGAGGACGCCACCCCCACGAACACCGTCGGCGGCACCGGGCACGGCCCACCCGCGCCGCCGGACCGCGACCACGACCGCGCCCGGCGCGCGGTGCGGGCCGACCTGGTCGCCGCCGCCGCGGGCGTGCTGCTGGTCACGGCCGCGGTGGTCGTCGGCCATGTCATCCAGAACCGGGACGGAAGTCTGCGCGCCCAGTGGCCGCCGCTGCTGGCCTCCTGGGACCCGCACCTGGGGCCGGGCACTCCGGCCGCTGTGATCATGGCGGTCCTGGTGGTGGCCTACGGCCCGGCGCTCGCGGCCCGGCTGCCCTGGCGCGGGCTGCTGGCAGCGGCCTGGGCCGGGTCGATGGCCTGGGTCTTCTCGATGGCGCTGATCGACGGCTGGCACCGGGGCGTCGCGAAGCGGCTCACCACGAAGCACGAGTACCTGCGGGTCATCGACCGCTTCGAGGACATTCCCGCCACCCTGCGCGACTTCACGAACCACATCGTGATCGGAGAGCCCGGCAACTGGCCCGCGCATATCGCCGGGCATCCGCCGGGCGCGACGCTGACCTTCGTGTGGCTGGACCGCATCGGTCTCGGTGGCGGCGCCTGGGCGGCCGTCCTCTGCGTCGTGGTGGGCGGTTCGGGGGTGCTGGCCGCCCTGATCACCGTGCGCCTGCTGGCCGAGGAGCGTCTGGCCCGGCGCGCCGCGCCCTTCCTCGTCCTCGCCCCGGCCGCCGTCTGGGCGGGCGTCTCCGCCGACGGCTACTTCACGGCCGTGGCCGCCTGGTCGGTGGCGCTGCTCGCGCTGGCCGCCACCCGCCGGGTCCGCTTCCCTGCCGTGGCGGCGGTGGGCGGGGGTCTGCTGTTCGGGTGGACCTGCTACCTCAGTTACGGGCTGGGGCTGATGGCGGCAGTCCTGCTGGCCGTACTGGTGCTCGCCCGGACCGCGCGCCCGGTGCCGTGGTTCCTGCTCGGCGCCCTCGTGGTCCCGGTGGCCTTCACCCTCGCCGGGTTCAACTGGTGGACCGCCTATCACCTGTTGGTGGAGCGCTACTACCAGGGCGCGGGCGGCGTCCGCCCGTACGGCTACTGGGTCTGGGCCAACCTGGCCTGCGCGACCCTCGCGGCCGGGCTCGCCGCCGTCGCCGGGCTGCGCCGGAGCGCCGTGGCCGCGAGCGGCGCCGTACGGGCGCTGCGGGGCGGTTCCGCGACAGCCTCCCCGGAAGCGAGACTGGCGCTGCTCGTCCTGGCGGCGCTGGCGGCGCTGCTGGCCGCGGACCTCTCCGGCATGAGCAAGGCGGAGACCGAGCGCATCTGGCAGCCGTTCCTGCTGTGGCTGCTGCCGGCGACGGCGCTGCTCCCCCACCGGGGTGTGCGGTGGTGGCTGGCCGCGTCGGCGATCCCGGCTCTGCTGATCAACCACCTGCTGTGGACGGGATGGTGATGGAACCTCCAAGAGCGTCTTGTCCTGGCAGGAGCGTTCGGCGACGCGGCACTGCCAGGACAGAACGCTCTTCACGGAGGGGGCTCGGGCGTGTTCGAAAGTCCCGCCTGCTCGGCGACGCCTGGCACTTCCCCAAGCTCTCGGCTTCGCTCGAGCAGGGGAGGCCCCATCCCTCGCCGCGTTGCCGGGATCACCCCGATACAGCCGGTATCGGGGCGACCCTCCGCCTTGCGATCGCACGCACCGGACGCCGCTGCTTTCGCAACACGCCCTAGATCTCCGTGCAGCCGTACGTACCCACCCGGACGAGGGTCCCGGTGCTCGCGTTGTACACCTCCGGCCGCCAGCAGACCGTGTACGTCTCCTTCATATCGAACTTGCACTCGTGCCACGTCCCGGCACCCTTGCTGTTCGTGCAGTGCGGCGTGTCGCGGTCGTAGTTCACGTACCAGTTGGCCCGCGCCGACGCGCCGTCGGTGTCCGTGTCCTTGACGTGGAAGTCGTCACCGGAGGTCTCGAAACAGGCAGTGGCCCCGGTGATCGCCAGACACGGCGAGCCGTTCGGCGGTTCGGCCTGGGCCGTGGGCGCCCCCGCCGCCATGGCTCCCACCACCAGCACGCCGGTGAACAGCCCCGCGCGGACCTTGCCGGCCCGTCCCCGGCCCGTGCTCTTCTCGTTCCCCACCATCGCAGTCTCCTCGGAAGAGTCGAACGGATCTCGTCGACGGCAGGAAGAGGACACCGAAACGCCTCCCCCCGGCGCGAACGGACTGAAAGTCTGGTTCGCCCGAGCGCATGTCACAAGACGCCGTTTCAGCCCTTTCCGTCGCACCACTCACCGGTTCTTACGTCATTTGGTCTCCAGGTCCCGGCGGCGGAAGCCCGTCAGGCCCAGCAGGATCAGGCCGGCGGCTACGGCGGTCAGGGCGAGCAGCGGGGTCCAGTTCACCCCGGCGGCCGGGAGTTGGGGGACATGGCCGAAGGGCGACAGGTTCTTCATCCAGTCCGGGAGCTGGAGGATCGGCCCCAGGTACCCGATGAGGAACGCGTACACGGGCACGATCCAGGCCACCGCCCCCGCACGCGGGAACCAGCCGAAGAGCAGGACGGCCACGCCGACGGTCACCCACAGGGCGGGGGCGTACGCGACGGCCGCTCCGACCAGGTCGAGGACCAGGCCTCCGTCCCCCGCCGACGCCGCGCCCGATAGGCCGAAGCACAGCCCGGCGAGGACCAGAAGCGCCGTGCCGCCGGCCAGGGCGACGGCCACATGGCTACCGAGCCAGCGGTTCCGGGAGAGGCCGGTGGCCAGGAGCGGTTCGGCACGGCCGGCGCTCTCCTCGGCCCGCGGTCGCAGCGCGGCCATCACCACGTACACGGCGGCGACGACCGCGACGACGACCATCACCATGGACGCGAACGCCTCGGCCACGGTGCTGCCGCCGATCCTCGACAGTGCCTCCCGCACCTGCTCGACGTCCTTCACCATGTCGGCGGCCTCGCCGAGGATGGAGCCGTACATGACGCCCATCAGGCACAGTCCGGCGCCGAAGCCCAGCAGGGTCGCCCGGTGCAGCCGCAGGGCGAAGCCGAAGGGCCGGGTGAGCGCGTCGGACGCCGTACGCCGGCCGAGCCGCGCGGCGCGCAGGCCCGCGCCGACATCGCGTCGGGTGCTCAGCACGAAGCCGTACGCCGCGGTCAGCGCGGCGAGGGCCAGGCAGAGCGCCAACGGCCACCACCGGTCGTCGACGAAGACGTAGGTGCGCTGGATCCAGCCGATCGGGCTCAGCCAGGACAGGGCGTCGTTGCCCACGTCGCCGGAGGCCCGCAGCACGTAGGCGGTGCCGATCGCCGCGAGCGCCATGCCCGTGGCGCCCCGGGTGTGCGCCGTGATCTGTGCGGTGACCGCGGCGGCCCCGGCGAAGACGAGCCCGATCGCGGCATGCGTGAGGCCGTACAGCAGCGCCCCGCCGGGGCTGATTCCGTCGATACCCGTCGCGGTGAGCCCCAGGGCCAGCAGCAGGGCGAGCGCGAGGTTGGCCAGGGCGGCGAGCACGAGGGCGGCGGCGAGGTGCGCGTGGTGTCCGACGACGGTGGAGCGGACCAGTTCGGCGCGGCCGGTCTCCTCCTCGTGGCGCGTGTGGCGGGTGACGATCAGGACGCTCATCAGACCCACCAGGACGGCCATGAAGCCGAGCAGCTGGTGACCGAGCATCGCCCCGGCGGTGTAGTCGGAGAGATAGTGACGAGGGCCGGTCATGGCGAGCGCGGCCGGGCTGTCCATGGAGCCGACGGCGGTGGCGCGCTGCTCGGGAGTGGAGTACAGCGCCTTGTACTCGGCCCCTGTGGCCAGCGTGCCCAGGGTAAGGGCGAGCAGCCATACGGACATGCGGACGCGGTCCCGGCGCAGGCCGAAGCGGACCAGGGTCCCGGTGCCGGTGAAGGCGGCGGAAGCGGCGGTCCCGGCGGGCGCGGACCTTTCGGAGGCGTCGAGCGGCGCGACGGTGCCGGTCATCGGGGAACGCCGTCCTTTCCGCCGGTGGGGGCGGAGGCGTCGGCCGCGCCGGAGGACGTCGGGGCGTCCGAGGACGCGGGGTCCCCGTTCCCCGTACGGCCGTTGGACACGAGCTCGTCGCCGTAATGGCGCAGCATCAGCTCTTCGAGCGTCGGCGGGTGGCTGGTCAGGCTCCGGATGCCGAACTCGCCGAGCCTGCGGATCGCGGCGTCGAGGTGTGCTCCGTCCACGGCGAAGTTCACCCGCCGGTCCATTGCCTTCAGGTCGTGCACACCGGGCAGCGCGTCGAGTCCGGTGGCCGGGCGCTCGGTCTCGGCCTCGACGGTCGTGCGCGTGAGGTGGCGCATCTCGCCGAGCGTGCCCGACTGCACGGTGCGGCCCTGGCGGACGATGCTGACGCGGTCGCAGAGCTTCTCGACCTGGGCCAGGATGTGGCTGGAGAGCAGCACGGTCTTCCCCGCCGCCTTCGCCTGGAGGATGACGTCCTGGAAGACGACCTCCATCAGGGGGTCGAGGCCGGCCGTGGGCTCGTCGAGGAGGAGCAGTTCGGCGTCGGAGGCGAGCGCGGCGACGATGGCGACCTTCTGCCGGTTGCCCTTGGAGTAGGCACGGCCCTTCTTGACCGGATCGAGGTCGAACCGTTCGATGAGTTCGTCGCGCCGCCGCCGGTCGAGGCCGCCGCGCAGCTTCGCCAGCAGGTCGATGGCCTCTCCTCCGGTGAGGCCCGGCCACAGTTCCACGTCCCCGGGGACGTAGGCGAGCCGCCGGTGCAGCTCGACCGCGTCCTTCCACGGGTCCTTGCCGAGGAGTTGGGCCCCGCCGGAGTCGGCGCGCAGCAGCCCCAGCAGGATGCGGATCGTCGTGGACTTCCCCGCGCCGTTGGGTCCGAGGAAGCCGTGGACCTCGCCTGCTTCGACGGCGAGGTCCAGGCCCGCGAGGGCGTGCGTCCGACCGAACGACTTGTGCAGTCCGGTGACAGTGATGGCCTTCTTCATGTTCCGAAAGTACGCTTCTTTCAGAAGTGTGTGAAGTTAAGAAACTGTATGAATCGCTCGATAGACTGGCTGGAAGCACAGGCGCACACGTGCCAGGAACCACAGGGACCGAGGTCGGAGCATGGACGAGCGGCAGAAAAAGGGCCGCGTGGCCGGCGACGACGAGGCGGCCGTCTCCCGGTTCGTGGAGCGCTTCGCCGCCCAGTTGTGCCAGGCGGGCATGGCGCGCATGCCCGCCAGGGTCTTCGCCGCCCTGCTCTCGTCGGAGGAGGGCGCACTCACCTCCGCCGAGCTGAGCGAGCAGCTGAAGATCAGTCCGGCGGCCGTGTCGGGAGCCGTCCGCTATCTCGCCCAGGTCAATATGGTCAGCCGCGAGCGGGAGCCGGGGTCCCGGCGTGAGCGCTATCGCGTGCAGGGCAACCAGTGGTACGAAGCGTTGCTGAAGCGGGACACCATCCTGAAGAACTGGCAGGCCACGATGCGGGAGGGCGTGGACCAGTTCGGCCTCGACAGCCCGCAGGGAAGCCGGATCGACGACACCCTGGAGTTCTTCCGGTTCCTGGAGAAAGAACT
The DNA here is from genome assembly GCF_044766265.1 of Streptomyces sp. NPDC102283. NCBI lineage: Bacteria > Bacillati > Actinomycetota > Actinomycetes > Kitasatosporales > Streptomycetaceae > Streptomyces > Streptomyces sp. NPDC102283. Next base: position 135,604 of record NZ_JBIWLQ010000013.1, read on the forward strand.
CGGCTCGATGATGGAGCGTTGGGCGGCGCACCGGGCCGAACGCCTCGGCGGCTGAGAGGGCACCGCCCGGCCGGGCGCTTCCTCGGCGCCCGTCAGCTCACGCGCTGTTCGGCGAGGTCGAGCCAGTGCTCCACGTCGGACGGGGCGAAGTGTCTGATGGCCCAGTCGACCATGCGGAGGCCCATGTGGGCCCATGCGGGCCGCAGGACGTCCTCGGGGACCGCGTCGAGGACGTCGTCGAGGTGTCGTGCCACCCCCGGGTCCACTCCCCCGCCGTGGATGCCGAAGCGCAGGGTGACCAGGTCGAACCGGTGGTCACCGCGGGCGGCTCCGTCCCAGTCGACGACGCCGGTGATCGAGCCGCCGGTCGCCAGGAGGTTCCCGGGGTGGAAGTCCATGTGCACGGCATCGTCGCCGGCCAGTCGGCCGGGATGGTCCGCTCCGATCGCGGCGACCCGGCGCTCCAACCCGGCGCTGCGGCGGCTGTGCCGGCGCAGGGGCTCGTGCAGGCAGTAGCCGGGGCCGTCCTGACGCAGGAACAGCTCCGCGGCGGGGACGTCGGGGTGGTCGGCGAGCCGGCCCGCCTGCAACCGGTTGAGTCCGAGGGCCTGGACCAGGACCTCGTGGTCGAGGTGGTCGACCTTCGTGCCGGGCAGGAACTCCTGGACCATGACGACCGCGTGGCCGACCTGCGCCGCCAGTTCGGTGGCCGGGGCCGGGCAGCCCGCGTGCCGTAGCACCCGGCTGACGGTGAGCGGCCCTGCCTCCAGGTCCGCCACGCGGCTGTGCGGCCGCCACTTGAGCACGGACCGGCGATGGTCCGGCCAGCGCACATAGGCGGTGCCGACCTGCCCGCCAGGGCAGAGGCCGTCGAGGGTCAGCCGGATTCCGGTCCGGGCCTCAAGGGCGTCGAGCGTCCTGGCGGCGTCGAGTCGCTCGGCCCGCGCCCAGCGTTGTGGCGGAGAAGTCATGGGTTCCATGATGACCGCGCGGTACGGGCGTGGCTCCGGCCCCCGTGCCGCCCGGTACGTGCATCCGTGTCCGTGTCCCTGTCCGTATGTCTGGCGAAAGGGCCGCCGTCCGCCGGGTATGGGCGGACGGCAGCCCCGTAGGACGCGGGACGAGGATCAGTCGGGAAGCCGGTCCATGATCCAGGTGCACAGCTCCTCGGTGATGCCCGTGTGCGCGGTGGTCGTGGACGAGCAGAGGAAGTCGTCGACTTCGCTCTCCTGCGGCTCCAGGTCACCGACGTTCGCGTACAGGTCGTCCTGCTTCTCGATGTCGCGGATCGCGACCGCGCTGACCGTGGGGACGAAACAGACGTCCTCGTGACGCAGGTCGATCTTGCCGCCGAGCTTCTCCATCGCCCCGGAGAGGATCTTGTACGTGTGCAGGGTTCCGCCCGGCGCGCCGTCCAGCTCCGGGAAGCCGTTGGTCGCGACGGTCTGCTCGGCCTTGGGGAACCTGCGGTTCAGGTACGCGGCCGTCACGTCGTCGCCCTGGGCCTGGGTGTAGAAGGTGGTGCCCGGGTAGATCCGGTCGATCCGCAGCGCGACCTCGCCGGGCTTCACGTCCGGCAGACCGATGCCATCGGCGCGGCCGTTGGCCACGGCGATCTTCATCGGGATCTGCGGCCAGTCGCCGACCCGCTCCAGCGCGTCGAGGAACTCCGTGCGCTCCGGGGCGACCGTGACCTTCTCGGTGTCCTTGTCGTAGTGCTGCCACAGCATCTGACGCGCGGCCGGGCTGTTCATCTGCCTCGCGAAGTCGTTCGGGAAGGGGATGAAGTGGGAGAACGCCTGCACGCCGACGGGGATGGAAGCACCGCGGTGCGGGCTGTCGTAGGAGAAGTACAGCGCGGTCCGGTGGTCCATCCGCTGCCTCTCCATCTTGGCGAGTGCGTAGCGGGTGACGATGCCTCCCATGCTGAAGCCGCCGACGACCAGGCGGGCGTCGCCGAGCTGCTCGGCGGACGTCCGCAGGATGGCGGCCACCGCCGCTTCCGCGTTGTCCAGGATCGACGCGCTGCGCTCCTCGAAGCCGAGGAGGATCACGTCCCTGCCGCGCCGGCGCAGCTCGCTGATGAACGGGAAGCTGCCGCTCTCCAGCCCGTGGTAGAGCACGTCGAGCTTGCTCCGGCCGAGGCTGAAGCCGTCGGCCAGGATCACGGGCCGGACGAGGTTGCCGTTGTTGCCCTCGCCGGGGAAGACCCACGCGAAGCCGTTCGGCAGGGGCCACTCCTCGTGGTCCGGCACCTCGATGGAACCGGCCGGTTCCAGGGTGAGCGGGCCGCCGAGGGTGAAGGCACCGACGTTCGGCTCGGACGTCTCTGACATCGTCGTACTCCTGTGGGGAGGTGGGCGGGACGACCTCATCATGGTGGGCGATACGGGCGTATCACTCCTGGGAGCTGGGGAGTTCACCACATGTGATGATCACGAGCGGAAATCGCGTGCGGTACGTCCGGCAGATGCTCTAGCGCCGCCCGACGTGGCGTCGGGGGACGGGCGCGGCCACGGTGATCGCCTCCACCCGGTCGACGGCGACGTTGACGGTGCCGTCGGAGCGCTCGACCCGGCCGGTGACGATGACGGCGGGGGCGTCGAGGAGGGTGCGGTGGCAGCGGTCCCAGACGTGCGGGGCGAAGACGAGGTTGACGGTGCCGGTCTCGTCCTCGATCGCACCGAAGGCCACGCCGCGGGCGGTCGGGGGCGTTGGAGGTACTTCGGCAACCCGCCGATCCGGACCGGGGATGGCCGCCGATGCGGCAGCCCCGGCAAGCCGCGGCGACGCCGCAGAGATCCGGGCGATCACCGACGCCATGGTCCGCCTCTTGATCGGAACCCTCCCGCACTCCGACGGGCGGGTGACGATCAAGTCCGTGGCCGAGGAAGCCGGGCTGAAACGCAACAAGCTCACCCACAAGCACACGGGGTTTAAGGACCTCTTCTACGCCCCGGTGCGCATGCAGGACTCACGACCCAAGGCATTCGACGGCCTCAAGCGGCAGAACGACGAGCTCAAGACAAAGCTCTCGGACCTGCGCGACGAGTACAACCAACTGCGTTCGTACGTGAGACAGATGGCGCGTGTGGTCCACGTGCTGGAGGTCGAGAATCAGCAGCTGAGGCAGTCGGCCGGGAAGGATGGCGTGGTCCGGGCATTCCCAGTTCAGCAACGGCCTCCCGCCGGTGACAGGGGAAGCAGGTCGTAGGAGCAAAACAGCGTGAACTCCCGCGCGGCAGGTAGGCCGTGTATCGAAAGTGGATCTTGGGCTGTGAATATTCACGGTTGGTGGCGCGAGGAGATCTCACAGACGGCCCGTGGGCGATGTTGGAGCCGTTGTTGCCGAAGAGGAGAAAGGATTCGACGATGTGCCGTGCACACAGCATGCGGCCGGGGCGCGGACTCGCGACGACCTGCAGAAAGAACCACCGGCGGCGTGTTTGCCGATCCCGGTGATCGCGGTCTGGGGTGGTCGCGCGGCGGGTTCACTATCAAGCTGCACCTGGCCCTCGATCAGGGTCAGACGCCCGTATCGATCGTGGTGCCAGCAGGGCAGCGCGGGAGACTCGTCGCGATTCGCCGTACTGAGAAGGTCCGCGTGCCCCGCATCGGACCGGGCCGACACGCATCCGCCCGGATCGCGTGCGGGCCGACAAGGCGTACCCCTCCCGCAAGAAACGCGCTGACCTGCGTCGACGCGGAATCCGCTGCATCATCCCGGACAAGGCCGACCAGGCTCGCAACCGCCGGAAGCGGGGCTCCCGCGGCGGCCGTCGTACTTCGACCAGGCCGACGCTTTGGGCACCGTACCGTGCGTCGCCCCAGCCCCCTCGAAGTGAGTAGTAGTACTGATGGCGGATGAGCAATCCGCCGAGATGATGGTGCACATGGACTATCCGGTGCGAGCCGTGAAGACAGCCGCCGTGGCTGTGGCAGCCACTCTTGCTGCATGGTGGCTGTTCCACAGCTTGTATGCCCTGATCGACAGCGCCATGGAGGCTGATAGTGCGCGCGGCCCCCTCGCGGGGTTGCTGCACTACCTTGCTGCCAACGCGGCGGTCCTGGCTTTCCAGCCTCTCACTCTATGGGTGGGTCTCAGACTTGTCGGCGTCCGCGGAAACCATCTGGCAGTCGTCACCAGTGCCCTTGTGTGGTGCACGATGACCGCAGGACATCTTCTGGACTCGCTCCCCAGCCCGGGGGAAGCGTTCTGGTGGTTCTCTGTGCAATGCGCTGCCGCGACTCTTCCCTCGCTCCTGCAGCCCCAGCTCATGCCAGTGAGCACACAGCCCAAGAAGCGGCCCTCGAAACATGACGCCACGTGAAGCTCCTCATACTGCGCGCTGCGTGGTGGCCTTTCCTTGCCGTGTTCTCAGTCGTGGCCCGTGTCTGGACCTTTTTCGGGTCGACCAGCCACCGCAGAGCATGGCGCTTGGCGAGCAGTGACACCGCCCGGCAGGCAGGACAGGCTGCTGAGACTCGGCTGCGCGGCATCGTGGAAACTTACGCGGAGAGCACGCCGCTGGTATGGCGCCTCCTGGTAGTCAGGGACCACTACATACGGGGAATGGCCGACTGGGATTTTCTTCGTCCGACGAGGGCCGCTTACCGAGTGTCGTGTGAGATGCATGTGACGGCCTACTTCAGTTCACCGCTGCCGCCGGCCCAAACACTCGCCAGGATCCTCGACGCAGGGGAGCCTGGTCTGTCCGGCATCCCCTTCGCTCGCGACACTGCCTGCCAAAACCGGCCCGGTGAACTAACTCATTCCGGACACACTCTCAGCTGGGACCAGCCGACTCTTCTCGTTGCCGACTCCAGCCGGCCACTCAATACTTTCCGGTGCTTGTACGAGCCCTCCGCCGTGGGCGGTGTGGATAGCGTCCGGAGCCGGCACGGCACTGTGTTCTCGCTGGCCCTTCCACCCACCACATATTTTCGGATGCCTCGGTGAGTTCTGCAGAGTTTTCGATACACGGCCCAATCGTGCACGAGCTCGTAGTGCCCAAGAGCTGGGCGGTCCCGTCAGCGGATGGAACCCGTGCCCGCGCCGTCGCGTCCGCGCCGCTGTGGTCTGACGGGTGCCCGGGTCACGAGATGGTACACAGGCGTGCCGGTTGGCTGGGCAACGACGATGCCCCGGCCGTCGTCCAAGTAGGCGGCCGGTTTCCCTTCGGCCCACCAGATCAGATGGAGGGCCGCGGTCACCACCGCAGCTGGGCGAGGGTGCCCGGGCGGATCACCTGATCGCCGAAGCGGGCCCGCGCCCGGTCGGCGGCTTGCTCGATGCGGCGCCGTTTGCCGTCCGCCGGGTCCAGGAGCAACTGCTGGACGGCGTAGTGGGCCTCGGTGAGGTCCGCGCGAACGGTGATCGTGCGGACACGGGCGCGCTGCAGCCCGAAGCGGGCATACAGGTCGTACGCGACGGCGCTGAGTGCCGGTGTGTGAGCGGTGTACTCCTCCAGCGTGCGCGATCGCTGCGTCGCGGCGCCGTCGGCGTACGAGATGCTCAGCGCGAGCCGCGCGGCGACCTGGCCGGTGGTGCGCAGCCGCAGCCCGAGACGTTCGCAGAGGTCGAGCAGGGCCCGGCGGTGTGCGGCGGGGTCGAGCTCGTCGTGGCTGAACTCGTAGGAGAAACCGGTGGACTTGGGCGCTGCCTCGGAGGTGACCGGGCGCGGGTCCAGGCCGCGGGCCCGTTGCGACAGCGTCACGGCAGTGGCCTTGCCGAGGATGCGCTGCAGCGTCAGCAGCGGAACGTCGAGAAGGTCGCCGATGCGGTGGAGGCCGTACTCCCCGAGCGTACGGGCGGTGGCCGGGCCGACCCCGTAGAGCGCGCCGACAGGCTTGGGATGGAGAAACGCGGCGACTGCCTCGGGGTCCGGGGCGACGACGGTGACCTGACCAGGAGCGGTCGTGTCGGCCGCCATCGCGGCCAGCATCCGATTCGGGCCGGCGCCGATCGTCGCGCGTAGCCCGAGGTGTGCGGCCAGGCGGAGTGCGGCCATGGCCGCCAGACCACCCGTGTCCCGGTCGAAGAACCGCAGGGCACCGGTGACATCGAGGTCGGCGGCGTCCGGCGGGAGGGCCTGCACCAGCGGAGTGAGATCACGCAGCAGCGTGAGGGCCTGCTCGTACGTCTCCTGGCCGGCCGGGCCGAGGTCGTGGAGCTGAATGCGCAGGATGCTTCGGGCTCGGGTGGTCATGGCGCTCACCCCGCCGATCCGGGAGATCGGTGTCCCAGGCGTCGCAGGTCGGCGGAGCGGGACCCGGCGGGCCGCAGATCGCTCCAGGCGTTGAGCTTTGCCCCGGCCGTTCCGTCTTCGAGTGTCCGGCCCGCACCCGGCGTGCTGTCACCGCGGGCAGGTGTGGGGGCGGGTGTGGGGGCGGGTGTGGGGGCGGGTGTGGTGCGGCCGAGCAGGCCGAGAGCGGCTTCGGGGCCCAGGTCGCGGCGGGTGGTGGCGACTTCCTCGAGGTCCCAGGCGGCCTGCCCGACCACGGTGCGCCGAGGGCCGCGTTCCTCGACGACTCCGCGGACCAAAAGCAGGCCGGAGTGGAAGACTGTGTGCGCGCAGGTGTCGTGGGAGTCCTCGAAGAACGCGAGGTCCACGAGGCCGGAGCCGTCCTCCAGGGTCACGAAGATGACCCTCTTGCCGGACGGGATCGGCGGCGTCTGGGTCGATGCCCGCACGCCGGCGACCAGCACCTGCTGTCCCCGGTGCATCGCCTGCAAGTGGTGGGCGTCGGTCGCGCCGAGCTCGGCGAGCAGGCGGTGGTGGTGTTCGAGCAGATGACGGCTGACGTCGATGGAGAGCACGTCGATTTCAGCACTCATCACGTCGCGGCCGGTCATCTCGGGCAGCCCGGCCGGCTCGCCCGCGTGCGTCTCGTCGCCGAGCGGCAGTTGGCCGTCGATCGCGGTCCGGTTGCGTGCGGAGCGGTGCAGCTCGGTGGCCTGCAACAGCAGATCCCGCCGGGTCAGCCCGCCTTGCAGCGGAGCGAGAGCTCCGATCTTGATGAGGCGCTGGGCGAGAGGCAGGGACGGGCGGGCGCGCAGCCACAGATCCTGCAGTCCGGCATACGGCTGCCCGGCTTCGATGCGGGCGCTCTCCGCCTCGGTGATCCCGCGCACCGTGGACAACGCGAGCCGTACGCCCCAGCCGTTCGGGGTCGGCTCGACGCTGTGTGTGCTGCGGGAGGTGTTGACGTCGACCGGCAGGATCGCCACTCCGAACTGCTTCGCGTCCTGGACCAGGACGCGGGGCGCCCACATGCCGGGGTCGTGCTGGAGCAGCCCGGCGAAGAACGCGGCGGGGTAGTGCGTTTTGAGCCACGCCGACTGGACGGCCGGGATCGCGAAGGCCACGGCGTGCGCGCGGCAGAATCCGTAGGCCCCGAACTCCTTGACGATGTCCCAGACTTCGCCGATCACGTCCGGGGTGTAGCCGCGCTCGTCGGCGCAGCGGCGAAACCACGCCTCCACCTTCGGCAGCCGCTCGGCGTCGGCGAGGGCGCGGCGTCCGACATCTGCGGCGGCACGGTCGCAGCCGGTCATCATGACCAGGATCATCATGATCTGCTCGTGCCAGATCACCACCCCGTACGTGTCATCCATGATCGGCACAAGGTCGGGGTGGGGATATCGAGGTTCCTCGACCCCGTGCCGGGCGGCGATGAATTTCGCGGGCATGCCCCCGGCGACCGGGCCGGGCCTGAAGAGGCTGATGTCGGCGATCACATCCTGCATGTGCCGTGGCTGGAGCCTCGCGATGAGATCTTGCTGGCCTGAGCTCTCGAGCTGGAAGCAGCCCAGCACCTTGGTGCTGCGGATCAGTTCGAAGGTGGGCTCATCGGCGAGGTCGACGTGGTCGGGACTGTCGAGGTCGATGTGCCGGCCTGTGGTGCGGCGGATCTCGGCGACCGAGTGCGCCATCGCCGACTGCATGCGCACGCCGAGGACATCGAGCTTCAGCAGGCCGAGGGCTTCGACATCGTGCTTGTCCGCCTGCACCGTCGGATATGCGCCTCCCGGAGCGGGCTGCACCGGAAGGCGACCGAGCAGGCTCGCGTCGGAAAGGATCACGCCGCACGGGTGCATGGCGAAGCCGCGCGGCAGGGCGTCCAGGCCCTCGGCCAGCTCCCACAGCGGACCGTACTGGTCGGCCTCGGCCGCGAGCTGCCGCAGTTCGGGCAGCTCGGACAGTGCGGAGCCGATGTCGCACGCGCGGATGTGCGGAAAGCTTTTCGCGATCCTGTCGACGGTCTGCGGGCGGATCCCGAGCGCGAGCCCCGTATCGCGCAGGGCGTGACGGGCCCGGTAGGTCTCCGGCATCCCGGTAACCGCCACGCGCTCGGAGCCGAACCGTTCGAAGATCCGGTCGTAGACCTCCAGGCGCCGGTCCGACTCGACATCGAGGTCGATGTCCGGCAAGGCGGTGCGGCGCTCGCTGAGAAAGCGTTCGAACAGGAGCCGGTGCGAGAGCGGGTTAGCTGTGGCGATGAAAAGGCTGTGGTTGACCATGGACCCGGCACCGGAGCCGCGGGCGGCGACCCGGATCCCCATGGCCCGCACGTCCGCGACGACCTGGGCCACCGCCAGGAAGTACGCCTCGTATCCGAGGCGCTCGATCACCCCGAGCTCGTAGCCGAGCCGATCCATCGCCCGCACGTCCCGGTCGAGGCCGCGGGCGGTCATCCCGGCCTCGCTGCGCTGCCGCAGCAACCGCATCCCGTCCCCCGGCCGGGTGCCGGCTCCCACCACGTGCGGTTCGGGGAAGTGCGCTCGCCCCAGGCCGAGGTCGCGCACCGGGTCCACCGTGCACTGCTCGGCGGTGGCTGCCGTCTCCTCGATCAGACGCCGCCCTCGACCGGCCGGGGCGCTCGCGGCCGCGGCCACCCGCTCTGCCACCTCGGCCATCTCGGCCCCGGACTTCAGATACCGCTCGCCCGGGTCGAGCGATCCACGCTGCGGAATCGGACGCAGCAGCCGGGCGGCGTCCAGCACGTCGGCCAGGCGGTGCTGCTCACGCCGCTCGTAACGCACCGCGTTGGTGAGCACCGTCGGGATGCCGAGCCGGTCGCCCAGAGCAAGGGTGTGCGCGGCCAGCCGCACCGATCCCGCGCCCAGCCCGGACAGGCCGTAGGCGACCGCCTCCAGCCGAAGAAGTCCCTGACCCGCGATCTCCCGCCACGGGACGAGCAGCCTTTCCGCGATGTCCGGCCGCCCGGCGGCCAGCGCACGTACAGGCTCGGAGGTCGGCCCGAGGATCGCCACCACATCCTCACCCAAGCCCTCCTGCAGCGCCTCCCACGAAGCGACCGGAAAGCCGTCGACCGGATGCGCGTAGGCCGCGGAGACGAGGCGGCAGATACGCGCCCACCCGCTCACGGAGCCTGCCAGCAGCGTGACTCTCAGGCGCGGCTCCGCCACGTGCCCACCACCGCGGACCGGTGTGCGCGAGCGGCGAGGAGCCTTTGCTGTGTCGAACGCCGGGACGGCGAGATCCACCCCGAAGATCGGGCGTACCCCGGCGCTCAGGCACGCCTTCGCGTGCCGCACGACGCCGGTGACACTGTCCCGATCAGTCAGCGCGAGCGCACCCATGCCGAGCTCCGCCGCCCGGCCCACCAGGTCTTGCGGATGCGAGGCGCCGTAGCGGGCGGAGAACCCGGAAGCGACGTGGAGATGTGTGAAAACGCCCATCGCGCACCTCCGAATCTGCTCTGGCACCCCCTGCTCGTCTGGCGTCCTGCTGTCAGAACGCTGCATCCGATCTATTCGTACAATAGTTCGATAGAACAGTTTCAGCCAACCGATCTTGACGTGGCGAGAAGTCGATCTCCCGTGAGAGTGCACCTGGAGCGCATAGAGCTGACGTGGTGGGACGTCGGCACGGGCACACCGGTCCACCGCCGGCCGCGCGCTGTGCGCGTGCAGTTCGGCCCGGTCCTCCGCCGGGCGGTCGGCGGTGGGGAGGCGCAGGAGGTCACCCATAGTGGGCCTCCACCCACCACCGGCTCCGGTCGACGAGCAGCAGCCAGGCGTGCCCGTCGTCGGTGGTGACCTGCATCCGGGCGACCCGTCGGCCGTCGGCCCGCGCCCACCACCGCTCCAGCACCGGCCACGGCCCGGCCCATCCGTTCACCCCGGCCGGGCGCCGCCCGTCGACCGAGAGGAGCGCGGGCTCGACCGAGAGGAACGCGCGCTCGGCCGACAGCTCCAGCCGGCCGGCCACACCGACCGACGCGCCGTCGGCCCCGGTCAGCCGCGCCGGACGCCGCACCGGGTAGACCGCTGCCGGGTGCGGGGCGGGCAGCAGTCCCGGCCACGGACCGCCCTCGGTACCCGCACCGTCGTCGGGGACGTCGCCGACCGGGACCAGCCGGATCCGGTCGCCCGGCCCCCGGCCGCCGACCTCGACGATCCGCGTGACCGCGCGGTGCCCGAGCACCGCCTGCACCCGGGCGGCGGCCCGCTCCACCTCCACCGGGGTGTCCCGCTCCCCGTCGAACGCGCCCTGCGAGCCGCTGTCCGGAACGATCCCGTCGGGGCACAGGGACAGGCGGCGGATTCCCGGCTCCCCGTCGCCGGCGTCCAGCAGGCCCGTCTCGGACCGGGCGGCCAGCACGCCGCGCACCCGCTCGGCGACCGCCCGGGAGGGCAGCCGCCCCTCGTGCCGGAAGATCCGCGTCAGAATCCGGCCGTCGGCCGTCTCGACCGCGGCCTCCACCCGCCCGCACACCACCCCCGCCGCCGCCAGGCGCTCGTGCAGCTCGTCCGCGAGGGCGACCGCCACGAACACGACCGCCTCCAGCTGCTCCTCGGCCACCTCGAACAGCCGCCGCACCGTGTGGTGCTGGACGGCGGTCGTCGCGGACACCGGCCGGGCCGCCTCTCCGCGGGCGACACGGTGCGCGCCGATCCCCTCCGTGCCGAGCCGCTCGGCGACCCGGCCCGCCGGCAGTCGCGCGAAGTCCCCGACCGTACGCATACCGAGCTGCCGCAGAAGCTCGGACAGGCGGGGCACGCCCAGCACGCCCACCGGATACGGGGACAGGAACGCGGCATCCCCGCCCGCCGGGGCGACGACCACTCCGTCGCCCCGGCGGGCCGCGAGCGCCGCCACGAACGTGCTGTCGGCGATCCCGGCACGGGCGGGCAGCCCCAGTTCGGCGACGGTGCCCACCAGCCGTACGGACAGCTGCCGCTCACCGCCCCAGTACCGCGCGGCCCCGCGCGCCGGCGCCGCGAGCAGCCCGGGACGGATCACCTCCAGCCTCGGCACCACCTCCGCCTCCACGCGGTGCACCACCTGCTCGAACAGCCTCACCTCGGCGGCGAGGTCCCGCTCGACGACCCGCAGCCCGGGGCACCGGGCCTGCGCGGTCCGCAGCCGCATGTGCCGCCGGACCCCGGCCGCCCGCGCGGACGCGGAGCAGGCCACCACCGCGCCCCGGTGCGCCACCGCCACCGGCCCACCGTCCTGCGCACCGCACGCCAGCACCGGGAAATCGGGCACCCAGACCACGGCCACCCGTACGGAATCGGCCGCCCCGGTCATCCGACGACGCGGAGATCCGCCCGCGCCCCGCTCCGTACGGCCTCCGCCGTCCCCCGCTCCACCACGCCCAACAGACCGTCCGGACCGGGCAGCCACAGCTCCGCGCTCCGCGGCGCGGCGGCCGCGCCGCGCCCGCCCGCCGTCACCGTCACCCGGCGGCCGCGCAACAGCCCGTGCCCCCGGCCCACTCCGGCCCAGCCCACCGGCGCCACCCGGAGCTGGACATCCGCTCCCGGCCACCGGCCCGCCGCCAGCAGCACCGCTCCGCTGCGCCGCATCACCGCCCACAGCCGCCGTACCGCCCGCTCCGGCACCCGCGCCGAGGCGCCGACTAGCACCACCGGCACCGACTCCAGCAGCACGGCGAGCACGTGGGCCGCGCGCGGTCCCGGATCGCTCACCACCAGGCCGATGGCCAGATCCAGACCTGCCTGCGCCGCAGCCAGTCCGCCCAGCTCCGGTACTCCCACCGCCGCCCACGCCACCGAATCCGCTGCCGCCAGAGCGGCCAGCGCCAGCAGCAGCGGCAGGTCCCCGCCCGCAGCAACTGCGGTACCAGGGCGAATGCCTCCTCCTGGGAGCAGTCCGGAAAGCGGCGACGCCACCGCACCGGCTCCCGCGTCCCGCTCCTCGACTACCTGCTGACCTGTCCACACCCTTCGATATTCGCTCGAACGTTCGAATAATTCAAGCCAGACACCTGGCGGCGCGGGCGCGGCGAGCAGGGGAGGCGTCCGGGGCGGTGAACCAGCCACCGAGGCCCGAGGCCGAAGCACACGCCGCCGCGCGCCACACACCGCCACACACCGCACCCGGAGCAGGAGCCCGGAGCAGGAGCGGAGTCGGAGCCGACAGCGGAATTCCTCGGCATTCCCTCGTACCGGGCAGCGGGTGACCAGCAGTCACGATGATCGAATTCGGTGACCGAAAATCATTGCTTGTGGTCCGGGTCACCTCGGGATAGCGTCGCATCCCGTTCCACGCTCTGGGCCGCCCGGCCCGAACTCCGACGCCGGCATCGAGCAGTTCTCGGCAAAAGTCGAACAATCCTCGGCCAAGAACGCGAAGAGCGCACCGAGCACACCGAGCACACCGGAAAACCCAGGCACACGAAGAGAAATGTACTCAACCTCTGGAGCGGAGGACTGTACATCTTGCGATCATCCTTCAGTGCCGCCGAAACGGAATTCGGCGGAAATGCGGACTCCCGGGCCAGGCCCCGCGCCGACACCACCGAAGAGCGGAAGAGCTTCGAGGAACGCGGCTACCTGATCCTCCCCGCACTCCTGCCCCCTCCACTCCTGGCACGTCTGGTGCCCGAGGTGGACCGGTGGATGGACGAGGGGCTGCGCGACCGCTCCATCGCCTGCAGTACCGGCCCGGAGGCGGGATCCCGCCCGCCGGTGCTGGAGCTGGAGCTCCTTGCCCACGGCGAACTGCTGACGCACCCGCCCCTGATGACCGTCCTGGCCGACGTCATGGGCGGCGCGTTCGCCCACCATCACCTGCACAGCCAGCGGCAGGGGGCCGCGGACGCCGGCAAACCATGGCATCACGACCACGAGCCCAACGACCTCGGGGACAGATCGTTACCGATGGTGCACGCGCTGCACTACCTGGGCGGGCTGGACGAGGCGGTGGGCAGCCTCGCCGTGCTGCCCGGATCGCACCGGGAGGACGTGCCCAAGGACTTCCGCGCCGCACTCGGCACGACCGCCCTGCCCGGGGAGGTGGTGATCGACCGGCTGCCCCGCGGTTCGACGGTTCTGATCAACTCGGCGGTCTTCCACGCCCGCCGCCCCGCGCGGTCACCCGTGGCCGGACGCAACCGGTACTTCGTCGACGCCTCCTACTGCCGCACCGGTGCTCGGTGGCAACCGGTGAAGCCGTATTGGCGATACATGCTCGCCCGGGCCAGGGAACTCGGCCTCGATCGCGGGAAATGGCCGGAACTTTTCGACGAACGGCACTTCACGGAGTTCCCGGGAGCGGTGGGCCGATGACGACTGTGGGAAGATCTTCCATGAGCGCTGTGGAAGCCGTCGCATTCTCCGAAGTTCTGCGTGTTTATGGGCGGGACCATCCGGCGGACCGCCCGCACAGGGCGAATACCAACGAGGACGGCGAGGAGAATCTGCGCCGTGCGCATTCCCTGTTCGGTTCCTGGTATCGGATCGAACTCGGCCGGGCCGATATTCTCCGCGTGGTTCTGCCCTGGCACACGAGCGAAGGCGGTGCGCGTGAGCTGGTGCCGCGAACGGGTTTGACGGTCGGTCGCGCCGCGGATCTGATCCGTGCCGATCCGGCCGGATACACCGAGGCCAATCCGGTCTGCGCGGCGAAGCTCGACCGGTTCTCCCGTGCCGCGTTCACGACGGTCTACCTCAGCGCCCGCCCGGTGGATCACCCGGACTACTCCGACGTACGGGTCCGGGAGGGACTCATCCACCTCGACGGGCTGCACCGCCTGGTCGGTTGGGAGGTCGCGGGCCGGCTGGGCGTTGGCGCCCCCGTGACGGCCTACCTGGCAGCCGAGAGCCTTCCCGCCTACCTGGGGACCCCCATCGAAGGGAAACCGGTATGACGACGTCCGCCACCAGCCCCCGGTCCTTGACGCCGATACCCGCCGACACGTCGCCGGGCCGCGCAGCCGTACCGGCCACGGACACCTCCACCCTGTCCGGACTCCTCCACCGGGCCGAGCGGCTCCACCCGCACCGCCCGGCCGTCACGGACCACACCCGGGTGATCACGTACGCGGAACTGGGTGCCGCGGCCGGCCGGGTCGCCACCGGGCTCCGGCAGGCGGGCATCGGACCGGGCGACCGGGTGGCGATCCTGGGCCGCCGGGACAGCCGGCTGTTCGTGCTGCTGCACGGAGTGCTCCGCGCGGGTGCGGCCGTGGTGACGCTCGACACGGCCTGGAGCGCGGAGGACCGGCTGCGCCGGCTGGCGACCGTACGCGCCGCCGGGTTGCTCACCACCACCGCGCTGTCGGACGAGGAAGTCCGGGCCCTGTCGGCGACCGGGGTCCGGTACGTCGAACACGCCGAGGTCGACATTCTCCTGGCCGCACCGTTCGCCCCGTCCCCACCGGACCGTCCCGCTCCTCGCGCCGGAAGCGACGATCCCGCCTATCTCTCCTTCACCTCGGGCTCGGGCGGCGAGCCCAAGGCCGTCGTCGTCACCCACGGCAACGCGGTGCACTACGCGTCGGCCCTGCGCGGCAGGCTGGATCTCACCGAGGCGGACGCGCCGTGCGTCGCCCACCTCACCACGCTCGCCGCCGACCTGGGGCACACCAGCTGGCTGCTGGCCCTCGCCACGGCCGGGCGCACCCATGTGGTCGGTGACGAGCACGCCAGGGACGCCCCCGCCTGCTGGGCGGCGCTGCGCGAGGCGGGCTGTTCGGTCGTGAAGACGACCCCCTCCCACATGGCGGAGCTCTGGAGGGACCGCCCGGATCCGCGGCCCGGGACGATCCCCTACCGCCCGAGGACGCTGATCCTCGGCGGCGAGGCCCTCCCCCGGTCCCTGGGCGCCGCCCTGCTGCACGACGAGGGTGTCCACCGCCTCCTCAACCACTACGGACCCACCGAGACGACGGTCGGGGCGGCCTGCTTCCTCGCCACCTCGGCCGGGGAACTGCCCGAGGACGAGGAGACGGTCCCGATCGGCACACCGCTGGGCGAGGTGACCCTCGACCTGCTCGACAGCACCGGGGCCCCCGTCGCCGACGGCGAGTCGGGCCACCTCCACATCGGGGGGTGCGGCGTCAGCGCCGGGTATTTCGGCCGGCCCGAGCAGACCGCACGGCGCTTCGTCCCGCACGCAGGGGCCCGTACGTACCGCACCGGCGACCTCTGCCGGCGGCGTCCCGACGGGCAGCTCGTCTTCCTCGGCCGGCTGGACCGGCAGACCAAGGTCCGGGGCTATCTGGTCGACCCCACCGAGGTCGAGCACCTCGTCCGGCAGGTCCCCGGAGTCGAGCGCTGCGCCGTCGTCGTACGGAGCACCGCCACCGGCAACCGGCTGCTGGCCGCCGTCCGGCCCGTCGACGGTGCGGTGGAGGAGCCCCGGCTGCTCGACGCCGTGCGCGCACACCTGAACGGCCGCCTGCCCGCGTACTCCGTGCCCCAGCCGCTCATCGTGCTCAGGGAGTTCCCCCTCGGCCCCAACGGGAAGCTGGACACCGCACGGCTGGAGGCCGCCCTCGACTCCGTGCTGGCCGGACGGGCCGGGGATCCGCCGTCTCCCGGAACCGAAGTGCCGCCGCTGGCACAGGAGATAGCGAAGCTCTGGGCCGAGGCCCTGGGCCTGCCCGCGGTGGATCCGGATGCCGATGTCCTGGAGTTGGGCGGCGACTCCATACTCGCCATGCGCACGGTCTCCCAGCTCCGCCGCCACGGACACCGCGCCGCCTACGCGGACTTCTACCGCCATCCCACCTCCCGTCGCCTGGCGTCCGCCGTACGCGCGACGGCGCCGCGGGCCGCTGCCGAGGACCCCGCCACGGACCTGCCCGTCGGACCCGGCGCGCTCGCCCCCGCCCAGCGCTGGTTCTTCGGCCAGGGGGTCGACCACCCCCGTCACTGGAACCAGTCGGTGCTGCTCCGCTGTACGGAGAACGTCGACCCGGCCGCCCTCACCACCGCGGCGGCGGCCGTGGTGGAACGCCACCCGGCGCTGCGCCGCGCCGTCGGCCCGCACGGGCCGGGGGCTCCGCGTCCGGTGGGCGACCTGGATCCCGTCAGCTTCTCCAGGATCCAGCACCCCGGAAACGTCGCGGAGGAGATCGCGGCCCTGGGAACCGAACTGCAGCGGAGCCTCGATCCCGAGGCCGGCCGCCTCATCCGCTTCCATCTCTTCTCGGGCGGTCCGGACACCGACGACCGGCTGGCGCTGATCGCCCATCACCTCGTCGTCGACGGACTCTCGTGGCGCGTCGTCCTCGACGACCTGGCCCACGCCTACCGCGCCGCGCTGTCGGGCCGACCGCCCGCTCTGCCGCCGGCGGCCGACTTCTACCGGTGGGCCGCGGGCAGGCCCGGGCCGGCGCGGGCGGTGCCCCCCTTCCCCGGCAGTGGCCCGGACGCCCCGCCGCCCGGGCTCCGATCCGACTCCCCTCCCCCGCCGGGGACGGTGGGCTGGGGCCTCGACGAGGAGGCCACCGCCCGGCTCGTCGAACGGTACGGAGGGTCCCGGCGGCTGGAGGCACTGCTGTTCACCGCGTTCGCGGACGCGGTCGCCCACGACGCGGACCGGAGCGGGTCACGGGGTTCCAGCCGGGCCCCCGCCGCACGGACTCTCGTCGAGGTGGAGACGCACGGCCGGGACACCACCGGCGAACACCTCGACA
Organism: Streptomyces sp. NPDC102283; assembly: GCF_044766265.1. NCBI lineage: Bacteria > Bacillati > Actinomycetota > Actinomycetes > Kitasatosporales > Streptomycetaceae > Streptomyces > Streptomyces sp. NPDC102283. The sequence continues at coordinate 152,527 of NZ_JBIWLQ010000013.1, forward strand.
CCGTCGGCTGGTTCACGGCGATCACCCGGGTGAGCGCGGGCCCCCCGGCCACGGCGACCGGCGCGGAGCCCGGCACCGAAGCCGCGGAGCCCGACGCCGAGACCGCGGCGCGCGTCTCCATGATGGCGGCGCGGGTCTCCGGGGCGGAGAGCCGGCTGCGCCGTGCGCGCCTGCTCCCGATGGACACAGGAGGACCGCGTCCCGACGTGGCGTTCAACTTCCTGGGCACGTTCCGGTTGCCGGCCGAGCCGACTCTGGGCTGGTATCCCGCGGCGGAGCAGGTGGGCATCGCACGGTGCCCCAGCGGTGATCCGGTGTACCGGCTGCGGCTGACGGCCCGCATCGTCGAGGGCAGGCTGGTGACCGACCTCGTACACGCCCGGCCGGACGTCCCCGACGCCGAGGCCGACGAGGTCATGGCCCGGTTCGCCCAGGTGGTCGCGGTCACCGCCACCACCACGGCGCCCCGCCCGGCCCGGCTCGCCCGCTCCACCTCCGGGCAGCCCCTGCACCTGGGGGCGCCCCTCGCCCCGCCCCCCGCGGTCCGTGTGGTGCGCGAACCGGCCCGCGTCCTGCTGACCGGGGCCACGGGCTACGTGGGCGGGCACCTCCTCGACTCCCTGCTGGAACGCGGCGCGCACGTCACCTGCCTGGTACGCGGGGAGCGCGACCACGACGCCGCGGGCCGGCTGCGCCGCGGCTCACCCGGACTGCGTGTGGTGGCCGGGGACATCAACCGCGAGGGGCTGGGCCTCTCGACTGCCGGGCGTGCCCTCGCCCGGGACGCCCAGGTCGTGGTCCACGCCGCCGCCGACGTCCGTCTGGTCGCCCCGCCCGAGGAACTGGAGCGCACCAACCACGACGGGGTGCGACGGCTGCTGGCCTGGATCGACGCCGAGGCCATGGGCGGGGTCCGGTTCCACCACGTCTCGACCCTCGCCGTGGCCGGCGGGATCGACCCCGCGGCCCCCAACCGCCGGTTCAGCGAGGCCGATCTGCGCATCGGCCAGCACTTCCGCACCCCGTACGAGCGGTCCAAGTTCCTCGCCGAGGAGGCGGTCCGCGCCTGGGCCGCCTCCGGCCGCCGCTGCCACATCCACCGGAGCGGCCACGTCGCCGCCCACAGCCGAACCGGCGCGTTCCACGGGGGCATCGCCACCAACCGCGTCTACCAGACCCTGCGCGGCTATCTGCTGGCCGGAGCCGCCCCGCGCCTGGAGGGGGCGACGTTCGCCTTCAGCCACGTGGACACGGTGGCCGCCGGGATCGCGGCTCTGGCCCTGTACGCGGACGCGGCCCCCGGGGCCCACCATGTCGAGACGCCGCACCAGGTCGCCCATGACGAACTGGTGGGCTGGATCAGGCGATCCGGCCACCGGATCGAGCTGTGCGAGGCGAAGGACTTCGAAGCCGCGCTGGACCGGGCGGAAGGCGCTCACCCCGAAGAGGTCCGGCTGGCCGCGGCCTGGAGTCTGCTGGAGGACCGCAACGTCCGTACCGACTCCTCCCACACCCTTGCCGTACTCGACCGGCTGGGGGTGCGGTTCACCGCCCCGACGCCCCGGTGGTGGTCCTCCGCACTGACCTGGGCCGCCGAGTCCGGCTTCCTGCCCCGGCCGGACTCCGCCGGCCACTGAGCGCACGCACTCCCGCCCAGGGCCGCAGGCTCCCGCCGCAGGTCCCCGAACCGTGAGGTGAACCATGCCCCGGCTGTCACCCGTACTGAAGCAGGCCACTCCCGTCACCGCCGTCCGAGGGGAAGGGCTGTACCTCTACGACGCGGAGGGGCGACGCCACCTCGACTTCACCTCGGGCGTCGGTGTGACCAGCACCGGCCACTGCCATCCGCGGGTCGTCGAGGCGGTCCGCGAACAGGCGGGCCGGCTGATCCACGGCCAGTACACGACCGTCCTGCACGAACCGCTGCTCGCCCTGACCGAACGCCTGGGCGAGGTCCTGCCCGAGGGCCTGGACACCCTCTTCTACGTCAACTCCGGGAGCGAGGCCGTGGAGGCGGCGCTGCGCCTCGCCCGGCAGGCCACCGGGCGAGCGGGCGCCGTCGTCTTCGACGGGGGTTTCCACGGCCGGACCATGGGCGCCGCCTCCCTGACCACGGCCGGCTCCCGCTTCCGGGCCCGCACCGGCCCGTTGATGCCGGGCGTCGCGGTCGCGCCCTTCCCGCACGCCTTCGACCTCGGCCTGGACGAATCCGCCGCGGTGGAGTACGCCCTGCGGGGCCTCGACCGGGTCCTGGCCACCACCAGCGCCCCGGACGAGACCGCGGCGTTCATCGTGGAGCCCGTGCTGGGCGAAGGCGGTTACGTCCCCGCCCCCGACGGCTTCCTCGCCGGACTGCGCGAACGCGCCGACCGGTACGGCATCGTCCTCGTCCTCGACGAGGTGCAGTGCGGGTTCGGCCGCACCGGGCGGTTCTGGGCGCACGCGTACGAGACCGGGGCCGCGACCCCCGACATCCTCGTGACGGCCAAGGGCCTGGCGAGCGGCTTTCCGCTCTCGGCGATCGCCGCGCGCGCCGACCTGATGAGCCTCGCCCGCCCCGGCTCGCACGGCGGTACGTACGGCGGGAACGCCGTCGCCTGCGCGGCCGCCCTCGCGACCCTCGACGTCATCCGCGACGAGAAGCTGGTCGCCAACGCGGCCGAGCAGGGCATGCGGCTGGCCCGCGGCCTGCACACCGTCGCGGCGCGGACCGCGGCCGTCGCCGATGTCCGCGGGCGTGGGCTGATGCTGGGCAGCGAGTTCCGCCGGCCCGACGGGTCACCCGACCCGGACACCGCGGGCAGGGCCCAGCAGGCCGCCGCCGAACTCGGCCTGTTGCTGCTGACCTGCGGGGTCTGGGGGAACACCGTCCGGATGATCCCCGCCCTGACCGTCACCGGCGAGCAGGTCGACGAGGCGCTCGCCCTCTGGTCGAAGGCCGTGACGGCCGCGGTACGGGAAGAGGACTGAGCACCCGCCGCCGCGTCGGGCCGATCCTTCACCCCGTGCGGGACCGGGCCGGGCCGAGCCGACTCAACGTACCCAGAACAGCGGAAGGGACCCCGATGGAGAACGCTTCGCGAAACAACGCGCCCACCCTCTCCGGGGCTTGGGACACCAACCGGCTCAAGGCCGGGCATGAGGTGTGGCGTCTGGAGCCGACCGAGCAGGACCGCGTCCGGCTGTGGTCGGCCGCCGGCGGCCCGGGAAGGGAGCCCGACCCGGACTGGGAAGCCCTGCGCTCCCGTATCCGCGCGGGGCTCGACGCCTTCGGGTTCGCCCTCGTGCGGCAGCTCTTCCCCGCCGACCTCGTCGCGGACGTCCACCGGGAGGCGGACGCCACCGAGCGGGTCTCCCGTCTCGTCCGGGACTTCGGCGAGATCGTGCCGCAGAACGGCGCGGGCGAGCGGACGCAAGTGCTGCGGCGCAGGGAAGGGGACCCGGACGAGATCGCCTTCCACTGCGACACCTGCGACCTCCTCGTCCTGCTCTGTCTGCGGCCTGCGGCCCGGGGCGGCGCGACACGCGTGGCCGGAGCGCCGTACATCCATGACGTCCTCGCCGCCGAACGCCCCGACGTGCTGGAACTCCTGGGCGAGAAGTGGCACTTCGACCGCACCGGCCGCGCGGGCAGCCAGCTCGTCGTCACCCCGATCCTCACCACCGGACCCGACGGCGCGGTGACCTGCTACTACCAGTCACGAACGGTACGGGCCTCCGCCGGGCGCGACGGGCGGCCCCCGCTCGACGCCGCACGCGCCGAGGCCCTGGACGTCCTGGACGAGGTCCTCAACCGCCCGGAGACCGCCTACCCGGTCACCCTGACCTCCGGAGACCTGTTGATCATCCGCAACAGCCGTGTCATGCACGGGCGTTCCCCGTTCACCGACGGTCCGGAACCGCACCATCGACGGGTCCTGCGCCTGTGGCTGGACGAGGTGGCGGCGTGAGCGACGCCGTAAGTGACGCCGTGATCGGCACGGCGGTCGTCACCGGCGCGGGAAGCGGACTGGGCCGTGCCGCCGCCCTCGCCCTGCTCGGCCGCGGCTGGAACGTGGTGCTGGCCGGCCGGCGCCCCGACGCCCTGGACGGGACCGCGGCCCTCTCCCCGGCCGGGGCCGAACACGCTCTCGCCGTCCCCACCGACATCACCCGCCCCGACGAGGTCACGGCGCTGTTCCGTGCCGCCCGCGACCGGTACGGCAGGATCGATCTGCTCTTCAACAACGCCGGGGCCCCGGCGCCCCGCGTCCCCGTGGCCGAGGTGGCCCTCGACGACTGGAACCGGGTGCTGGGCACGATCGTCACCGGCACCTTCCTGTGCTCGCGGGAGGCGTTCCGCGTCATGCGCGAGCAGAACCCCCGCGGCGGACGGATCATCAACAACGGCGCGCCGTCCGCGTACACACCCCGCCCGCACTCCGCCGCCTACACCGCGGCCAAGCACGCGGTCCTCGGCCTGACCCGCTCGCTCTCCCTCGACGGCCGCGCCCACGACATCGCCTGCGGCCAGATCGACGTCGGCAACGTGGAGCCGCCGGAGGGCGCCCCGCAGCCCCCCGCGCGCCAGGCCGACGGCAGCAAGGCGGTGGAGGCGACGCTGCCGGTGTCCCACTTCACCGACGCCCTCCTGCTGATGGCCTCCCTGCCCGTCACCTCCACCGTGCAGTCCCTCACCCTCCTCCCCACCACGATGCCCTTCGTCGGCCGTGGCTGAGCACCCTGCGGCAGGCGGACGGACCCGCCGCACCAGTACCCGTACCGCCCCTCGCTCCTCCCGCCGTACGACGTACCCCTCCCCCTTCCCTCGACCGAAAGAGGCGAACATGCTCGGCGAGACCGCCCGCACCTGGCTGCGACGCTGGGACCAGCAGCAGGAGCGCTACAGCCCGGACCGGGAGGAACGCTTCCAGGTCGTCATCGACATCGTCGGCCGGTCCCTCGACCGGAGCGGGACGGCCGCCCGGCCGCTCCTGGTGGACCTGGGCTGCGGCACCGGCTCGCTCACCACCCGGCTCGCCGGCGCCTTCCCGCGGGCCGACACCGTCGGCGTCGACGCGGACCCGCTCCTCCTCGGCCTCGCCGAGGAGGCCGTCACGGGCACGGACCTCCGCCTTCTGGCACGCGATCTCGCCGCCCCCGGCTGGGCCGACGACATCGGCCCGGCGCCCTGGGACGCGGCCGTCTCGTCCACCGCGCTCCACTGGCTCGCCCCCGACGAACTCGCCGCGCTCTACCGCACCCTGGCCGGCCGACTACGCCCCGGAGGTGTCTTCGTCGACGCCGACAACCGCAGGCCCGCCGACGACCCGGAGCTGGTCGACATCGCCCGTCACGTCCGGGCCCGCCGCGCCCACCGGACGGGCCGTCAGGGCAGCGAGGCCTGGGCGGGCTGGTGGAAGACCTTCCTCTCCGCCCCGGAACTCGCCCCGCTCGCCGAGGCCCGTGCCCGCTCGCCCATCGCGCACCGCACCTTCAGGGAACCCCACGGCCTGACGACCGCCGACCAGATCACGCTGCTCCGCGAGGCCGGTTTCAGCGGCGCCGCCACCGTCTGGCAGTGCGGCGACGACAGTGTTCTGGTGGCCGTCCGCTGAACCGGTGAACGGCCACCGGGCCGGCCGACGGGGTCCCGGGTGGCCGGCCGCGGAGGCAGCCGTACGGCGCTCGCCCGACCGAGCACGGACGCCTCTTCCGCGGCTCATCGGAGGTCATCGGGAGCGAGGTCGGGCCGCAGGCGGTGCCAGGAGGGCTGGCGCAGGCGTCCGGCCCTGGTGCGGGTCGTGTAGCGGACCTCTCCGACCAGCCGGGGCACCACCCACCGGGCCCCGGTCACCGCGGGCCGCTCGGTGAACGGGCAGGTGTCGGTCGCCGCGGCGTGGAGGAGGGCTGCGAGGGTGGCGCGTTCGGCGTCGCTCCAGCCGGTGCCGACCCCGCCGACATAGCGGAGTCCCCCGCCGGGGTCCGGCCGGCCCATGAGGAGGGCGCCGGGCAGGGAGGTGAGACGGCCGTGGCCGGGCAGCCAGCCGCCGACGACGACGTCCTCGGTCCGCACGTGCCGGATCTTGATCCACGCCCGGGAGCGGACACCCGGCTCGTAGAGGGAGGTGCGCCGCTTGGCGACGAGGCCTTCGAAGCCGGCGGTGCGCGTCATCTCCAGCGCCCGCCGCCCGTGCCCGACGACCGCTGCCGGGGTCGACCACGCGGGCCCGCCCAGGTCCAGGGACTCCAGGGCGGCGCGGCGCTCGGAGTACGGGGTGCGGGTGATACGGCTCGTGTCGAGGAACACGACGTCGAAGAGCATCAGGTGTACGGGCGCCTTCGCGGCCATGCGGGCCGCCCTGGCCCGGGAGCCTGCCAGCCCCATCCGGGGCTGCAGCCGCTGGAAGTCGCCGCGCCCCTCGTCGTCCAGGGCGACGATCTCCCCGTCCAGCACGGCGGGGCGCGAGCCCAGCGCCGCTCCCAGGCCCGCGAGCTCGGGATAGGCGGGGGTGATGTCGGCGCCGGACCGGGAGCGCAGCCGTAGCGAACCGTCGCCGGGCAGGTAGACCATGCACCGCTGCCCGTCCTGCTTCACCTCGTACGCGTACGAGGTGTCCTCCGAGGGCGGAGGCAGCCGCCCGGAGGTCGCGAGCATCGGGGCGATGCGGGGCAGCGGCGCCACGGAATCCTCCCGGCCCCCGGTCAGGAGGCGCTCCGCTTCCTCGCCGTGCGTTTGGTGCCGGTCGTCTTCTTCGCCGCGGTCGTCTTCTTGGCGCCCGCCTGCCGGCCGGTGGCCTTCCTGGACGCCGCGGCCTCTCGGCCGGCGGCCGGCTTCCCGGACGAGGCCGTCTTCTTCGCCGCGGTCCTCGATTTCGATGCGGTCTTCTTCGCCACGGTCCTCGATTTCGATGCGGTCTTCTTCCGGGGCCGCATCTCGTGCACGGTGGCCTCGCCTCCCCCGTCCTCCCCGCGGCTCTCCTTGGCCGCCTCGACCGACGCGTTCAGCGCGGCCATCAGGTCCACGACCTTGCCCTCCTCCTGCTTCTCGCCCTCGGCGGGCTCCGGAAGCTCCTTGCCCTCCGACTTCGCCGTGAGCAGCTCCTCCAGGGCGTCCCGGTAGGTGTCGCGGAACCCGTCGATGCTGTCCAGAGCCATGGAGTCGGTCAGCTGGACAGCCCGTTCGATCTCGTCGTCGTCCAGCTCCACCTCCCTCGGGGCCAGGGATCGAGGGCTGCGGATCTCGTCCGGCCAGCGCATCGCGTGCAGCACGATCGCCCCTTCCCTGACCCGCAGCAGCCCCAGCCGCTCACGGTTGTGCCAGGCGAACTTCGCCACGGCCACCTTGTCCGAGCGCTCCAGTGCCCGGCGCAGCAGTGTGTAGGGCTTCTCGGCCACCTTGCCGTCGATCGCGAGGTAGTAGGAGTCGCTGATCCGGATCGGATCGACGCTGCCGGCGTCCACGAAGGCGACGATCTCGATGGCTTTCGCGGTCGGCAGCGGCATCCGGTCCAGTTCCTCGTCCGTGATCGGAACCGTCCGGTCCTTGGAGAGCTCGTAGCCCTTGCCGATCTCGTCCTGCGACAGTGCTTCGCCGTCCAGCTCGCAGACCTTCCGGGTACGCACCCGCCCGAGATCCTCCAGGTGGACCTGGCGGAAGTGGATCGCGTGGTCCTGGGTCGCGGAGACGACCTTCACCGGGATGGTGACCAGGCCGAAACTGATCGCACCGGTCCACAAAGGCCTCGGCATACCTACCTCCATGCCCGCCCAGGGCTGGGTCACCGTACGGTCCACGTCGCGTGTGCCGACGCCGGGCCGACTCGGGGCCCGGCAGATCGTCTTTCGCACAACGCTATGAGGGGGAGGCGATACGTGCCACCCACGACGGTCACGGCAAGCTTCCGCACACCGTGCCGGACCCGGACGGATGAGCGCCGGGGCTGCCCGTGATCCAACAGTGGTCGTCGCCCCCGGCTCTTCCCAGCGGTGTCTCACACCGTGAGGTGCTGCTTGGCGTCGGTGCCGGGGGCGGGCTCGGGGGCGGTGCCGTGCTGCTCGTCGTCGGGGCGGCCCTTCTTGGGCAGCAGGAAGGTGATCGCGAGGAACGCCGTCAGCAGGCACGCCTGGACGATCAGGGCGCGGTGGAATCCGCCGGTGAAGTCACCGGTCTTGGCCTGGGCGAAGAAGACCGAGCCGAAGACCGCGACGCCGATGGAGCCGCCGATGGCCTGCACGGCCGACAGGACGCCGGAGGCGGAGCCGATCTCGTCGTCGTCGACCGCGGCGAGGATGAAGCTGAACAGGGCGGCGATCACCATGCCGGCGCCGACGCCCGCCACCGCCGTGCCGGGCACGATGTCCCAGATCGAGAACGAGGCGGTGTCGAGGCCGTCGACCTCGACCCACAGCACGGCCGCGCCGACCAGTTGGACGAGCGGTCCGATCTGGAGCACCTTGCGGCCGATCCTGTCGGCGAGGAACGCGCCGCTGATGGCGCCGCCGATCGCGGTTCCCACGGCGAGGGGAAGGTTGCCCAGTCCCGCCTCGCCCGCGGTGAAGTGCTGGCCGATCTGGAGGAACAGCGTCAGGACGAGCTGGGTGCCGATCAGGCCGCCGAAGAACAGGGCGATGCCGCCGAGGCCGACGGTGAAGGCCGGCTTGCGGAGCAGGCCCGGGGTCACCAGCGGATCGCGACCCGCGGCGGCCGTGCGGCGCTGCTGGAGGGCGAAGAGGGCGAAACCGATCGCCGAGGCGGCCATGGAGAGCCATATCCACAGCGGCCAGCCGTTCTCCTGTCCCTGGTTGAGCGGCAGCACGAGCAGGGCGCAGGAAGCCACGACCAGTGCGGCGCCGGTCATGTCGACCCGTACCGTGCGGTCGCCCGCCTTCTTGGGCACGAACTTCGCGGCGACGATCAGCGCCGCGACTCCGACGGGCAGGTTGATCAGGAACACCGACCGCCAGCCCAGGCCGAAGAAGTCGCCCTCGATGAGGAAGCCGCCCAGAACCGGGCCGATGATGCCGCCCAGGCCCAGGACGGGGCCGAAGATCGCGAAGACCTTGGTGAGCTCGGGGCCGGAGAAGTTCTCCCGCAGCAGTCCCAGCCCCTGGGGCAGCAGCATCGCTCCGGCGGTGCCCTGCAAGAGGCGGAAGGCGATCAGGGACTCGATGCTCGGCGCGATCGCGCACAGCAGCGAACTCGCGGTGAAGGCCGCCAGGCCGATCAGGAACATCCGGCGCCGGCCGTAGCGGTCGCCGAGCCGGCCGCCGAGCACGAGCCCGGCGCCCAGGGTGAGGGCGTAGCCGCCGATCACCCACTGCAGTCCGACGGAACCGGCACCGAGGGAGTCCTCCAGGGCCGGCCCGGCGACGTTGACGATCGAGGCGTCGAGGAGATCCATGATCTCCGCGACGATCATCACCGCCAGGATCAGCCACCGCCACCGGTAGGGCTCGGTTGTCTCGCCTGTCCTGGCCGTCTCGCCTGTCCTGGCCGTCTCGCCTGTCCTGGCCGTCTCGCCGGCCTCGTCCGTCTCATCTGTCTCGTCAGGGGTGGGGGACGGGTCACGCACGTCAGATACCTCCATGGTGAAGTAATTCCATGGTGAAGGTAAAGCGGTGAGGGTAGGTTGTCAAAGCGGGCTGCCCACCTGGACGCCCGGCAGGAGAGAAGAGGTGGCAGGCCCGGTGGAGGAAGCGATGGGCGACGGTGTCGCGGCGCGGCGCGAGCGACTCATGGAAGGGCTACGGACCTACGGCGGCCACTACGCCGAGCTCAGTCGGCGCTTCGCGGCGTGGCTGGGCCTGCACTCCACCGACGCGACCGCGGTGCTGGAGATCGCCGCCGCCGAAGAACGCGGGACCCTGCTGTCACCGGCCCGGCTGAGCGAGCGCATCGCCCTGTCCACGGGCGCCACCACCGCGCTCCTGAACCGTCTCGAAGCGGCCGGACACATCACCCGCACCCGCGAGCACTCCGACCGGCGCATCGTCACCCTGCGCGGCGGCCCGCACATCCAGGAGCGGGCGGACGAGTTCTTCGGTCCGCTCGCCGGCCGGCTCGACGCCGCGATGTCCCCGTACCCGCCACAACTCCTGGAACAGTTCGATCAGTTCATGACCGATCTGAACGCCACCATGGACGCCCACCTCGCCGAGCGGAACCCGGCGACACCGTGCTCCCCGGCGCCCTGAACCCACCGCACAGCGGTTACGCGACGCCCCCCGCCGAGGGAGCGGCGCCGGGTCGCCGAGGACAGGGGCACGGGCCGAGCGGGCGGCAACCGCCCGGTCCAGGCGTCGGCGTGAAGGCATGCCGCCCGGAGCGCGGCTGCCCGGAGCGCGGGAGTCACAGGACAGCCGGGCACGCACGGCCCGCATCGCTTCGCGGAGCTCGCCAGCGGACCGGTCGGGGTCAAGACCGCGATCCTCGTCGGTTCACGGCGCGGGCCGGGTGGGGACCGATCCACTGTGGACGTCATGCGACAACCTCGTTGCGTTGCGTGTAGAGGGAGTTGACGGAGGGTCAACTTTGTGGCGTATGCATGACATCACCTTGTTCGTGCTTGCTCGGCCGGAACACGCGGCGGCATCGTCGGATGCGGCGCACGGGACCCCGTACGCCGCATCCCCCGACGCGTGAACCTCCGACGCGTCACCGTTCGAGGAGACTTCTTCATGACAGCAGTGCGCACCACCAAGCGACGGATCGCCGGAGCGATCGCCGCGGCCTCCACACTCGCACTCGCCGTCGGAGCAGGCACGGCCTTACCGGCGCAGGCGGCTCCCGCGCCCGAGGGCAGAGTCCTGCACGCCGGTGCGGCCGGGGCGGTTCCCGGCAGCTACATCGTCACGCTGAAGGAGACGGCCGGCTTCCGTGCGTCCGCGGCCCAGGGCAAGAAGCTGATAGCGGGCTACGGCGGCCGGATCGAGCGCACCTACACGTCGGCGTTGAACGGTTACGCCGCCCAGCTCAGCAGCACCGGAGCCAAGCGGCTCGCCGCCGACCCGGCGGTCGCCTCGGTCGAGCAGAACCAGAAGGTCCACTCGACCGCCACCCAGACCAACGCGCCCTGGGGCCTCGACCGGATCGACCAGCCGAACCTGCCGCTGAACGGCACCTTCACCTACCCGGACTCGGCCGGCGTCAACACCACCGTCTACGTCCTGGACACCGGCGTGCGCATCACCCACCAGGACATCGTCGGCCGGGCTTCGAACGGCTACGACTTCGTCGACAACGACAATGTCGCCCAGGACGGCAACGGCCACGGCACCCACGTCGCCACGACCGCCGCCGGAACCGTCTACGGCGTGGCCAAGAAGGCCAAGATCGTCGCCGTGCGGGTCCTCAACAACAGTGGTTCCGGCACCACCGCCGGAGTCATCGCGGGCGTCGACTGGATCACCGCCAACCACGTCGCCTCCTCCGTCGCCAACGTCTCGCTCGGCGGCGGCCCCAGCACCACCCTGGACAACGCGGTGCGCCGGTCGATCGCGTCCGGAGTGACGTACTCGATCGCGGCCGGCAATTCCAACGCGCCCGCGTCCGGCTTCTCGCCCGCCCGGGTGGAGACCGCGCTCACCGTAGGCGCCACGACCAGGACCGACGCCCGTGCCACCTACTCCAACCACGGCCCCCTCGTGGACCTCTTCGCACCGGGGTCCGACATCACGGCCGGCTGGGCGACCTCGGACACCGCCACCTACACCGGAAACGGCACGTCCTTCGCCGCCCCGCACGTCGCCGGCGCGGCCGCTGTCTACCTGACGAACCACCCCGGCTCCTCCCCGGCCGCCGTGGGCACGGCCCTCGTGAACGGCGCGACCTCCAACGTCCTCACCGGCGTCGGAACAGGCTCCCCGAACAAGCTGCTGCGGCTCGTCCCGTAACCACGGGAACGACCTGACGCGGCGCTCGACGGCCGGGCACGGACACGGCGAACTCCCCGTGTCCGTGCCCGGCCCGAGGAGTTCGACGCCCGAGGCAGTGGGCACGCGCAAGGCGCTCACCCAGGAGAACCGGCCCAGCCATCGAGACGCGTCCGTCAGGCCTTTGACCGGGCGCTGCTTCGACGGAGGATGGTGGTCGATCGGGTCTACGTCGTGACCCTCCGGCAACTCCGACAACTGGGAGCGTTCCTTCCGATGACCGTACAGGCCGCACGCCGTGAGCACGGCGGCACCGAGACCGCCTCGACCATGGCCGACTCGCCGTTCAAGCCCTCTCTCGTCAAAGCGGTGTTCAGAAACGTGACCTCGATGCACGTCTCCCGGTCGGCCACGTGGGCCGCCTCGTCGGTGACGCGGACAGTGCTGACGGAAATCATCCGGGGCGCGAGGAGAGCGGCGGAGGCGGAGGCCCGGACGAAGCTGTTTCCCGAGGACCTCGTCGCGGCGATCGACCGGAACGTCGAGCTTGAGGTAGGGAGCAAATGGTACGACCACAGCCCGGCCTTCAAAGGCCTGACCGGTGTCATGTACGACGCCGACGGTGTCATCGTGCCTTCTCTTAAGCGCAGCAGGTCACGCAAACCGAGTGCTGTGGTCGGCGCCCACAGGTTCGAGGCCGGGGTCAAGAAGCTGCTGCGGAGCCAGGGAGTGACGGCCGCCCCGGCGATGGCTCGCGACCTGAACGGAATCGCGAGCATGTTCCTGACGGACCTGGCCCGGGACGCCGCCATGGTCGTCCGCGAGGGCGGGCTCCAGCGTTTCGGCACGGTCACCCTGGTGACGTCGGGCGAACCGGCCCCGCCCCCGCTCCCCACCGATTCCCTCCGGGTCCCGTACGCCCGCAGAGGGAACGGGCGGACCATCGGCGGCGACGACGTCCTGGCCGCCACCACCATTCAGCTGTTCGGCGTCGACCTCAGGCAGCAAGCGCTCACCGAGGCACACGAGGCGACACAGAACACGCGGCCGGCTGAGCAGATCACCGAGGCCGGAAGATGAGAAGCCGGCGCTGAGGGCGAGAGGCCGGCGTGGGCGCCGGTCACGTGAGCCATTCGAGCGTCATGTCCGCCGGCACGACGTGTCCGGGGTGCTCCTCTCCCGGGGTGCTCCTCTCTCGGGGTGCGCCTACTCTTCGCCGGTCGTGTGCCCGCGCGTGACCCGACGGCACACCAGGAACCCGATCGCGACGACCACCAGGTACAGCGGTACGAGCAGCACCGTGTCACCGGACGCCTGCTCCACCGTCACGCCCGTGTCGCGGTCCTCGCCCTGCAGCATGATGCGGTTCACGGTCAGGACGGTCAGGTGTGTGCCGATCGCCGCCCACAGCGGGGCGTGAGCCAAGGCCGTACGGGCGGCTACAAGGGTGAGGCCGAAGACCGTCAGGAGGATGAGGTAGTCGACCGGGTGCTGCCCCTCCGGGGCGATGCCGATGTGGCCCGCATCGTCACCGGCCAACCGGGCGATGCCGGCCGTCACCAGCATCGATGCGCCCGGTACGAGCAAGAAGACCGCAGTGGTGCCGAACATCGCCGGTGCGGACCCGAATCGTCCGCGCAGCGATGTCCAGGTGTAGCCGCGCAGCGTCGTCTCCTCGGGCAGGGCTTCGAGCAGGAACGCGACGGCGGCGTTGGTGACGAGAAAGCCGACCAGGGTGTCGAGGTCCAACTGCCGCCACACGAGTAGCCCCATGGCCGTGCCCGCACCCAGCACCACGACCGCTCCGGCGGCCGTCACTCCGACGCCGGTGAGGAACGCCCGTATGCTCGCGCCGGGACTGCCGAAGCCGACCGCCCGGGGGTGTGACAGACGCAGGACGAAGGGCACGGCCACGACGGTGACGAGGGCCGCAGCGATCAGCCGGGCGGCCGGACCACCGACTCCGGCGACGTCCGCCAGCACGGGTCCGAGGCCGTTGCCGACACCGAGAGCCACCGCCATGATCAAGCCGCCGGCCAATGCGCGGCCCATGGCCCCGGCGGCCGTGGGCGTGGGCGTGGTCGCGGGGTGTCCTGCGTGCAGCTCGGTCACAGCGCTCCTGATGACGGCAGGGCCGGCTCCCATCGACAACCCCGTGTGCCTTCCAGGCTCGCCCGGCCACCGGTCAGGAACGTCGTGCGCGCGGACGATCTCCCGCTACACCCTTCGGCGCAGCGGACCGCAGGAGTCGCATGAGGGGGCGCCCCAGGGCGTCCGGGCCGCCCTTGTCGGTGCCCCCTGCTCCCCGTACCCATGAGGAAGCTCCCCGTCGCGACCCGGAACGGCGCTTCGGCTTCTGATCCGTTCCGTGCGGCGACGGGCTCCGTGCGGCGACAGGCCTCGCGAAGACGCGCGAACATCCTCGCGTCCTCGCGGGGTAGACGGATGGCACACCACCCCGAGGAGGAACCATGTCCGGACTGATCGCCCGTCTCACGCAGTTCACCCGCAGCCCCCAGGGCCGGCGGACCATCGCGTCGGCACGGCGTGCCGCTGCCGACCCGCGCAAGCGCGCCCAGGCCCGCAGCCTGTTCGGCCGGCTGCGCGGACGCCGGTGACATCGACGCTTCGGCGAACGACCGGACAGAGGACCGGCCGCACGTCACCCTGCCGTGGAGCTGGAGCCCCGGACGTCCTCTCCTGGCAGAGCGAAAGGCCCGCACGCGACTCGCTCAGCGGATGACACCGAACACGGCTTGACGGCAGGATCGTGTGAGGAAGCCAGTGGCTCCGCCGCAACCGCACCGGAGCCCAGCCGGCCCACCAGGAAGAACCAGGTCGGCAAGCCCCTCTCTTTTCGCTCGCCAGGAGACAGCCGTGAAGATGCTCATCAACGTTCCCGAGACCGTGGTCGCCGATGCTCTGCGTGGCATGGCGGCCGCGCATCCCGAGCTGACCGTCGATGTGGAGAACCGGGTCGTCATGCGGCGGGACGCGCCCGTGGCGGGGAAGGTCGGCCTCGTCTCCGGGGGCGGTTCCGGGCATGAGCCGCTGCACGCCGGGTTCGTCGGGCCCGGAATGCTGTCGGCCGCCTGCCCCGGTGAGGTGTTCACCTCCCCCGTGCCCGACCAGATGCTGCGGGCGGCGGCAGCCGTCGACAGTGGGGCGGGAGTGCTGTTCGTCGTCAAGAACTACACCGGTGACGTGCTCAACTTCGAGATGGCCGCCGAGCTCGCCGACGACGAGGGGATTCAGGTCGCCCAGGTGGTGGTGGACGACGACGTGGCCGTGAGCGAGAGTACGTTCACCGCCGGGCGGCGCGGTACGGGAGCGACGCTGTTCGTCGAGAAGATCGCCGGAGCCCTGGCGGACGAGGGCGCTCCGCTGGAGCGGGTGGCCGCCGTCGCGCGGCAGGTGAACGGGGCCTCGCGCAGCTTCGGGGTGGCGCTGGGCGCGGTGACCACTCCGGCCAAGGGCAGCCCCACCTTCGATCTGCCCGCCGGAGAGCTGGAGTTGGGCATCGGCATCCACGGGGAGCCGGGACGTGAGCGGCGGCCGATGATGACGTCCGGGGAGATCGCCGACTTCGCCGTGAACGCGGTGCTGGAGGACCTGCGGCCCACCGGTCCGGTGCTCGCGCTGGTGAACGGCATGGGGGCGACACCTCTGTTGGAGCTGTACGGGTTCCATGCCGAGGTCCACCGGGTCCTGTCCCAGCGGGGCGTCCCGGTGGCTCGTACGCTCGTGGGGAACTACGTGACCTCGCTCGACATGGCAGGCTGTTCGGTGACGCTGTGCCAGGTCGACGAGGAGCTGCTGCGCCTGTGGGACGCGCCCGTGCGGACGGCCGCGCTCCGCTGGGGCCGCTGAGCGCCGACGGGATCCCGTGACCGGGTGCGGCCCCGGTGCGGGTTCGCCGTACGGGTCGCCCGTACGGCCACCGTGCCGCCGCCGGGACGATCCGTTCCGGGCGGGACCGAGGAACAGGAGATCATGTGCTCGACACCGACTTCTTCCGCCGCTGGATGGCCGCTGTCGCGACGTCCGTGGAGCGTGAGGCGAACCATCTGACCGAGCTGGACTCGGCGATCGGGGACGCCGATCACGGCAGCAACCTCCGGCGCGGCTTCACGGCGGTGACGGCGGTGCTGGAGGAGGACGCCCCCGCCACTCCCGGTGCGGTGCTCACCCTGGCCGGACGGCAGCTCATCTCGACCGTGGGCGGCGCGTCCGGACCGCTGTACGGGACGCTGCTGCGCCGTACGGGCAAGGCTCTCGGGGACGACGAGGAGGTGACACAGGACCAGTTGGCCCAGGCGTTCGCGGCCGGGGTCGCCGCGGTGGGGCAGCTGGGCGGCGCCCAGGCCGGGGACAAGACGATGCTCGACGCGCTGCTGCCCGCGGCGGAGGCCCTGGCCACCTCGTTCGACGGCGCCGCGAACGCGGCTCGTGCGGGGGCCGAGGCGACGGTGCCGTTGCAGGCGCGCAAGGGCCGGGCCAGCTATCTCGGCGAGCGCAGCGTCGGCCATCAGGATCCGGGCGCGACCTCGTCCGCGCTGCTGGTCGAGGCCCTGGCGGCGACGGCGGCGGACGGAGCGGGCGCATGAGCGGCGGACGGCAGGTGGGCATCGTGCTGGTCTCCCACAGCGGTCCCGTCGCCGAGTCGGTCGCCGAGCTGGCCCGTGGTCTCGCCGCCGGAGGGGTGACCGCGCCGGTCGCCCCGGCGGGTGGGCTGCCCGACGGTGGGCTCGGGACGAGCGCGGAGCTGATCGGCCGGGCCGCCGCCTCGGTGGACCGGGGTGCGGGTGTCGCGGTTCTGGTGGACCTGGGAAGCGCGGTCCTCACGGTGAAGGCCATGCTCGCCGAGGGCGACGAGCTGCCCGAGGGCACGCGGCTGGTGGACGCGCCGTTCGTGGAGGGCGCGGTGGCCGCCGTGGTGACCGCCTCGGCGGGCGGCGACCTCGCGGCGGTGGAGGCCGCGGCCTCGGAGGCGTACGGCTACCGCAAGACGTAGCGCCGTCCGCAGGATCGGGCTGGGCCCGCGTGGCGCCCCGCACCGCACCGCCGCAGACTTGACGACATGTCGACAGGCAGGCGCAGTGCGGGGCTCCTTCTCTTCCGGGTCGTGGAGGGCGTGGACGGGCGGGATGTCGAGGTGCTGATCGGGCACATGGGCGGGCCGTTCTGGGCGGGCCGGGAGGCGGCCGCCTGGTCGGTGCCCAAGGGCGAGTACGGACCGGAGGAGGACGCGGAGGCCGCCGCCCGCCGGGAGTTCGTGGAGGAGTTGGGCGTGCCGGTCCCGCCGGGCGAGTGGATCGCGCTGGGCGAGTCACGGCAGCGCAGCGGCAAGACGGTGACCGCCTGGGCCCTGGAGGCGGATCTCGACGTGGGGTCCGTCGTGCCCGGGACCTTCACGATGGAGTGGCCGCGCGGGTCCGGCGTGCAGCAGGAGTTCCCGGAGATGGACCGGTTCGCCTGGTGCACGCCGGAGCAGGCCGCCGATCGGCTGATCGTCGGCCAGCGGGTGTTCGTCGACCGGCTGCGCGCTCAGGTGCGCGGGACGGCCGCCTCCCCCGACGCGTAGGCCGGCGCCGCGCCCGCCGGGCGGCCTGCCCGCAGTTCCAGTACGTCGCCGGTGAAGCGGGCCCGGAAGCTGCGGTCGTGGGAGACGACGACGACCGCGCCCCGGTACTGGTCGAGGGCCTGTTCCAGCTCCTCCACCAGGCTCAGCGCGATGTGGTTCGTCGGCTCGTCCAGGACCAGCAGATCGGCCGGCCTGGTCACCAGGCGGGCCAGGGCCAGCCTGCGTTGCTGGCCGACGGAGAGGGACGCGACGGACACGTCGAGGTCCTCGGAGCGGAACAGGCCGAGGGCCAGGAGTTCGTCGGCGTACTCGTCGGGGAAGCCGGGGCGGCCCGCCGCGAAGGTGGCGAGCAGGGTACGCCGGGTCGGGCGCGCCGGCAGTTCCTGCGGGAGGTAGCCGATGCGGGCCCGGCGGGTGACCGTGCCCGCGTCGGGGGTCAGGTCACCCGCGAGGACCCGCAGCAGGGTGGTCTTCCCGGCCCCGTTCTCACCGGTCACCAGGAGGCGGGCGCCCGATTCCACGCGCAGGGAGGGGAGGCGGAGGCGGTCCCCGACGGAGACAGCGTCCAGCTCCACGAGCGTCCTCGCACGGTTCGCGGTGTCGGTGCCGTCCGCGGTGCCGGTGCCCTCCGCTGTGCCGGTGCCCTCCGCTGTGCCGGCCCCGTCCGCCGTGCCGGTCTCGACGACGGCCGGGCGGCCGGTGAAGGCGAGCGGGCGGGGCGGGGGCGGCACGGGCGACCTGCGCAGGGCGTCCCGTCGGGTCCGGGCGGCCCTGACCTGGCCGGACAGTTTGGCCTCGTGCGAGCGGCGGTGCTTGCCGAAGCCCTGTTTCGGGTCTCCTCCGGTGGCCGCGAGCCGCGCTCCGGCCGCTTCGACGAGCTCCTCGGTGCGGGCCAGGTCCGCCAGGTACTCCTCGTGCGCCTGGGCCCAGCGGCGGCGGGCAGCGGCCTTGGCGGTGCGGTAGCCGTCCCAGCCGTCGCCGTATCGGGCGACCGTGCGCAAATCCCGGTCGACCTCCAGGATCACCGAGGTGACGCGCTCCAGGAAGGCCCGGTCGTGGGTGATCGCCACGACGGTGCCCCGGTGGGCGCGCAGGTGCTCCTCCAGCCAGCCGACGGCGCGGGCGTCGAGGTGGTTGGTCGGCTCGTCGAGCAGGAGCAGTTCGGGGGCGGCTGCCAGGACGCAGGCGAGGGCGAGCCGGGACTGCTCGCCACCGGAGAGCGTGGCGAGGGCGCGATCGCGGGTGAGGTGGGCGAGGCCGAGGCCGTGCAGGGCCGCTTCGGTGCGGGCGTCCGCCCGGTAGCCGTCGCGGTCCTCGTAGGCGGTGAGGAGGTCTCCGTACGCGGCGAGCTCCGCGTCGGTGGGCCCCGGGTCGTCGGGCTTCCGCTCCGAGAGACCGGCCTCCGCCTCGCGGATACGGCGTTCGAGGTCGCGCAGCTCGGCGAGGGCCGTGTCGACGGCGTCCTGCACGGTGTCGGTCGGGTCGAGATCGAGGGTCTGGGCGAGATAGCCGGCGCCGCCGGGGAAGCGGACGGTGACCTCACCGGTGTCCGGTTGTTCCGCTCCGGCCAGCAGCCGGAGCAGGGTGGACTTTCCGGAGCCGTTCTCGCCGATGACGGCGGTCTTCTCACCGGGCCGGACGGTGAGGGTCACCTGGTCGAGTACGGAGCGGTCCCCGTACGCCTTGGAGACGTCCTTCATGGCCAGTTGAGCGCGGTCGCGCTGGGGGTGCATGGGTGCCTTTTCCCTGGGTGACGGCCCGCGAAGGCGCGCGCGGGGGCGCGGCGGCGGGGCGTGGATGCCGGACGGCGAAGGGGACGGCGGCGGGCGCGCGGGGTGACGTCGACGTCACCGGGGCGTCTCGGAGAGACGCGCGGTGCGCACGCTGCGGCCGTCCGGGCCGGGAATCAGCGGAAGAAGTAGTAGCTGTACGAACCCATGTCGGCCAGTCTAACGGCGGTCGGCCTCCCGGCTCCGGGAATTGTTCTCCGCCCGCGTCCGCCCCGGCGGTTGCCGCCGGGAAGGATCCGGGGGCAACCGCCGGGGCGGACGCGGACACGTCGGGCGACGGGAGCCGGGAGGTTCAGCCGCCGGGGAGGATGACGGCCCGGCCGTTGATCCGGCCGTCGTGGAGGCGCTCGTAGGCGAGCGGGGCCTCGTCGAGGGAGTACGTCTCCACGTGGACGTCCACGGCTCCGGCGTGGGCCAGATCGAGGACCTCGGCGAGCTCCTTGCGCGAGCCCCAGTAGGGCGCGCAGACATTGGCGCCGTACGGAAGCGTCCCGAAGCCGACCGGGAGCGCGCCGCCGCCGATGCCGACGATGGTGACGTCGCCGTCGACGCGGGCGACGGCTCCGGCGGTCGCCACGGTCGGCGGCGCTCCGACGAAGTCGAGGACCACATGGGCGCCGAGTCCGCCGGTCAGTTCCATGACGCGGGCGGCCGCCCTCTCGTCGGAGAGGACGGCTTCGTGCGCGCCGACGGTCCTGGCCAGGGCGAGCTTGTCCTCGGTGACGTCGAGGGCGATCACCCGGGCGGCGGTCATGGCGCGCAGCAGCTGGATCGCGACGTGGCCGAGGCCGCCGGTGCCGATGACGACGGCGGTGGAGCCGGGAACGAGCTTCGCCCGGGAGCGCACGATCGCGTGGTACGGGGTCAGTCCGGCGTCGGTGAGGGGCACTGTCTTCACCGGGTCGAGGTCGCCGATCGGGACCAGGTGGCGGGGATCGTCGACGATCATGTACTCGGCCATCGCGCCGGGTGCCCCGAGCCCGGGCGGCATGATGCCGAGCTCCTTGGCGCGCAGGCAGTAGTTCTCCTTGCCTTCGGCGCAGTTCACACAGGTGCCGCAGCCCCAGGGCCCGTACACCGCGACGGAGTCGCCGAGGGCGAAGCCCTCGACTCCGTCACCGAGGGCGGCGACCGTGCCGACGCCCTCGTGCCCCAGGGTGAGGGGCAGCGGGAAGGGGATCTGGTCGGCGGGCCAGCTCATCACGGCGATGTCGGAGTGGCAGACGCCGGCGGCGGTGACCTTCAGCAGGACCTGGCCGGGGCCGGGCTCGGGGTCCGGGACGGTGACCACCTCGGGGGCGGCGCCGACGGCTCGGTACTGAACGGCTTTCATGGGGTCTCCTCGCTTCTTCCTTGTTTCGCTCTGTCGCCCCGTGCTTCTTTTGTCGCCCCCGTGTCCCCCGCGCGCCACTCGGGCTCCGTCACGGGGCGGAGTAGCCGCCGTCCACCAGGTGGTAGCTGCCGTGGATGAAGGAGGCCTTGTCGGAGAGCAGGAAGGCGGCGAGTTCGGCGACCTCCTCGGCGGTGCCGAGCCGTCCGGCCGGGTGCAGGGAGATCAGGTGCTCGCGGGCCGCCGGGTCGGTGTTCCGCAGGAGCGGGGTGTCGATGAAACCGGGGCCGACCGCGTTGATCCGGACGTTCTGCCCGGCGTATTCGAGCGCGGCGGTCTTGGTGAGGCCGACGACGCCGTGCTTGGCCGCGACGTAGGCGGGCGACCCCGCGAAGCCGTTGGTGCCGAGGATGGAGGACATGTTGACGATCGCGCCGCCGCCGGCCGCCACGATGGCGGGCAGTTCGTAGCGCATCGAGTGGAAGACGCCGCTGAGGTTGGTGGCGACGACGCGGTTCCAGTCCTCGACCGGGTACTCGCCGGTCGGGCTGCTGGCGCCCGCGATGCCGGCGTTGTTGACGGCAAGGTGGAGTGCGCCGAAGGTGTCCACCGCGAACCGCACCCCCGCTTCGACGGAGGCGGGGTCGGTGACGTCCACCGCGACGGCGGCGGCCCTGGCTCCGGCGCTCTCCAGCTCGGCCGCGGCCTCGCGTGCGCTCTCCTCGTCGTAGTCGGCGACGACGACCGCCGCACCGGCGGCGGCGAGCCGCCGGGCCAGGGCGAGGCCGATGCCGGAGGCGCCGCCGGTGACGAGGGCGGTGCGGCCGGAGAACTCCGTCCGGGCTTCGGCCTTCGCCTCGGCCGCGGGGGTGGAACCGTGTTCGGTGCTCATGAGATTGCCTCGGATTCTTCTGCTTCTTCTGCGGTGCTGTCGGTGCTGTGGGTGTTGTCAGTGCTGTCGGTGTTGTCGGTGCCGAAAGCGCCGGTACCAGCAGCGCCGGTGGAGACGCGGCGCTGTCGCGGAGCGCCACCGTGCTGTGCCGGAGCGGAACGCGGCTCTCCGAGCAGGTCGGCGGAGAGCGCGTCGAACGCCTCGGCGACGAGTGCGGGCAGGGCGTCCGGCCGGCCCCCGCGCACCCAGGCGGCCTGGGCGGCGAGCAGCGCGCCCGCTCCCGCGGCGACGGTCACGGCGGGCCGGATGTCCTGCCGCGGATCGACGCCGAGCCGGTCCGCGACGATGGCGACCGAGTCCTCCTGGGCGTCCACCCGGATGTGATGGAAGACGGCGTAGAGGGTCGGCTCCTCCTCGGCGACGACCAGCAGGTCGAAGATCCGGGGGCGGCGGTGCCAGGGCTCCGCCGCGGGATCGGCGAGCCAGTCGAGGACTGCACGCCGGTAGGCGAGGAGCGGGGGTTCCGGGGCCGGGCGGGCGCGCAGGGCCGCGTTGATGCGGTCGCCGTCGCCCCGCAGGGAGTCGAGGGCGGCGGCTTCCTTGCTCGTGAAGTACCGGCTGAACGTACGGCGGTCGACGTCCGCGGCTTCCGCGATCTCCTCGACCGTCACGTTCCGCAGCCCGCGGTCGAGCACCAGCTCGAACGCGGCCTGCGCCAGGGTGTCACGGGTGCGGCGCGCCTTGCGGCCGCGCCGTTCCGGGGTCTTCCGTTCCGGAGTCATACATGCACCGTACACCTGCAAATGTCCCCACGCGACATTTGTCTCGTGGGGACACTCGTGGGGACACTGGTGAGGACGTCAGAGGACATCAGGGGTGCTTTGCGCGGGCTCGCGGCGCGTGCTCAGACCGCCGCGATGCGCCACTCGCTCTCGCCCGCGTCGGCGGCAGCGGGAACACCGGGAGCGGGAACACCGGGAAGCACAGCGCCGGAAGCCGTAGCGCCGGAAGCGGCATCGCCGGGGGCCGCGACACCTGCGACCGCGGGCCGCCGCGTGACGTCGGCGGTGGTGCGCAGCAGTGCGAGCGCGGCGATGTCGTCGCGCCGGACGCCTCCGGAGAAGTCCTCCAGATCGACGTGGAGCGCGTCGAGCAGTTCGCGCGGCCCGTGCCCGGCCCAGGCTCCGATCCGCTCGTCCAGCGGGTAGAAGCCGCCGGCGGCGTCGCGGGCCTCGGTCACCCCGTCGGTGACGACGAGGAGCGTCGCGCCCGGCGGGAGGTCGAAGGACTCGGCCGTACGGGTCTCCCGGCTGAGGCCGGCGAGGCCGAGGGGGACGTAGGTCCGGTGGAGTGTGACGGCCGAGGACCGACCGTCGTGCAGCAGGCGCGGCAGCAGGTGCCCGCAGTTCACGGCCTCCACCCGGCCGCCCTCGTCGAACCCGAGGACGAGCGCGGTCACGAAGCGTTCGGCCTCACCGGTCTGGGCGGAGAACACGTTGTGCCGGACGACGGCGGCCTCCAGCGCGTCCACCACTCCCGTGAGCGTGGATTCGCGGATGGCCGCCTCACGGAACGCGGCGATGGCCGCGAATCCGGCGCCGATGGCCGCGAGCCCCTTGCCCTGGACATCCCCGATGATCACCCGGGTCCCGTAGGGCGACTCGACGACCTCGTAGATGTCTCCGCCGACGAAGCGGTCCTCCTCGATCGGCTCGTAGAGCCCGTGCGCGACGACGTGGTCGGTACCGACCGGCAGCGGCCGCAGGATCTGGCGCTGCAGGGTGACGGCGGCGGACCGCAGCCGCGCCATCTCGGTGGCGTGCCGGATACGTGCCGCGCAGGCGGCGACCCCGAGCGCACAGGCCAGTACGGCGAATCCGATGCCGAAGACGAAGTCCCAGAAGGTGCCGTCCGCCCCGACCCGGAACCCGACGACGACGGTGGTGATCCACACCGCGATCCAGATGGTCTGGCGAAGGCTGCAATAAACGGAGGCCAGTGCGGGAACGACCACGAGCAGCGGCACGACCCGCAGGTCGTTGCCCGTGCTGACGTCGAGGATCACGACGAGCACGGTCAGCAGCGCGAGGCCGCCGACCAGTGCCCAGTTGCCGATCCGGCTCTGGGACACCGCCGCGACAGCGCCGTCCGCACCGGGGGCGGCGCCATCCCGGTCCCGTACCCCGTTCTGCTTCTGTGCCATGTCCAGCAACCTCATGGGCACGGCCTGTCCTCCCGCTGATCTCTCGGCGCCGCCCGCAGTTTCGGCCGGTCCCTTCCAGTGGACCGGGTGGCGGGCGTCCGCGCAGGAGGGCTTAGGGCCCCGAGCGACTGCCGAAGGTCCCGCCCGGGACTTCCGGCCCGGGGCCCTGGTCCCGTACCGGGAGTGCCGCTGGTCCCGGGCCGACGCGGGTACCGGCGGCGGGTACCGGTGGCGGGTACCGGGTCCGCGTACGGGTCCGGCCGCCGAACCGGATGCCCGGCGGCGCCTCGTTCCGGCGGCCCGGTCAGCGGAGCGAGGGCCTTCGGGTCCCGTCCGACGCCGCGAGCGTGGCGGGGACGAGGGCGGAGAGGAATTCCGTACGCCGGCGAAGCCGGAAGCCGAGGGACTCGTAGAGCCGGACGGCCCCGGTGTTCGAGGCGGACGCGTGCAGGAACGGCGTCTCGCCGCGCTCTCGGATCCCGTGCGCGACCGCCAGGACCAGTCGGCTCGCCAGCCCCTGCCCCCGTACGGACTCATCCGTGCAGACGCCGCTGATCTCGGTCCAGCCGGGCGGGTGCAACCGCTCCCCCGCCATCGCCACCAGTGCGCCGCCCCGACGGATGCCCAGATACGTGCCCAGCTCGACCGTGCGCGGCAGGAAGGGGCCGGGGCGGGTGCGCGCCACCAGGTCCAGCATCTCCGGCACGTCCCGGGGGCCGAGCAGGACCGCCTCCGGATCGGGCGCGGCGTCCACCGACGCGTCGACCAGCTGGACGCCCTCGGCCCGGAAGACGATCTCCCAGTCCCGCGGCGGCGGCTCCTGGAACGCGGCCAGGGTGACGGAGCCGCCCGGTCCGGCGAGCGCCGCGACATCGGCCCAGTCCTGGACGTCCGGGGTGTCGGGGAGCGCGATCCACGGAGTGACGTCGGCGGGATAGCGCAGGATGCGCCCGCGGCTCTCGGCGAAGTGGGCGTGCGGACCGGTGAGCGAGGCCCTGGCGGGGTTGTCCAGCGGGTGGAGCCGGGAGGGGACACCGGTCAGGGAGCGGGTGTGGTTCTGGGTCATGGTCTTCCTCGTTCTCGTTCCGTCCATCGCACGGTTCTCGGCAGCGGGTGCTCCGGGCGGGGAGCGGCGCACCTGCCTGGCAGGAGAAGCCGGTGGCTACGGCAGGTATTCCGTGAGGCGCAGCTGTTCATGGTGTTGCAATCATCGGGCCGCCGGCCGTCCGGCCCCGCATCCCCTGGGACGCCCCCCGTGGCGGCCCGGCGCACCGGCGTACGCCCGGATCGGCGAGCGGCGAAATCGACTCATCCGTAGGCCAATACGCGCCGGTCCGGTCCCAACGACCGCCCGGCTGTGGCACTCTGGTGACGACCGCCCCACCGGGCTCCCCCGTACCGGTGGGGCGGTTGTTTGCGCATTCATTGCTCGCGCCCTCCACGCGCCTCCTCCACACGCGCCCTTCCTTTCGCGCCTCCCGCCTCGCGCCCCGAACCTCTTGAATCGCGCCTCTCGGATGACGGCGCCTCAGGGCCGAACTGGGCCCATTTCCGGCCAACTCACTCCAACTGGCCGGATCAACTCCCCCTTTTCACGCATGAGAGCCGTACCCCTGGGAAGGCGAACAGACCTCAGGGCCTACGAAACCAGGGAGCGTGAAGCGACATGACCGCGCAGACCGTACGGACCGCACGGACCGCGCAGACAGCCGGTACGGAGCAGGCGGGCACCAGCGAGGAACTTCCGTGGATCGAGGATGCCGGGAAGATCGCCCCGATGGACGCGCGCCGGCTTTCACGCCTCTTCTTCGACCGCCTCCAGGTCCTGGAGGAGGGCACGCCCGAGTATCAGTACGCCCGCAACACCCTCATCGAGATGAACCTGTCCCTCGTGCGCTTCGCCGCCAACCGCTTCCGCAACCGGGGCAGCGGCGACATGGAGGACATCATCCAGGTCGGCACCATTGGGCTGATCAAGGCGATCGACCGCTTCGACCTCTCGCGGGAGGTCGAGTTCACCTCGTTCGCGGTGCCGTACATCGTCGGGGAGATCAAGCGGTTCTTCCGTGACACGAGCTGGGCGGTGCATGTGCCGCGGCGCCTCCAGGAGCTGCGGGTCGACCTCGCCAAGGCGAAGGAGTCCCTGGCGGGCGACCTCGACCGGGACCCCACGGTGCAGGAGTTGGCAAAGGACCTGGGAATCGAGGAGTCCGAGGTCACGGAGGGCATCGTCGCCTCCAACGGCTACACGGCGGGTTCCCTGGACATGCCGACCGACACCGCGGAGTCCGGGCCGCGCCAGTCCGCCGGGCG
Source organism: Streptomyces sp. NPDC102283 (assembly GCF_044766265.1). NCBI lineage: Bacteria > Bacillati > Actinomycetota > Actinomycetes > Kitasatosporales > Streptomycetaceae > Streptomyces > Streptomyces sp. NPDC102283. The sequence continues at coordinate 178,492 of NZ_JBIWLQ010000013.1, forward strand.
GACCTTCGCCGATGTGCTGGGCGAGCCGGACCCCGCCATGGAGACCGTGGAGAATCTCCACGCCCTCGCGCCCCTGCTCGGCGAACTGGACGAGCGGGAGCGTCGGATCATCGACATGCGCTTCGGCCAGGAGATGACCCAGGCGCAGATCGGCACGGAGCTCGGGATATCGCAGATGCACGTGTCCCGGCTGCTGAGCCGGATGCTGGGCAAGCTGCGGAGCGGGATGCTTGTCCAGGAGTGAACAGTCCGAGCCCGCCCGTCGGGCGGGTGGACAGCGGGTGGGAAGGCGTTGCGGTTCTGACTGATGCATCAGTCAGAACCGCAACGCCTTTTTCTTTCGGGGGTTGAGCCTGCTGATGTTGAGGTTTTCTCAACACATGACTACGGTGGCTGACCATGCAGCAGGACGAGGTGGCCGTACGGGTCCGGCAGGTGATCGATGCCACGGGTGTCAGCGCGCGCGAGTTCGCGCGGCGGATCGTGATCGATCCGTCGAAGCTGTCCCGTTCCCTGAACGGCACACGGCGCTTCACCGCCGCCGAACTGGCCCGGATCGCGGACATCGGCGGCGTGGACGTCGGCCGGCTGATCGGGACGACGGCCGGTACCGCCGATGACGCGACGCCCGGTGCGGCGGGTGGCCCGGCGGGCGGCGCGGCGTCGATGCCGCCGACCGTGCGCGCCCCGTCGCCCCCTCGCCCGCCGTCGCCCCCGCCGGAGGGCGGCAGGCCCTTGCAGATCGTGCGGGAGACGGTACGGCTCATCGCCGAACGCGGATTCCACGCCGTCCGGGTCGCGGACATCGCCGCGGCCTGCCACACCAGCACGGCGGCGATCCACTACCACTTCCCCGGCCGCGACGAACTGCTCGAAGCGGCGGTCCGCTGGTGCATGGATGAGGACACCCGTCGCCGTGCCGAGGCCACGGCCGGCACCCGTCACGCCGGGGAAGAACTACGCCTGCTGATCGAACTCCAGACGCCCCGCACCGAACAGCAACGGCGGCAGTGGTGCGTCTGGCTCGACCTGTGGGCCGAGGCCGCCCGGTCCACCACGGTCGGACGGCTCCACGTGGAGTACTACCGCCAGTGGCGGGGAACGGTCGCCGACGTGATCCGTCGCGGCGTCGAACAAGGCGTGTTCCGTCCGGTCGACGCGGACGGCACCGCGCTCGCCCTCACCGCGCTGATCGACGGACTGGCCTCCCAGGTCCTGGCCACCGAGCCCGGCCTCCCGGGCACCGGAGCACAGGCCATGCACGACGCGCTCGTCTCCCACGTGGACGCCTGCCTGACAGCGCCCGTGGCCGACTGACGCCCGCCCCGTACAACCCCCGTACCCCCAACTCCCGAACCTGAACTCCCCGAACTCCCCGAACTCCCCGAGAGGAGACGTTCCCGCATGCCCGTGAACCAGGACGTCATCATCACCTGCGCCCTCACCGGGGCCGGCGACACCGTCGGCCGCAGCCCTCACGTCCCGGTGACGCCCGAGCAGATCGCGGCCTCCGCCGTCGAGGCCGCAGGTGCCGGTGCCGCCGTCGTCCACATCCATGTCCGCGAACCGGAGACCGGCGCGCCCTCCCGCGATCCGCGGCTCTACCGGGAGGTCGTCGAGCGGATCCGGGAGACCGGCGCCGATGTGGTCATCAACCTGACCGCCGGAATGGGCGGGGACCTCGTCATCGACCCTGAGGCGCCGCTCCGACCGTTGCCGGGCACCGATCTGGTCAGCGGTCTCGAACGGCTGCCGCACGTGGAGGAACTGCTGCCGGACATCTGCACCCTCGACTGCGGTTCGCTCAACTTCGGCGACGGCAGCAACCTCTACGTCTCGACCCCCGACATGCTGCGCACCGGCGCGAAGCGTATCCAGGAGCTCGGGGTCCGGCCCGAGCTGGAGATCTTCGACACCGGGCAGCTGTGGTTCGCCAAACAACTCCTCGCCGAGGGGTTGCTCGACGACCCCACGGTCTTCCAGCTCTGCATGGGCATTCCGTGGGGCGCGCCCGCCGACCCGGGCGTCCTCCAGGCGATGGTCAACATGCTTCCGCAGGGCGCCCAGTGGGCGAGCTTCGCACTCGGCCGGATGCAGATGCCCTGGGCCGCCCAGTCGATCCTGCTCGGCGGACACGTCCGGGTCGGCCTGGAGGACAACCTCTATCTGGGCAAGGGAGTCAAGGCCACCAACGGCCAGTTGGTGGAGCGCGCCGTGCGGATCACCGAGTCCCTGGGCTCCCGGGTCGCCACGCCCGACGAGGCGCGCGCGAAGCTCGGCCTGCGCCCGCGCGCCTGACCACGCACGCCTCCCTCTCCCCTCCCCCACCGTCTTTCTGGAGTGTCGCCCGTGACTGTCACCCCTTCCGCCGCCGCCACCGAAGGCCCCGCCGCCCCCTGCGCCCCGGAGGACGTACGCCGTGTCGCGTGCGTCGGGGCCGGAGTGATCGGCGGTGGCTGGGCGGCCCACTTCCTCGCCCGCGGGTACGACGTCACCGCCTGGGACCCGGCCCCCGACGCGGCCGTCCGGCTGCGCCGGCTCATCGCCGCCGCCTGGCCCGCGCTCGAGCAGCTCGGCCTGGCTCCCGGAGCGTCGCAGGACCGGCTCACCGTCACCGCGACCCTCGAAGAGGCGGTGGCCGACGCCCAGTTCGTCCAGGAGAGCGCCCCCGAGAAGCTGGAGCTGAAGCGCGATCTGCTGGCCCGGCTGGACGCCGCCACGCCCGCCGGCACGGTGATCGCCTCGTCGACCTCCGGCTATCCGATGACGGACATGCAGACGGAGGCCGCCGACCCCGGGCGGCTCGTCGTCGGGCACCCCTTCAACCCGCCCTACCTCATTCCCCTGGTCGAGGTCGTCGGCGGTGAACGGACCGAGCCCGCCGCGGTCGACTGGGCCTCGCGCTTCTACGGTGTCGCGGGCAAGTCCGTGATCACCATGGAGCGCGAGGTGCCCGGCTTCATAGCCAACAGGCTCCAGGAGGCCCTGTGGCGCGAAGCCCTGCACATGGTCGCCAACGGCGAGGCCACGGTGGCGGAGATCGACGCGTCGATCACCGAGGGCCCGGGGCTGCGCTGGGCCGTCATGGGCCCGATGCTGACCTTCGCGCTCGCGGGCGGTGAGGGCGGTATGGCCCATATGCTCGACCACTTCGGCCCGTCGCTCAAGTCGCCCTGGACCCGGCTCGAAGCACCGGAACTGGACCGGACGCTGTACGAGGCGGTGGTGGCCGGCTGCGAGGAAGCGGCGGACGGCCGGAGCATCGCCGATCTGGTCGCCGAACGGGACCGGGGCGTCATCGACGTCCTGCGGGCGACGGGCCGCCTGCCCCGGACCGCAGAGGATGTCGCCCGATGAGCGAGCACCCGGCCCCCGAGGAGACGACCGTGACCGACGATGGCACGGAACTCCCCCTGTTCCACCGGACGGTACGGCCCGAGTGGATCGACTACAACGGCCATATGAGCGAGGCGTTCTACGTCCTGGTCTTCGGCTACGCCACCGACGCGATGATGATCGAGACCGGTCTGCACGCCGGGTACCGGGAGAGCACCGGCTGCTCGCTCTACACCGTCGAGTCGCATCTGCGCTATCTCCGCGACGTGGCCGAGGGCGCCCATCTCGCGGTCCGCACGGGCCTGTTGGGAGTGGACGCGAAGAAGGCGCGCTTCAGCCACGAGCTGTACGTGGTCGGCGCGCCGGGCGGCGTACCGGAGCCGGAGGCCGCCCCGGTGGCGACGAGCGAGCTGCTGGCGCTCCATGTCGACCAACGGGCGGGCCGCACCGTCCCGTTCCCGGATCCCGTACGGGAGCGGCTGGCCGCGCTCGTCGAGCCGGCGCCCGCCTGGGCGGGTCGCTCGATCGCCGAGGTCCCGGCCATCCGCTGAGCCCTCTCCGCCCTCCACCCGCCGTCGCCGCCCACCGTCACCTCCAGGGCCGGGGCGGTGACGGCGGGCGGCGGCTCCGGAGCGGCCGGGTATGGCTTCTCCGTTGCCGCAGTGTTGCCGGGCATGACGCGCCGTTACGGGTTCGTGGCCGGGCGGGCGACACGCTTCCGGGGGTGCGCGGTGCGGCCTACGGTCCGTATTCAGCCGTCACCGCCCCGTGCGAGGAACCACATGAGCCAGCCCCTCGACTCCGTCACCGCAGGCCACACCCCCGAGGACCAGCACCGTCAGGAGCCGGGCGCCGCCTGGTCGTTCGAGACCAAGCAGATCCACTCCGGCGCCGCCCCCGACCCGACGACCGGCGCCCGCGCGGTGCCGATCTACCAGTCGACGTCCTTCGTCTTCCGCGACACGCAGCACGCGGCCGACGTGTTCTCACTGGCCGAGCCGGGCAACATCTACACCCGCATCCACAACCCCACCCAGGACGTCCTGGAGCAGCGCATCGCCGCTCTGGAGGGCGGGGTAGCCGCCGTCGCGCTGGCTTCGGGGCAGGCCGCCGAGACGCTGGCGATCCTGACGCTGGCCGGGGCCGGGAGCCACATCGTCTCCTCCCCGTCGCTGTACGGCGGCACCTACAACCTCTTCCGTCACACGCTTCCCCGGTTCGGCATCGAGGTGACGTTCGTCGAGGACCCGGAGGACCTGGAGGCCTGGCGGGCCGCGGTCCGGCCCAACACGAAGGCGTTCTTCGCCGAGACCCTCGGCAATCCGCGCGGCGACGTGCTGGACGTCCGGGGCGTCGCGGACACCGCGCACGCGGCCGGGGTGCCGCTCATCGTCGACAACACCGTTCCCACCCCCTTCCTGCTGCGGCCGATCGAGCACGGCGCGGACATCGTGGTCCACTCGGCGACCAAGTTCCTCGGCGGGCACGGCACGACGATCGGCGGCGTGGTCGTGGACGCCGGCACGTTCGACTTCGGGGCCCACGCGACACGCTTCCCCGACTTCCACGATCCCGACCCGAGCTATCACGGGCTGCGCTACTGGCCCGACCTGGGCCCGAGCGCGTTCGCGGTCAAGCTCCGGGTGCAGTTGCTGCGCGACCTGGGTCCCGCTCTCTCGCCGCACTCGGCGTTCCTGCTGCTCCAGGGCGTCGAGACGCTCAGCCTGCGACTGGAGCGGCACACCTCCAACGCGCTGGAGCTGGCCCGCTGGCTGGAGCGGCGCGACGAGGTGGAGACCGTGCACTACGCGGGCCTGGAGTCGAACCGCTGGTACGAGGCCGGGCAGCGCTACCTTCCGCGCGGGGCCGGGGCCGTGCTGGCGTTCGAACTCAAGGATGGAGCCGAGGCGGGCCGCCGGTTCGTGGACGCCGTCGAGCTGTTCAGCCACCTCGCCAACATCGGTGACGTACGGAGCCTGATCATCCATCCGGCCTCCACCACGCACAGTCAGCTCACCGAGGAGCAACTGCTCGCCACCGGTGCCACTCCCGGCCTGGTGCGGCTGTCGGTGGGGCTGGAGAACGTGGACGACCTCAAGGCCGACCTGGAGGCGGGTTTCCGGGCGGCGAAGGCGGCATCCTGAACGACAAGGACCCGCACCGCGCGCTTCCCCTCCCGCCCGCGTCCGGCGGTCGGCGGGAGGGGGATCCGCCCGGTCGTCGCCGCTGGGCGGCGATCGAGGACCCGCTGCCCCTGGAGTCCGGCGTCCGGCTGCCGGGGGTGCGCCTGGCGTACGAGACCTGGGGGCAGCGGGCGGCGGACGGGTCCAACGCCGTGCTGGTGCTGCACGCGCTGACGGGCGACAGCCATGTGGCCGGGCCCGCCGGCCCGGGGCATCCGACGCCCGGCTGGTGGGACGCGCTGGTCGGTCCGGGCCGCGCGGTCGACACCGACCGCTGGTTCGTCGTCGCCCCCAACGTCCTGGGCGGCTGCCAGGGCAGCACCGGACCGTCCTCCCCCGGGCCCGACGGCACACCGTGGGGGCCACTGTTCCCGTATCTGAGCGTCCGGGACCAGGTGGCGGCCGAGGCGGCGCTCTCCGATGTGCTGGGCATCGACCGGTGGGCGGCCGTCGTCGGCGGGTCGATGGGCGGCATGCGGGCCCTGGAGTGGGCGGTGAGCAGGCCGGGCCGCACCGGTTCGCTGCTCGTGCTCGCCGCCCCGGCGGCCGCGTCCGCCGAGCAGATCGCCTGGGGCTCGGTGCAGATCGGCGCGATCCGCTCCGACCCGGGGTGGCGGGGCGGCGACTACCACCGGGCACCCCCGGGCGGCGGCCCCCACCGGGGCCTCGGGCAGGCGCGCCGCATCGCCCACATCACGTACCGCGGCGAACCCGAGCTGAACTCCCGCTTCGGCGGGGAGGCGCAGCCCGGGGAGCAGCCGGGGCACGGGGGCCGCTACCGGGTGGAGTCCTACCTGGACCACCACGCGGACAAGCTGGTGCGCCGGTTCGACGCGGGCAGCTATGTGACGCTCACCGAGGCGATGAACGGCCACGACGTCGGCCGGGGCCGGGGAGGGCTCGCCCGCGCGTTGCGCCGGGCGGACATGCCCGCCCTGGTCGCGGGGGTCGACTCGGACCGGCTGTACCCCTTGGCGCAGCAGGAGCGCCTGGCCGCACTGCTGCCGGGGGCGGACGCCCCGCGCACCATCTCCTCGCCCTGCGGGCACGACGGTTTCCTCATCGAGACGGAGCAGGTGGGCCTGCTCGTACGGGAGTTGCTCGCGGGCCTGCCGCAACCGCACGCACGCCCCGCCCCCGCGCCTTCCCTCTCCCCTTCGGCCTCCACCTCGACTCACCTTCCCACCTGACCTGCGAGGAGCTTCCATGAGCCGGGTTCTGACCGAGGACGTCTACGACCGGATACGGATGCGGCAGTGGGCCGGGGGCCGGGCACGCTCCGCCGGCATCGACCGCCGCGACCTCCTGAAGCTGGTCGCGGCGGCCTCGGCCGCCGTGCCGCTCGCCTCGGTCCCCGTGCCCGCGCGGGCGGCCGGCGGGCTGCCCGGGGTGGTCAAGCCGCTGCCTCCGGAGCTGTTCACGCTGCGCGGCACCAACGCGGAGACGAATTTCGCCGCGCTGCGGGACACCGGGCTGCTCACGCCCTCCGACCGCTTCTTCGTCCGCAATCACACCGCCACCCCGCGCATCGACCGGACCGACTGGAAACTGACGGTCCGGGGCGACGGGCTGAGGGGCGGCCCGGTGGACTTCGCCTTCGCGGATCTGCTGGACCTGCCGTCGGTGACGCGCACCGCGTTCGTGGAGTGCGCGGGCAACGGCCGCAGCTTCTTCACCTCGCAGCAGGGCCAGACGGTCAGCGGCACCGCGTGGACGCTCGGGGCGATCGGGACGGCACGCTGGCGCGGGGTGCGGCTGGCGGACGTGCTGCGCCGGGCGGGAATCGGGCGGCACGCGGTCGACGTCCTGCCGCGCGGCCTGGACGCGGAGGTCGTCACCGACGGGGTGAACCTGGGGCGGGTACGCCGTCCGCTGCCGGTGGCGAAGGCCCTGGACGACGTCCTGCTCGCGTACGAGATGAACGGCGAGCCGCTGCCGCCCGACCACGGCTTCCCGGTCCGGCTGGTCGTGCCGTCGTGGGTGGGCATCGCCAACATCAAGTGGGTCGGTGACATCGAGGTGAGCGCCGAGCCGCTGCTCACCCCGTGGAACACCGGCCTCTACCGGCTGTTCGGTCCCGGGCATCCGCCCGGGGGAAGCGCGCCGCTGACCCGGCAGACGCTGAAGAGCGCCTTCGAGCTGGCCCCGGGCGTGTCGTTCCCCGCCCATCGGCGCACGCTGCTGACCGGGCGCTCCTGGTCGGGCGGGGCCCCCGTGCGGGCCGTGGAGGTCAGCACCGACGGCGGGGCGCACTGGCGGACGGCCCGGCTGCGGGACGAGCCGCGGGCCGGAAGCTGGGTGCGCTGGACGGCCGACTGGGTGCCGGAGGAGCCGGGGCCGGCCGTGCTGCTGGCGCGGGCGACGGACCGTTCGGGGCGTACGCAACCGGCGGCCACCGCGCACAACACGCAGGGCTACCTGTTCGACGCGGTGGTGCGGCACCCGGTGACCGTGGTCTGAGCCGGACCGGGCCCCGTCACGGCGCCGTGCGGGCTCCCGCGAGTACGGCGGTGTGCACGGCGCGGGCGATCCGGGCGCCCCAGGTGGAACGGGGTCCGGCAAAGGGTTCGCCGCCGTCGGGCCCCGGTTCGGGGGCGGCGACGCACACGGCGTCCGTGGGGGTGCCCGAGCAGTCGAGTCCGGCGTCCAGGAGAGCCTGGACCTTGGCCTCGGTGGCGGTGGCTACGGCGTTGACGAGGGCGGCGTCGGAGAGCGCGACGGGCAGCGTGACGACGATGTTGACCGTGCCCGGCCGGAAGGGGGCCGCCGGGACTTCCTCGGACCCCGGCGGGAACAGGGGCTCCGGGGCCGCGGCCCAGCCCCGTACGCCGAGGCCGGCGGTGGCGGTCGCGGTGACTCCGCCGTCCTGGCCGGTCGTGTACGCGGCGACGTCGGCGGCGGTCATCAGCCCTGCGCCCGGTCCGGTGAGACCCTCCGCGGCGGCGATCTCGGCGAGGTGCCGGTCCGGGTCGATGCGCGGGTAGCCACCGGGGACCTGGGCGTTGAGGATCCAGGCCCGGGTGCCGATGCCGCCGCCGAGAACCGCGCTGCTGCAGACCCGGACACCGGGCCCCAGCCGCCAGAGGAGGTGGTGGAGCCGGTGCCCGTCCTCGTGCCGGTCGCGCAGTTCGCCGCGCCGCGCGGGCGGCCGGAGGCGTACGGAAGAGATGGCGCACCCCTGGTGGCTCGGCGGTTCGGCGGTGGTCCGTCCTGCGGCCGCCACGGTCCGCCGATCATATGCGGGCGGCGAGGTCTCACCCGATTGGCCTAACGGGTTCGGGTGCGGCCCGGCGCCGCCGCACGGGCCCGGGGCTACGCACCGGGCTTCCGGGAGCCCTGATCCGGACGGGCGGGCGGTTGCAGCGTCCATGCGGGTGAGGCGCGATGGAATCCGGACGCGCCACCTCTGGTGGAGCCACCCACAGGGCGTGCCCGAGAGGAGGAATCGGTTATGGGAGCCGCTGACGGTTTCACGGATTCCGGAGAACTCGACGGTCTGACCGTGTACGACAACGACGGCGAGAAGGTCGGCAGTGTGGGCCGGGTGTACGTCGACGACGACACCGGCAAGCCCGACTGGGTCACGGTCAAGACCGGCCTGTTCGGCATGAAGGAGAGCTTCGTCCCGCTCGCCGGAGCCCGTCGGGTGGGCTCCGACCTGCACGTCGCGCATCCGAAGGACAGCGTCAAGGACGCGCCGCGCGTGGACGCGGACGCGCACCTCTCCGTGGCCGAGGAGGAGGAGCTGTACCGGCACTACGGCCTGACCAGGAAGTCCGGCAATCTCGGTGAGAACCGCTCGGCGGGCATGGACGCGCCGACCGTCGCCGGGACCGGTGCGATGGGGGCGGCGGGCGCCGCCGGCGCGGCGGGCGCGGCCCGTGGGACCGGAACGGCCCCCGGCGCCAAGGCGACCGGGAAGGCCACCACCGCGGGCACGAGTGCCGGGATGACCGGCGCGGGAACGACGGGAGCGGGCATGGCAGGAGCAGGCAGCGGCGCGGGCAGGCACCGCGACACGGACGCCTCCACCACGGCACGCCCGATGGCGGGCGCCGGCGCGGGCACGTCCCGGTCGGCCGACATGAGCGGCCGCGAGGAGATGGTCCGCTCCGAGGAGCAGCTGCACGTCGGCAAGGAGGAGTACGAGAGCGGCAGGGCACGGCTGCACAAGTACGTGGTGACCGAGGAGGTCACCCGGACCGTGCCGGTCTCCCACGAAGAGGTCCGTGTGGTCCGCGAACCGATGCAGCCCGGTGAGAAGACCACCGGGACCACGGACTTCGGCGAGCAGGATGTCGAGGTGACGCTGCACGCGGAGCGCGCCACCGTGCGCAAGGAGGCCGTGCCGGTGGAGCGGGTCCGGCTGGAGACCAACCGGGTCACCGAGCAGAAGGAGGTCTCCGCCGAGATCCGCAAGGAGAAGATCGACTACGCGGACGGCACGGAGATGGGCAAGGGCAAGGACGCCGGTGGCGAGTTCGGTCAGGGGCGACGCCGCTGACCGGCACGTCCTCAGGTGGCCGCACGGCCGCTCCCACGTCCTCGGCCGCCGGGCGGACCCGTTCCACGGGTCCGCCCGGCGGGCTGTCCGGTGCCGCCCGCGCTCAGCGGCACGGCAGGCGCTCTCGGGCAGGTCGGAGGCGGTGCGGCGGGCCACTGTGCACGGGGCCGGTGCGGCGCGGGATCGGCCGGCCGCACCGGCCCGGCGGCTCGCCGGGGCTTCGTGGCCCGGAGGTCGGGCAGCCCCGGGTTTACGGAGCCCGGGGGGGTACGGGCCCAGGAAGGCCATGGAGCTCGGGGGCGGGCCCGGGTGCCCGGATTACGGAGCCTGGAGCGCGATCACCGCGTTCTGGCCGCCGAAGCCGAAGGAGTGGCTGACGGCCCGTCGTACGGGCGCCTCGCGCGGGACCTTGGTGACGCAGTCGATGTCGAACCCGGGCTCGGGGGCGTCCAGGTTCGCGATCGGGGGGACCACTCCGTGCTGGAGCGTGAGGATCGTCAGGCCCGCCTCGATGGCGCCGGCCGCCCCCATGCAGTGCCCCAGCACACCCTTGGGTGCGGTGACGGGCGGCCGGTGCGGATAGGACCGGGCGATGAGGGCGGCTTCGGTGGCGTCGTTGAGGGGGGTCGACGTCCCGTGCGCGTTGACGTGGTCGACGTCCTCGGCGCGCCAGCCCGCGTCGCGCAGCGCGGCGGCGACAGCCGCCCGTGCGACGTCCCCGGACGGGTGGGGGCTGGTCGGGTGGTGGGCGTCGGTGGTGGCGCCCGCGCCCGCGATCAGCGCCCGGGGGACGGCTCCTCTCGCGCGGGCGTCCTCCGCCCGCTCCAGGACCATGATGGCCGCGCCCTCGCCCATGACGATCCCGGCCCGGTCCGCCGAGAAGGGCCGGCAGAGGCGGGCGGGGTCGCCGTCCCGCAACGCCGCCGCGCCCGAGCGGGCGAAGCCGGTCATGGCGACCGGGAACACGATCGACTCGGTGGCCCCGGCGATGGCGATGTCGCACTGGCCCAGCGTCAGCATGTCCCGGGCCACCGACAGCGCGGTCACCCCGGACGAACAGGCCGTGCACGGCGCCAGGCTGGGGCCGGTGGCCCTCATCCGGATGGCGATCTCGGCCGCGGGCATGTTCGGGATGGTCAGCAGGATGCCCGAGGGCGAGGTGGCCCCGGGGCCCCGCCGCTCCAGGACGACGGCCTGTTCGGTGAGTCCGGCGGATCCTCCGCTGCTGGTGCCGACGACGACGGCGACCCGGGCCCCGTCCCAGTGCGCCGGGTCGAGCCCGGCGTCGGCGACCGCCTCCCGGGCGGCCAGGAGGGCGAACTTCACGTACCGGCCCATCCGGAACGCGGTCCGGCCGCCGACCGCGTCGTCGAGGTCGATGCCGGAGACCGTGCAGGCGAAGTCGACTTCGCAGCCCAGCAGTTCGGGCACGGTACGGGCGGACGACCTACCCGCGCAGACTCCGTCCCAGGTGGTGTCGGTGGTGTGGCCGGCCGGGGTGATCATTCCCAGCCCGGTGACGGCGATGGCGGGTCGCTTCATCGGGTGTTGCTCACCGGCACCGTGGCCTCTGCCGCCGCGCTGCCGACGGCCACGTCGATGTAGGCGGAGATGTCGGCCAGCGTGGCGTCCTTGTACAACTTCTGCGAGTCCGCGTCGACACCCAGGGTCTCCTTGATGACGACGGCGAACTCGGCGACCGCGAGGGAGTCCATCTCCAGGCTGTCCATGGTGGACTCCGGCAGGATCTCGGCGGCGGGCACCTTGAACGTCCCGGTCAGCACCTCGGTGATCTTGGGGTGGATGGTCTTCATGGTGATTCCTCTCAACGGCGTTTCATCGGCTTGGCTTCGTGCTGCGCGGCGGGGTGTGTGAACGCGACGGCCCACCGCCCGATGTAACTGGATGGCGATCTTCCGGTTACGCCTTCGGGCGAACCGATTCATCTACGCTCACCTGCGGCTTCTCGAACCATCGGGAGAGCATGGAGCTGGTTCCCCAGTACGCCAGCAGGACCCCTCGGGTACCGAGCGCCGCCACCTTCTCGCGCAGCGGGCGTCTCCTGCTGCCGCAGACGGGCCGCCTGAACTCCACCGCGCGGCCCCGGATTCCCGTCCTGCGGCCCCGGTGCCAGGGCCCCTCGGGGTCGTCGTAGACGTCCGCGTAACCGGGCCCCGCGATCGGCCAGTCCGACATCAGGCGCTCGGGGAGGGCGAAGGACTCCACCAGGGCGGGGGTGTGTTCCGCCACGACGGTGACCGCCTCCTCCACCGCGTCGGGCAGAAACGCGACCTGATCGGCCGTCAGCCGTCCGGAGGCGAGGAGGTCGCCGCTGTTGCGGGCGATCCACCGGAGCGCGAAGAGCCGGCGCAGCTCGGTCAGCCGTTCGCGCGCCGCTCCCTCGGGCAGGGAGGCGACGGCCTCGGCGTACGCCTCGTCCGCCTGCCGGTAGGCGTGTGCCTCGACGCCGCGCAGCGCGGCCGAGGAGGCGGCGTTCCACCGGCCGAGCGGGTCGCCGGGCGGGGCGGCGGCCATCCGCTCGCGGGCGCGGGCGAACCAGAGGTCCTCCACGGCCGCGAAGAGCCGGCCGAGGAAGGCGGGGTCGCCCGTGTCGCCGGGGCCGTCCGGGGACGGTTCCGGGGCGTTGGCGCTGAACAGCATCTCGGCGGCGGCCTTGGCGTGCACGGCGAGGTTGTCGCCCTCGGCGGTGATCGCGCCCTCGATGCCGGTGAACAGCTCGGTCATGCCGTTGTTCTCCAGGAGGCCCTGGGCACCGCACCGTTCGCGGCATTCGACGATGACGGCGCGCGCCTGCCAGGTGATCCACCCCTTGGCGACCGCCACCAGGCGCTCCGCCTCGTCCCGGCCGGTCTCCGTGGCCGACTCCCAGCGGTCCAGGGCTCTGCGGTGCAGCAGGCTCATCGCGTAGACGGTGGCCATCGCTCCGGCAAGCGGCCCGTGATGGGTGCGGTGCGCGTACACCGGGACCCGTTGCGCGGGGCGCGATCCGGAGATCATCCGGTGGCCGGCGTAGCGGACGGCGATGGCCAGGGTGACCCGGGCGGAGCCGACCGCGCAGGCGCTCATGGAGAGCTTGCCGGGGGTGACCCGGCCGATGGAGACGAGGAACCGCCTTCTGCGGTTGGTGACTTCACTGCGGAAGCGCCCGTCGTCGCCGATCCGCCCCTGCTGCCCGGCGAGCAGCGCGTCGCGCGGGACGAAGCGGCGGTCGAAGGAGGTCAGGCAGTGGTCGACCGGGGAACCCATCCGGGCGGGCAGCCGCCGCACCCGGACGCCGGGCAGGGCGCGATGGGCGTCGGTGAGCGGGACGAGGAAGAGGAAGACCCCGTGGTCGGCGCCGTCGACGAGCAGCCGGGCCGTCACGACGCCGGACTTGGGGCCCCCGGCGGGGCTGGTGTTGGGCATGAACTTCTGTGCCCCGGCGTGCGGGGTGTGCAGCAGGAAGCCGTCGCGTTCGCGGTCGTACGTCGCGGTCGTCTCGATGGCCGCCGCGTCGTTGCCGTGCGCCACCTCCGTACAGAGGAAGGTGCCCACCCGCCGCAGGGCGAGGAAGTCCGACAAGTCGCGGAGTGTGCCCGCGTCGTGGTCGAGGAGGCTGCCGAGGAAGAGGTTGTAGTGGATGCCCGCCACCGTGGTCAGTGCCGGGTCGACGGGGCCGAGCCACTCGTGCAGGGCGGCCAGCGCCCGGGGGTCGGCCGCCAGCCTCGCGCCGCTGTCGAGCGCGTTGTTGAGGATCCGCAGCCGGTGGTAGGAGAGGGCGAGTCGTTCGTCGGGGGTGCCGCCACCGGGACGGCGAAATGGTTCTGTCGTGAGCAGCCGACGCCAGAACCCGTGCTCCCGGCGGAAGTTCGGCCCGAAGAGCACCGCGGTGAGCAGGTCGTTCGTGGACGGCGAGGCCGCGTCGTTCATGATTACGGTCACGACAGAATAACGATCAAGGAACGGCGAGGACACCCTCGCCGTCCCGAAATGCCCCTGTGGATCAGGCGCGTTGGAAGGCGAGCGCGACGTTGTGGCCACCGAAGCCGAAGGAGTGACTCAGGGCCGTCTCGACCCGCTGGTGACGGGGCTCCTTGGTCACGCAGTCGAGCGGGAAGGCGTCGGGGAATGCGTCCAGGTTGGCGACCGGCGGGATGACGGAACGTTCCAGCGTCAGGACGGTGGCCACCGCCTCGATCGCGCCCGCCGCAGCCAGGGTATGCCCGACGACGCCCTTGGGCGCGGTCACCGGTGGCCGGTGCGGGAAGAGCCGGGAGATGAGGGTGGTCTCCATGGCGTCGTTGAGGGGCGTGGAGGTGCCGTGGGCGTTGATGTGGTCGACGTCGCCAGGCGTCCAGCCCGCCTGGTCCAGCGCCGCCTGGACCGCCCGCTGGGCGCCGTACCCGTCGGGGGCCGGGGCGGTGGGGTGGTGGGCGTCCGTGCTGGAGCCGGCGCCGGTGAGCAGGGCGCGCGGACGGCCGCCGCGGGCACGGGCCCCCGCCTCGCGCTCCAGGACGAGCATCGCGGCGCCCTCACCGATGACGAAGCCGTCCCGGTCGGCGGCGAACGGGCGGGACGCGCCCGCCGGGTCGCCGGTGCGGGTGGAGAGCGCGCCCATCCGGGCGAACGCGGTGACCACCAGCGGGGTCAGCACCGACTCCGCGCCGCCCGCGACCACCACGTCGCAACTGCCGCCGAGCAGCAGATCGCGGGCGACGGCGAGGGCGGTGGCCCCGGAGGCGCAGGCGGTGGCGGGGGCGAGGCTGGGGCCGCCCGCCTTCAGCGCGATGGCGACCTCGCCCGCCGCCGCGTTGGGGATCATCATCGGGACGAGCAGCGGGGAGACCGCCTCGGGGCCCGAGGCCGCCAGCTTGGCCGCGTTGTCCACCAGGACGGAGACGCCGCCGACGCCCACGCCGAGGACCACCCCGACGCGGCTGCCGTCCCACCGTGCCGGGTCGAGACCGGCGTCGGCGACGGCCTGCCGGGCGGCCACCAGTGCCAGCTTCACGAACCGGGCCATCCGCCACACCGACCGGCCGCCCACCGCCTCGTCCAGGTCGACGCCGTCCACCGGACAGGCGAAGTCGACCGGGAGACCGGCCAGTTCTTCGCACCGCCGGGCAGTGGAGTGCCCGGAGCACAGCCTCTCCCAGAAGCTGTGCTCGTCCGCCCCTGCGGGTGTCACCAGGCCGACCCCCGTCACCGCGATGGCGGTGCCGGCTCCGGCCTCGGTGCCCTGATCAGCGGGGAGCGACATGCTGTGTTCCTTCCGTAGAATCCGTGCAAATGGTCCCCGGGGCCCCCGGCCAGCGAAGTGCCGCCGAACCCCAGGTCAGTCCGCCCCCGAAGGCGGTGAGCAGCACCCGGTCGCCGGAGCGGAGGCGGCCTCGGCCCGCCGCGTCGGCCAGGGCCAGCGGGATGGAGGCGGCGCCGGTGTTGCCGACCCGCTCCACATGGGTCACGCAGCGCTGCGGCGCGATGCCGACCCGCTCCGCGACGGCGTGCAGGATCCGGGCGTTGGCCTGGTGCGGCACGAAGCGGTCGACCTCGGCCGGGTCCCAGCCGACCCGGTCCAGGAGCGTCCGGCAGGAGCCGGTCATCCGCTCGACTGCGTGCTGGTAGACGGTGCCGCCCTGCATCCGGAAGAACCCGTCGTCCGGGGACGGCGGCTTTCCGCTCGCCCTCGCGCGGGCGCCGCCGCCGGGGACGGTGATCAGGTCGTAGCCGGTGCCGTCGCTGCCCAGGTCGAACGCGAGCAGTTCTCCGGGATCGCCCGGGCGCCCGGCCGCCACCAGGGCGGCGCCCGCCCCGTCGCCGAAGACGACGCCCGCCGAACGGTCTGCCGGGTCGAGCCAGGTCGAGTAGACGTCGGCGCCGACCAGCAGGATGCGCCCGTACAGGCCCGAGGCGACCAGCCCGTGGCAGACGGCGAGCCCGTAGACGAAGCCGCTGCACACGGCGGCGATGTCCAGGGCCGGTACGGTGCCGAGCCCGAGCCGGGCCGCCAGCGCGGGGGCGGTGCCCGGACAGAGGTGGTCGGGAGTGGCGGTGGCGAGGACCACCGCGTCCACCTCGACCGCCTCCGGGGCGCGGGCCAGCAGCCGGGAGGCCGCCTGGTAGGCGAGGTCCCCGGTGGCGACGCCCGGTCCGGCGCGATGCCGGCTGCCGATGCCGGTGCGGCGGCGGACCCAGGCGTCGTCGACGTCCCAGTCCGCGGGGAGCCGGTCGTTGGCGACCGGCTCCCCCGGCACCC
Organism: Streptomyces sp. NPDC102283; assembly: GCF_044766265.1. Classification (NCBI taxonomy): domain Bacteria; kingdom Bacillati; phylum Actinomycetota; class Actinomycetes; order Kitasatosporales; family Streptomycetaceae; genus Streptomyces; species Streptomyces sp. NPDC102283. The sequence continues at coordinate 194,771 of NZ_JBIWLQ010000013.1, forward strand.
ATCCCGCCACGCTCTCCAGCACCGCCGTACGCACCCCGGCCCCTAAGACGCCCGCCCGCGTCCCCGGCTCCGTACCGCTGTCGGCCGTCCGTCTCCTCGCCACCCGTTGCCCCGATCCCGTTGTCGTACTGCATCCGGTTGACGAACGGCGGGACGTCTCACGAGGATGCGTTCGACTGCGCCGAACGGGTCATGACGTGGTGTCAGTTGTGTGCGAGCGCCGCGCGGAGCTCGTCCGCGCCGGGCGGATTGGCCCCGGCCCGGGAGACGGTCACGCCGGCGGAGGCGACCGCGTGGCGCAGGACGTCGGTGACGGTGTCCCGGTCCACGGCGTGCAGCCGGTCACGGGCGCCGGGACCGAGGAGGCCGTGCGCGGCGAGGGCGTGGAGCGTCCCCGACATGAACGCGTCGCCCGCGCCGACGGTGTCGACGACGTCGACCGGTGGGGCCTTGACCGTGATCCGGCCGCCGGGCAGAACGGCGAGGGCCCCGGCACCGCCCCGGGTCACGAGCACGACGGCGGGCCCGCGCTCCAGCCAGCGTGCCGCGACCCGCTCCGGCTCCTCTCCCGGGTACAGCCACTCCAGGTCCTCGTCGCTCGCCTTGACCAGGTCGCTCAGCCCGACGCACTCCTCGACCCGGCGCACGGCCGCCGCGTGGTCGCCCATGAGGGCGGGCCGCACATTGGGGTCGTAGCTGACGGTCGCGGTGGCCCGGGCGGCGCGCACGAGGTCCAGGACCGTGGCGGACCCGGGCTCCGCCACCGCACCGATCGACCCGGTGTGCACATGCGCCGGAGCGGGTTCGACGGCGACCGGGGCGAGGGTCCAGGAGATGTCGAAGGCGTACGTGGCCTGCCCGGCCCCGTCCAGGGTGACGGCGGCCGACGGAGTGGGGGCGGTGGAGCCGTCGGTGCGGACGTCGACTCCACCGGAGGCGAGGTGCGCCCGGATGAGCCGCCCGTTCCCGTCGGGGCCGAGTTGGGTGAGCAGGACGGCGCGGTGGCCGAGGCGGGCCAGGCCGTACGCGACGTTGGCGGGGCTGCCGCCCGGGTGGACCCGGGGGGCCTCGTCCGGCAGCCGGACGATGTCGGCGACGCATTCGCCGACGACCAGCAGTTCGCTGTGGTCGAGCATGGGGGTGGGGTCTCCTAGAGTGCCGTGACGTGGATGTCCTGGTAGGCGGCGCGGCCTCCGAACACGTTCGGACCGATCCTGCCCCGCCGATGGGTCCCATCGGTGGCGTCGATGACCGTTCGGTCGCCGATCAGCACCTCGATGCGGGTGGACCGGGCGCGGATGCGCAGCGGCAGCGGCCGGGAGGGCGGTGAGCCCCGGGGCCGGTGGTGCCGGGCGGTCCGGGGCGCGGTCGGTGACGCGGGGGACGTCCGCCAGCCGGTGCACAGCGATGGATCAACGGGGTCAGGAGGTTGGCCGGACAGGGATTCCTACGGGTGCGCCGATACCGGTGCGGTGCCGTCCGTCTCCGTACGCGGCGCGGCGCCCGGGAGCGGCTTCGCGGGGGCGGCCCGGCGCACCCAGAGGAGGGCTCCGGCCAGCACGACCGCTGCGGCCAGCAGCCAGGGCAACGGGCCCGGCCGCAGCGTGCCCGCGGTCAGTCCGGCGCCGGCGGCGACCAGTTGCAGGGAGAGTGACTGGACGGAGAGGGCGGTGGCGCGGCCCGAGGCGTCGACCCGGCGGTGCAGCAGGTCGTTCTCGTTGGGGCCCGCGGCTCCGAGGCCCAGGTACACCAGCCCGTAGCCGGTGACGGCGGCCGTCGTGGCGAGGGGGCTCATCGCGAGCGCGGTGAGGCCGAGGAACGTCAGCCCCAGCGTCACCAGCCCGAGGCTCACGAGCACAGCGCGCTCACTGCCGCCGGCGAAACGGGCGACGAGCGGGGCGAGTTGACTGCCCAGGGCGTGACAGAGGAATCCGGCGCAGGCGAGCCCCGCGAAGACCAGGGCCCCGGACTCCGCCGTTCCCATAAGAGCGGCGGCCCGGCCCGGGGTGAGCAGTTCGAGGGCCGCGAGCGCGGCGCCCGCGGCGCTCGCGGTCAGCAGGATGCGCCGGATCAGGGCGTCCCGGGCGCCGAGCCGGAGCCCGGCGGCGATGGCCGCGGGCACGCCGCCCACGACCCCGCGCATACCTGTCCGGGCCCGGGGCGGTTCGGTCAGGGCGTTCAGCACGTAGAGCACGAAGACGACCTCGACCAGCGCACCGAGCAGGGCGGGCACGGAGAGCAGGATGACGAGTCCGCCGGTCGTATCGGTGAGCCACTCCCCCGGGCCGGGGGTGAGCCCGAGCAGCCAGGGGAGGCCGCCGCCGAGCAGGGTGCCGAGCGCGAGGGCGGCGGAGGTGGCGGAGCCGCCGCGCGCCAGCCCCGTACGCAGATCGGCGTCGGGTCCCGCGTGGGCGTGGACGGTGTCGACGTACCAGGCCTCGGCGGGCCCACTGGACAGGGCGCGGGCCAGGCCCATCAGCCCCATGCCGAGGGCGATGGCCCACCCCGCCGCACCGAGGCCGATGAGGGTGAAGGCGGCCAGGTTGAGCAGCCCGGCGATGGCCAGGACGGGGCGCCGCCCGATGACGTCGGAGAGGCCGCCGGTGGGCAGTTCCATCGCGGCGGCCGTGAGGGAGTGCACGGCGTAGAAGCCGGCGACGGCGGCGAGGCCCATGCCCCGTTCGGTGAAGAGGAGCACTCCCGTCGCGATGGACATGCCGATGGGGAGCCAGAAGAGGAAGGAGACCGTGACGAACCGGCGGCGCGCGGTCGCCTCGTCGAGGCCGCCGCCCGGGGCGGGGGCGGCGAGGGCCTCAGCGCCGGCCATGGGGCGCCCCCTCGTCGGCAGCGCCCTTGCCGGTGGCGCCCGACGCTCCGGCGTCGGTCGCGGCGGACCCGGTGGGGGCGTCCGCGTGGTCCGGACCGGGCACCGGGTCCGGGGCCAGCGGCAGTCCGGCGGCGAAGAGGACGACCTGCTCGGCGCGGGGGTTCCCGGCGTCACGGGCGGTCAGCTCGTCTGTCTTCGCCTGGATCGCCTCCCACAACTCCGCGAGCGACTCAGGGGTCAGCCGGGGCATCGAGTCGCTGACGCCCGACGGCTCCTGCCACTCCTGACCCAGGCGGCCGCTCTCCAGATCCATCTCGTGGCGGTCCAGCGACTGCTGGAGGTGCTCGACCTGGCGGCGGTGCAGGGCGCTGAGGATCGTGCTGCCGCCGGGGCTGCGGCGCATCGCCTCATTGCTCCAGGAGGTCATGCCGTGCACGGACTTCCAGCGCCGCTCCCGGCTGTCGCGGTGTTCGGCCTCGGTGACGAACGCGTATTTGGCGAGCACCCTCAGGTGGTAGCTGGTGGAGGCCGAGGACTCCCCCGTCCTGGCCGCGAGCTCGCTGGCGGTGGCCGGGCCATGCTGGCGCAGCAGCCCGAGCAGGGTGAGGCGCAGAGGGTGGGTGAGGGCCTTCAGGGCGGCCCCGTCCTGCGCCGGATCGAGTACGCGACGGCCGTCTTCGCTGTCCATGGCCCCAGCGTAGAACGGGAGGAGCACTTTCCCAAAGTATTTTTGCAGAATATTTTTTGGAGAGTTGCTGCCGAGGTCATCGACCGGAGAAGGGAAGGCGGACCGGCGCCGGGGCGGGGCCCGGCGGGGCGGACCGTGAGGCGGCCGCGGAGAGCGGGTCGGCCGCGCAGGTGACGTCCCGGGCCGGGAGCCGGCCGGTGGTCAGGTACGTCGTGGCGGCCCTGTCCGCGCAGGCACTGACGCCGAGCGCGTACACGCCGTGGCCCTGCCCCTCCTCCACGGTGACGAGCCGGGAGCCCTTCAGCGCCCGGCGCAGGCCGTGAGCGGCGGCCAGCGGAGTCTGCGGGTCCCACTCGTTCTGGACGATGAGCGCGGGGACCCTGTTGTCGACCTTGGTGGCCCCTTCCACCGGGCGGCCCCAGTAGGCGCACGGGAAGATGTTCGAGACGGAGTCGCCGTACAGGGGGTAGCGGACGCTGTCGCGCCGGGAGTCGGCCCGGTAGACGGCCGGGTCGGTGGGCCAGCGGGCGTCACCGCACACGATCGCGAGGAAGCTCGCCAGCTCGTTGTCGGTCGGCACGAAGGTCGGGAAGGTCGGAACGGGCTTGCCCGCGGCGGCGTCCCGGAGCAGCCCCAGGGTGCCGGCGGCGACGGAGGGGTGGGGGATCTCCCAGCGCATGTACTCCCGGACCTCGGCGCCGTCGAACCTGGTACCACCGAGGTCGAGCGGCTCCCGGTCGGCGCGCGCGACGATGTCCCAGAACAGCGTCTCGACCTCGGCGGGCGTGTCACCGAGTCCGTACCGCGCCGCATGACGAGCGGTCCAGTGCGTCCACCGGTCGAAGGTGGCCTCGGCCCGCTCCGCCCAGGACTGCCCCATGCTCCGCCAGACCCGCTCGGGGTCCACGGCGCTGTCCAGGACGAACCTGTCGACCCTCCGCGGGAACAGCTGCGCGTACACGGAACCGAGATAGGTCCCGTACGACAGTCCGAAGTACGAGATCCTCCGCTCCCCGAGGGCCACGCGGATGGCGTCCAGGTCACGCGCCGTGTTGCGGGTGTTGATGTGCCGGAGCGTTTCCCTGTTGCGGTCGCGGCACCGGTCGGCGATGTCACGCGCCCAGGCGACGTCCTTGGCGAACGTCGCCTCCCTGTAGGGCCGGTACGTCAGCCGTTCGTCGGCGGTGGTCGTACCGCAGGCGAGCGGACTGCTGGCCCCGACCCCGCGCGGGTCGAAACCGATCAGGTCGTACCGGTCCTTCACGGACTGCGGCAGAAGACCGCTGAGCGCCAGGGGATAGAAGAGCCCGGAACCGCTGGGGCCGCCCGGGTTGAAGAGCAGGACGCCGCGGCGCACGGCCGGGTCGGCGGCCTTGATCCGCGACAGCGACAGCTCGATCTTCCTGCCGCCCGGCCTGCGGTGGTCCAGGGGCACCTTGAGGGTCGCGCACTCGACGCTCGCGTCGATGTCTCCGCCGCAGCCCCGCCATGCCAGTGAGGAGGCGGCGGCCGGGGCGGCCACCGACGAGCCCGGGCCGGCCTGGGGCGCGGCCGCGGCGGTGGTGCCGAGGAGGGTGGGGATGAGTGTCGCGGCGACGCCCCAGGCAATTCTGGAGGTCATTCGTCGTCTCAGGAGCAAGGGAGTGCCTTCGTTCGCTGGGATAGTGAATGGCGCTCGGCAGTGGTCCGGAGGGACGGACGTCAGACAGGCTAACGGGCCTACAGGGTAGGCGAGTTCGGATTCAAGAATTGATCCGGGGCCGACCGCCGGAGCGACGGCCCCGCGGCCTCCCGCCGCGCCCGGAGCACCTCCATCACGTCCCGGCACCAGTCACGGTTGGCCCGCTCGAAGTCCCGCCCCCGTCGGCAGGTGAGGTACGGGCCGATCCGTGCGCCGCTGAGCAGGAACTCCGCCTCGTCGCGCTCGCCGCGCATCCTGCGCAACTGCTCCTCGAACAGCGCGGCCTTGGCCTCGGCGAACGCGAACCGTTCGATGAGCCGCTCGATCAGCACGTCGGTGTCGAGGTGGTCGGCGGCCTGGATCTGGACCAGCAGGTCCTCCCGCAGGAACGAGGGTTTGGCGGCGGCTGACGCGAAGCCCTCCAGCTCGGCCAGTCCCTCGCCGGTGACACGGAACAGCCGCTTGTTGGGACGCGCCTCCTGCACGACCTCGCGCCCCGCGACCAGGCCCTCCTTCTCCAGCCTGGCCAGTTCCGCGTAGACCTGCTGCGGCAGGGCGTGCCAGAAGTTCGCGACGCCCGCCGCGAACGCCTTCGTCACCTGATAGCCGCTCAGCTCCTCGTCGAGCAGCGCCGCCAGCACCGCGTGGCGCAACGCCATCAGACCGTCTCCTTCTCTGCCGCGGCCGGGCACGTCCCCGCCCACCCCTGTCCGGAACACCGACCCTCATGATAGTCATGAAAGTGACTAGTCACTTTCATGACTAAGCCGACTCGCCCTGCCCCTCGGCGAGGACGCACCTCATCAAGGAGGACACACATGACCACCGCAGTGGACCGTTTCCGCGCCGCCGTCGACCGTCGCGACCTGGACGCACTGGGCGATCTGTTCACCGAGGACATCCGGCTCTACAGCCCGGTGAAGTTCACCCCGTTCGAGGGCAGGCCGATGGTGCTGGGCCTCTTCGGGGTCCTGCTGCGCATCTTCGAGGACTTCCGTTACGTCGGGGAGTTCGCGGGCGCCTCGCGGACGAGCGCCGACGGGACCGAGGCCCCGTCGGCGGTCCTGCTCTTCCGGGCGACGGTCGGCGGCCGGGAGATCCACGGCATCGACCTGCTGCACCTGGACGACGACGGGCTCATCAAGGAGTTCACCGTGATGGTCCGCCCGCAGTCCGCCGTCCAGGCGCTGGGCGAGGCCGTGCTCACCGGCCTCGTCGCCGACGGCCTCGTCCCCACCCCGTAACCGCGCGCCGTTGCCGTACCCCGCATCCGCCGCCCGGTGACAGCGCTCCCGCTCAGCTCGCCCGCGCCGCCTCCAGGGCGTCCGCGACCAGGCCGAGGAACCGGGCGTGGTCGCGGGGCCCGTAAAGGGGCTCGGGATTCCACGGGACGACGGGCTTCGGCACGCCCTCGCTCCCCCGCAGCTCCTCCAGCGGGGCCGCGTGGGCGCGGATGTCCGTCAGGATCACCTCGGGGCGCAGCGCGAAGGTGTCGGAGCCATCGAGCGTGGACCAGTTGGCCCCCGGGCCCTCGGCCGGCTCCACGACCTGGACGCCGAGTTCGGTGAGGACGCGCAGCTCGGGCCACATCCTGGGACGCGCCACATGCGCCTGGTCCGGGCCGGCCGGGGAGAGGGCGAGCACCCGGGGCGCGTCGGCGGACGTGGCGGCGACCACGGAGCGCAGCCGCTCCCGGGCGGCGTCCAGGTCACGGTCGGCGCCCGGGCGGGCCGTGGCGCCCAGCGAGCGGGCCAGCTCGGCGAACCGGTCGCCGATCTCACCGAACGTACGGGCCTGGCTGACGTCGAGGACGACCACCGGGACCCTCTCCTCCAGGGGCTTGGCCGTCTCGGGAGTCAGCCCGTAGACATGACCGCCGCCGTAGCTGACGGCCACCACGAGCTCCGGTCCACAGCTCAGCAGCCGCTCGACGTCCAGGGCCGCTCCCGCACCGACGTACGCGATCTCGCCCAGCGGAAGGGTCCCGGTCTTCGCCGTGTCGGGGTCCGGTCCGTCGTGGTCGGAGCCGAAGATACCCGCCGGCCGGATTCCGAGGTCCCACAAGGTGGCGCCGGCCTGGACATAGGCCAGCACCCGCCGCGGCGGCCGGGGCGCCGTCGACTGCTGACCCCGGTCGTCGGAGAACCGCCATTCGCTCTGCTCCGTCACGTCACACACGCCCCTCTGCCGCCGACTGCCGTTCCATTCGTGCGAGTTCGTACACGTGTACCTGCCCACCTCCTCACCGCCACACCCCTCCGGCCAGGGAACAAACGGCCGTCAACCGGCTTCGGGCACGATGGGCGGTCCGCATCACGGAGTGTTAGAAATGAGGGACCCTCAGTCACCGGGCGGCCCTCCCCTCGGCCGGCCCCTTTCCGGACGGAGCCAACTCCCCATGCGCGCGACCCTTTTGAAGGCAGCCCTGGCCGTCGGCGTCGGCGCATCGCTCTGTGCCGCCTCGGCGGACGCCCCGGCCACGGCCGGGGCCGCGGCACGTCCGGCGGCGGAGAAGGCGAGGGCGGCGGAATGCCCCGTGGTCGACGTGCTGGCCGTCTACACGCCCAAGGCGGCGAAACGGGCCGGCGGCGAGCATCGGGTTCCCTCCTCGGCCCAGGAGATCGCGACGCGGATGAACCGGTCCCTGGCGGCGGGCGAGCTCTGCGGGGTCATCCGCGTCATCCATCCGTACACGGCGACCGACTACGAGGGCTCGGAGGAATTCCGCGCCGCGCACTCCACCCTCAAGGACCACTCGGCGGGGCTCGGGCGCCAGGTGCACGAACAGCGGGCGCGGTACGGCGCCGATCTGGTCACGCTCGTCGTGGACCGGGACGAGCGGGGTGGCGGCACCGCGGACTACACGCCCGTACTCGACGGCTCCACGGACGAGCACGCCTACGCGGTCGTCGAGGTCGACGGCATCCGCCTGGATTCGGCGAGTCACGAGATCGGCCACAATCTGGGCCTCGCCCACGACCGCACGACGCTGGCGGGCAACACGGACGGTTCGATGAGCGTGAGCCGCAACCGCCCGTACAACACCGGCTGGATCACCGAGGACGGCAATCACTACACGATCATGGCGTACCGCTCCGCCTGCGGGGACCACTGCCGGCGGATCAGCCGGTTCTCCAGCGCGACGGAGACATGGAAGGGCCACCGATTGGGCGACGCGGACAACGACGGCGTACGGGTGCTGCGCGAGACGATGCCGGTCGTCGCCGGATACCGCGTCAGGCGCTGACCGGGCCGCCCTTCGAGGCGTCCCGTCGCACCCGGCCGCTCCCGGGTGCGTGACGCCGTCCTGGGTGCGTCACCTGTTGGCGGCGCACCCGCCGCGGGGGCGTGCGCCGTCGAGCGTCAGGTCCACGATCCGGCGCGCGAGCCCCCTGTCCAGCGGCGCCCCGGTCAGCAGGACCCGGGCGAACAACGGCCCCGCCAGGGTCTCGGCCACCAGCCGGGCGTCGGTGTCCGGGGCCAGTTCGCCGCGCAGGACACCGCGCCGCACGATGTCCTCGCCCCGTTCCAGCCGGGCGTCCCAGTACGGCAGGCGCTCCGCGTCGACGGACCCCGCGTCGGCGGAGGCGCCGAGGTGGAGCAGGGCCGCGCCGCGCGGTGAGGCGAGATAGTCCGAGACCGCCGACATCAGCCGAGCCAGGTCCTCGCGCACGTCTCCCGTGTCGGGATCGGGCAGCGCCTCGTCGGCATGCGAGCCGAGGGCGTCCAGCAGCAGGCTCTCGCGGGTCCTCCACCGCCGGTACACGGAGGTCTCGTGCACCCCGGCCGCCCTGGCCACCGCGGCGACCGTGGTACCGGTGAGCCCTTCCGACGTGAGCAGGTCGACGGTGGCCGCCAGGACGGCCTGCCGCATGCGTTCGCCCCGGCGGCGCAGCGGCGCGGGGCCCTTCTCGGTGGTCATCCCCGAACCGTATCGCAAGGCCACTTGCTTTACCGGACGGGCCGGGCTTACGTTTCAAAGCAAGGCGACTTGCGACAGGCCGCCGACCCGAACACCGTAAGGACCCGTCATGGAACGCATGCGCGCAGCGCGTCTGCACCTGCCCAGCCGCGCACTCGTCGTCGAGGAGGTGGACAGGCCCGTGCCCGGTCCCGGCGAGGTGCTGGTGAAGGTCGCGGCGGCGGGGGTCTGCCTCTCCGACGTGCACCTCGTCGCCGGGACGCTGAGCCCGATGTATCTGGAGGGGGGCACGGTCACCCTGGGCCACGAGGTGGCCGGGACCGTGGCCGGGACGGGTGCGGACGTCACCGGCTGGACGGCCGGCGCGCGGGTGGTGCTCCAGGCGGGCGAGCAGCGCCGGGGCCGGACGCACACCCGCGGCGTCGACTACGACGGCGGCTGGGCGGAGTACGCCCTCGCCACCGCGTCGACCCTCGTCGCCCTGCCCGACTCGCTCCCCTTCGAGCAGGCCGCGATCATCCCGGACGCGGTCTCCACGCCCTGGGCGGCGGTGACCGCCACCGGCGACGTGCGGGCGGCGGAGGCCGTGGGCGTCTGGGGCGCGGGCGGGCTCGGCGCGCACGCCGTGCAGTTGCTGCGGGCCGTGGGCGCGCATCCGGTCGTCGCGGTGGATCCCGCTCCGGCGGCCCGGCGCCGGGCCCTGGAGTTCGGGGCCGACCTGGCGCTGGACCCCGCCGATCCGCTGTTCCGCGAGAAGGTGCTCGGGGCGACGGGCGGCGTGGGCCTGGAGGCGGCGTTCGACTTCGCCGGGGTCCCGGCGGTCCGCGAGCAGGCGCTGGCCACGCTGGCCCCGAAGGGGCGGCTGGTGCTGGTGGGGCTGACCGACCAGCCGCTGACCGTCGCCCGCGGCACCCTGTTCAGCTACCTCCAGCACCGGATCCTGGGCCACTACGGCTCGGAGGGACACCATGTGGCGGAGCTCGTCCGGCTCGCCGAGGGCGGCCGGCTGGACTTCTCCCGTTCGATCACCGACGTCCTGCCCCTGGAGGACGCGGCGGCGGCCGTGCGGCGGGTGGAGACCAAGGAGGGCGACCCGGTCAGGATCGTTCTGCGGCCGTGACGGGCTCCCCGCCGTCGGCGCCGGGCTCCCGCTCGGGCCGCCGCAGCTCCACGTTGAACTGGGCTCCGGCCAGCAGCGAGAGGTTGGCGAACCAGACCCAGATGAGGAAGACGACGAGCCCGGCGAGCGATCCGTACAGCCTGCTGTAGCTGCCGACCTGGGTCGCGTAGAGAGCGAAGAGCGCCGACGCGGTGAGCCAGCAGAACGCGGCGAGTATCCCGCCGGGCAGGCCCCGACGGACACCGCGCGCGGAGTGGGGGCCGGTGCTGAAGAGGACCATGATCAGACAGGCCACGAGGAGGACCAGCAGCGGCCACTTCAGCGCCGCCCACAGGGTCTCCCCCTCGTGCGGCAGGCCGATGAGGCGGCCCAGCCAGCGGGCCAGCGGGCCGGTCATGACGATGGCGAAGGCGCTGGTCATCAGCAGGAGGAGCAGGCCGATCGCGGAGACGACGATGATGTGCGCCTGCCGCAGCGGCGGGCGCGTGTCCCGGACGCCGTGCATGGCGTGCATCGCCCGGCGGAAGACCGCGAGGTAGCTGCACGCGGACCACACGGCACTCACGGACCCGGTGGCGACCAGCAGCCAGACGGCGGAGCGCTGTTCGGTCGCCGCCTCCAACGGCCTGCGCAGCGCGTCGCCGGACTCGGCCGGGGCGAACGCGGTGATGTCGGCGATCAGGGCGCCGGTCGCGTCGGGGTTGGCCAGTCCGATCACGGAGACGGTCACCAGGAGCGCCGGGAGCAGGGCGAGGATCGCGTAGTACGTCAGGGCGGCGGCCCAGTCGGTGACGTCGTCGTTCCACAGCGAGACCGGTGTACGCCGCAGGGCGGTGCCCCAGCGGCGGGGCAGGGCGGCGGGGGCGGTGCTTTCCGCGGCGGACGCGGTCTGGGTGGGCAAGCTGGTACTCCGGGGACGTGGGCGGACGCGGTGGGCGGCGTGACCTGTCCGTTTCCGGACGTGGTGACTCCACTCGATCCTCTCCTGCCACGTCGCGGCCGAAGCACACCCCTCCCCGGCCGGCGCCGCGCGCCCCGGCCGGCAGTCCCCGGGTGTTCCGGACGATCAGTCGTTGACGGCCGTGAGCAGGACCACGGCGTCCTGGAGCGCCAGCAACCCGTGCCGTTCCTGCGGGATCGGGTGCAGGGTCCCGGACGGTAGCTCCGCGTCCCCGGAGGCGGCGGTGAGCCGGACGCTGCCGCGCAGGACGAGGAGCGAGGCGGCGGGCGGCGCGTTGTGTTCGTCGAGCGCCGTCCCCTCGGTGAGGGCGATCACCGTCTGCCGCAAGGGGGGCTGCTGGAGCAGGAGGTGGGCGCTGCGGCCGTGCGCGGAGGCGCGGGCCGCGCTCAGGTGTTCCTCGGCGAGTGCGTTGAGGTCGTCCATGTGCCCACTGTGCCGCAGCCGCGACAGCGCCGCGATCCGCGGGATCAGCGGGGCGCCTTCGCGGTGGAGCCCCGTACCACCAGCTCCGGCTCGAACAGCAGCTCGTCCGGGGGGACCGAGCCGCCCTGGATGCCCGCGCAGAGCAGCTCGACGGCGGCCCGGCCCATGGCCTCGATGGGCTGGCGGATCGTGGTGAGCGGGGGTTCGGTGCAGTTCATGAACGCCGAGTCGTCGTAGCCGACGACCGAGATGTCGGACGGCACCCCGAGGCCGCGCCTGCGGGCCGCCCGCACCGCACCGAGCGCCAGGGGGTCGCTGGCGCAGATGACGCCGGTGACTCCGCGCTCCAGCAGCCGGGAGGCCGCGGCCTGCCCGCCCTCCAGCGAGAACATCGCACGCTCGACGTACTCCTCGGCCAGCTCCCCGCCGGTGGCCGCCGCGACGGACCGGGCGGCCGCGAGCTTGCGGCGGGAGGGCACGTGGTCGGAGGGGCCCATCACCACACCGATGCGCTCGTGGCCGAGGGAGGCAAGGTGGCGCCAGGCGCGCTCGATCGCGACGGCGTCGTCGCAGGAGACGCAGGGGAAGTCCAGTCCCTCTATGGGTGCGTTGATCAGCACGACGGGGATGCGGCGCTCGGCGAGCCGGTGATAGTGCTCGTGGGCCTCGTCGGCCTGGGCGAACAGACCGCCGGCGAAGACCACACCGGAGACCTGTTGCTGGAGCAGGAGGTCCACGTAGTCCGCCTCCGACACTCCGCCCTTGGTCTGGGTGCACAGCACAGGGGTGAGTCCCTGCTGGGCGAGGGCGCCGCCGATCACCTCGGCGAAGGCGGGGAAGATCGGGTTCTGCAGTTCGGGCAGGACGAGGCCGACGAGCCGGGCGCGCTCGCCCCGCAGTTGGGTGGGCCGCTCGTAGCCGAGGACGTCCAGGGCGGTCAGTACGGACTGCCGGGTGGTCCGGGACACCCCGGGCTTGCCGTTGAGCACCCGGCTCACCGTGGCCTCGCTGACCCCAACCTTCTTGGCAACCTGAGCAAGTCGTCGCGTCATGCCGCAAGACTAGCGTAAGCAGCGCAAACAATTGACTTATCAACGCAAGGATTGCACGCAAAAGGGACGCTTCCCTGCCATCGGGAAGCGCCCCCTTGCCGGTGACTACGACCTCTCCCCCGGGCTACGGGTTAGTGATGATCTTGAAGGTGGAGGTGGTGTTCTTGACGTCCTGGGCGTTGTCGCTGAGCTTCAGGCCGTTGAAGGTGACCTCGCCGACGGCCGGCCCCTGCCCGGCCTCCGGCATCTCGTTGGCCCACAGCCCGAACCCGGACTTGGCGTCGAAGGCGTCACCGCTCTTGCGCGCACCCGAGATGGACACGTCGGTGAGCACGGTGTCCTTGATCGGGAACTGGGGCTGTCCGCCGACGTAGTTCGTCTGGAACATGATCCCGCTGTAGGTGGGATCGACGATGTCCACGTTGTTGATGCGGATGCCCTGGAACACCTTGGACGCCGAGAACAGCCAGATGCCGGGGAAGGTCTGCGATCCCCAGAAATGACCGCCCGCGCGCACGATCGAGACGTTCTCGATCGTCGTGGGTACGCTCCCGAACCCGTTCATCGGGTAGCCGAAGTCCAGCGAACTGACCGTGATTCCGGAGTAGACCAGGGTGTCGGCGATGTGGATGTTGCGGAAGGTGTTGTCGTACCCGCCGTAGACGGCGACGCCCGCCGCGCGCCAGGTGAGGATCGAGGTGAGGTTCTCGTAGACGTTGTTCTTCATGTCCGCTCCCCCGGCGTCGATCGCCGAGAAGAGCGCGAAGCTGTCGTCGCCGGTGGCCCGCGCCTCGTTGTTGGTCACCAGGTTGTCGGTGGACCCGTTGGTCATGTTGACGCCGTCGGCGAACATATCGCGGATCCGGGAGTTCTTGATGGTCACGCTGTCGGTGTTGGCGCCCCAGTAGAGGCAGACCATGTGCTCGTTCCAGATGTTGTCGATGACGATGTCCGACACATTGGAGAAGTCGAACACCTTGCCCGGCCCGTCGATCCGGGACGTGTAGTTGCCGAAGTACGCGAAGTTCGCGAACGAGGACCCCTTGGCACTGGCCTCGGCCCGGAAGCCGATATCGGTGTTGTCCTGGGTGGAAGGGGCGTTGAAGCGGGTGTACCAGGGCCCGGCGCCGACCACCTTGACGGCCTTGCCGTAGACCTGGAACTTGCCGGCCGTGCTGTACTGCCCCGCCGGGAGGTAGACGCCCACAAGGGTGCCGGTGGTGTCCATGCGGACCTTGTCCAGGGCGTTCTGGACGTCCTGGTGGGTGAATCCGGCCGGCACGGTGTACGTGGCGGGGTTCGGGTTGGCGACCGGGGCGACCTGCTCCAGGTTGACGAAGTCGATCGCGTACGTGGTGGTGTTGGCGCTGTCCTTCTGGAGCCGGATCTTGGACCCCGCCGGGACGGTCCTGCCCAGCATCATGTTCGCCTCGTCGTAGATGTGACGGGGCGCTCCGGAGCCCGGGGAGTTGCCGGGAGCGGCCTCGTTCCCGTACAGCCAGGCGTACTGCGAGGTGAGGTCGATCGCCTTGAGGAAGACGCCGTCCACGTAGACGTTCAGGGTGGAGTCGATGCCGCCGCCGCCCGGGGCGTCGGGGATGGAGAACCGGGTGACCAGGGTGTTGGTGGCGGCCCGGGTGGTGAACTCGACGTGGTCGCCGGTCTGGTCGAGGGTGACGGCCTTGCGTCCCGAGGCCTCACCCGCGATGTCGCCGACGGTCCGGTTCGGGCCGACGACCTTCGCGCCGCCGCCGGCCGTACCGTCCTCCGCCTCGTACATGTCGTACGGCATGTTGGCGCCGCGTCCGACGAAGAGCGCCTGGGTGGAGGTGTTGTTCTCGCGCTTGACCGGGAGTTCGTTGGCGTCGGCCGCGATCACGGTCCGCACGGTGTACGAGCCGTTGGCGGCGGTCCAGGAGCCGAGGGCGACCGGCGCGGTGGTGGCTCCCGGTGCGATGGCTCCGGTGTGGCTGCCGGTGAGCGTCTTCACCGTGGCGCCCTTGCTGTCGACGAGCGTCAGGGTGATGCCGTGGGCGCCGGCGGCCGAGGCCACCGTGCCCTGGTTCTTCAGCGCGACGGAGAAGGCGACCGTCTCGCCGGCGGACGCGGCCGAGGGTGAGGTGGTGACCGCCGAGGCCACCAGGTCGGAGCTGGAGACCGGCTTCACGACCAGCGGGGAGGCGCTGGTGTAGCCGTTGTTGGTCTCGTTCTGCTCGATGACCTCGCCTGCCGGGTCGGCGACGGCGCTCAGGACGTAGCTGCCCGCGTTCCGGGCACCGATGGAGGCGTCCACCTGAGCGGAGGCGCCCGCCGCCAGCGCGCCGACGGAGGCGGTGGCGACC
Organism: Streptomyces sp. NPDC102283; assembly: GCF_044766265.1. NCBI lineage: Bacteria > Bacillati > Actinomycetota > Actinomycetes > Kitasatosporales > Streptomycetaceae > Streptomyces > Streptomyces sp. NPDC102283. The sequence continues at coordinate 209,787 of NZ_JBIWLQ010000013.1, forward strand.
TTGGTGCCGCCGAGGCGCAGCTCGACCTTGCTCGCCGGGGCCGCGAGCGCGCCGGCGTTGCGGACGGTCGCGGTCAGGGTGACGTCGTCCGTCTCGACCGGTGCGGCGGGTGCGGCGGTGATGCCGGTGACCTGGAGGTCGGGGTTGGCCGCCGGAGCGCCCAGGACCTGGAACTCCGCGACCTGCCCGGCTCCGGAGCCGCTGTTGGCGGTGAACTTCAGCTGGACGTCGGCGACGCGGGCGGAGACCGGGATGGTCACCGTGTTGCCGGACGCCGGACCGAAGGCGTAGTCCTTCGCGGCGGACAGCGAGTGGAAGGACGAGGAGCTCTGCTCCCGGCCGAGGACCTCGATGCGCTGGGTGCGCGCCCCCCAGCTGCTGTCGGGGTCGAGCTTGACGACGACGTTCTCGGTGTCGGCGTTGGAGCCGAGCTTCACGGTGAGGGTGTTCGGGTAACTGCCGCCCGCGCCCTCCCAGTAGGTGGAGGTGCTGTTGTCGTTGGCGTTCTCCGCGACGAAGGTGTGGACCACGGAGGAGGCGGTGATCGGCTTGTTCACGGCGAGGTTCGAGGCGGAGCCGATCCGCCCGTTGCGGGTGACGGTGTTGCTGTCGACGGAGGCGTTGCCCGCCGCGTCCTTGGCCCGTACGACGTAGCTGACCGTGGAGGACGTCGGCTGGGTGTCGGTGTACGTCAGCACGTTGCCCGCGACGCTGCCACGCAGCACGTTGTTGGCGTAGACGTCGTAGCCGCTCACGCCCTTGTTGTCGGTGGACGCTCCCCAGGTCAGTTTGATCGAGCCGCCGGAGGGCTCGGTGTACGCCAGCGCGGAGGGGGCGGTGGGGGCCTGGGTGTCACCGGTGTCGCCGCGCCGGGTGACGGTGTTGCTGTTGGCGGAGACGTTGCCCGCCGCGTCCTTGGCGCGGACGTAGTAGCTGACGTCCTGCCCGGTCGGCCGGGTGTCGGTGTACGTGGTGACGTCGCCCGCGACGCCGGCCAGCAGGGTGTTGTTCGCGTAGACGTCGTAGCCGGTGACGCTCTTGTCGTCCGTGGAGGCCTTCCACGTCAGCCGGATCTGCCCGGTGGCGGGCTCGGTGAACGCCAGGCCGGCCGGTGCGGTCGGGGCCTGTGTGTCGCCGGTGGTGGGGCCGTAGATCTCCAGTTCGGCCAACTGTGCTGCCTGCGCACCGCTGTTGGCGGTGACCAGGACACGGACGTACCGGGTGGTCGTGGCGTCGAAGGTGATCGTCGCCGACTGTCCGCCCGCCGCGTCGAAGCGGTACGCCTCGGACGCGGTGAGGTCGGTGAAGTCCGTGCCGTTCGCGCTGCCCTGGAGCTTCAGCGTCTGGCTGCGTGCGGCCCAGCCGTCGGGCAGTCGCAGGACCACCCGGTCCACGCGGAGCGACCCGCCCAGGTCCGCCTGGATCCACTGCGGGAACTGGTCGTCGCGGCTCGCCCAGTAGCTGTCCCGGTTGCCGTCGTTGGCGTTGGCCGGAGCCCGGGAGCCGCTGCCGCTGCTGGCGGTGAGGGTCTTGCCCGCCGCGAGGTCGGCCGACGACCCACCGGCGCCCCGGACCTCCAGCTCGGAGAGCTGCGCGGCCGACCAGCCGGTGTTGGCGGTGATGTTGACGCGCACGAAGCGGGTCAGCGTGGCCGGGAACGCGATGGTCACCTCGTTCGCCGCCCCCGGGGCGAAGGTGTACGTCGCGGAGTTCTTCAGGGTCGCGAAGCTGGTGCCGTCCGCGCTGCCCTGGAGGGACAGCGTCTGGGTGCGGGTCTCCCAGCCCGCCGGCAGGGTCAGCTTCACCTCGTCGACGCGGGTTCCCGCGCCCAGGTCCGTCTGGACCCACTGGGGCAGCCCGCCTCCCGCGCTCTCCCAGTACGTGGACCGGTTGCCGTCGGTGATGTGGGACGCGCCGTACTCGGCATGGGCGCTGCTCGCGGCCGCGGCCCGGCCCGCGGCGAGGTTGGGACCGCTCGCCGCCGCGGCGGCGAGCGACGGTACACCGATCATCAGAAGACTGGTCGCGACCAAGGCGGATATCGCCCGCCATCTCCAGCGTTGGACTCTCATAGCTCCCCGATCTTCGGCCTCGACGCAGGGCGCGTCGAGGGCGCGGCTCTGTGACCGCAGCCAGGGAACACACGTTTCTTCATACGCTGCGGCCTGTTTTGCGTTGTGCCGTCAGAGAGTTGCAGAGAAATGAGAGACCGTCCACCGTTCCGACAACAGCCGGGCGGCCGGGCCGGGGAGCGGATTCCGTCGCGCGGTCACCGCTCCCCGCCCCTGCGGACGAGCCGCCGGTCCGGCCGTCCGGCGGATCGTCAGAGGCCGCCGGTGTACAGCAGCAGGTCGGGCGAGCCCTGACCCAGACCGGAGAGCACGTCCCCGGTGGCCGTGTCCGTCAGCCACCGCGAGACGGCGGCGGGAGAGGCCGAGGGGTTCTCCTGCTTGTAGAGCGCGGCGACGCCCGCGACGTGCGGGCTGGCCATGGAGGTGCCGTTCAGCGAAACGGTGCCGCCGCCGAGGCGGGCGGAGACGATGTCGGCACCGGGGGCGTAGACCGAGAGGCAGGAGCCCCAGTTGCTGAAGGAGGTCTCCCGGTCCTGCCGGTCGCTCGCCCCGACGGTGAACACACCGTCCGCGCCTGCCGGGGAGACGTCACAGGCGTCCCGGTTGTCGTTGCCCGCGGCCACGACGGGCAGCACGCCCGCGTCGGCGACGGCCTCGACCGCCGCGTCGACCGCCGTGGAGCGGTCGCCACCGAGCGAGGCGTTCAGCACGGCGGGGACACCGCTGCGCTCGGCGTCCTTGGCGATCCAGTCGAACCCGGCGAGGATGCCGGCCCAGGTGCCCCGGCCCTCGCAGTCGAGGACGCGGACGTTGACCAGCGAGGCGTCCTTCGCCACGCCGTACACCGCACCGCCGACCGTGCCCGCCACATGCGTGCCGTGCCCGTTGCAGTCCATGCCCGCGCGGCCGTCCCCGACGGCGTCGTACCCGCTCGCGACCCGGCCGCCGAATTCGCTGTGCGCGGCGTCGATCCCGGTGTCGACGACGTACGCCTTCACTCCCTTGCCGGTGGCCGCGGTGGTGAAGGTGTCGTCCAACGGCAGGGCCCGCTGGTCGATGCGGTCGGCGCCCCAGCCGGCCGCGGGGGCCCGCAGCAGATTCGCTGCGGTCGGCGCGGGGACGGTCACCTCGGCGTTCTCCTCGACGGCGAGGACGCCGGGTACGGCCCGTACCGCTTGGAGTTCGGTGGTGGTGAGCTTGGCGGCGAAGCCGTGCAGAGCGTTTCCGTAACGGAACAACGGGCTGAGCCCGAGCTCCCGCAGGACGGTGTCCGGCGAGAGTTCGGGCTCCAGGGTGACGATGTACTGCCCGGGTACGGCCCGGGTGGAATGCTCCACCAGGACCCCTTCCGGTCCGCTGTCGGCCGAGGCCGTGGCGGGTGCGCCGATCAGCGGTGCGATCAGCAGCAGGGCGGCTGTGGCCCATCGGGCGGGCAGGCGCATGCATTCTCCTCGGGGTGGGGATCCGGTCACGGAGCGAGTACGTCCGCGAAGCGCGAACACCCGTTCCTTCGTCCCCGTCCGTCGGTCGCCTTAGCGGGTTCAGCCGGACAGCGCAACGCCGGCGGTCAGCTCCAGCTCGTCGAGGTCGTGTCCGACGTCCGCCCGGAGGTCGTCCTTCGCCCAACTGCCCACGGCGACCTCGGCGGTGATGCCGGGCCCGAAGCCGGCGATGAGCCCCTGCGCGGACTCGGCGGCCCCGCCGTCCTCGAAGAGCCGAGCCAGTGCGTCGAAGACGACGGAGCTGGCGATGTTGCCGCGTTCGGTGAGGGTGGCCCTGCTGTAGCGGAACATCTCGGGCGGCAGGTTCAGGAAGTGGCAGAGGTCGTCCAGGATGCGCGGTCCGCCCGCGTGGACGATGAAGAAGTCCATGTTCGGGACGGACCAGCCGTGCAGGTCGACCAGGTCCAGGAGCACCGGGGCGAGCATCTGCATGGTGCCCGGGACCCGCTTGTCCAGCTGGAAGTGGAATCCGGTGTCGCGGACGGCGTAGGAGATCCAGTCCTCGGTGTCGGGCACCAGATGGGAGCCGTTGCGCTCCAGGCGCATGCCGGTGCCGCCCTGTCCCCGCACGACGGCCGCCGAGATGGCGTCGCCGAAGAGCCCGTTGGAGAGCAGCGAGCCGACCCCGATGTCGGTGGGCTGGTAGCAGAGCGAGCAGAACTCGCAGGACACGATGAGGACGTTGGACTCGGGGTAGGCCAGGCAGAAGTCGTGCGCGCGGTTGATCGCCGCGCCGCCCGCCGCGCAGCCGAGCTGGGCGATGGGCAGTTGGCGGGTCTCGGGTCTGAAGCCCATGCTGTTGATGATCCACGCGGTCAGCGAGGGCATCATGAAGCCCGTGCAGGAGACGTAGACGATCAGATCGATCTCGGACGGGTCGGTCTCGGCGTTGGCGAGCGCCTGCCGGACGACTTCGGGGACCCGGGTCTTGGCCTCGGCCTCGTACACCCGGTTACGCACCTCGAATCCGGGGTGCGCCAGGGTCTTCTCGATGGGCTGCACGAGGTACCGGGTCTGGACGCCGGTGTTCTGGATGAGCCTCAGGACGAGGTCGCGCTGCGGGTGCCCGGCGTGGGTCTCCCGGGCGAGGTCCAGGGTCTGCTGCATCGTGATGACGTGCTCGGGCACAGCGATGGCCGGTCGGCACAGGGTCGCCATGGGTTCTCCTCGTTCTCTGGAGCGAAGGCTCTCGTCACCATGTGACGGGCAGGGCGAGCGGGTAACGCCAGATGGACGTCGTGTTCCACGAGACGTCCGCGGGCGGCACATCCAGACGCAGGGCCGGGAAGCGGGTCAGCAGCGTGGAGAAGGCCACTTCCAGTTCCATGGTGGCCAGCGGTGCGCCCAGGCAGTGGTGGGCACCCCAGCCGAACGTCATGTGGGGGATGGTCGGCCGGTCGGGATCCAGCTCGTCGGGACGGTCGAACTTGGCGGAGTCCCGATTGGCCGTCAGGTAGGACACGTGCACCACGTCACCGGCCTTGATGAGGACTCCGGAGAGCTCCACGTCCTCCAGGGCGATGCGCGGGATGCCGACGCCCTTGCGGAAGGGGATGTGGCGCAGCAGCTCCTCCAGGGTGCGGGGCAGCCGCTGCGGTTCGGCCCGGAGGGACCGCATGAGGTCCGGGCTGGTGAGCAGGGTGTAGGCGATGTTGCCGAGTTGGTAGGTCGTGGTGTCCTGGCCGGTGATGAGCAGGACCATCGCCATGACGGCCAGCTCGTCGTCGTCCAGCAGTTCGTCGCCGTCCCGGGCGGTGGCCAGGGTGCTGATGAGGTCCTCGCCCGGGGAGCGGCGCCGCTCCGCGGTCAGCTCCTGGAAATAGCCGCGCAGCTCCGCCTTGGCGCGTACCGCGTCCTCCTTGCCCGCGGCCCCGACGTTCATCATGGTCATGGCGTGGGCCCGGAGCCAGGGGCGGTCGGCCTCCGGGATGTCGAGTGCCTCGCAGATGGTGATCAGCGGCAGCGGCGCGGAGACCCGGGCGACGAAGTCGGCCGGTGAGCCCTCCTCCTCCATCTCGTCCAGCAGCCGGTCCACCACACCCTGGGTCCCGCCGCGCATCTGCTCGACGCGACGTGGGGTGAAGCTCTTGGCGACCAGGCCCCGCAGTCGGCTGCTGGCGGGCGGGTCCATGAGGTTGATGGACTCCGCCTGCACGATCGGCTCGGGCGTCATCCGGGGGAAGTCGCGGCCGAGGACGGCGCTGCGGCTGAACCGCCGGTCGGTGGTGACCGTCCGGACGTCCTCGTAGCGGGTGACCAGCCAGGCCTCGCCCTCTCCGTACGCCATACGGATGCGGGACACCGGCTCCTCGGTCAGCAATTGCCTGAGCTGGGGGTCGAACTCCAGCTGCTGCGCGTAGTCGAAAGGACAGTTCCGGACGGTTTCCTTGTTCTGCACCGAGGTGTTCTCCACCGAGGTTCTCCCAATGACCGCTTCGAGGAAAAGGGCGTGTGCCGGACCGGAGCCCGGCGCCCGACCTACCCTCTGTGCCCCGTCACTCTTCGAAACATGTCAGTGACACGCCGCAGTCAGCCGATCAGGGGGCGTACGCCCCGGCGTTCACGCGGTCGGCTCCCCGACGGGCAGCGTCCCGGCCCGGTCCAGGACGTGGTGGCGGCCGATCGGGAGCATCAGGGGCCGGCCCGACACAGGGTCCTCGATGATGCGGCTGTCGAGGTCGAACACGGCCCTTACGGTCTCCTCCGTCAGCACCTCGGCGGGGGTGCCGGAGGCGTGGAGCCCGCCGTCGGCGAGGGCGATCAGGTGGTCCGCGTACCGGGCGGCGAGGTTGAGGTCGTGCAGGACCATCACGATGGTGGTGCCGCGCGTGCGGTTCAGGTCCGTCAGGAGGTCCAGCACCTCGATCTGGTGGCTGGCGTCGAGGAAGGTGGTCGGCTCGTCGAGCAGCAGCAGATCGGTCTGCTGGGCGAGGGCCATGGCGATCCAGACGCGCTGGCGCTGGCCGCCGGAGAGCTCGTCCACCGCGCGCTCGGCGAGCGGTTCGGTGTGGGTGGCCTCCAGGGCGGCGGCCACGGCGGCGTCGTCCTTCTCGTTCCAGCGGGAGAAGACGGACTGGTGGGGGTGGCGGCCCCGGCCGACGAGGTCGGAGACGGTGATGCCCTCGGGCGCGACGGGCGACTGCGGCAGCAGGCCGAGGGTGCGGGCCAGCTCCTTGGCGGGCAGCCGGTGCACCTCCTTGCCGTCCAGGACGACGCGGCCGGCCCGGGGGACGAGCAGTCGGGACATGGAGCGCAGCAGCGTCGACTTGCCACAGGCGTTGGCGCCGACGATCACGGTGATCCGGCCGGGCGGTACGGCCAGGTCGAGGGAGTCGACGACGGTGCGGTCGCCGTAGCCGAGGGTGAGTCCTTCGGCGGTCAGTCGGTGGTGCGTGGTCATAGCGAGCCTCCCGCCCGGTTGGTGCGGATGATCAGGTAGACGAGGTAGGGGGCTCCGAGGACGCCGGTGACGACGCCGACCGGGTAGCGCTCGCCGAAGGCGAACTGGCCGGTGAAGTCGGCGACCAGGACGAGCAGCGAGCCGACGAGCCCGGCGGGCACCAGCAGGGAGCCGCCCGCTCCGGTGATCCGGGCCGCGATGGGGCCGGAGAGGAACGCCACGAACGCGATGGGTCCGGCCGCCGCCGTGGCGAAGGCGATGAGCCCGACGGCGGCGACGATCACCGTGATCCGGGTGCGCTCCACGCGTACGCCGAGGGCGGCGGCGGTGTCGTCGCCGAGCTGGAGCGCGGAGAGGTTGCGGGCCTGGCCCAGCAGCAGCGGGGTGAGGACGGCCGCCGCGACGAGCGCGGGGACGACCTGGTCCCAGGTGGCTCCGTTGAGGCTGCCGGTCAGCCAGCGCATCGCTTCCTGGAGGTCCCATTCGGCGGCCCGGGACAGGACGTAGGAGGTGATGCTGTCGAGCATCGCGGAGATCCCGATGCCGATCAGGATGAGCCGGGTGCCGACGACGCCGCCCTTGAACGCCAGGGAGTACACCAGCAGGGCCACCCCGAGGCCTGCGGCGATGGCGAGAACCGAGACCTGGACCTCGCCGAGCGACAGGGTGACGATGGCGATGGCCGCGGCGGCGCTCGCCCCGGAGCTGATGCCGATGATGTCGGGGCTGGCGAGCGGGTTGCGGAGCATCGTCTGGAAGGTGACCCCGGCCAGGCCGAAGCTGAATCCGGCCACCAGGGCGAGGACCGCGCGGGGCAGCCGCAGCCGGCCCACCGTGAACGACGCGCCCGGCACCTGCTCCCCGAGGATCACCCGGAACACGTCGCCGGGCGGGTAGAAGGTCCGGCCCGCCATGAGCGTCACGGCGAACGCGGCGAGGACGAGGAGCAGCAGCGCCAGGACGACCCGGCGGCGGCGCGAGGCGCCGCGCACACGACGGCGGGTGGCGGCCTCGACGGACGACCGCCGGGTGAGGACGGGGGCGCTCATAGGGCACGTACCTTCTGTCGGCGGACGATGTAGATGAAGAAGGGGGCCCCGATCAGTGCGGTCACGATGCCGACGTCGATCTCCGAGGGGCGTGCCACGATCCGGCCGACGACGTCGGCGGCGGTGAGCAGGACCGCGCCGAGCACCGTGGAGAGCGGCAGGAGCCAGCGGTGGTCGACGCCGACGAGCAGCCGACAGGTGTGCGGGACGACGAGGCCGACGAAGCCGATCGGTCCGGCGACGGCGGTGGCCGCTCCGCAGAGCAGTACGGCACCGAGGGCGGCCACGGCCCGCACCACGGCGACGCGTTCGCCGAGTCCGGCCGCCAACTCATCACCCAGTGCGAGTGAGTTGAGCGCGCGGGCCGAAAGCAGACAGACGGCGAAGCCGACGGCGAGGAACGGCGCGACCTGGCCGATGCGTTCGAAGGACGCGCCGCCCACGCCGCCGATCTGCCAGAGCTTGAAGCTTCCGGCGATGTCGTTGCGCGGCAGGATGATCGCGCTGACGAGCGAGGCGAAGGCCGCGGAGGTGGCGGCTCCGGCGAGTGCCAGCTTGAGCGGGGTCGCCCCTCCTCTGCCCAGGGTTCCGACCGTGTAGACGAACAGGGCGGCAAGGGCCGCGCCCAGGACGGCGATCCAGATGTATCCGGTGGGCGAGGTGAGCCCGAAGAACGCGACCGCCGTGACGACGGCGAGGGACGCCCCCATGTTGACGCCGAGGATGCCCGGGTCGGCCAGCGGGTTACGGGTCACGCCCTGCATGACGCCGCCCGCGAGGCCGAGTGCGGCGCCGATGACGACGGCGAGCACGGTGCGGGGGATGCGCTTCGTCGCCGCCGCCCGGCCCAGGGTGTCGTCCGCGCCGCCGAGCGCCGCGACGACGTCGGCCCAGGGGACGTCGCGGGAGCCGATGGCGACGGACGCGACCATGACCGCCGCCAGGGCGAGTACGCAGAGCAGGACCCACAGCAGGCGCACGCCCGCCGGACGTCTGGTGACGACGTCCGGCGGGGTACGGGTGTCGGGCTCGGTCACTTGACCTTGTCCGCGGCCTCGGCGAGCGCGGCGGCGTAGTCGTCCAGCACGTAACCGATCGACAGCGGCGTCGGGTTGGCGGCCGTGGCCAGCGGGCTGGTACCGGGCAGGAGGTAGACGGAGCCGCGCTCGACGGCGGGGATCTTGGAGAGCAGCGGGTCCTTGGTGACCGTCTTGAGCAGCTCGCCGGTGTCGTCGCCGTAGCCGGTGATGATGTCGACGTCGTCGAACGCGTCGATCTGTTCGGCGCTCTTGGTGAGGGCGAACTTGTCCGTGCCCTCGGACGCCTTCGCGATGCTTCCGGGGATCTTCATCCCGAGGTCCTGGAAGAACTGGGTGCGGGTGTCGTGGGCGGTGTAGAAGCCGACCTGGCTGACGTCGTTGGGGTCGACGTGCGTCATGAACATCGCCGACTTGCCCTTGAGCTGCGGGTACTTCGCGGCGGTCTTCGCTATGTCCCCGTCGAGCTTCTCGATCAGCTTCTCGCCCTCGTCGGCCAGCCCGATCGCCGTGCTGTTCGTCCGGACGATCTCGCGCCACGGAGTCGCCCAGGCGGCGTCCGGGTAGGCGACGACGGGGGCGATCTCGCTGAGGGTCTCGTAGTCCTTCTTGGTCAGACCCGAGTACGCGGCCAGGATGACGTCCGGTTTCGTGTCCGCCACGGCCTCGAAGTCGATGCCGTCGGTCTCGTCGAAGAGCACCGGCGTCTTCGCCTTCAGCTCGTCGAGCTTCTCCTCGACCCAGGGCAGCACACCGTCGTCGTTGTCGTCGCCGAAGTTGGCCGCGGCCATGCCGACGGGAACGACGCCGAGCGCGAGCGGCACTTCGTGGTTGGCCCAGTTGACGGTCGCGACGCGCTTCGGCTTCGCCGGGATGGTGGTCGTGCCCAGGGCGTGCTCGACGGTCAGGGGGAACCCGCCGGAACGGCTCTCGTCGTCCTTGTTCCCGGCGTCGGTGGTCCCGCCGCAGGCGGAGACGCCGACGAGGGCGGCCGCCACGACGAGCAGGCGGAGGCGGTGTGAAGACATGGGTGTGTACCCGGCTTTCCGGATGTCGGGGTACCGCTTCGCGCACGTCCGGGCGTGCGCAGTCGTCATGGATCGGTGCGCGGCACGTGCGTCATCGGCTTAGGTAAGGCTTGCCTTCGAACCCTATGAGAAACGACCCGACTGTCGCAATCAACCGTTTGGGACATGCCCTGTAGCGATACGGACACGCCATCGGTGGTCATTCCGGCCGGAAGGTCCCCGGGGTGAGTCCCGTCGTACGCCGGAAGGCGGCGCCGAACGCACTCGCCGAGCGGTAGCCGACCTGTTCGGCCACGGCCTCCACGTCCCATCCCCGGGTCAGCAGGCCGATGGCGTGCTGGGCGCGGACCGCCGCCACCCAGCGCACGAAGCTCGTGCCCGTCTCGGCGGTGAACGCCCGGGTGACCGTACGGGCGTTGACGCCGAGGGCGCACGCCCAGTCCGCCAGCGTCCGCCGGTCGGCCGGATCCTCGCGCACCGCTTCGGCGATCGGGCGAAGCAGCTCGGAGGCCGGGACCCGCACGAGCAGTTCGCGGGGCGACGGTACGAGGACGTCGAGCACCAGCGCCTCGGTCGCGGCGCGCGAGGCGGCCGTGAGTCCGGGTTCGCCGAGCCGTTCCAGCAGCAGACGCAACAGCGGGGTGATCTCGACGGCGACCGGCGTGGCGGAGATCGACGCGGTGGTGCGGAAGCCGAAGAAGCTCGCCCGGAACCAGGTCCCGGCGGTCGCCGATCCGGCGTGCAGGGTCCCCGCGGGCATCCACAGGCCCAGGGCCGGGGTGATCGTCCAGATCCGGCTCCCGACCACTGCCGTGGAGGCGCCGCGCTCGTTCCAGAGCAGTTCGTGGAAGGGGTGGGAGTGCGCGTCCCAGAGCGTGTCGTGGGTGACGACCTCGTCGTAGCCGGCGATGACGAAGGGGGTGTCCACCGAACCGGGAGCGAACGCGGGCAGCGTCCGGGTCTCGCTGGTCATGGCAGATGGACCTCGGTCGTACGGGAGCCGCTCGCGGCGGACGGGGCACGCATCGGCTCAGCCTAAGGGTACGGGGGTGGCCCTTGGAGGCCCGGGGGCGCGCGGATCCAGCGAGCCCCTCCCCCTGCCTCAACTTGACGTTTACGCAGGTCAATTACGTCCTTCAGGTGAAAGAACCCCGGCTTTCGCCGTGGACGCCGCTCCTCGGCGGACAGTGGGTGGGCCGACCGGGCACCGGGCCGCGGTCGGAGGGAACGTGACATGCGGAGAAAGGTGACGGATTCATGGGCATTGAGGCCACCAGGCGGGTCACGCTCGTCTTCTCCCTGTTCGACGCCAACGCCAACGGCGTCCTGGAGGCGGACGACTTCGATCTCATGGCCGACCGTGTCGTCCGCGAGGCGCACGCGTCGGACCGGGCGGCGAAGGACGCGATGCGCGCGGCGTTCAGGCGGTACTGGACGACTCTGCTCACCGAGCTGGACACCAATGGCGACGGTGAGGTGAGCTTCGAGGAGTTCGCCGCCTGCGTGCTGTCGCCGGAGCGGTTCGACGCGACCGTCGGGGTGTTCGCCGAGGCGCTGGCCGCGCTCGGCGACCCGGACGGCGACGGTCTGATCGAGCGCCCGCTGTTCATGGCGCTGATGACGGCCATCGGGTTCGAGCCCGCGAACATCGACGCGCTCTTCGACGCCTTCGAGCCGAACGACGGGGACCGGATCCGGGTGGAGACGTGGGTCGCGGGGATCAAGGACTACTACGCGCCGGGCAAGGCCGGCATCCCGGGCGACCATCTGGTCGTCGGCACCGCCGCCTGACCGGGCGCGCACGGATACGGCCGACGACGGTGGACGTCCGGGAGGGCGTCCACCGTCCCGCCGTCGCCGGTTCCGATCCGCCCGGTCACACCCGCCCGGCCCGGCAGCCCCCGGCGGCCGTGGCCGGGCGGCCGGGCGCGCCGCGGCTCCGAGGCGGTGGACGCCGGTCTCAGCGCTTGCCGAGGGGCGGGCGCTTTGTCCTGGGTGTGCGCGGGCCGCGGCTCCCCGGAGGGTCGACGGGCTTGTTGTGGCCGGTGAGGAGAACGGCCAGGCCCGCGAGTGCCATCAGCGCGGACAGGACGGTGAAGCCGCCGGAGAAGGTGGCCACGTGTGCCGCCACGCCCAGCATGAGGGCTCCGAGGCCGGTGCCCGCGTCGTAGCCGATGTTCCACGCGACCGAGGCGGCATGCCGGTTCTCCACGCCCGCGCGGTCGAACGCCTGGACAAGGGTGAGGCTCTGGAGCCCCCCGTACGCCGCCCCCAGGAGAAGCAGTCCGGCCAGCAGGGCTGGGGCACGGCCCGATCCGATGCCCGACGCGATCAGCGCCAGGCCCGCGCACGCGGTGAGGGTGAGGATTCCGGTGATGGGCCGCAGGGCGATCCGGTCGGCGAGTTCTCCGCACCCCCAACGGGCCAGTGCGGCGGTGGCGGTGAGGGCGAGCAGCCCCGTGGCGGCGAGCGCGGGGGTGGCGGTGAACTGCGGGGCGAAGGTGAGTACGGCTCCGCCTGCCGCCGTGACCAGGAGCAGCACGGCAAGGGGGCGCCGGATGCGTCGGAGCACCGCGACGGCGGGGACGGGGTTCCGGGCGGGGCCGCCCGGGGACGCAGGACCGTCGGCGCGGCCCTCGACGGCGCGGCCGAGGGAGCGCGCCCAGGGCAGTGCGAGGACGGGGATCACGCCGCAGGCGATGACCGCGGGCAGGGCGAACGTGTCGGTCAGCCAGGGGGCCGCCGGGGTCAGGACGACCTGGGGCAGGGCGACGGCGAGACCGTAGAGGCCGATGACCGCCCCCTGGCGTCCACGCGGGGCCAGTACGGCCGCGGCGGTGGCGCCGCAGACGGTGACGATGCCGAAGCCCGCGCCCCGCAGGGCGGTCGTCAGCAGGACGGGCAGCAGCTGGTCGCTGAGGGCCTGGAGGAGCGAGGGCAGGCCGAGCAGCAGTGCGCCGAGGACGAGAGTGCGGGTCCATCCGAGCCTGCGCAGCACGGTTCTGACGAACAGCTGGGTCAGGACCGTGGCGGCCATCAGGACGGCGGTGACGAGTCCGGCGCCGAACGCGTCGGCCCCTCCCTCCACGGCCCACGCCGGTGAGACCGGGAGCAGGAGGGCGAATCCGGAGAAGCAGAACAGCACCGTCACCAACAGGTGCCAAATCCCCGGGGCCCGGACGACCGATTCCTTCGCGGGTACGGACATGGGCGTCGGCTTGTCCTTTTCCTGTGCGGGGGTGGGGAGCGGGAACGGGGCGGTGAGGGGAGGCCACGGACATCAGTCCGCGGCGAAGGCTCGCAGGAACCGATCCACCTGCTTCTTGGTGTCGACGTCCTCGGGAACCCGCCCGGCCAGGACGTGGAAGAACACGGGGCCGACCAGCAGGGCGGTCGCCTGCTCCAGCGACAGGTCGTCGCCGCAGGCCTCCAGCAGCGGGGCCACCACCGCGGCCGCGCTCTCGCCGAGGACGTCGCCGGACGCCAGGAGGGCAGCCACGTCCGCGTCGTGCTGGGCCTCCCCCAAAAGGGCGCGGTAGGCCGCTCCCGCGTGCGAGTGCGCGAGGAAGCCGGTGAGGGCGTCGAGATAGGCCGTGAGGTCGTCGCGAGAAACTCCGGTGAGGGGGACCGCGAGCTCCTGCCGGGCGTCGATGACGCTGGCCTCGTAGAGGACCTCGGCCTTGTTCGACCACCAGCGATACACGGTCTGCCGACCCACTCCGGCGCGTTCCGCGATGCCTTTCATGGTCAGTGCCGCATAACCGACTTCGACCAGGAGGTCGTCGACGGCGTGCAGTACGGCCGCCCGTGCGCTCTCGCTGCGGGGCCTGCCCCGGCCGCTTTCCTGAACCATGCCCCCACTATAAACGAGACACCATGCATCGAATAGTGCTACTTTTACGGTGCACGGTGCCTCGAAAACGCGATCGGCTCGCACTTCCCCTCTCCCACCGTCACCGCTCTCAGCGCCCGGACCTCCAGGAGCCCGCACCATGACCGCAGCCACCCACACCCTCGCGGAGCCGCGCCTCCGCTCCACCCTGACCCGCATGTTCGAAGCCGCCGCCCGTGACGACGAGGCCGCGGCACGCGTGCGGAGCCTCCGGCCCGACGACCGAGGAGCACTGACGGCACAGGAACTCGCCGACGCGTACCGGGAGATCTACATGCCGATCTCGGCCGACGGCGGCAGACTCCTCTACAACCTCGTCCGCGCCACCAGGCCGAACAACGTCGTCGAGTTCGGCACCTCCTACGGCATCTCCACCCTCCACCTGGCGGCCGCCGTTCGCGACAACGGCTCGGGGCACGTCATCACCACCGAGATGAACGCGGCGAAGGCCGCCACCGCCCGCGACACCTTCACGGCCACCGGCCTCGACGACGTGATCACCCTCCTGGAGGGAAACGCCCTGCAGACGCTCGCCGCACTGCGGCAACCCGTCGACTTCCTGTTCCTGGACGGCTGGAAGGACCTCTGCCTGCCCGTCCTGCGGCTCCTGGAGCCCCACCTCGCCCCCGGCACCCTCGTCGTGGCCGACGACGTGGACCTTCCCGCCCTGACCCCGTACCTCGACCACGTCCGTGACACCGGCAACGGCTTCCACAGCGTCACCTTCCCCGTGGAGGACGGCCTCGAAATCAGCTGCCGCCTCTGACCCGCTCCGAGATTCCCGCCGGTCAGCCGGTCAGCAGGTCGGGGTTGCCGGCCAGGGCGGCCAGGCGGCCCTGCGGGTCCGGGACGAGCCTGCGTCCGGTCAGATCGAGGACGCCGGCCACTCCGGTGATCTCGGCGGCCACCGTGCCGTCCTCCTTGATGATGTGCTGCTCCATCGTGAACGTCTTGCCCGTGCCGTAGTCGAACCGGCAGGTCACGCGCACCCGCTCGCCGCCGCGCAGCTCGCGGCGGTACTTGACCGTCACTTCCAGCTGCACCGGACCGATTCCGTCGGCCAGCAGCTTCTCCTGGGGCAGCCCGGCGGCCCGCAGCAGCTCCCAGCGCGCGTGCTCCGCGTACTGGAGGTAGACGGCCTGGTTCAGGTGGCCCTGGGTGTCGAGCTCGTAGCCGCGCACGGTCACGTCAACGGAGAAGGTCATGACCGTGCGAACGCCCGCGCCGGCCCGTCCATTCCGGCGAGGAGGTGCTGCCGGATCTCTTTACGCACCTGTCATGCACCGGTAACTTCCTCCCCGCAAGGAATTGCAGCAAGATTCCGGCGGAATTTGCCATCGGGTCGTGCTCGCCCGCCGAACCCCGAGGCGCGTCAGGGTTCTCCCCTCCCCTGGAGACACGCATGAGACGCACCCCTCACCGGCTACTGAGACGCCCGCTCGCGGCGGCCGTGGCAGCGGCCGGGCTGCTGGGACTCCTCACCGCCGCACCACAGGCCGTTCCCGACCCGGCCACCGCACCCGTCGCGGCCTCGGCCTCCGCCGCGACCACGGCGACCGTCTTCTACTCCACGAAGACCCGGAACTGGCCTTCGTACCACCTGCATTACTCCCCCGACGGCGGCTCCTGGACCACCGCGCCCGGCACCCGGATGGAGGCCGCCTGCACCGACTGGGTCAAGCTGACGGTCCCTCTCGGGGGCGCGGGCGGACTGAAGGCGACCTTCACCGACGGCTCGGGCACCTGGGACAACAACGCGGGCAGGAACTACGACCTGGGCACCGGGAACATCACCGTCCAGGACGGCGCCGTGGCGCACAGCGACCCGTGCGCGGGCACGGGGCCCGAGGAGCCGGAGGAACCCGGAGGGCCGAACTCGGCGTCGGTCTACTACGCGACCTCCACCGTCGGCTGGCCCACCGTCAACCTGCACTACCGACCGCACGGCGGAGCCTGGACGACCGTCCCCGGCATCGGCATGGAAGCAGCCTGCACCGGCTGGGTGAAGCGCACGGTGGACCTGGGCAGCGCCACCGGTCTCCAGGCGACGTTCAACAACGGCAACGGGGTGTGGGACAACAACAACGGCAACGACTACACCCTGGCGACCGGGCTCACCACGGTGAAGAACCGCAAGGTGACCGCCTCGGCGAAGGACCCGTGCGCCGCCGAGGAACCGGACACCGAGCCGCCCACCGCGCCCACCGCGGTGAAGGCCGCCTCCGACGGGGTCGCCGTGGTGGTCACCTGGGAACCCGCCACGGACGACCGAGGCGTGACGAAGTATCAGATTGTTCGGACCGGCGGCACGAAGGGCACGGTGGTCACCAACACCACCTCGACCGTGTTCTCCGACACCGGACTCGAGGCGCGGACCGCCTACCGCTACACCGTCCGGGCCGTCGACGCCGCCGGGAACGTCTCGCCCGCATCCGCCCCCGCCGCCGCGACCACCGGCGACAAGCCCACCGCACCGCCGGCCGGCACGCCGCTGGGCACCGACCCCCGCAAGGACCCCATCTACTTCGTGCTCACCGCCCGCTTCAACGACGGCGACAGCACGAACAACCGGGGCGGCAGCCAGCACCGGAAGTCCGGCAACGCCGCCAACGACGACCCCATGTTCCGGGGCGACTTCAAGGGGCTCGTGCAGAAGCTCGACTACGTCAAGGGGCTCGGATTCTCCGCGATCTGGATCACCCCGGTCGTGCTCAACCGCTCGGACTACGACTACCACGGCTACCACGGCTACGACTTCTACAAGGTCGACCCGAGGCTGGAGTCCGCCGGGGCCTCGTACCAGGACCTCATCAACGCGGCGCACGCCAAGGGCATGAAGATCTACCAGGACGTGGTCCACAACCACTCCTCGCGCTGGGGCGCCAAGGGACTGTTCACCCCGAAGGCCTACGGGGTGCGCGACGCCCAGTGGAGCTGGTACTACGACGAGAAGGACGACGCCTTCACGTACGACGGCCTCACCGTCGAGCCGAAGTCGGGGAAGTCGTACTACAACGGCGACCTGTGGTCCACGGCCGAACCGTCCGGCAACACCTGCCTCAACTGGGGCACGCCCACCGGACACACCTCGCCGGAGGGCTACCGGATCTACAACTGCCAGTGGCCGAGTCCCACTTCGGGCATGTTCCCGAAGGCGCTCTACCACAACTGCTGGATCGGCAACTGGGAGGGCGAGGACTCCCGCTCCTGCTGGCTGCACGACGACCTCGCCGACTTCAACACCGAGAACGCCCAGGTCCAGAACTACCTGATCGGCGCGTACAACAAGTACATCGACATGGGCGTCGACGGCTTCCGGCTCGACACGGCGGTGCACATTCCCCGCACCACCTGGAACCGCCGTTTCCTGCCCGCCATCCAGGAGCGGGTCACCCAGCGGTTCGGGGCCGGTGCGGCGGAGAACTTCTTCGTCTTCGGTGAGGTCGCCGCGTTCGTCAACGACAAGTGGAACCGCGGTTCGGTGAACCACTCGGCGCAGTTCTTCACCTGGAAGGAGCGCGAGGAGTACAGCGCAGACGACGAGAAGGCCGCCCTGGAGATGTACGACCACGAGCAGCAGCAGGGCACGGCGGCGCAGCCCGTCTCCGACAACGCCTTCCTCAAGGGCAACGCCTACCACGCCCCCGACCGCAGCCGGTCCTCCGGGATGAACATCATCGACATGCGGATGCACATGAACTTCGGGGACGCCAACAACGCCTACCACAACGGCAAGGACTCCGACGACGCGACCAACGACGCCACGTACAACGTCGTCTACGTCGACAGCCACGACTACGGGCCCAACAAGAGCAGCGAGCGGTACACGGGCGGCACGGACGCCTGGGCCGAGAACATGTCGCTGATGTGGACCTTCCGAGGCATCCCGACGCTCTACTACGGCTCCGAGATCGAGTTCCAGAAGGGGAGGAAGATCGACTGCGGGCCGACGTGCCCCCTGGCGACGACCGGGCGGGCCTACTTCGGGGACCACCTGGCCGGTGGGGTGACGGCCTCGGACTTCGGCAAGGTGTCCTCGGCCACCGGGAGGGTCGCGGACACGCTGGCCGCACCGCTGGCACGGCACCTCCAGCGGCTCAACGAGATCCGGCGGGCGGTGCCCGCACTCCAGATGGGCCAGTACTCCACGGAGGGCATCAGCGGCTCCATGGCGTACAAGCGGCGCTACACCGACGCGGCGAGCGGCACCGACAGCTTCGCCCTGGTGACGGTCTCCGGGAGCGCCACGTACACCGGCATTCCCGACGGCACGTACAAGGACGCCGTGACGGGTGACACGAAGACCGTCACCGGAGGCACCCTCGCGGTCCCGGCCCCCGGGAAGGGCAACCTGCGCGTGTACGTCCTGGACCTCGGCGGGAAGAACGCCGCGCCGGGAATGATCGGCGCGGCGGGCCCGTACCTCAAGTAGCGAGGGGCTCAGTCGGCGACCCGCCGCACCGTGCGGAGCAGGTACTCCTCGCGGTGCAGCGGGTCGTGGTCGGTGCGCGGGCGGTCCGGAGCCGGGCCGGTCACCGGGCGGTGGCCGGCGAAGGCGGTCTCCAGCACTCCCTCGCCCCGGGTCGCCCCCGGAAGCAGCCGCTGGAGTTCGTGGACCCGGGCCGCCGGGATCTCGCCCTCCACGGTGCAGAGGGCGCCGTGCGTCTCGGGTTGTCCCGGCTCCGCGCGGAGCCGGGCGAGGACCGGGACCAGTGCGCCGAAGGCATCCGCGGGCGTCTCCAGGCGGAAGCGGTGCATCGGCTCGTGGACCCGCGTTCCGGCCCGGCGCAGCGCGTCCATCAGGACCAGGGGCGTCAGACCGCGGAAGTCGCCCGCCGTGCTCGACACGCTGTCGTAGCCGGAACGCGTCTGGGTGACCACGCAGTCGGTGACCTGCCAGCCGTGCAGGCCCTGGCCCAGAGTGGCGCGCACGGTCTCCTCGACCGCCCGCATCAAGGAAGGCGGCATGGAGCCGAGTTCCACTGCGCGGCGGAACTCCAGCCCGCTGCCGTACGGGGCCGGGTCGACGCGCAGTCCGACGGTGGCGAGGAAGGGGTTGCCGTCCGTGTCGATGAACTCGGCGGCCGCCCCCGTGCCGACGGGCCGTTCCCGGCAGATGGTCGTGGTCCCCCGGAAGACCACGTCCACGCCGAACTCCTCGGCCAGGGTCGCCTGGACGACCTCCTTCTGCACCTCCCCGTAGAGCGAGAGGGACATCTCCCCGCGAAGGTCGTCGCGACGGACGGCGATCAGCGGATCCTGTTCGGCGAGGCGGCCGAGCGCGAGGTGCAGGGCGCCCCGGTCCTCGGGGCGTCGCGGCACGACGACCGTCTCCAGGGTCGGCGGGGCGAAGTGCCGGCGCCCGGCCTCGGCCCGGTCCGCGCCGACGCTGTCGCCGATCCGGATGCCGGCCAGCCCTTTCAGCCTGCCGATCCGTCCGGCGCGGACCGCGGACGCCGGCACCTCACGGCCGTTCTCGAAGACGCCGACCGCGGAGACCTTGCCTTCGCCCTCCTCGCCGTCCGGGCTGCGGAAGCGCAGCACCTCACGGGTGTGCACCGCCCCCTCGACCATGCGGACGTACGCGGTCCGCTCGCCGTTCGCGGTCCGGTCGACCTTGAACACGGTGCCCCGGGCCGGCGCCTCCGGATCCCCCGTGGCGGCGGGCAGCAGCCCGGTGATGCCGCCGACCAGGCCGTCGATGCCCGAGCCGGTGGCGGCGGAGCCGAAGAAGACCGGGTGGAGAAGGCACCGGGCGGTCTGTTCGGCCAGCGCCCCGAGGAGCCGGGCGTGGGTGAGGCCCGCCGGGTCGTCGACGTACGCGCTCAGCAGCTCGTCGTCGTGCCGGGTGAGCAGGTCGGTGAGCGCACCGGTGAAACCGGGATCGGCCGCGGTGAACGCGGTGCTCGTCGTGGAGGGGGTGCCGAGGTCCCGGGCGGAGCCCATCGCGACGATGTCCGGGGAGAGCCGTTCGGTGATGCTCGTCAGCAGCGAGCCGTAGCGTGCGCCGGGCCGGTCGGTCTTGTTGACGAACAGCAGGGTCGGGATGCGCAGTCGGCGCAGAGTGCGGAGCAGGACGCGGGTCTGCGCCTGGACGCCCTCCACCGCGGACACCACCAGGACAGCGCCGTCGAGCACGCCGAGGACCCGCTCCACCTCGGCGATGAAGTCCGGGTGGCCGGGGGTGTCGATCAGGTTGACCGTGGTGGCGCCGAGGGTGAAGGAGACGACGGCGGACTTGATGGTGATGCCGCGCCGGCGCTCCAGGGCGAGGGAGTCGGTCCGGGTGCTGCCGTCGTCGACGCTGCCGATGGTGTCGATGGCTCCGGCGGTGTGGAGGAGCCGCTCGGTCAGGCTTGTCTTACCGGCGTCGACATGCGCCAGGATTCCCAGGTTCAACGTGTGCACGAGGCTTCATGTCCTTGAGAGAAAGGTCAGTTCCTGTCGGGAGGGACACGAAGGCTCGGCGCATGTTTCGGACTCCTGGGTCGTACCGGTGGACCGGCGGAGTAGATCAGGGGGCGGCCGGGGGCCGCAACCGGTTATCCGCGGCGCCGCAGGTGCGGGAAGCGCCATTCGGTGCGGCTGCGCAGGATCTCGCCGGGGCGCAGCACCGTGGTGGGGTGGCCGGGGCGGTTGGGCGAGTCCGGCAGGTGCTGGGTCTCCAGGCAGAGCGATCCGTGGCGGCGGTGGCGGCGGCCGGTGCCGTCGGTGAACGCGCCGTCGAGCTGGTTGGCGGTGTAGACCTGGAGGCCGGGTTCGGTGGTCCAGAGCTCCAGGGTCCGCAGGTCGCCGGGGGCCATGAGGCGGGCGGCCCGGCGCAGGGTTCCAGGGGCGGCGGGGCGCAGGACCCAGCAGTGGTCGAAGCCGCCGGCCCGCAGCAGTTGGGCGTCCGGGCGGTCGAGGCGTTCACCGATGCGCCGTGGTGCGGTGAGGTCGAACGGGGTGCCGGCCACCGGGGCGGGCGGACCTTCGGGGATGGAGCCGGGGCCGATGGGGAGGTAGGCGTCGGCGTCGACCTGGAGGGTGTGGCCGAGGACGTCGTCGCCGCCGAGGTTGAGGTAGGAGTGGTTGGTGAGGTTGACGACGGTGGGCCGGTCGGTGACGGCCCGGTAGTCGGCGGCGAGGGTTCCGGTGGTGTCCAGGGTGTAGGTGACGGTGACGTCGAGCGCTCCGGGGAAGCCCATGTCGCCGTCGGGGCTGTGCAGGGTGAGCCGGAGAGCGGCGGCGGTGTCGGTACGGTCCCCGGTGGCCTCCCAGACCTTGGTGTGGAAGCCGTCGGGGCCCCCGTGGAGGGCGTGGCCCCGGTCGTTGGCGGGGATGTGGTGCGTGGTCCCGTCGAGGGTGAAGCGGCCGTGGGCGATGCGGTTGGCGTACCGGCCGACGACGGCCCCGAAATAGGGGTTCTTGTCCGTGTAGTCGTCGAGCGCGGACAGCGAGCGGACGACCGGGCCGGGGCTGCCCGCGGTGTCCGGCACGGTGAGGCTGTGCAGGACACCGCCGTAGGTGAGGATCTCGGCCCGGACGCCGGTGCCGGAGTCGAGGGTCCAGAGGTCGATCTCGCTCTGTCCGTGGGCACGGCCGAACGGTTTGCGGTGCACGGTGGGCATGAGGAGTTCCTTGGGGGTACGGAAGGGACCCCGTCGGGATCTGCCGCCAACTGCCCTCATTTCGAGTGCAGTTGACGGCGGATCCAAGGGGTCGCTAGCGGGGCGGTCCGGAAGCCTCGCGGGGAGTGGTGGATTCGCGGACGACGAGCCGGTAGCCGGGGCGGGGCCGCCGGGGCTCGGCGACGGGGGCCCCCGCGAGGCGTTCGACGAGGCTGTCGACGGCGAGCCGGGCGATGGCCGCCTTGTCCGGCGCGATGGTGGTGAGGGTGGTGGCCCCGTACCGGCTCTCCTCGATGTCGTCGAAGCCGACGACGGCGATGTCGTCCGGGATGGTGAGGCCGCGTTCGGTGATGGTGCGCATGGCCCCGGTCGCGATCATGTCGTTGTACGCGAACACGGCGTCGGGGCGCTCGCCCCGGTCGAGGAGGGAGGCCATCGCCGCCGCGCCGTCCTCGCGTCCGTAACCGTCGGTGACGACGACGAGGGACTCGTCGGGCTGGATGCCGGAGGCGGCCAGCTCCTCGCGCCAGCCGCGCAGCCGGAGGTGGGCGGGCTGGCGCTCCCGGCCGGTGCGGGAGCCGAGGAAGGCGATCTGGCGATGGCCGAGGGCGATGAGGTGGGCGACGGCCTCGCGGGCGGCGGCCACGTTGTCGATGGCGATGTGGTCGTAGGGGGCCTCGTACTCGCGCTCGCCGAGCAGCACCAGCGGCGCGGTCTCGGTGCGGGCCATCAGGTCCTCGGTCTCCAGGTGGATGGGGCTGAGGATGAGGCCGTCGATGACGTGGGAGCGGAATCCCTGGCAGACCAGCAGTTCCTTCTCCCGCAGGCCCGCCGTGTGGTCGACCAGGACGGTGTAGTCGTGCCGGGCCGCCGCGTCGACGACCTCGCCGGCCAGCTCCGCGAAGTACGGGTTGCCGAATTCGGGGACGGCGAGGGCGATGATGCCGGTGCGGCCCTTGCGGAGGTGGCGGGCGGTGAGGTTCGGCCGGTAGCCGAGCTCGTCGATCGCCTGCTGGACCTTGGCCCGCATCTTCGGGGTGACGTGCTGATAGTTGTTGACCACGTTCGACACGGTCTTGATGGACACGCCCGCCCGTTGAGCTACGTCCTTGAGGCTGACGCCCACGGCACTCCTTGTTGCTTGGTTCGACGCGGCCCGATCCGTACGGTTCAGGTGGTCTCCGGATACGTACGGTTCAGGCGGTTCTGCGGATACGTACGGTTCAGGTGGTTCTCCGGCTGCGCGCGAGGTAACGCTGCGCCACCACGACAACGATAAGGAAGCCGCCGCTGACCACCGACTGGTACGAGGAGTTGAGTGAGCCGATCTGGTTGATGAGGTTCTGGATCACGGCGAGCAGCAGCACGCCCCACAGGGTGCCGCTGATCGACCCCGCGCCGCCGATGAGGAGGGTGCCGCCGATGACGACGGCGGAGATCGCGTCGAGTTCCATGCCGACGCCGACGATGGTGACGCCGGAGGAGAGACGGGCGGCGTTGAGTGCTCCGGCGAGGCCGGCGAGCAGTCCGCTGAGGGTGTAGACGAGGATCTTCGTCCGGGCGACGGGCAGGCCCATCAGGGTGGCCGCGTCGCTGCTGCCGCCGACGGCGAACAGGGTCTGGCCGAACGAGGTGCGCTGGAGCAGGAGTCCGCCCGCCCCGAAGAGGGCCAGGGCGATGAGGACCGGGTAGCCGAAGCCCCAGACGCTGCCCTGGCCCAGCTCGGCGAAGGCGGAGTCCTTGGGCAAGAGGTAGGTGGTGGCGCCCTCGTCGGTGAAGGCGAGCAGCATGCCGCGGGCCGCGAGGAGGGTGGCGAGTGTGACGATGAAGGGCGCCATGTTCGCGCGGGCGATGAGCAGGCCGTTGAGGAGCCCGATCGCGCCGCAGACCACCAGGGGCACGAGGAGGGCGGCGAGGAAGCCCGCTTGGGAGGCCCAGGCGGCGAGGACGCCGCCGAGGGCGAAGACGGAGCCGACGGAGAGGTCGATGCCGCCGGTGATGATGACCAGGGTCATGCCGAGGGCGACGATCGCGAGGAACGAGGCCTGGACGGTGACGCCGCGGGCGTTGTCGAGGCTCGCGAACGTCGGGTAGACGAACGAGGCGATGAGGATCACGGTCAGCAGGACCGCGAGGACGCCCTGGCGCTGGACGAGTTCGCCGATCCGGGAGCAGGTGGAGCGTCCGGGGCGGGGTTCGGGGCGCGAGGGGGCGTTCTTGAGGGGTGCCGGGGCCTTCGCCGCGGGCACGGTGGCAGGTGGGGTGTTGTTCATCGGGACCTACGCTCCCGGGCGACGTAGACGGCGGCGATGATGATGGCCGCCTGGGCGATCTGTGCGGTGGAGTCGGGCAGGTCGTGCTTGACGAGGGTGGCGCGCAGCAGCTGCATCAGCAGGGCGCCCGCGACGGTGCCGAGCACGCGGATGGAGCCGCCGTTCAGCGGGGTGCCGCCGACGACGACCGCCGTGATGGCGGAGAGTTCCATGAGGGTGCCGAGCGAGGACGGGTCGCTGGCGGTGAGCCGGGCGGTGGCGAGGATGCCGGCGAGGGCGGCCATCACCCCGCACAGGATGTAGACGCCGATCAGGACGCGCTTGACCGGCAGTCCGGACAGTGCCGAGGCCGACCGGTTGCCGCCGATGGCGACGATCTGGCGGCCGAAGGTGGTGCGCTGCACCAGGAACGCGACGGCGAGCGCGAGGACGCCCGCGATGAGGACGACCGTCGGGATGCCGAGGAAGGAGCCGGTGCCCAGCGCGAGGATGTCCGGGTTGACGATCTGCTTGAGCCGGCCGTCCGCCATCACCAGGGCGAGGCCCCGGCCGCCGACGAAGAGGGCGAGGGTCGCCACGATGGGTTGCAGCCCGACGAGCGAGACGAGCGTCCCGTTGATCGCGCCGACGACCGCTCCGGCGAGCAGCGCGATCAGCAGGGCGGGGACCAGCCCGTAGCCGAGGTAGAGCGGCAGCAGGGCGGCGGCGAGCGCCATGGTGGAGCCGACGGAGAGGTCGATGCCCTCGGTGCCGATGACCAGGGCCATGCCGAGCGCGACGATCACGATGGGCGCGACCTGGACGAGCTGGGTGCGCAGGTTGTCGGCCGTCATGAAGTGCTCGGTGAACAGCGCGTTGAACAGCAGCACGACGGCGACGGCCGCGTACACCCCGTACTCCTGGTACCAGGCGGGGTCGCGCAGCCGGGCCAGGGGCTTCGCGGCGGGGCGTGGCAGGGTGGCCTGGGTGGTCATCGAGGGTCCTCCTGGGCGGCCCGGGCCGCCCCGCCGGAATCGGGCGTGTGGTCGGCGGGCACGGCGTCCGGCGTGTGGTCGGCGGGCACGACGTCCGGCGTGTGGTCGGCGAGCACTTCGAGCAGGCGGCTCTCGTCCACCTCGTCACCGGCGAGTTCACCGGCGACCGCGCCGCCGCGCAGGACGACGATGCGGTCGGCGCCCTCGATCAGCTCCTCGATGTCGGAGGAGATCAGCAGCACGGCGAGCCCCTCGCGGGCGAGCTCGTCGATGAGGGACTGCACCTCGGCCTTGGCACCGACGTCGATGCCCCGGGTGGGCTCGTCGAGCAGCAGCACCTTGGGCTCCAGGCAGAGCCAACGGGCGAGCAGCACCTTCTGCTGGTTGCCGCCGGAGAGTTCGCCGACCTTCTGCTCGGGGCTGGAGGCCTTGATCCGCAGCCGTTTCGTGAAGATGTCGACGACGCGGTCCTGCTTGGCGCGGGAGACGATGCCGCCCCTGGAGAGCCGGGGCATGGCGGCGAGCACGATGTTCTCGCGGACGGAGAGGCCGGGGACGATGCCCTCGGCCTTGCGGTCCTCGGGGAGCATGCTGATGCCCGCGCGGATGGCGGCGGCCGGGGTGGGACGGCCCAGACGCTTGCCGTCGACGGTGATCTCCCCGCCGTCCAGGGACAGCGCGCCGGTGAGCGCCTTCGCGGTCTCGCTGCGCCCGGAGCCCAGGAGGCCGCCGAGCCCCAGCACCTCACCCGCGTACAACTCGACTGATATGTCGTGCAGTTGGTGGCGGCGGTCGAGGCCCTTGGCGGTGAGGACGGGGGTACGGGCGGCGTCGTGCCCTTCGGCGGCGAAGCCGGTGAGGCCGTCGCGCCGGACCTCGGCCATGTCGCGGCCCAGCATCATCGACACCAGTTGCATGCGCTCCAGCGGGGCGAGTTCGCCGGTGTGGATGTGGCGGCCGTCGCGCAGGACGGTGACGCGGTCGCAGATGCGGTAGAGCTCGTCCATGCGGTGGCTGACGTAGAGGACGGCGATGCCCTGGCCGCGCAGGTTCTCGATGACCCGGAAGAGGGTCTCGACCTCGCGGGGCTCCAGGGACGAGGTGGGTTCGTCCATGATGACGACCTGGGCCCGTACAGAGACGGCGCGGGCGAGCGCGACCATCTGCTGGGTGCCGATGCCGAGCGTGTGCAGGGGCCGCTTGGGGTCGACGCGGAGGCCGAAGCCGTCGAGGAGTTCGGTGGTCTCGCGGTTCATCCGGGCGAAGTCGATGAGCCCGAGGCGGTTCTTCGGTTCCCGGCCCAGGAAGATGTTGCGCGCCACGCTCATCAGCGGGACGAGGTTCACCTCCTGGTAGATGGTGGAGATCCCGGCCTGCTGCGCCTCGAACGGGCGGGAGAGGCGGACGGGTTCGCCGCTCACGCGCACCTCGCCCTCATCGCTCCGGTAGACGCCGGTGAGCACCTTGATGAGGGTGGACTTGCCGGCTCCGTTCTCGCCGACGAGCGCGTGGACCTCGCCCGCGCGCAGGGCGAAGGAGACGTCGTCCAGGGCGACGACGCCCGGGAACCGCTTGCTCACCGAGCGGGCTTCGAGGACGGGGTCCGCCACGGCGGCGGCACCGGCCCCGGAGGTCTCCGGGTGCTGGGGTGTCGCTGGGGTTGGTGCCATGAATCCTGGCCTTCCGGTGTTACGGGAATGGGACCGGGCCGCCGGGCGCCCGGGGCAGCCCCGGGCGCCTCGGGGTGCCCCGGGCGTCGTGGCGGCCGGACGTCCGACGAGGTCAGTAGGCTCCGCCGACCGATTCCTTGGCGTTGGCCTCGTCGTACTCGCGGTCGGTGATGATCACGTTCTCGGGGATCTCCTCACCTGCGTAGAACTTCTGCGCGGTGGCGAAGGCGAGCGGGCCGAAGCGCGGGTTGGACTCGATGACGGCGTTGTACTCGCCGTTGACGAGGGCCTGGACGGCGTTGCGGGTGCCATCGACGGAGACGATCTTGACGTCCTTGCCGGGCTTCTTGCCGGCGGCCTTCAGCGCGGTGACCGCGCCGAGGCCCATCTCGTCGTTCTCGGCGTAGACGGCGGTGATGTCGGGCTTGGACTGGATGAGCTGCTCCATGACCTGCTGGCCCTTGTCGCGGGCGAACTCGCCGGTCTGCTGGGCGACGATCTCCAGGCCCGGGGCCTCGGCCTTCACCTGGTCGACGAAGCCCTTGGTGCGGTCGGTGGTGACGTTGTTGCCGGACGCGCCGAGCAGGATGGCGACCTTGCCCTGGCCGCCGGTGACCTTGATCATCGCGTCGGCGGCGCGCTTTCCCTGCTCGACGAAGTCGGAGCCGAGGAAGGCCACGTAGTCCTTGCAGGCGGTGGAGTTGACCTTGCGGTCGATGGTGAGGACGGGGACCTTCTTGGCGGCCGCCGCCCTCAACGCGGGCTCCAGACCGTCGGAGTTGAGCGGGGCGACGATGAGGAACTGGGCACCCTGCGACAGCATGTCCTGGATGTCGCTGATCTGCTTGGACAGCTGGGACTGGGCGTTGGTGGTGAGGAGCTTCTTGACGCCGATCTTCTTCGCCTCGTCCTTGATGGACTGGGTCTCGGCGATCCGGAACGGGTTGGCCTCCTTCTCCGACTGGGAGAAGCCGACCACGGCGTCCTTCAGGTCCAGCTTCGGCGCGCCGTAGGTCTCCAGTGTGCAACCCGAACCGGATGAGGAATCAGGGGACTTGGCCTCCTGCGCAGCCTGACTGCTGTCGCCGCCCGCGTTGCTGGAGGTCTCCGACTTGGCGCAGCCGGCGGCGGCCAGCGTGGTGGCGGCGAGGACGCAGGCCACGGCGAGGGTACGGGATCGACGCTGGATCATCATGCGCGGAACGCTCCTTGGCGGGTTGACGGCACGCCGATCGGCGTGCGGTCGGGCATGCGGGACGAGGCATCGGTTGCTCTGCGGCTGATGCCGCCGCATTCCTCACACCCCTGCCCCGTGCTGCGGGAACAGCGGTCGTGAGAGCCTGCGCGGCCTGTCGGCGGCTCGGTTTACAACGTTATATATGTGGTGCGGCACGAGCGGCAAGAGCGATGTCGATGCGTTTCCAAAATGTGTCGGCAGACCGCCGGGACGCATCCGCGGCCGCCAACTCACCCTTCGGCAGCGGCTCTGCGCGAGGTCTGGACACCCGCCCGCCGCCGTGCTGTCATATCGCCGGACGCCTGATTTTCATCGTTGCAAGAGCGGTTGCCGCCCGGCCCGCGGGAGGCGGTGAGCCTGTCCTGGGCTGGAAGGCGGCGTTCCCCGAGGCGCCGCACCCCACCGTCACCGGACGCGTTAGGCCGTACGCCGCCGCCCGCACGCGGCCGGGCGAAGACCGGACTCGGGGCGTATCCGGGTACGCCCCGGCCGGATCACCGGCCGCTCCGCGGTGCGGGGATCCTCGGCAGGAGCTCCCACAGCGGGCGCCCGCCGCTCGCCCACGTGGCGAGGACCCGCCGGTCGGCGAGGTGCATGCGCAGCTGAGCCGCGAGGGGAGCGCAGCGGGTGGAGAAGCGCCCGTTGGTGACGACCAGGACGACATCGGCGCCGTAGAGCTGGCGGGCGGTGCCGTTGACGCGCTGGAGGTCGGGGGTGCCGACGGCGGAGCCGCGGTCACCGGCCTTGCGGTGCTTGGCCTGGATGACCCAGGTGCGGCCCAGAGGGTCGGTGGCCAGGACGTCGGCACCGTTGTCTCCGGCCCCGCCGATCTGGCGGGCGTCGGTGCACCCGTCGCGGAGCATCAGGTCACGGATCGCGTACTCGAAGTCGCGGTGGTGCAGGGCGTCCAACTCGGACAGCCCGTAGCGCAGTGCTTGCCGCCGCACCCGGTCCCATGCCTGCCGCTGACGGTAGCGATGGACCCACACCGTCCCGCCGACGGCGGCGAGTGCGCCGAGCACGACCAGCGCCCACCAGTTCACCAGCAGCCAGGAGATCACCGCCCAGACCAGCGTGACGCCGGCGAGGGCACCGACACCGAGCAGGAGCAGCTGGGTGTCACGGCGCTGCCGCCGGCGCGAGCGGCGGCGGCGCGGCAGCACGCTGCGGCGTGCGGGACGACGTGCCGCGGTCCGGCGGCGGGGCGGTGGGCGGCGGTTGGCCATCGGGCTCGCTCCGGTTTCAGCGGGAGGAGTCGGTGACATTGGAGGTGAGCCGGCCCAGGAGTCGCCGATGTCCTCACCCAGCGGGGTCGGACCGATGACGGCGGGCAGCACTCCCGCGTCGGTGGTCAGCATCCCGCCCCGCCCCTGAATCACTCTCGGTTCCCGTTCGGATCCTCTTGTGTATCCGCAGCCTGTACGGTCGCGCCCGGCAGTTGACGGATGATGACGCAAAGCGACCGGTTGGCCGGATCCGGCACCGACGCCTTCGGAGGGTCGGTCTGCCGGAATCGTCACCGGGCGTTCCGCTGCCCAGCGGCCGGCGATGGCCCGTGCCGTCGGCGAACGGTCACCACGGCGGCGACGTCCGCTTCGTGGGGCTCCTGAACGGACCGTCCCGGGAGAGGCCGGTACGTCTCCAGCGCCTGGTGCACAGCGGTCTTCGTCGGCCATGTCGGGGACCGGGGCGGGTCTGCGGCCGCGAGGCGTTTCACCGTATCCGCGATCCGCCCGGAGGACGGGGGATAGGGCGGTGTCATCGCGAGTTGGCATCATCCCCAGCAGGTGTCCGCTCCCCCACACTCTCTCCGTACCGTCCCGCGCCCCGTCCGTTCAGCGGACAAACCCCGGGGTGCGGCTTCATCGGACAGTAGGAGAAATCCCCCATGAGACACGTCCCGACCGCCATCGCCTCCGCCATCGCCGGCCTCGGCTTCCTTGCCACGCTGGGTTCAGCTCCCGCAGTCTCAGCCGCTCCTGCTCCTGCCGGCTCCACCCCTGCCAGCGTTGCCGCGTACAACGGATCGGGCGAGAACGCCGCCGCGAACCGCGCCTTCCTCGACGCGGTCATGAAGTCCGTCGCCGAGAAGCGGGCCGCCAATCCGGGAACCCAGGTCGTCACAGTCACCTACAGCGCGGCTTCCGCCCCGAGCTTCCGCACCCAGATAGCCAACAGCACCCGGATCTGGAACAGCTCGGTCTCCAACGTCCGGCTTCAGGAGGGCTCCAGGGCTGACTTCACGTACCGCGAAGGAAACGATCCGCGCGGATCGTACGCCTCGACCAACGGACACGGCCGTGGCTACATCTTCCTGGACTACCGGCAGAACCAGCAGTACAACTCGACCCGCGTCACCACGCACGAGACCGGACATGTCCTCGGTCTGCCGGACAACTACTCGGGACCGTGCAGCCAGTTGATGTCCGGCGGCGGCCCCGGCCCGTCCTGCACCAACTCCCAGCCGGACGCGAACGAGCGAGCGCGGGTGAACCAGCTCTGGCAGAACGGCTTCGCGGCCGCGTCGGCCCGCGCCGCCTCCCGATCCGGGAACTGATCGCTTCACGTGCATGAGTGGAGGGCCGTTCCGGACGGGGAACGGCCCTCCACGCTGGGCCCACCCGCCGCCAGCGAACCGGTTCGCAGCGGCGGGCAGGAAGCCGTAGCGGCGCGACGTCACGGAGGGGCGGGCGAGCCGGCCCTTGGCACGCCCTAGGTATTGCGAAAGTAGCGCCGTCCGCCCGGAGGGCGGGCGCGGCGGCGTCCGGTGCGTGCGATCGCAAGGCGGAGGGTCGCCCCGATACTGGATGTATCGGGATCACCCCGATACTGGATGTATCGGGGTGATCCCGACAACGCGGCGAGGGATGGGGCCTCCCCTGCTCGAGCGAAGCCGAGAGCTTGGGGAAGTGCCAGGCGTCACCGCGCAGGCGGGACTTTCGACACGCGCCCTAGTCTTCTGAGTCAGGAATTCTGTTCAGATGTATAGGCTTGGTCTGTGGCGCGTACTGGGCGGCCGAAGGCCGAGTTGATCCTGTCCGA